>DAIPYG010000177.1:0-2091 GCA_036782875.1 Bacteroidota bacterium | reverse complement strand
AATTAATTTGCATTCGTTTGCGGGAATAGCTCAGTTGGTAGAGCGCAACCTTGCCAAGGTTGAAGTCGCGGGTTCGAGTCCCGTTTCCCGCTCTTATCATTTATGGAATATAGAATTTATTATTCTGATAAATATATAATGTTCTTAACTGCTAACTGCTAACTGTTAATTGATTCCGGTGTGGTACCCAAGTGGCTTAAGGGGAAAGTCTGCAAAACTTTTATTCGACAGTTCGAATCTGTCCCACACCTCTTCTTCAATTACAAATTTCTAATTACAAATAGAAAAGGATATCTTATTATTCGGATAACCTTTTTTATTATTAGTTTCAATATAAAAATTACGAGTCGGGTTACAGTTAACGAGTTTCAGGTTTTCAAGTTATAATTAAAAAAAGTTTCAGCCTGTCCTGCGCTCCCATTTCTTTTATGTATTAAACTATAAATTCATAATCATAATAATTCACTTACAAAGTATTCTTATGCTTTAGCTGTGAAAAATAAATTTTTCACAGACCTAAACTGTTAAAATTCAAGCAAAAAAGGTTTTCAAAATTAATTGAAAACCTTTTTCAAATGTTACAAATCTTATGAATCTTACGAATCGAAAGATCTATTTCTTCCTGAAGTCTCTGTATTTCTTTCCCCCGCCGAAATAGACCATAAGTGCAACCACTAAATGTATCCAGAACCATGGTGATTCAGTTCCGAGATTCTGAGCAATATAAATCAGAACAAGAGCTCTGGGTATAAAAGCAGTCAGGATGATATCTCCAATGAACGGGACTGTATTTCCCGGTATCTGATGAAGAAAAAAATATATTATCAGAATAGTCCGGGGAAGAAAAAGACTTACTACCAAAAAGACTGTATCCATTTTTTACTGTTTAATAATTAAGCAATCTTTTTAAGAAGATCTACAACCCTGCAGCTGTAACCCCATTCATTATCATACCAGCCGATTACCTTAACAAGATTTCCGCTTGCCATTGTAGAAAGTGAATCAAAAATACAGGAGCTTGAATTTCCTACTATATCAGTTGAAACTATAGGATCTTCTGTATATTCAAGTATACCTTTCATTGTTGTTTCAGATGCTTTTTTCATAGCCGCATTGATCTCTTCCTTTGTTGTATCTTTTTCTAATATACATACAAAATCAGTCAGCGAACCATCCGGGGTCGGAACTCTCAATGCAAATCCGTCCAGCTTACCTTTTAAATGCGGAAGTACTTCACCGACTGCTTTAGCCGCACCGGTAGATGTCGGAATAATATTCATCGCTCCGGCTCTTGCTCTGCGGAGATCCTTATGAGGCTGATCCAGCAATGCCTGATCATTTGTGTAGGAATGAATAGTTGTCATAAAACCTTTTACGATTTTAAAATTGTCATCCAGAATTTTTACCATCGGAGCCAGACAGTTGGTCGTGCATGAAGCATTAGAAATAATTTTCATATCAGGTTTTAATACCGAATCATTAACTCCAAGAACAACCGTGGCATCCAGCTTATCTTTTGCCGGAGCTGTAAGTATCACTTTTTTAGCGCCGCCGTCAAGATGCAGTTTAAGCTTTTCCATAGAAGTGAATACTCCCGTGGATTCTATCACCACATCTGTTCCCAGAGCTCCCCATCCGAGTTTTGTGGGATCTTTTTCAGCTGTGATTTTTATTTCATCACCGTTTACACTGATTCCTTTATCCGTAATCTTTACCTCACCATTGAATCTTCCGTGAACCGAATCATATTTTAACAGATGTGCAAGTGTTTTGTTATCTGTCAGGTCATTTATACCGACAATATCAAATCCTCCGAGATCCAGCATCCTTCTCAAGACAAGTCTGCCAATTCTTCCGAATCCGTTTATACCGACTTTTACAGCCATTTTAAAACCTCCGTGTTCTTTTTATTTTATGAAATGTTTAACAAATTACTCAATAGCGGTTTTAGAATCAATTTAGTATAGGATTCATAAGATTCATAAGATTCATAAGATTTCTAAGATTCATAAGATTTCTAAGATTCATAAGATTTCTAAGATTCATAAGATTCATAAGATTCATAAGATTCATAAGATTCATAAGATTCAT
>DAIPYG010000176.1:0-2403 GCA_036782875.1 Bacteroidota bacterium | reverse complement strand
TTAGTAAAACAGATTGAAGTTGATTCTGTATATACAATGTATGGAAATAATCAGGCATTCATTAATATAGAAAGCATCACGGAATTAAAGTCCTGTCTCTTATCTTCATAGACAGAGTAGCGAATTACCGTTCTTATGATGATGATGGAAACGAATTAAAAGGAAAATTTGCTGAATGGTTTGAAGAATTGTATAAACTTGAAATAGCCAAACCTGCTTATAAAGGTCTTCTGCCTTTTAAACAGTAAGATATTCATAACTGGTATTTCGCTCAGGACAAAAAAGGACATATTAAGGATACAACAGGAGAAACAAAAGACGATGATGATACATATCAGTTAATAATGAAGGACAAAGAAAAACTTCTTGATTCAAATGTTCCGCTCAGATTTATGAAAATTAAATACGGAGAAAAGCATTTTAAGGAGTTTGAGGATATTGAGTTTAAGAAAGTAGAGAATGTCGGGGAGCTGTTGATTTAAGAATTACATTAAGGTTCTCAAATTAAATTAAAGGTGTGATATTATGCATTCAATAATATCACACCAGCTTTGGAAAGAAATAAATTTTAAAGAACATGCTATCCCTCCGGGATCGGAAAATTTTTTTAATTGATTCCTATAAACTTGTGATCCATTCGGAATCAAATGATCTGATCAGCGAAAAAATCTGATCTGCGTGATCTGTGGTTCAGAAGTTGCGGGAAGAATTAACTTTTATTTCAGGAGTATAAGTTTCCTGGTCTGACTGAACTCTCCGGCAGTGAGTTTATAATAATAGACTCCGCTCGGAATTCCTTCGGCATTCCATTTTATACTGTAACTTCCGGATGCCAGCTTTTCTGACAATAAGGTTTTCACTTCGCTTCCGAGCAGATCAAATATTTTTACCTCGACAAACTTTTGTTCCGGAATTAGAAATTTAATTGTTGTTGACGGATTGAACGGATTGGGATAATTCTGATAGAGCTTATATTTATCTGGAATTTCATTACCGTTATATTCTATTCCGATACCTTTTACGTTATACCTGCCGACTGTAATAGCCCAGGTACTTGCATTATCAAGGAGTATAGGATTAATAGTTGTAACTGAAGGTGCCGGCGGAGCAAATATGAATCCGACAGGAACGCCTGTAGATGGCTGTGTAAGTATCCATAATATTCCGTGACCAATGCCGCTCAGATAAACTCTTGAATCATGGAAGTGCGCTTTCTTTCCCGAACAGTCGTATACAGGTGTTCCGTAAACATTGTAGGTATTTAAAAAAGTCTGAACTGCAGGACCCGGGACATTAGGATAAAAATGACTTACCGTATCAGAATTAATAGGATAAGGAGTTCCGGTCATTACCATAAAGTGACCGTTTGATTCGCCTCCCGGTCCGTAAGAAAAAGAAAGTACATCGCCCTGTTGTGATAAATTGAATCCGCCTTTGATCCTTCCGTTATACTGCAGGACTGACGGATCCGTTCTGTGATTATATGCATTAATGGAATCACTGTTAACATTACCAGAAACATATTCCCATCCGGCAGGATTTAAATCAGGCAGAGTAGGAAATGCAGCGCCGACCTGATATGCAGATGCAACATATCCTTTGTCGGCAATCAATGTTGTATTGGCGGTCTTGATCGTTTTAATGAGCTTAAGATATGCATTCCCTGCTTCGGTAGTATCGCCTACAGCTGACAGAAGTCTTGTACCGTATCCGACACAATCAGCAAGGGAAGAAAATGTAAAGTCAGAATAATTATAAAAATCATTCGGGATATGAAACGGCCAGACATTTTTGAATATCTGAATCTGATATTGATTGTACTGCGCCGGCATAAGATAATAATTGTTTGGATTACCGGATTCAGGATTCTGATATTTGCTGAGAATAGTATATATCTGACTGTTAAACATTAACATAGTATCGTTATGTATCATTACTCCCGGCATGGTTTTATAACCCTGCTGTAAGAGGAAGGGCATTGCAATTCCTTCGGCTGAAGAAAAAACTGATGTATAGAACTGCTGGTTATATCCGCTCAGCAGCTGTGCATCGCTTTTGTTTGAAATAAATGTAAAAGTAAAAAGGAGGATGGAGATAAATAAACAGAATGTTTTTTTCATTATTGGTTTTTTTATATAGGTTAATTTAATTGTTAAACGGAAATTACGGAATATCCGCGTTCCATCAGGTAATGTTATGAGTAATGGATATTAATATTTATAGATAATTAATTTCTATTATCTGTGCTGTGAGCAGTCGTGGTAGCGTTTGGGGAAAACACAATCTTGCCGGTTATTTTCTTCCTTCTGTATGTTGAGATAAGAAGGAACAAATATAAAGTGATGCAAACATCTTTTTTTTAAGTATTAAAAAACATACCAAAAAAATTCCTGTTACATAAAA
>DAIPYG010000175.1:0-2507 GCA_036782875.1 Bacteroidota bacterium | reverse complement strand
CTCCTTTAGAAGTCAAAGCCTGCTGTTCAAGAACAAAACGTTTTGGACGGATGTGGTTGTAAGATCAATATATAATTGATTTTTGACTTTAAACGGGAATTTAATCCGTTTATTTTAACAAAAAAAAGGAGGGTAGCAGTATGAAAAAGATATTTACGCTTTTCTACTTTCTTCTCTTGATTTCAAATGCGAATTCAAACGGAGTGGGAGTGGTAAATGCTTCTCTTGGAACCTATTTGAAATTAACAGGAACAAAGATTGAAACTTCAGTTCAGCTTCAGATCTCAATAACCAAAACATCTCAGTTATTTTTAAACAATTTAGGGAGTGATAAGACAGTCGCATATGCTTTTCCATTACCGGAAGGAGCAAGTGGAATAGGTCTGAAATGGAAATTAAACGGAGATTGGCACACTGCTCAGATTTCACCGACACCTCAGGATACTTCACTTCCCGGCGGAACCATGAACACAAATCTGAGAAATTATCTTGGTGCCAAGCCGATGTTTTTTACAATTCCTGATCAGGTAAAAAGAGACTCAACGCTAATTGTCGAGATGACATATGTTCAGTTTCTCAAATATGATTTTGGAAGCGTGTTTTACAATTACCGGAATGATTACAGACTGATCCAGAATCAAACTGTTGAATACCAGGAACTGTTATTTAATCTGGCATCTCCGCGAACAATTGACAGCATCAGATTAGTGAGTTCAAACCCACTCATTCAGATAGTAAATAACGGTAATTCAGCTACGGTGATCAGCAACCAGTATTCTGCCGTTCCTTCCGTTGATTTTATAATAAAGTATTCACTTAATCTTAGTGAACTGGGTTTATACAGCTATTCAACTATGATACCTGATACATTGCTTCCGGATACACTTGGCGGATTTTTTATGTTTATAGCAGAGCCAAATTCCGGTGCAACTGCGGATATAATAAAAAAAGTTTTTACGCTGGTGCTTGACAGATCAGGAAGTATGAGTGGTACCAAGATAATTCAGGCAAAAAATGCAGCTAGTTTTATTGTGAATAATCTTAACGCAGGAGACAAATTTAACATCATAGATTTTGAAACATATGTCTATCAGTTCAGAAACAGACATGTATTGTATACTCCGCAGTCAAGGGATTCTGCTCTGCAGTATGTGTCTAATATTTCAGCCTCAGGTTCTACAAATATTTCAGGTGCATTCTCAAATGCTGTTCCGCAGTTTAATGCAGCAAATGACAGTACAGCCAACATAATAATATTTCTTACAGACGGAATGCCGACAGTGGGAATTACGGAACGAACTGCGCTCTTAAACCATGTGCATAATTTAATTACTTCCACTGAAACTGAAATATTCCTCTATTCATTTGGCATAGGCACAGATGTTGATCAACAGCTGCTTACACTTATGTCTTCACAGAATAACGGTTATGCGGAATTTCTTCTCAACGACGAACTCGAATCCAGAATCACAAATTTTTATTTAAGAATAAAAAATCCTGTACTGCTGAGTCCGACTATTACATTCTCTTCTCCATATATCAACAATATATATCCGGATCCTTTGCCCAACTTATACATAGGGCAGCAAATGATAGTAGCGGGAAGATATACACAAACAGGACCTTTAACTGTTACATTATCCGGTAGAGCTTTTAATCAGCCTGTTTCATATCAATACAATTTCAACAGAAATGACAGTGCAGATTCAAGATATCAGTTCCTCACAAAAGTCTGGGCAAAGCAGAAAATTGAAAATATGCTTATTCAATATTACAGTCTGAATCCTGCTTCACCTGAAGCGATTGCATTAAAACAGCAGATCATAGAGCTTAGCATAGCGTACGGTGTCATAAGCCCATTCACAAGCTTCGGTAACCCCAATGCTATAACGGGTCCTGAAGAGGTGGTTACTGAAAACAGTATTCCCGAGGGCTATAAATTATTAAGCAATTACCCGAATCCGTTTAATCCTCAGACTACAATAAAATTTATAGTTGAAAAGAACTATTCAGGTATAGCATTAATAAAGATATACAATTCTGCAGGAATACTTGTTGACATTGCAGAGCTTTTTATAAATGGCAAAGGTATATATGAGTTTGTCTGGAAGGCAGAGAATTTCACTTCAGGAGTATATTTTTATTCAGTAAATTTCGGAGACAGGATTTTATTCTCAAAAATGCTTCTATTGAAATAATTGATTGTAGGATTGGATGATTGGTTAATTGGTTGAATAAGTAAATTGTTTAATAAATATAAATAAATACAGACTCAAAGCCGGAGAGGTAATTTCTTCCGGCTTTTATTTTTTCAATATTAATAATTTAATTAAGGAGTATTTTATTCAGTTATAAATTTGTTGAAAATCTAAAATCTAAAAATCATTCAGATTCCAAATCCTAAATCATTGCTGTCTAAAACGAATTTTAAATGATAATTAATTATTTTATTTGATTCAAAATTAAACTTATTTCTGTTTTTTTAAAAACAACCCCGCCTGTGAAAA
>DAIPYG010000174.1:0-2628 GCA_036782875.1 Bacteroidota bacterium | reverse complement strand
TTAACAAATAAATAAGAAAGATAAAACAACTTATATTTCTAAGAAAAATATACGCTTTGAGTCATATTTAATGTAACCCAGTCGTGATTTAATAGCAGGTCGTTGAGTCATAATTAATGTAACCGTATTTAGAATACAAAATATGGGACAATAAATATGAGCCATATTTCAAAAAAGGAATATCTACATAAAATTTATGGAAGATATCAGAAAGCAGAAAAAGACGAGAAACAAAAAAAATCTTTCTTGACGGATGCGATAATTTAGCGGTATCGGTTAACTGATTTAATCTTTAACAGGTTTTTTGCCGAAAAGCATTGTTACATTAGCAACTATAAATGTTATTATTACACCGAAGAGCGTAAACCAGGTCAGGTTAATGGCAGGCATTACTCCAAACTTAGGAAGAATGAAAAGCAAAGCTAAAATTACAATGGCAAATGTATATGAAATAATTGCATCTTTCAGCGCTGCCTTTTTATAAATTATTCCTAACAGAAAGACACCAAGCAATCCCCCGTAAATAAGCGACTGAATCTTCAAAGCAAAATCCACTGCAGGATTTGTTTCACTCTGAAAGAGCAATCCAGTACCCATTATAACAAATGCCCAGAAGATAGTTGTAAGACGGGAATACTTTAATTCATCTGCTTCATTCTGAATGAACTTTCGTCCCTGAAGCAGATCAAATATTGTTGTAGAGGCAAGTGAATTGAAAGTAGAAGACAATGTTGACATAGATGCTGACAGTAACCCCGCCACCACAAGTCCCGCAAGTCCGACCGGAAGATTCTGAACAATGAACATTGGAAATATTTCATCCGACTTTGTCAGGTTATGTCCGTCAACAAGCAGAGTTTTAAAATCAACACCTTTATATAAGGCAAAGAGCATCAGACCTATTATAAGAAATATTGCAAACTGAATGAATACAATAACACCGCTGAAGATAACAGCTTTCTGTGAAGATTCTTTATCTTTACATGTGAGAAGTCTTTGCACTATCAGCTGGTCAGTTCCGTGTGAAGCCATTGCAAGAAAAGCTCCTCCAATTAGTCCTCCTACTAAACCGTAACCTCCAGTGAACATTTCTGTAAACGAACCCGGCATTGTAAAATTAAATGACTGAAATTTATTACCCGGCTCTGCAAAAGCAATCACATCGCTCCAGCCGTTTGGAAGCAGGTTAAATATCACTATCATTGAAGCAAACGCACCGATAAAATATATGAACATCTGAATCACATCAGTCCAGATAACAGCTTTAATTCCGCCGATGTATGAATATACAACGGTTATTATTCCAACTATCATAATGCATTCAAAATATCCCAGACCGGTTATAAATTTTATGGGAATGGCAGTTGTAAACAATCTTACTCCGTCAGCAAATATTCTCAGAAAGATAAAAGTAACAGATGCATATTTCCTCATCGGCTTTCCGAATCTGCTACCGAGATACTGATACGCTGTTTCCATATTACCCGCATAATATCTTGGCAGAAATACAAAAGCAACTATTATTCTTCCGATCAAAAATCCTGCTGCAAGCTGAAGGAAATTCATATTTGAAATGTATGCAAGACCGGGAATGCTGATAAATGTTAGTGTGCTTGTTTCAGTGGCTACAACTGAAAAACACGCAGCCCACCATGGAATTGTATTCGAACCGAGGAAATAATCTTTAGCTGATGTCTGCTTTCCGGATGTATAAATTCCTATGAAAGCAACTGCGATCAGATAAACAACTACAATGGAATAATCTATTGTGGAAAAATGCATCTAGAAAAAATAATAATATGAAGCTGATTATTCAAAAATTCAAATTTGAAACTCGTATCAGGTGAGAATTCTCTGTTTCCTTTTTACTTCAACCCTCTCTTCTCCGAAATTAATCAGCAGACCAATATCCATTCCTGTCGATACCAGATAATTAACCAGCTGCATTTCGTGTATTTTAGATAATTGCCTTATGGATTTTAATTCCAGGACAATCTCATGCTCTGCTATAATATCAGCTATAAAGTCTCCTACTATAACATCATCGTATTTTACTTTTATTGCTTTCTGAGTTTCTGCGTATATATCCGCCTTACGTAATTCAATCATCAAACTCTTTTCATATACCGATTCGAGATAACCGAATCCTAATTTGTTGTAAACAGTAAAACAACAACCAATAATCCTTTCAGTGAGTGTTTCGTGCATAAATTCCCTTGTATTCATAATCAGCAAATTAAAATTATTAATAAATTCGTTCAGGTATTTCGTAAACTAAAAAACTGCAATGGTATTTTTTGCAGCAGGAACAACTTGATTAATTTAATTCAAAAACAAAATGTAATTCGATTTAACCTTATCGGACAGGATAACAGACTAAATTTATAGTCAGTCTAACAGGGTTTAAATAAGAAAAAATATTTATGCTAAAAAAAAATTCAATAATGTATATTTGATTAAATTCTACATATATCCTGTCAAAATAAATCCTGCTATCCTGTCAAAAATAAATCCTGTTATCCTGTCAAAAATAAATCTTGTTATCCTGTCAAAAATAAATCCTGTTATCCTTTCAAAAATAAATCCTGTTATCCTGTCAAAAATAAATCTTGTTATCCTGTCAAAAAT
>DAIPYG010000173.1:0-2799 GCA_036782875.1 Bacteroidota bacterium | reverse complement strand
TAAAATTATTAATACCGGCTAAACCACCAGTCACAGTATTTATAACTCTTTTTCTGCCGCAACTCCAAACTACAGAATCATTATAAGCATAAATACCTAAATTAAATCCCGGAAAGAACTGTGTGGTTTGCTGTGGTATCCAATTATAGCCACCGTCTGTGGTTTTAAATAAATTTAATGAAGCTCCACAAGCATATCCGGTCAGGGAACTGGAAAAATCAATGTTGTAAACATAATCCCCGAATTCAGGAAAAGGATAATATGAAATGCTATCCCAGGTACTCCCAAAATCTGTTGATTTATAAACAGGTCTGCTACCTAACCAAACTATACTGTCATTAAAAACTGATAATCTGTAAAATGAATATAAAGGACCGGGATTAAGTACCCGTATTCTATTCCAGCTTTTACCTCCATCAGTTGTTTTACGAAATCCGCCTGAATAGCCGCAAAGAATCCCGTTCAATGAATCTTTGAAATAAACATCCTGTGATATTTCTTCTATCCTCATAGAATCAGTAAAACTCATTCCTCCGTTTGTTGTTTTCATTGCAACTACATTTCCTACAAGCCAGCCTGTGTTTTCATTAATAAAATATAACCCTTCCAAATCAGGAAGTCCCTGTCCGGATCCACCCGAAAAAATAGCTATCCAGTTTTCACCCCCGTTAGTTGTTTTTAAAAAATTCCATAATCCAACTACATAAACTACATTTTTGTTTACAGGAAAGATTTGAGTAAAATAAGTTACATTTGGGTGAATTTGCTCATTCCATGTAATACCTCCATCAGTTGTCCTATATATATAATTATCTCAGCAGACCCAACCCGTATTTCTGTCAATAAATTCTATATCTCTAAGATCATGATTTGGAGAAAATTGCTTTATCCACTGTGCTTGTGCAATGAGCATTGAGCAATGAATAATGAACAATATTAAAATTAATTTTTTCATAACGGTTTTTTTTATACCTTAGTAATTTTCATATCAAAAAAATATTTAAAAAAGATATTTGATAAAATATAAACAACTGATGAAGATATTGCTGAAGTATTCACAAAAATTTATTTTCTGAAAATGACATTCGTTGAGTCCACCTCAGAAATAGTAAACTTCCTTTTAAGTATATATAACGGAGTGACTCGCGAAGACGACAAAATAATTAACACAATTAACAAAAATAATACTATTAACACAATTAACAAATCAACCAACAAGATAAGGCATTTCAAGAAGTATATTTGTTCCGGGAAATTTTTCATTTCCTATCATCGAAGGACTCTGTATATTCATCGTTCCGTCATGCTTTTCCATAATTTGTTTAACCACTGAGAGCCCGAGTCCGGAGCCTTCTATCCTGTTCTTCTTTGCATTGCTTGCACGGTAAAATTCTCCGGAGATCTTATTTATCTCATCGGAAGGAATACCGATCCCTGTGTCGCTGAGAGATATGCAGAAATTGTTATCATTATCATAAATTCTCAGATCAACTTTACCTCCGGGAGGAGTGTATTTAAGGGAATTGCTGATAATGTTTGAAAGTAAGATCTCCATTAAGTGTCTGTCGGCATAAACAGCTCTCTTTGAAGTTCTTTCATCTTCATATCCAAATAATATATTCACTCCGGTAAATTTATCTTTCATTTTTTCTATTATATCCGTAATGATTACTTCCGGATCTAACTCTTCTTTTCTGATATCTTCGAGCAGCTTGATCTTTGATACTTCAATTATGTCATTTGTGAGACTGATAGCTTCTTCGGATCTTCTTTTCATTTTAAGAAGTATGTCTTTTGATTTCTCATTGATCTCTCCTGTCAGTCCGCCGATCATGAGATTCAGGTAGGATACAATTGCAGCGATAGGGGATTTAACTTCGTGTACAACTGCCAGTACATATTTCTGTTTTTCTTTTTCAGACAGCTCAATTTCTGAAACAGCTTCAAGCAGCTGCTGATCTCTTTTATATAATGCTCCTGCAAGATTATTCGAGAACATTACGCTTACCAGCATCATCAGCCAGAAAGCTATAAGATTCAGCAAGATATAATTTAATTTCAGGGTTTCAATTGATCCGGCATTCGAGATCTGAAATTCCTGAATCATTCCGAAATGAACCGCTAAATTTAAAAAAGAAAAAGTAAGCAGCACTACTATTACTATTGCATAAACAATTCTTCCCGGCAGTATCATGCTTCCTATGATGGCGTGAAAAATAAAGAATAAATAGAACGGGCTGTTGAGTAATCCGGTAAGATATACCAGAATGGTTAAAGCAATCAGGTCTAAAAGTATCTGAACCAGTGCAAACTTCAGGGGATTGAATTTTTCAGTGTCATCATGAATTTTACCCGAGCTGAATATGTAGTTTAGAATTAAGTTGTAGGTAAGAGTGGCAAAAAATATTAAAAGTATTCCGCTGTGCTGTACCGAACCAACTTCATCGCTGCTGAAAAATGCAACAAACAGATATAAGAATAAAAGCATTAAGACTGCAGCATATCTTAGCTTGATGAACCATTTGTTTCTTTCGGATACCAGCTCCCATAAATAATCAAGATCCTTTGTGTTGGTCGGAATCAGATTTAACATTACAATAAGACTAGTCTATTTCATTTTTGTTTATCATCCGGGCAAAATCTTACAAAACTTACAAAACTTACAAAACTTACAAAACTTACAAATCTTACGAATCTTACAAATCTTACGAATCTTACAAATCTTACAAATCTTACGAATCTTACGAATCTTACGAATCTTACGAATCTTACGAATCTTACAAATCTTACAAATCTTAC
>DAIPYG010000172.1:0-2820 GCA_036782875.1 Bacteroidota bacterium | reverse complement strand
TTTAAAAAGATCACAGGGCTTACGCCGATGGAGTACAGGAATAAATATAATCCATGAGAGTTATTTGTAAGATTAGTAAGATTCATAAGATTTGTAAGATTTGTTAGTTACATTATATCTGAAAGAATTAATTATTAATTTGTCCTGTATTATTTAATATGTAAATATTATTGTTTTTAGAATTTATAAAGAGTTAAAAAGCAGGATAAATTAAAAAATTCATACACACTAATCTATAATCTATTTCAACGAATGTCAGAGATCTTAACCGAACAAATTAGCAAATCACTTTCAATAAATAAGAAACAGGTATCGGCTGCAGTCGAACTGCTGAATGAAGGCGCAACGATACCTTTTATATCACGATACAGAAAAGAAGTTACAGGCAGCCTGGATGAAATGCAGGTTGCTGATATTCAGTCCGAACTGAAACGGCTTAATGAACTTATTCACAGGCGCGAATATATTTTAAAGAGCATTGCGGATCAGGATAAACTTACAGACAAGCTTGCAGAAAAGATTAACAGCTGCTGGGAGCTGAATGCTCTTGAAGATATTTATCTTCCCTTTAAGCCAAAAAGAAAAACACGCGCAACTGCAGCACGCGATAAAGGTCTGGAACCTCTTGCGGTTATGATATTTTCTCAGGATAATTTTAATGTAAATGATGAAACATTGAAATATCTGAATGAGCAGGTTCTATCCTCTGAAGATGCTCTTGCTGGAGCAAGAGATATCATTGCAGAATGGATCAGCGAAGATATCACGGCAAGAAATTCCGTCAGAGAACTTTTTGCACAGACAGCTATTCTCACTTCAAAGGTTTCATTAAAGAAAAAAGAAGAAGGGCAGAAATATCTGGACTATTTTGATTATTCAGAGGATCTGAAAAAATGTCCCGGACACAGACTGCTTGCAATACTACGGGCAGAGCAGGAAGGTATACTTAGAGTTTCCATTTCCGTTGATGATCAGATCGCAGTAAAGATACTTGAAAAATTATTTATTAAGAATAAAACAAACATTGATGCAACTTCACAGGTTTCACTTGCAGCGGCAGATTCTTTTAAAAGACTTTTAACTCCATCTATCGAAACTGAATTCTTCAACAGTGCAAAAGCTAAAGCTGACAAAGAAGCTATACTTGTATTCTCCGAAAATCTCAGGCAGCTCCTGCTTGCTGCGCCGCTGGGACCTAAAGTTACTCTGGCAATCGATCCCGGTTTCAGAACCGGATGTAAAATTGTCTGTCCCGATGAACAGGGGAGTCTGCTGCATAATTCAACAATATATCCTCATCCTCCGCAGAATCAGATCAAAGAAACTACTGAAGTAATAAATAAACTTATAAAACAATTTAAGATCAAAGCAATTGCCATTGGTAACGGAACTGCCGGCAGGGAAACTGAGAGTTTTATTAAATCTAAACTGGGCAAGTCTTCTGATATTGAAGTGTATATGGTAAATGAGTCAGGCGCATCGATCTACTCGGCTTCTGAAGTTGCAAGAGAAGAATTTCCCGAGCTGGATCTTACAGTCCGCGGTGCAATATCCATCGGCAGAAGGCTGATGGATCCGCTTGCCGAACTTGTAAAGATTGATGCAAAGTCAATAGGTGTAGGTCAGTATCAGCATGATGTAGATCAGGAGCTCTTAAAAGACAGTCTGGATCAGGTTGTGAGCTTCGCAGTTAATAATGTCGGAGTGAATCTCAATACCTCAAGCAAACATCTCCTGAGATATGTTTCAGGTATTGGTCCGAAGATAGCTAATGCCATAACAAAATACAGGCAGGACAACGGTCCTTTTAAATCCAGAAAAGAATTAATGAAGGTCTCAGGTTTAGGCAATAAAGTGTTTGAGCAGGCAGCAGGATTTCTCCGTATACCCGGAGCAAAGAATCCACTGGATAACAGCGCTGTTCATCCGGAGAGCTATACAATAGTCGATAAGATGGCAAAGGATCTGTCAAAACCTGTGAATGATCTCATAAGCTCTGATGAAGTGCGGAAGCAGATTGACATAAAGAAATATATAAATGATAAAGTCGGACTCCCAACGCTTGAAGATATTTTGAATGAACTAAGAAAGCCGGGACTTGATCCGAGAGGGAAGGCGGAAGTGTTTTCTTTCTCTGAAACTGTTAATGACATCAACGATCTAAAAGAGGAAATGCGCCTTCCCGGGATCATCACAAACATAACCAAGTTCGGTGCATTCGTAAACATCGGCATTAAGGAAAACGGACTTCTTCATATTTCACAGATCAGCAGCAACAGATTCATTAAAGATCCTGCAGAAGTTCTAAAATTAGATCAGAAGGTGATGGTGAGAATAGTCAGCATTGACATTGAACGTAAGAGAATACAGTTGTCTATGAAGGAAAATTGAATTCTGAATTTAATACATCTATGACAAGTCATTTAATGAAAATCTTTTACTATTAAGAAACTTGTCATATGACTGCCCGGTATAATATTCATTTAGGTCAGGTACTTTCTGACTGCAGTTAAATAAATCAAGTACTTTCTGACGGTAATTCATTATCGTCCAAAACATTTTCAAAATCTTTAAATCATTTGAAAAATATCTAAAATGGATTAAAACGTTCAGGTTTTAAAAACAGACCCGCCTGTGAAAAATTGCAGTTAAGAAATTCTGAGAAATGGCGAAAGCAAAAATCACCTGACTGACGAAAGAGCGAATCGAGTGAGGAGATGTGATTTTTGCTGCCATTGCGAAAGAATTTCCGGTAATTTTTCACCAGCGGGAGATTTTTCTTTTGCCAAGCTTTTCTTTTGCTCTTTCAAAAGAAAAGCG
>DAIPYG010000171.1:0-2925 GCA_036782875.1 Bacteroidota bacterium | reverse complement strand
CTCATTATCCAGTCTATCGAAGTAAATGCAATTGTAATGACAAACAATATAGCGAAGACTGCAGACAGCTTTATGCTCTGCTTTGTCAGCGCCGGGTCTCTTGTAATGTCCTGCTTCTGTGAATTTCTTGTGAACAAATAAAAGAACACAAGCCAGATCACAAAATAAATAATGATTCTTATTGTGAAGAACTGCATGTTCAGATACGGTTCTTTTGACCTGAGTATCGGATCAGTTGCAAGCGCTTCCGGACTCGTCCAGTGAAAGAGATCGTGCATTCCAAAGAATAATGGAATGACTAATATCACAAGCACGGGAATGATTGAAGCAAGGAATTCCGACACTCTCCTGAACGGCGTGCTCCAGGTCGCGCCGACAAGATATTCCAGAGCAACAAGCGCAAGCGATCCAACGCCTATGCTCACAAGAAACATATACATCCAGAGATAATCAAAGAAAGCTCTCTGAGTATTCACCGCGAACGATGCGATCATTGATACCAGCCCAATTCCCAGTAATGCAAATCCTATTGTTCCAAGCTTGGCAGGTAACGGTTTTTTCTGATAGTCCATTTATGAATTTTTAAAAATATAATATTATAAATTATTTGATTAATAACATTTTTCTTACCTGGTTCCATTCTCCTGAATTTAATCTAAAATAATAAACTCCTCTCGGAAGATTAATACCATTAAAGGTCACCTGATAACTTCCGTTTTGCTTGTATTCATTAACTAATGTGACTACTTCTTTTCCGGTAATACCATATTATTGTAAAAAAAAATTTACTCACGTTTTTTTCAATTTAAATTAACAAAAATATTAGATATCTATTTTAATACAATCATTTTTTTACAACCACTGAATTGATCATCAACAATTAACCCGTATAAATAAAGACCACTGTTCAAATCATTCACATTTAATTTTATTGAATAAGAACCGGGGTGTTGTTTTGAATTAACTAATTCAAATCTTTCTTTTCCTAAAATATCATATACTACGATTTTAATAATTCCCGGTTTTTTAATATAGTATTTTATTAAAGTTGTTGAATTGAATGGATTAGGATAGTTTTGCTCAAGTTCAAAATATCTTACTGACTCATTTTCTTGGCTTTTAATTGTTACAATAGGAGAAGTGTTTCCTGCTGAATCAGATTTAATAGCAAGTACATTGTCTTCCCATATACCCGGTGTTGGATAATTTGTGTGTCCGCACATAATATAGCCACCATCAGAAGATAAATTGCAGGACGATAGCAATTCTCCAAATAATCCTATAGTATTCACCGACTTCGCAAAAATTAATTCACCCATAGGATTAAATTTTGCAAACATAGCATTTTGATTATCACCTAAAGTATCAACTAAATTAATACTGCCGGCAAGCAGGAAATTTCCCTTTGTATCCGCGCAGATATCCTTTGCTCCGGCATTTTCAAAAAAGTTATTTTGAAAAATTGAATTCCCGGAAGTATCAAACTTAGCAAAATAAAATCCATCAGAACCGCCGCCTAAATATAAATATCCATCTTCTGATTCTATAATCCTGAGGGCATCTCCTGTAGATTTTATCCACACTTCATTGCCTAATGAATCTATTTTTCTTAATAAATTCCAACCTACAGAATAGTAATTTCCATTCGTAGATTGTACAATGTCTGTTGCAGTGAAAGTGCTATATGTGTTTTGCCATTCCAAATTTCCTATCGAATCAGTTTTCACAACATAGGCTTCATTCGGATAATGTGGATAGACAGATCCACAAAGTACAAAACCTTTATCACGCGTAGCTTTTATTGACCAAGCTCGTGACTGTCTTCCATCAATAGTATATTGTTTAGTCCACAGGGTGTCTCCATTTTCATCTGTCTTTATTAGAATCATCCTATTCTGAATGGATAATCCACATATAGCAAATCCATTATCTGATGTTTGTAAAAATCTATAGCTTCCCCCATACGGATATATAATTTTACTCCATATTTCTTTTCCAAGGTAATCTGTTTTAAGAATATACATGCCGCTCTTTGAGTTTAAAAGTATCATATATCCTTTATCTGCCATTTGAAGGGCATCTATCCCAAAATCCCTGGTTCCGCTTGGATCATAATATCTAGTCCAGGTTACCGCTTGCGACTGCACGCACACCGGCAATAGAAAACCCAGAACAATTATTATTTTTAAAAACTTTTTCATTTATTTATTTATACAAACTCACATCAATTGACTTTGGATTTACCTGATCAGTATCATCCTCTTTATACTTATAAAATCACCACTCTCAATCCTGTAGAAGTATGCTTCGCTTGTTCAATTTCTGCCGATGAATACTACTTCATAATTTCCTGCTGCTTTGATCTCGTTTACCAATTATTCCTTATTTATTCTGATTGCTGTTTTCGTTTTCATCATTCACTCTTTTAACTTTTGTCCTGACCTCCCAATTGAATACCGTCTGCATCCATAAATAATCCAGCTTCTCCTTCGGCGTCATCTTGGAAAGCGGTTTTTCTAAATGCCCGTCAAACATCGGATCGATCTCAACCCCGTTTACCGGATTTATTTTTTTGCTCATAAATTAATTCCAGTTCCTTTATGTCTGAAATATCTTTGTCCCTCATAGGTTCAATGTGTTTCTTAACGAAGATCAGATCCTCTATAGACGAAACTTTAAACTTTATATCTCCGATTACCAGCTCATCCGCATTTGAAAATAATTCTTCATACGACTTCGGATAACTTAAAAAAATATCAAGCTGTAATGGAGTTATTTTTGAAACAAACGTGTAAACCAAAGCTCCTTTTTTCTCCAGCCAGTTTTTCCTCTTATTTTCATCCTTCAATGCTTCAACGGGTTCGGGAATCCTCGGTATTAATTCAAATTTATTCGCTACTGCAATAATTTTATCAATATTATCAT
>DAIPYG010000170.1:0-2975 GCA_036782875.1 Bacteroidota bacterium | reverse complement strand
CGGCTGATTTGCCATTTGTATCAGCTGATCTTCGGTGAAATTATTTACTGAAGCTGCTTTATCAAGAGTTGACGAAGCTTCAGAGATTACCCAGTCAAGATTAAACTGACCAGCATTTCCAATAGTTAAAGTTCTGGTTGTAGACTGTCCTAAAGGCAGATTAACTGTTAAGGAATCCAGGGAAGTAGTGACAGTCGGAGGTGCTCCTCTTCTGAATGTTATATTATATGTCTGAGCAGATGCAAGGGAATCATTTCCGCTGTAACCGTAAACTCTCCATTGTCCGGTTGTTGAATCACCGACACCTACTCCTATTCCCGCTATCAATGAATCGAGCTGAGAATTTCTTACAGTTAGTAAAGAATCATAACCGCTGTTATTTGATAGCACAGAGAATTTAATATTTGTCTGTGAAGAAAAATTCGGACTTGCATAGATCCATTTAAATCTAACAGCCTCGCCTGATTTTGTCCAGTTGATATTTACAGGAGTTGTATTTGAAACAAGGGTGAGAACTGTTGTATTCGTCGGTGGTGAAACAAGATTAAATGCTGTGAGAAGAGGTTTTCCTCTTTTCAGAGTAATTGCTCTGGGACCATTTGTTGCTTTGAGTGAATCATTCTCAGCATTGTTTCTGAAAGCCCATACATCCCATTGTCCTACTAAGGAATCTCCCTGCGCAACACCGAGACCTGCAAGTAAATTATCTAATTGTCCGCCTGTTACCGTTAAAGTATTTCCGGTTGGTATTAAAGTGATTTTCCTTGGTGAAGTAGTAGGGGAGCCGAATATCCATTTATAAGTTGCAGTTGCTGATGCTGTATCCCAGTTAAAAGCATAATTGGTTGTGTTGTTTGGCAATGTCTGAATTCTGAATCCGGCTGCAGGTGAATTCATATTGAATGCGCTGAGCGGAGAATTCTGAACAAGTACACCTGCAGTCCAAGCCTGCATACTGCCGGTTTTATCATCAAACCAGAAGGGCCATACTTTTCCGTTGCCGGATGTAATGCCTATATAGTCACCCATATAATTTCCAAGCCCTGATTCACCTTTTACTTTCCAGCTGTGATCGCTTACTAATATATCAGTCCAGGTAGTTCCTCCGTCAACAGACCTTGACATATAAGTCTGACATGAATCTCCGACTGAAGGATAATTTCTGTTATCATAATAAACTACATTTATTCCGCCTGCATCATCTACATTAATGGCAGGAAAGAATTGTACCTTTCCGTTATTCATTGCATCCTGATTGACTCTGATACCTGCGGACCAGGTAACACCTCCGTCTGAAGATCTGTGAAGAATTACATCCGCATCAGTTCCTGCCGGCGCGAGATTAACATCCGAAGCAACTATATATATCCATCCCCGTCTCGGACCTGAGCTTTTATCAACTCCTATTCTGGGGAAACTGTTTACTCTTACTCCCCAGCCGTTGTATGAAGAAGATCTTATTCCATTCATATCATATGCATTTTCTGTTACAGTCCAGTTAACTCCGCCATTTACTGATTTCGCGAAACCGGCAAAATCTTCTGTAAAGGAACCTGATGAAACCGGTGCAGCCCAAGTGACATAAACTTCTCCGTTAGGACCTGCCATAATGTCACATCCCTGTGAATAATGTCCTGCGGGAGGAGTATTTATCTGTGTTACCGGAGACCAGCTCACGCTGCTGTTTGTAGTGTAGGAAATAACAATAGGCGGTGATGAAGCGGCAAAATTACTCCATACGCAATAGCTTCTTCCGTAATATAAGCTTGATGGAGCATCATCACTTGCGGCAAAATTCTTGTCTGAAGAAGCTGTAGTAATATTAACTACCGCAGACCAGTTGACTCCGTTATTAGTGGAATAGCTTGCTGCGATTCCCGGATTCAGAGTTGTCATAATGATAACTCCGTTCTTATCTATTGTTGGACCCGGATCGCTCGGTGAACTTCCGAAGCTTGGAAGAATATCCGTTCCGAACCAGTTCAGTCCGCCGTTAGTAGTTGTATAAGAACCCTGACCGAACTGGGAACCTGCGGTTGTATTAGCAGACCCGAACATTATCAAAGGATTAAGCGGATGCCTTACAAGTATCACTTCATCCTGCTGATTTGAATTAGGAAGCACCCTAATATTAGGTGCAATTACAAGTATTTCATTTTGAGTGTGAATTATTCTTTCGGATGTATTCGGATTGACCCATTTATTATTTTCCGCCGGCAGCGTTTTATAATTTCCGAGCGGCGGCTTTGAGGTCTTGCTCCTGTCAACTGACCATTTTTCCTGTGAATATGCTGTCTGAACAAGAAGTAAAACTAAAAACAGAAGTATTGATTTTTTCATGATACTTAATTTAATTTATTAAATAATGTTTATTAAATCTAAAGTAATGCCCCTTTAAAAAATATTTTTTTTCTGATTTCTATAAAACTTAATGTTATTAAATTTAATATAAAATGGTATACGAAGGTGTGTGGAACATGCGGAATCCAGTACTGTGATTTTTGCTGCCATTGCGAAAGAATTTCCGGCAATTTTTCACCAGCGGGAGATTTTTCTTTTGCCAGGTTTTTCTTTTTGTCTATCAAAAGAAAAGCGGATTAAATTTATTGTAAAGTCTTTGAATTACGTTTTAGTCGAAAGTGTGCGGACTCACATTCGACCAAAACGTCTTGAATATTTTTCTTAAAATTTTTAAAAATCTGATAATTTTTAAAAACATATTAAATTATTATACCTCCAAACCCATTCCCGCGTGAGTCCGTTTTAAAGCATCCTAAAAAACCATAAAGGTAAGAAAGCTATATTGAAAACAAAATGTTTTGTGTCTTTGTGCTTTAGTGGTTTAATTATTTTTTATGATTTCAGGCTGACTCGCATACAAGGGGACTGGACGGGAAAGTTCAGCTTGACAAATATGCATAAAAAAAACCGGGGAATAAAATTTATTATTCCCCGGTGTGATATTCGATTCCGGA
>DAIPYG010000169.1:0-2984 GCA_036782875.1 Bacteroidota bacterium | reverse complement strand
ACGCAGCGCTGTAAATGATCTCAGACGCGGAGCGAAAATAGTTAAGTCAATGGCATTATATAATACAGCTATTGGTGATGACCTTCAGATAATCGGCGCTGTCTTGCCGCAAATAGAACACGGCGAGTTGAAGCCCGTTTTGATTGCCAATGTAAACGGGCAGGTTTCATACATCAGATATAAAAAAGCTGATGCCGATGGTATAAAATTATACTCAAGAAGAGGCGGTGAATCCGAGTTTACATTTCTTGGATTCAGTACCAAGTCTCCATACGCGGACAACCGTCCCAAGCTGGCTGATAACCTGCCTGAAACGAGAGAATATTATGCCGTATTTATGATAGACATGGATGTAATAGGATTGATATCCGATTCGATAAGGGTAACGATACCATAGTAATATTCCTCCCTCCTGCTTTTTGCCATACCCGGTGAAAAAGCAGGAAGAAAGGGAGGAGATTTTAGAATTTGGGATTTGGGATTGTAAAAAATGTCATTAAAAAAAATTTTAAAAAAAAACACAAAATCATGAAAACAAATACATTTCTATTTACATCGGTACTGCTTATGAACATTTTCATAAGTGAAATTTCAAATTGTCAGTGGATCTCTCAGGACATAGCCCTGAAAGGCGGGCTGATGATTAGCCTGAAGTTTACTGATACCCATCACGGTGCTATCGGTGGATGGTTCCTGAATAATAAAAACGACCAGTTGCAGGCTAACGGCTATTATACATTTGACGGAGGGAATACCTGGACAGAATCAGATATTCCTGACTCCATAAGATCGCTCGTCGAAATTGAATTTATGTCAAACCTTACCGGCTTTGCTGTAGGTGCTTACAATCCGGCGGGCACATTAAATAAATCTTCAAATGAATTCCCGGAATTATTATCAGACAATTATTATAACAATCTGGGTAAGTCCGACGGAGTACCGTTTTATAAAGCCATTGTGATGAAGACTACAGACGGAGGAGTTTCCTGGTTTCCATTCGGTGCTGTCCCCGATTCTTTAAGCTATCTTTTGTCAGTGGAAATTAACGGTGATAATAATGTTTATGTCAGCACAAGCCGTCAGGTTGTAAATAATTATTATCCCGGAATTTATAAAACAGACATAAACTTTCAGCAATGGAAAAAACTTACACTGCCTTTTGATACTGGTGAGGTAAGAAAAATCGTCTGCAGGGAGAATTCCATTATCGGAGCCGGATACAAGGACTATTCAGAATCCACTTCAGTTGGTATATTTATAAGGTCTGATGATAATGGATCAACCTGGACTATGGCTGAATTTCCCGCAGTAAGTTACTTTAATGATCTGCGAATTCTTAATGAAAACACCTGGTTCATAAGCGGCATTGATACAGGAAGCAGCTCGATTAACAGTTCCCGCATATACAGAACGACTAATAAGGGAATAAGCTGGACAAAACTTACGGCAGATCTGAATATGTTTAACCTGTTCGGTTTAGAGACAGTTCAGAATTCCGGCGTTGTATATTATTATGCGAATAAATCCACCCCTCAAGGAACATCAGCAGGAACATTCATAGGAAGATCTGATAATGCAGGCGATACGTGGACACTTCAGCAGATATTCAGCAAGAATTCATTTCTGTTCAATTGCCAGTCATTCAATTCACAGGATGCAATTTGCGTTGGCGGATATTCAGAATTTGGATTAGGAGATTTGATTATAGATCCGGTAGTCATTAAAACAACAAATGGAGGGTCAGTATTCATCGCCTCACAGAGTCAGGATCTGCCTGCATCATTTTCTCTAAGTCAGAATTATCCTAATCCATTCAATCCGGTCACGAATATAGAATTTGGAATTTCAGAATCCGGATTTGTTACTTTGAAAGTATATGATATGGTTGGTAAGGAAGTTGCGGTCCTTGTGAATAAAACAATGCTGCCCGGATATTACAAAGTTAAATTTGATGCAGCAAATCTGACAAGCGGAATTTATTTTTATGAGCTACAGGCAAATAATCACCGTGAATTAAATAAGATGGTTCTTTTAAAGTAAGTTCCAGGTTAAAACGAATTCTGTCATCCCCCCGAATGCGAATGTTTTTATCGGGGATCCAATCACAAAGTTCTAAGAAACAGTAAAAGGGATTCCCGCCATGGAGCACGCGGGGGGATGTAAAAAAAAGTTCTTTGAAAAAAGACATTCGTCCGGAAGTTTTTGTTCGAAAATGCAGTATGATATTAATATTACATTCAAAAAAAATCCCTGCAGGATAATAATAAATTCCGGGAAATATAAATACCCCCGAAAAGGTGACAAGGTTATGGCATCACTAAACAAATAACTACAATATATAAGGAGTACTACTATGAAAAATATAAACGAAGTATCAATAATTTCTTCAGAGGAATACATCAAGCTCTACGAAAACAACAGAGCATCAATCGGAGATTCAGTAATAATACCACCCGTGATAGGTGAGCCGGGATTCGGAAAGATCCTTATTGACTGCAGAAATTATAATGATATTGTCACAAGACATGAAATCACAGGAGATAATGAATTATGCCATACAGAAAAGAAAAAGACAGTCAAAAAGTAATTCAGGCACTCCCGGAGAGCATTCTGGATTTTCAGTTTAAAGAAATCAAGTTGAAGGAAATGGAAATCGAGTTAAAGAAAAAGCAGGCTGATAATAATTATGAATTTGCAAAAGAGTCATTGAAATTCCAGTCTGAAGATCAGAAAGAATTAAGAAAACAGGAATTATCAAGAGAGAGAACGGAAATCATTACCATTTTTTTTTCTGTCTTAATTCTGTTTGCATTCTTTACAGTCGCCATGCTCTTGAATAAAGAAGAGATACTTTCGGATATGATGAAAGCTCTGGGATATTTATTCGGCGGCGGCATCACCGGCTACGGTATTGGGATGAAAAAGCTGAAGACCAGGATCAGAAAAGAGGAGAAAAGTGAAAGTTAATAGTTAATAGTTAATAG
>DAIPYG010000168.1:0-3246 GCA_036782875.1 Bacteroidota bacterium | reverse complement strand
TTGGGATTACGAATTTGGAATATTTTCAATTTTAGATTATAAATTTATATCTGCAGAATAATTTATACTTTTTTAACCAATATTATGAAATTCACTTTAAATCAGCAAACAGTGATGAATTGAGAATCTATCCTGTGAAAACAACTCTTTTAAGATAATCCAATTATAAAATCCCAAATCCGAAATCTCAAATTCCAAGTCTTGACTCATATATATCTTGAAAATCTTCTTTATTTTTACGATTTTAAAATCAGTTTTAGAAAAAAATCTTTACAATTTATTCGGATTTACAGATTTTGAGGATACAAAGCATTCCAGAGAAGTTTTACTGCTAACTATTTACCCTCATTCATACCGAAAATTGTTTTTAAATATACTACACCATATAGAATATAATATTAATTATATAATTATATAAGGTTAGGTTTGGATTTTTTCAGAATTTTCAGAAACTGATTAATAATAATGAGATATATTGGATAATATTATCATAACGATAGACGGTCCTTCGGGCACCGGAAAAAGCACAACAGCAAGAATACTTGCTGAGAAACTGAATTATTTGTATATAGACAGCGGGGCGATGTACAGAGCCATAACATTTGAGCTCATAAAAAATGAAATCAAGCCTACAGATCTTAAAAGTATTATTGATCTGACTAAAGCTGCTGATATGAAATTCGAAGGTGAAGAATTTTTTCTTAACGGAAAGAACATCACCAAAGAGATCCGTTCACTGGAGGTGACAAATAAAGTCAGTAATGTAAGCGCTATAAAAGAACTCAGAAAAATACTGGTAGAAAAGCAGAGAGCATTTGCAAAGGAAAATAATGTTGTGATGGACGGAAGAGATATCGGAACTGTAGTATTTCCTGAAGCGAAGTTTAAATTCTTTTTGGTCTGTGACCTGAAAGTAAGAGCAGCAAGAAGAAGGCAGGATTTCATTGATCACGGATTCAAGATACCTGTGGACAAGATAATGATTGAGCTTAAGAAAAGAGATCAGATTGATACTTCACGAAAGGAAAGCCCTTTGAGAAAAGCAAAGGATGCAATAGAGGTCAATACTACAAACATGATCATAGAAGAACAGGTGAATTTTCTTTACAGAAAAGTAATTGGTCTGGATCTATAGAGTTTAAAATATTTTTTTGGATTAAAAATTTATATGGTTCAATATTTAACAATCTTAAAGAACTTAAAAACTTTTTTTAACAAGCCCGTCAGCGGGATTTAACTAACTTAAAACTCATATTGCTTTATAACTTTTTTAGCAGTATGAGAAAAAACAATCTCTTTATTAAAAAAGAGATGCGGAGGCAAAAAATAAAAAATGGTTGAAACAGAAGAAACAGTAGTCACATCAGAAACAAAAGATAAAAAAGATTCTGAAATTTCCGGCAATGTGCAGCAAAAAAAGGAACCGGCGCCTGCAAAAGAAGAGAAAGACAAGATAAAAATTCTAGTCAGCGATTATGATGAAGACGAATATAAGAAAATGCTCAGTCTTTATGAAAAGACATTTAATGTCATTAAAGAAAACGAACTCGTAAAAGGCAAGATAGTTGCCATTAACGGTGATGATGTCTTAATTGACATCGGTTCAAAATCTGACGGCAGGGTTTCAGTAAATGAATTTTCCAATCCTGAAGAAATTGCAGTAGGCAATACGATTGAAGTTTTCCTTGAAAAGATAGAGGACAAAGAAGGACAGCTGGTTCTTTCTAAAAAGAAAGCTGATTCAATGAAGATGTGGGATAATATTGTAGCGGCTCAGACAAACGGCACAGTAGTAAAGGGAAAATGCATAAGGAGAATAAAAGGCGGATTCATAGTTGATATCAGCGGTCTTACAGCATTCCTTCCGGGATCACAGATCGATACAAAACCAATCCGGGACTATGATGAATATGTCGGCAAGGTCATGGACTTTAAGATCATCAAAGTAAATAATCAGAATGAGAATATTATCATTTCTCATAAGATGATCATTGAAGAATCTATGGCAGGACAAAGAGAAGAGCTTCTGAAGACCATTCAGAAAGGTATGACACTCAAAGCAGTTGTAAAAGCCATTACAGATTTCGGCGTGTTCGTAGATCTTGGCGGACTCGACGGTTTGATCCATATCACAGACCTTTCATGGGGAAGAATAAATCATCCGAGCGATGTAGTAAAGCTCGATCAGGATATAAATGTTTCCGTACTGGAATTTGACCCGGAAAAACAGAGAGTCTATCTCGGACTGAAACAGCTTCAGAAACATCCGTGGGATGATGTGCTTGCAAGATTCAATATCGGAGATAAAGTATCCGGCAAGGTTGTATCTCTTACAGAATACGGAGCATTCATTGAGATCGAAAAAGGAATTGAAGGTCTTATTCACATCAGCGAAATGTCCTGGACACAGCACATTACCAATCCGACACAAATGGTTTCAATGGGTCAGGTTGTAGAAGCGCAGATACTGACAATCGATACAGAGAATAAAAAGCTTTCACTCGGAATGAAACAGCTCACGCCGAATCCATGGCAAAGTCTGCTGGACAAGTTCCCTGTCGGAACAAAGCATAAAGGAAAAGTCTGCAACATCACCAACTTCGGTATATTCATAGAACTTGAAGAGGGGGTTGACGGATTAGTTCATATCTCAGATCTTTCCTGGACAAAGAAAATATTAGACATTAATGAAGTTGTAAAAATCGGCGATGAATTTGAAGTTGTCATTCTCGGTGTTGATGTGGCCAATCAGAGAATTTCACTGGGAAGAAAGCAATTGCTTGAGAACCCGTGGGATAAACTTGAAGAGAAATATAAAGTCGGAACAGAAGCCGAGTGCAAGATCATTAAGCCGATTGAAAAAGGAATAATTGTAGAGTTGCCAGATGAAGTTGATTCATTCATACCGGCTTCACAATTATCAACAATGCCTATAAAGAATTTCAGTGATCTGTTTAAATTAGGCGATACATTAAAAGCCGAGATTATAGAATTCGATAAAACGAATAAGAAAGTTGTTCTTTCAGTCATTGAATATCTCAAAGACAAAGAGCAGCCTGAAATAGATGAATACATCAACAGGTTCAGGATCCCGAAGAAGTTCTCTTCTAAGGACATTCAGGACAAGACAAGAAGCTTTGAATCAGAACAGATAGACTTTAAGATCGAGGATATAATCGGTGAAGATGTTCCTGAAATAAATCATCCTCCTGTAGTTGAAGTTCCTGTGGATGCTCCGGCAGCAAC
>DAIPYG010000167.1:0-3318 GCA_036782875.1 Bacteroidota bacterium | reverse complement strand
TGAAAGTTTTGTAGAAGCGCTTTTTAACAATGAGCAATGAGTAATGAGTAATGAGCAATGAACAATAAATAGTAACGAAAATCGAAAAACGAATAACTTTTCTTTGTCCGAGAATAAAATAAAAATATTACCCCAGGCATTATCGAATAAGATCGCAGCCGGTGAAGTAGTGAACAGGCCGGGATCTGTAGTAAAGGAGCTAATTGAAAATTCAATAGATGCTAAGGCGACTCATATAACATTAATAATTAGAGAAGCCGGGAAGAGTATGATCCAGATCACAGATAACGGTTCAGGAATGACGGAGGAAGATGCTAAAGTCAGCTTTGAGCGTCATTCAACAAGCAAGATCTCAAGCTATGAAGATCTGGAAAATATTCTGACTCTTGGATTCAGAGGTGAAGCGCTGGCTTCCATTGCTTCTGCTTCGCAGGTCGAGCTGAAAACAAAAACTGCAGATCAGGAAGTCGGAACATGCATCAGGATAGACGGAAGCGAGATCACCGAAATTTCTAAAACACAGTGTGATACAGGAACTTCCATAACAATTAAAAATCTTTTTTATAATACACCCGGAAGAAGAAATTTTCTTAAATCCAATCAGACAGAGTTCAGGCATATCTACGAAACATTCATACGCCTGTCAATAGCAAATCCCGAAGTTTCATTTACTTTTATCAATAATGACGATCAGCTTTTTGATCTCAAAGCTTCTTCACTAAGAGAAAGACTTCTGAATGTATTTACTACTGATTTTTCGGAATCGCTTGTTGAAGTTGATTATGGCAATGAGATGATAAAAGTCAGGGGTTTCATATCTAAACCAAATTTTACAAAGAAGTCAAAGCAGGATCAGTTCTTTTATCTCAACAACAGATTCTTTGTCAGTAAATCACTTAACTTTTCCGTCTATACCGGATATGATGATCTGATCGAGAAAGGGGATTACCCTTCGTTTTTTTTATTCATAGATATTGATCCTAAGAAAGTTGATGTGAATGTTCATCCGTCTAAAATGGAAGTTAAGTTTGAAGATGAAAGCGCTGCATTCGGATTTGTAAGACGGGCTGTGAAAGAAGCGCTGAAAAAAGCTGACCTTGTATTTGAAGTTGGATTCGACAGCAGGCTTGATCTGCCAGATACAGCTGAAAGCTTTCATTATAAAGAATCATTCGATAAAACAGCAAAAGAGAATTCAGATACATCTTCTTTTCAAAGATCAGGTCCGTACATACCTAAAGGAGATACAACTTCCAATATACATTCCATTTTTGAAGCATCAAGAAAACCGGAAGAATCTTCATCAGATGATTTCCCTGAAATTCAGAATAAGAGTGAACAAAAAAATATTTTTGAACACAGTAAAAAATCCGAATCTGATAAATTCAATGTCTGGCAGTATCAGTATAAATATATAATGTGTCAGACAGAGACAGGGCTTATGATCATTGATCAGCACGCAGCGCACGAAAGAATACTATATGAAAGAGCATTGCTGTGGCTTAATTCTCAGTCTTCATTTTCCCAGCAGCTGCTTATTCCCATCAAACTGGATCTGACAAAGATAGATTATCATATTGCTGTTTCATTAAAAGACGAACTTCATAATCTGGGATTTAATTTTAATCTGCAGAAGGAAGGATTTGTCGAACTTGAAGGTGTGCCTTCGGACGTAAAGATAGGAAATGAAAATAAGATATTTCAGGAACTCATAGATCAGTTTAAGGAATATGAACTTAAGCTGAATCTGGAAAAGCGTGATAATCTTGCCAAGTCTTTTGCATGCAGAAGCGCAATCAAATCCGGCGACAGACTTACATATTCGGAAATGACAGGATTGATAGATAATCTTTTTGCATCGCAGATGCCGTATGTATGTCCGCACGGAAGACCAACCGTAATAAGGATCACTACAGATGAACTAGACAAAAGATTCAGCCGTTCATAATTAAGTTTGTTTTACATTTTAATTATTATTATTAATTTGTTCTGCTTCAAAAATTTAAATTCTAACTTATGGAAATCGGACTCGGAATACTTTTAGGAATCGGTCTGGCGGCAAGCTGCGGTTTCAGGGTTTTTCTGCCCATGCTTGTTACAAATATCGCTTCACTACTCGGGTATCTGAAGCTTGCTCCGGGATTTGAATGGATGGGAAGCTGGATAGCGTTTGCGGCTTTTCTCGCTGCTTCTATTGTTGAGGTCGGCGCGTATTATATTCCCTGGCTTGATAATGCACTTGATACGATATCAGGTCCGCTTGCAATGATAGCCGGTACTATTCTGACTGCTTCATTTCTTACGGAGTCCAGTCCTATGATACAATGGGTGCTTGCTGTAATAGTCGGCGGCGGAACTGCCGGAATTGTCAAAGTCGGCGCAAGCGCTGCAAGACTAACTTCTACTGCTACTACAGGCGGTGCGGCAAATGCTGTTGTCTCTACAACTGAAAATATATTATCGGTCGTGACTTCAATTTTAGCTTTCCTTCTGCCATTCATAACAGCTTTTGTTGTAATATTAATTATCTTTTATCTTATCAGAAAATTTTCCGAATTAAGGAAAACAAAATGGCTCTTCGGAAAGAAAGAAGAAAAACTGAAAGCTGTGAATTAGAATCCTGAAAATTTAATTATCCAGAATCCTTCTGTGGTAATTTATCTGCCCCACGTGATATGCAAGATGAGAAACCAATCGTGAGAATATAAAATCATAGTTAACATTTTCTCCGAATTTATCTATAGGATAAATTTTATTTATATCATCACGGGTTAATCCGTCAAAAATTTTTTCAATCATTTTTTTTGTCTCTTCTACGCCTTTTAAAAGTTCTGCGCGGTTTATATTCTTTTTTGAAAATTCAGGTTCGCGTTCGCGGACATATCCAGTATTTCCTATGACAGCACCGAAGAAATGATTTAAATTGCCACAGATGTGGAGGCATAAGTTGCCCGGCGTATTGATTATCTCTCCGGATACTTTCCAGATGTTTTCCTCGATTTTATATGAAGATATTTCATCACTGAGTGAATTCAGAAAATTAATGTAGAGTTGTTTGTAAGAGTTCATATATTTAAATTTAGATGAGTTTCTATAGATTTATGTTTATTGTATTCTTTTTTTTAGTTTAAAATAAAATATTAACTGTTAATATGACAGCTATAAAAATCAAATAAAACCTGCATTCTATCACATCCGTCCAAAACTTTTTATTTTGAAAATGAATCCGGTTATATCATCCGCTTTCTTTTCTATTTAATATAAGATGAAAAGAAAGCTTGGCAAAGAAAAATCGCCCGCTGGTGAAAAATTGCCGGA
>DAIPYG010000166.1:0-3602 GCA_036782875.1 Bacteroidota bacterium | reverse complement strand
TTAATCTAACTATAAATCAAAATAAGTTGTGAGCAGTTCTAAACAACCCCACCCTGCCCTCCCCTTTGAAAATGGGGACAGCAGGGTGGGGTTTCGTGATCAAATAAGTAGATTTTCAAATAACATTAAATAAATTCACTAAAAAACGTTTTGGACGGATGTGGTCAGACCGGAATATTTCATCTGAAGATGAATTGTTAAATTTTGGTTTTGCTTGCAGCAAATTTACCGGATTAAAATTTGTTCCGGACACAGATGCAATAATGTATATCTGAGATCTTGAAAGATCTTAAATAAGAAATTTTATTCATTAAACAGATCAAAAATATAGTTAAGAACTAAAATAAGTCATATAATAACAAAAGCCCTTGTAACAGGGCTTTTGTTATTGAGAAAGGATTTTTAAAATTTTCGTTTTATCAATACTGTATTTTGCTATTATCCTGCCTTCAAAAATTAAAACCGGTATCTTTACTTTATATTTCTCAAACAGAACAGGATCATTTTCTATATTAACTTCTTCAAGGTCAAATTTAAATTCTTCCTTCAGCGCTTTTATATCAACTTTCATTTCATCACAGAGATGACATTCAGGTTTAGTATATAAAATTAAATTTTTCAAGCAGAGGCAGGGGACTGAAGCAAAGTCTTTTTTTCTATATTCATTCTTGAATACAAGAGAACACTGCCTATAACTATCATAATAATAGAGATCATCTGTGCCTGACTTAAACCAAAAGCGATTCTGGGATTAAGTCTTATCATCTCAATAAAAAGTCTTTCCATTCCCGATAAAATAAGATAGTAAGCGAATATTATGCCTGAAGTTTTATACTTTGTTCTGTTATTCCAGAGAAACAGGAAGATCAGAATAGCTGCTATAAATTCATATATGGAAGTTGGGTGAACAAGTATGCCTTCCTTAGTTGGTACGGTTCCGTTTGCATAACTGTAGCCAAGAAATTCCCACATTGTTCCGTTTACCGGAATTCCATAATCACCGTCTCCGGACAGATGACATCCTACCCTTGCCAGACCGTATCCGATAGCTGCGCCGGGAGCCATTAAGTCAAATATTTTTAATACAGATAACTTGTTTGACTTGCAATAGACTATAACCATAATTACAGCCAGGATCAGCCCTCCGTAAAAAGTAAGACCTGAAGGTGAAAGTAAAACATCTTTAGTAAAATATGAAGATAATGGAAGTCCGCTGCCGAAGTTCCATTCTTCAATTACGTAGAAAAGCTTTGACCCAACAATGCCGCCTATAAGACAAAGGAAAGTAATTGTCACTCCGATATTTTCATCCATACCGTTTCTTCTGAGCTCGCGGGTGAATAAGGCGCTTGCAACCAGGAAAGTTATTCCCAGCATCAGACCGTAACTATAGACAGGCACCGGACCTATTTCAAATAATTTTGGATACATTAATTTCCTTCCGTAAATACATTAATGAATTTTTTTTCCGGATTCAAAGTAAGTTTTATATCTTTAGGACCTACTTTAAATTTCAGAAGTATCTTTCCTTTTGAATATTTCATCAGTTTAAGCTGATATTCAACATTTTTGAATTCAAACACCTTATATTCATATATCGCATTTCCTGCTTTGGAAATATCAAGCCTCGGTGCGGACAAGCCTTCTATATTAAACTGAATTTCCTTTTTTTCCAGATCTATTTTAGGAATCACATTTATTCGATATGCAAAATTTTCAAAGACTTTTTTTGTTCTGAATTCAAATAAAATATAATCTTTCTTTAATATCTCATCGTGCCCCCGGGAGATATTCATTTCGTATTCGTAATCCAGTTTATCCGGACGGACTGCTCGTGTTCTCATTATGGTTGTTAGTTAATTTTGTTAATTGTGTTATACTTGTTTATTGTGTTAATATTTTTAGCCAATTAAATTTTTTCTGAAAAAGCATTTGATCAGTTTCCTGTAAATTTTGAAACAAGCGTATCTGTTTCATAACTTGTTTCCGTACCGTCCGACATCTTTTTTAACTTCACAGAATTAGTTTTCATTTCTTCTTCACCAAGAACAATTACAAATTCAGCATTACTCTTATTAGCTTCGCGCATCTGAGATTTTACACTTCTGTTAAGGAAATCTGTATCACATTTTATACCCGAATTTCTAAGCTCTGTTATTAATTTTAAAGCATAAGATCTTGAATCTTCACCCATTGTGACGATATATAATTTTAAAGATTCTTCAGCAGGAAATTCATATTTTTCAGCTTCGAGAATCATCATAAGTCTTTCTATGCCTGCAGCAAAACCTATTGCAGGAGTCGGCTTTCCGCCAAGCTGTTCTATCAGCAGATCATATCTTCCTCCGCCGAGAAGAGAATTCTGAGATCCCAAAGCACCTGAGACAAACTCAAACGTTGTTGAAGTATAATAATCAAATCCTCTGACTAATTTATGATCGACTTCATAATTTATATTCAGTGAGCTTAATGAAGAAAGTATATTCTCGAAATATTTTTTTGTTTCATCGTTTAAATAATTGAAAAGCACGGGCGCATCTTTCAGTATTTCAATATCTTTAGCATCTTTCGTATCCAGTATTCTCAGGGGATTTTTTTCGAATCTTCTCTGCGTATCTTTTGAGAGTTCAGGCAGAAATTTCATTAGATAATTTTTTAACTCCTTCAGATATGTTTCTCTTTCTGTCAAAGTCCCGATAGTATTGATCTTAATGATTACATTTTTAATTCCGAATTCCTTTAAAACAGAATCAGCAAGAAGAATCATTTCAGCATCAATAAGATAGTCCGGGCTTCCGATTGCCTCAGCTCCGAACTGTGAAAACTCGCGGTATCTCCCGGCTTGCGGACGCTCGCGCCTGAACATATTGCTTATGTAAAACAATTTCTGAAGGGGGGATTCGTTGTAAAGACTGTTCTCAAGATACGATCTTACAACAGATGCAGTCATTTCCGGTTTCAATGTGAATTCATCTTCATTAAAAGTATACATTTCTTTTGAGACAATGTCCGTTTCCTCTCCAATACCTCTTTTAAACAGGGATGTCTTTTCAAATGCTGGTGTCCGGATCTCATAATAATTATACTTTGAGAAAATATCCCTTATTTTACTTTCAAGTACGGTTCTTTGAAATGCTTTCTCCGGAAGGAGATCGTATGTGCCTTTTGGTTTTTGAATTAACATTGACGCAAAATAATTTTTTAATGTCATTAAATAAACATATTTATTTAAGCTTTGAGACAAAACAGAGTTGCTAAGCGAATTATCATAATTTATCATAGTTATAGAGTAAATAAAGTTACTGAGCAAATAAATAAAGTTGCAGAGCAAATAAATAAAGTTGCAGAGCAAATAAATAAAGTTATAGAGCAAATAAATAAAGTTGCAGAGCAAATAAATAAAGTTGCAGAGCAAATGAATAAAGTTGTAGAGCAAATGAATAAAGTTGTAGAGCGAATTAATAAAGTTGTAGAGCGAATTAATAAAGTTGTTGAGCGAATTAATAAAGTTGTAGAGCGAATTAATAAAGTTGTAGAGCAAATAAATAAAGTTGTAGAGCGAATAAAAAAAGTTGTAGAGCGAATAAAAAAAGTTATAGAGC
>DAIPYG010000165.1:0-3746 GCA_036782875.1 Bacteroidota bacterium | reverse complement strand
AACTAAGAGAAATTCTTGACAATGAACTTATAAAAGATGAATCCAAATCACTGACATTTCAAAGTAAGATACTGATTAATGATATTCATCTTCTGAAGGGTATGAGCAAAGGTGACTATCAGTATGCTTATAAATATATTTCTGCAAATGTTTCTATCTGGGAAAAGAACCTGCATAAGACGTCGGGAAAGCTTGACGGATACATTTTTGCGCTTAATAATCAGCTTATTACACAGCGCAGATTAAAATTATATGATGAAGGTTCTGAAACACTTAAGAAGATGAAAGATCTTGTCAAAAAATATCCACACGCTCTTTCTGATAAAAATAAAGTGTTTATTTTTTATTCGGTAAATATTGTACAGGTTACAGGTTATCTTGAAAGCTGTGACTTTGAAAAACTCGATAAGCTGATACAGGAATGCGAAAGGGATTTTGGATTGTATGAGGTTAAGATGAACCTTCAGTTCAGAATTACACTGTATTACTTTCTGGGAATTTCAAGTTTCGTGCTCGATCAGTATGAAAAAAGCATATACTGGATCGGAAAAATAATCAATATAGGTAAAACAGATTTCTCTCAGGACTATCAGTGCTATTCAAGAATAGTTTATCTGATATGCTATTACGAACTCGGATACTATGACTCTCTGGAATATGCTTTGAAATCAGCATATCATTTTCTGAGCAAGCGTGAAAAAGTTTATAAGTATGAGAATATTATTTTACAGTATCTGCGCAGATCATTCAGGATCAATTCCCCCAAAGAACTCGCCGGTATGTTCAAAGATATGAAAAGGGACCTTGAAAAAATTGTAAATGATCCCTTTGAACAAAATGCATTCGATGCTTTCAATATCCTTTACTGGCTTGAAAGCAAAGTGAGGAAAGTTTCGGTGGCAGAAGTTATGAAATCGTTAATCGTTAATCGTTGATAGTTGATAGTTTACTAAGAATAAGAGTTTAAATATATCTAACTATTTTATTTTCTTAATTTAATAATATTCAGTCTGATCTAATACCATCAATCCCAAATCCGAAATTCCAATTTCTAAATCGAAATCAATACCAATTTCCAAATTTAAGGAACGATCTTGGTGACAAAGTTTCCTGAATTATTGAAAGCGATAAGCACATCCGACAGATCAACGAGCTTATCCCCGGTGGCATCTGTCCTTATATATCCTGTCGCAAATATTCCTGCATCATTGAAGTTTGCAATTATGTCATTAAGATCAATGATGCCGTTCTGATTTTCATCACCGTTGTATATTGCATAGGTGAGCGGACTGCTGCTGACTCTTACTTCATTATTCCCGTAAGCCTGTGTTGAATCAGTATTGAAACTATATGTGAAAGCTGTTCCGGGGATGTATTGCTTTCCACCGGATTTACTCCAGGTCTCGACAGAGTTTCTGTGCTTTATGACAATGTAATATGATCCTGCCGTGACGTTTGTGAATACAAAATTACCGGTGTATGTAACTGAATCTATAACTGCTTTGGATGAATCAACAACGCTGTATGGTGATGAAATATTTCTCAGATAAACCCGTGCTGTGTCTTTCATATTCATTTTATTAGACACAGGATTGTAGAATCCCTGTATGACTGCCTTTGCCTGAAGATTGCAGACAGTAGATACAAAGTTAGACAGTAGTCTTACATAAGATGCCTGTGTGTAAATTCCAGCTTCAGTAATAGTCCACGAATTCTGAGGCCAGCTTGTATTCCAGTCTTTATATGATTTCTGTATCGGCTGTCCCAGCGGGGGAGTGACCAGTGAATTATTGCAAAGAGAATTATAAGGTGAACAACCTGACGGGCAGCAGCCGTCAAGACTGTAATATGGATTCGGTCCGCCGGGTACATATCCGGGAGCCGGTCCGTAAGTTGAAGTTCCAACTCTGTCCCATAATGCGCTTCCGTCTTCAAACCATGCGTGATAAAATTCATTGATTGAATTCTCCGCTCCGTTGTTTCCCATATTACTTAAATAACAGAACGCAGTAGGATTGACTCCGTGAAAATAATTCACATATCCTAAAGCTGCCTGTCTGTAATTTGTATTGTTAGCTGTATCAAGATTGTAGACAAGCATATTTGCTAAAAGTATTCCCTGCCTTCCTTTGGTTGTATTGCTTCCCCAGGTGTAATTATTATTAGATAGGTACGCTCTGTATGAATCGGTCTTGTTAAGGAATGCTGGAAGATTATCTGCGTTGTTTGTCTTAACTGAATTTCTGTATGCGTTCTTTATGGCAGTTGATACAGCAGGACTAGCTCCGGTTAAAGCTGCGTAGTAAAGCATCATATTCTGAGCGCCGTTTTCAAACGGATAAGCAAACGTCCATTGTATCAGATGCATCTGAGTGTAATTATTATCAAAGAATGTTTTGTAAGCGGAATTACCTGTAAGTGCATAAAGAAATACGGCTGATGCCATCTGCCTTATAAATTTTTCGTATGTTCCCGTTTCCTGTTCGCCTGCGCCGATAACACCTGAATTATAAAAAGTAACATTTGGATTTGCCGATGCCCAGTTCCATGCATTGACTGCAGCGGTCTGTAAAGTTGTGGCGTATGCTGTTTGTCCAATACTGTTAAACTGAATCGCAGCAAGAGCAAATAAAGATGAAGCAGTGTATGTTGCAGAAGTTGTAGCCGGTCCGTAAAGCCGCTGATTATGATCAGACGACGGTGGACTTCCGGTGCCGTAATTTGCCACACCAACAATACTAAGAACGGAACCATTTGCATTCTGCATTTTTAATAGCCAGTCGAGTTCATATTTAGCTTCATCAAGTATATCAGGAATGCCGTTCCCAGATTCAGGTATGTTAAAGTCATCAGTCCATACAGAAGGATTCTCTTTGTAAGCAAGCAGAACATCCATCATTGTCTCGAAAGTAAAGTTCACATACTTATTATAATCTCCCGCATCATGCCATCCGCCGGAAAGATTTCTGGAAGTTGATGGTGTGTTATTATTATAAAGTCTGCAGTCAAGGTCCTGCAGGCTTCCGATGTGACAGGCAGCATCGGTCCAGCCTGTCTGCGCATAAGGAGCGGCTTTCGGAGTTCCGCATCTCTGGTAATAAAAAACTCTCTGCGCCTGTCTGAGAACTGAGGAATATATCTGATCATTTATTTCGAACTGATACGAACCTACGTTCTTAGATACATCAAACACATAATAAGTCCCGGCAGTAGTGTAAGCGGAAAAATCAAACCACCAGACCTTATCACCTGACTGCGGGTCAGTTGCGCCTGAGTTCCATGCTGCCGGAGTTCCGGTAAAGACTACAGCATCATCGCTCCATCTTCTTAGCTGATAATTTGTTCCGGGAGTGAACGGGCTTGTATTATTGTAACCTGTAATGGGATTGCTGATGACGGCAATTTTATTGTCTGTTGTTCTGTATCCGAACTGATCTATCTTTATGTGATTATCCACAACGGGCGGCGCTGCAAAAGAAATGTTTTGAAAAAAACAAACTGAAAGAAATAATACAGATGTAAAAAAATTGAACTTTGGGGATTTAAGGGTAATAAAAGTCTTCATAAGATTTAGGTTAGGTTTTTGAAATTTATTATTAAATCCGGGGTATATTAGGAATTAATCAATAAATAAAAAAGGAGTTAAATTTTATTTATGAAGTTAACCTCAGGTAAGTTCATTAAGTTCATTAAGTTCTTAGAGTTCTTAGAGTTCTTAGAGTTCTTAGAGTTCTTAGAGTTCTTAG
>DAIPYG010000164.1:0-3878 GCA_036782875.1 Bacteroidota bacterium | reverse complement strand
AACTTTTTTTATTTGCTCAACAACTTTTTTTATTTGCTCAACAACTTTTTTTATTCGCCCAGCAACTTTATTTAATTGCCAGGAAACGATGTAATTTCAATCTGCAGAGTTATGATTCCGGTGAGTATATTCATTTTTTACGGGAAAAATTTTTCTTAAAATATTAATAATATTTTTAAAATCACATATTTTAGTTTCTAATACACAATATAAAATTCAAATCTCATCTCCGAAGCACGGTTAAAATATATTTAAATTGTAAAGCTGCAAAATTATTTCAGGAAAGGAATATCGTTTTATGGCGAAAATTAGCGTTATATTAGACATTATGAACTTAAATATTTTTTTTAAAAAATATTTAATCTTAAATGAACTTTAATAATAACTATTTGTTATCGTACTTGCCGGTGCTAGCCGGCAATTGTTCTTTCATATTTGTTCTTCCTTTAATTAGCCCTGCAATGTTTTACTGTTGCAGGGTTTTTTTTATATTAAATCACAAACTATCTTTAAATACCTGATATTCAAAAATATTAAAAAAAAAGCCGGAAATACATTTGCATTTCCGGCTTTAAGAATAACTTATTTATAGAACTATCAGAAAATATTCAGTTTTATGCCCTTTGTACGTATGTTTTTTGTGAGCTTTTCAATTTCACTCAGCGTTTTATTCATATTGTTAAAGAACTCATCATCTGTCAGAAACTTCCCTATTCCCTTATCCTTATTCTGAATATCAGATACAACGATGTTCAGATTACTGACCAGAGTATCTACTGATGTCGTGAGTGTCTGAATTTCCATTAAAGTATTTTTCAATTCCCTGCTGTTATCTCCGACAGCAACATCAACATTCCCAACTGTATTTTCTAGTTTTGTTGTTATCCTGTTCATTCCGTTTCTGCTGTCTGCGACAAGAGAATTGAGATTTCCCGAAGAAACAGCAAGATTGGACAAAGTCGTTTTTAAATTGGCTTTTAAATAACCGTCTCCGACAATGTCATTAACATTTAGAATCACTTTATTTAGATTATCAGCAGATGTTTTGAAATCACCAAGTAAACTCTTAACGTCTTTAGTAATATCACCTAAAGAATTTAACAATGAAGCGAAATCCGCTCCTGCATTACCGTGAAGAGGCGTATTTGGGTTAACTGTTTCACTGCTCTTACCAGGCTCGAGGTAAAGGACCTTTCCGCCTGTCAGCTCAGTAGCTGCAACATAAATATCATAATCACTTCTGATCTTAATTGTCTTATCTATGCTGAATTTGATCCCAACCGAATCCCCGACCAGTTCAATTTTATCAATCTTTCCTTTTCTTACACCATTAACACTCACCATATCTCCTTCATTTACACCGCTGACTTTTGGAAAGAACACTGAGTACTCCTGCATTTCCAGGTTTCCCGAAAATCCTTTTGCCCAGAATATGGTGATCAGAACAATCAATGTTGCTATGACTACAAATAATCCTACCTTAAATTCACCAAATTTATTACTTGCCATCTTTTATGTTAATTTTGAGATATTAAGAATTTTATATTTAATTATACCGTCCGGAACCTGAACCTCAACAATTTCATTTTTCTTCTTTCCAAGTAGCGCTTTACCTATTGGTGATGTCACGGATATTTTATCCTGTTCAAAGTCCGCTTCTTCTGGAGATACAAGAGAGAATGTTATCTCCTCTTTCATTTTCATGTCCAGAACCTTCACAACTGACAGAATATAAACTTCATTATCAGGCATATCTTCAGGTGAAATTATCTTTACTTTAGAAAGCATTACTTCCAGCTTTCCTATTTTGAACTCATGATGACTCTGCGCTTCCTTAGCAGCGTCATACTCTGCATTTTCGCTTAGATCTCCGTGGGCTCTTGCTTCTGCAATCTTTTCGGCAATAGCTTTTCTGCCTGCTGTTTTCAGATCCTTGAGTTCGTTCTCTATCTCAACTAATCTTGTTTTTGTTAAATATACTGCATCTGAAGTTTTCATCATTTATTGATTTTTTCCTTTGGGTTTTTTGAAATTTTATTGTTAAAATTCTGTGAATTTATTAAAAGTAAATGTCCCAGTTTATCTTTTTTTGTCTGTAGATAAAATTCATTTGAAGGGTTGGACTTTATTTCTATCGGCACTCTCTCAACAATCTCAAGTCCGTATGCATTCAGACCAATTATCTTTTTCGGATTGTTGGTCATTAATCTCATTTTTTTTACCCCAAGATCCCTTAAAATCTGTGCGCCTATTCCGTAATCTCTAAGATCCGGTTTGAAACCAAGTTCAATATTCGCCTCAACTGTATCCATACCGTTTTCCTGAAGTTCGTATGCCTTAAGCTTGTTATGAAGTCCTATTCCACGCCCTTCCTGTCTCATATAAAGTACAATACCATTGTTGTTTTCCTCTATCATCCTCATGGATTCCAGCAGCTGAGCACGGCAATCGCATTTTAATGAACCAAAGACATCGCCGGTAAGACATTCGGAATGCACTCTTACGAGAACAGGCTGTGAACTGTCTATTTTTCCTTTGACAATGGCTATGTGTTCCTTTGAATCAACCTTACTTTTATAAAGTACAATCTTAAACTTCCCGAATTCGCTGGGCAGCTTTGTATCAACTAATCTTTCTATCAGCTTTTCCTTCTCAAATCTGTAATGTATAAGATCTTTTATAGAAATGATCTTCATGTCAAACTTCTCTGCAATCTCAAAAAGATCAGGAAGCCGCGCCATTTCTCCGTTATCTTTCATTACTTCACATAAAACTCCTGCCGGATACTGACCTGCTAATTTCGCAAGATCAACTGTCGCTTCTGTATGACCTGCCCTGCGCAAAACTCCTCCCGGAGCTGACTTGAGCGGAAAAATGTGTCCGGGTCTTCCGAGATCTTCAGGCTTTGTCTTTTTGTCAATTAATGATAATATTGTCTTATTCCTGTCAAATGCAGAAATTCCTGTAGTTGTCCCGTGCCTGTAATCCACACTGACCGTAAAGGGAGTTTCATGAAGCGAAGTATTATTCCTTGTCATCAGACCCAGATCCAGATCATTTAGTCTGCCCTCTTCCATCGGCACGCATACCAGACCTCTTCCGTTCATTGCCAGAAAATTCACAAGTTCAGGTGTGGACTTCTCCGCTGAAAAGATCATGTCACCTTCATTTTCCCTGTCCTCATCATCCACTACTATCAATATCTTACCTTTTTTAAAATCAGATATCGCAGACTCTATCGAACTAAGCTTATATTTACTTTTCATATCTTTCAATTTTTTAAATTATTTTCAATGATCATCTTACAACCTGTATCTTACTTTTCTTTAATTAAACGTAATGGTAATATACTTACTAATAAACTCTACTAAACTTTACTTTACTCAACTATTAATATTTATCCAATTCACAATAAATCAAAATTGCTAACTGCTAACTGTTATCTATCCCAGCATCGATTTCTTTTCCGGTTCAATATCAGTAACGCCTATGATTGTAGTAATGGCAGATCTTTCCATTTTAAGCTTTACATTATCTGCTACTTTCACAAGAAGGGTTTTATCTTCAAGACCTTCTACAGTTCCGTGCAATCCACCGGCTGTGATTACTTTATCACCTTTCTTGATTGATTCAAGTAATTTTACTCTTTCTTTCTGTCTCTTTTGCTGAGGTCTTAAAATTAAAAAATAAAAGATTACTATGATAAGTAAAAATGGTACAATAGATGATAAGATAGATTCCATACCACCCGGCGCCTGTTGTAAATATATTGAATTCATTTGATTTATGATTTTAGATTTAAAATTTATGATTTAAATTATTTCTCATTACTCATTACTCATTACTCATTACTCATTACTCATTACTCATTACTCATT
>DAIPYG010000163.1:2494-3907 GCA_036782875.1 Bacteroidota bacterium | reverse complement strand
AACTTGCGGAAATTGATGTAAAGGAAGGACCGGCGGAAATAACAAGGGACAACGGCAAAAGAAGAATTGTCATTCAGGGAAATGTAAGAGGAAGGGATGTTGAAAGTTTTGTAATGGAATTGAAAACTAAAATATCCTCACAGCTGAAATTACCTCCGGGATATATTTTAGAATACGGGGGCGCGTTTAAAAATCTTGAAAGCGCAAGGGAGAGATTAATGATCGCTGTTCCTGTTTCATTGTTTTTTATATTTGCATTGCTGTTCGTAACATTCAATTCAGTCAAGCAGGGACTTCTTGTTTTTTCCGGGATTCCTTTTGCAGTAGTTGGCGGAATATTCGCACTGCTGATAAGGGACCTGCCCTTCAGCATTTCAGCAGGGATAGGATTCATTGCTCTTTTCGGCGTGGCTGTATTGAACGGAATTGTAATGATCGCATACTTCAATCATCTCGAAGAAGAAGGTGTAGCGGATGTTCACAAAAGGATCATTTCAGGTACGCTGTCGAGACTAAGACCAATATTAATAACTGCGCTTGTTGCCTCACTGGGATTTATTCCTATGGCTTTGTCAACCGGCTCGGGAGCTGAAGTGCAGAGACCGCTTGCAACTGTTGTCATCGGAGGCTTAATATCATCTACACTTCTGACGCTTATAGTTCTGCCTGTACTATACGGGATCTTTAACAAACATACAAATCCCGAATATGTTTTTGAACAACCTTAAATGAATTTTTAAAAAAAGTAAATAAAATGATCATGATAGAATACTTTAAAAAGAAAAAAAAATTATTACTGGTTATCACATTGGGGATATTATTTTCAATCTATATTGTAAATGGAATTAATGAACACACTATCATCCCCGATCACATACATTCTATAGATGATAAAGCAGCGGATGAAAGAACTGATGAAGATAACATTGTCATACTTGAGCGTTCTTTGCAAAAAGATCCGGGTAATATTGAAGTAATGCTTCAGCTGACCGATCTTTACATTAAAACTGAAAATATAAAATCAGCAAAGAAATTGATTGCCGATATTCTTGAAATTGATCCATATAACAAAGAAGCAGCCGGACATCTTAAAAAGTTAGATTAAATTAATTTTTAAGTGAATTGCTTATTCCTTAAATAGATTTTCATCACGACACATAAACATTTTTTAAAATTCAGAAAAATAATTTAGTCTTTTTAATATGGGAACAATAAAAATAATTTTGATAACAGCAGGTTTGTTGCTCTTTGGTAAACAGGCGGTTACACAGACCAGAATGGATCTGGAAGAAGTAATTAAAATTTCCTTAGAGAATAATCAGTCTGTAAAGTCATCAAGATTAAATATTGAGAAAGAAAAAGCAATAGATCTTAAATCATTTAATATTCCGAAGCCTCTTATATTTGTTGAAT
>DAIPYG010000163.1:0-2394 GCA_036782875.1 Bacteroidota bacterium | reverse complement strand
AAAGCAATAGATCTTAAATCATTTAATATTCCGAAGCCTCTTATATTTGTTGAATACGAGGGAGTGCAGGGAAGTCTGAGCAATGCAGAGAGCAGGAAAATAGGAATTCTGCAGGTGCTGGAATTTCCGACAAATTATTTTTTGCGGTCGGACGTACAGGGCTCGCAGATCAAAGTTGCAGGGGAGGAATTGAACGGCTCAATAAATTCATTGAGAACTGATGTTAAGCTCAATTACTATAACCTGTTGTTGCTGAATGAACTTCTCAAAACATCAAGAGAAAATTTTAAGATCTATGAAGACTTCCTTTTTACTGCAGAAAAAAAATATGAAGCCGGCGAGTCTTCAAATCTTGAAGTGCTTGGAGCAAGGGTAAATAAGATCAGGTTTGAAAATGAAATAAAAAATCTTGAATCTGAAATTAAATCCTCCCGGTCTGAAATCAGAACTCTGATGAATGTCGGCTATGAAATAACTCCTGCAGAAGAGATTTCATTTACTGAACTGAAGCTTAATAAAGCAGAGCTTTTATCGAAGGCTGTCAGCAATAACCCTGAATTGAAAATACTGAATTTTCAAAAGGAAAAGTTTTCAAACAAGATCTCACTTTCAAAAGGTGAGCTTCTTCCGGACATAAGCTTAAAATATTTCAGACAAAAAATTTCAGGAGACAATAATTACTGGGGAATGGAAGTCGGGCTCGGTGTTCCGCTTTGGTTCTGGGGGCAGCAATCGGGAAACATAAAGGAATCAAATTATGAATATAAAATTGCATCAGGCGAAGAAGAAGGTTTCCGAAGGAGTTTGGAGAATGAGATCAACAAGACCTTTGAAGAATATGAAAACAGTTTAAGACAGGTAAAATATTTTGATGAGCAGGCATTGAAGGAAGCTGATGAAATATTAAGACAATCAAAAATAAGTTATAATGAAGGAGCAATAGGATATGTGGAATATTTACAGGCGTTAAATATTGCTTATGAAACACGGACACAGTATCTGAATTCAATTTACAACTATAACACGTCAATAATTAAATTAGAAAAACTCACCGCGGGAGATCTAAAATGAAATTTAATATAATGAATAAAATATTTGCAGCTGCAGTTTTAAACTTAGTGATAATCATTTTCTTCACGGGATGCGACAGCAGAAAAGAAGCAAACAATGAAGTCAAAGATATACATTCGAAAGAGCATGATCATGACAAAGAAGGCGGCGCTCATGAAAGCGAGGTTGCTCTCAGCGAAGAGCAGATCCGCCTGATGAGCATTGAAGTCTCCGGAATAGGACCTCAGAATATAAACGGATATATAAAAGTTAACGGCGAGATAATGATGAATCAGGATAATGAATCAAAAGCAGGCAGCATTATTCCCGGCAGAGTAAAAAAGATATATGTGAAAGAAGGTTCCTTTGTCAGAGCCGGTCAGACACTTGCCGTGATTGAGAATCCGGACCTGATAAATGTTCAGGTCGAGTATATAAATGCAAAAAATGAATTTGAGTTTACAAAGCAGGAATACAACAGGCAGCAAAAACTTAACAATGATAACATAGGATCAAAGAAGAATCTTGCAGAGATCGAATCGAATTATAAGAGAGCTCTGGCAAATTACAAAACGCTTGAAGAGAAGCTGACAAGCTATAAGATATCCAAAGACAGGTTTGATAATATTTACACCGATACTGTTGCTGATCTTCAGAGAAACTATTCTGTCACAGCGCCTATCTCGGGAAATGTAATTTCCAGGATGATATCAATAGGGCAGTATGTGGAGCCGTCAACCGATATGTTTCATATTGTAAATACATCCACGGTATTTGTTGATCTCAATATTTTCGAAAAAGATCTGCCGCATATTAAAGTTGGACAGAAAGTTATCATCGAAGCAGGATCAAATCCCGGTAAAACCTATGAAGGAAATGTTTCTTTTATAAATAGAGTATTCGACGATAAGAACCGGACTGTAAAGGTCAGAGTTACAATAAATAATAAATCCCAGGAGCTTTATCCGTTCATGTTTATAACCGCAAAAATTTATGTCAGCGATGAAAACGTATTAGCTGTTCCCATATCTGCAGTAGAAAGTGAAGGAGAAAACAAATACATCTTTGTTAAGACAAACGAAAGAAGAAAAACAGATACACATGCAGAACATTCGGAAGATGAGCATAAGGATGGTGAGGAACATAATGAAGGCGAAGAAGGCATAGTCTTTAAAAAATATCAGATCAATACAGGCATATCGGATGATAAGTTCATAGAGATCTTTCCTGTAGAAGAACTTAAAGAAGGTACAGAAGCCGTGACGAAGGGAACATTTTATCTGAAGTCTGAGATGATGAAAGAGGAGCTTGGGGAGCATGAGCATTGAGGGGATTTTCATTCAA
>DAIPYG010000162.1:0-3979 GCA_036782875.1 Bacteroidota bacterium | reverse complement strand
ATAAAATAGAATTGGGAGATGACCTTCACTCTTACCTGGAAAGTAAATATTCGGACAGAAGTCTGTGGAACATATATTTTGAACTCACAAGATCCATTAAGCAGTTCATCGCCATCAAGGAGATTATTGATAATGAAGAGAAGATGCATGATCTGCAACAACTTCAGTTCCGCAAGAGAGGTCTTGGAGATCTTCTAATAGCTGATCATAAAAAAAACATCGATAAACTTAAGTCAAACGGATTTTCTGAATTAACATTAAAGGAAATTCATGATTCATCAGAGAACTGTGTAATGGAGATGGCAAAATACGGTTTATCAAAAGATCTATCAAAAATGATGAAAACTTCATCTGATCATTTTATTCTTAGGTTTTATTATGATCTGGTCCTGAACCTGATTGAAAAACAGCTCAGGAAGGAATTTTACGGCGATATTGAAAATTTTCTGATGCTGGAACTGACTCTTCATTCAGACCTGTCAAAAATATTCGGTATTATTTCGGAACGTTATCCGGAATATGAGGTCTTCTTCGGAATAAATTTAAATCTATATGCTGCCATAACGGAACCTGACAATCTACGATATTTTATTAAAGCTAAGAAGCTGTTTATGTCAAACATCTCCAGGCTATCTGCGAATCTGAGATCAGATACATATTACACTCTTTTAAATGTAGCTATATTCATTTCAAAAAAATCCAAAAATAATCTTGACAGGGAGATGTTTGATATCATGAGATCGAAACTGGATAATGGTATAACAGACGATCTGAAGAAGATAAAGATAGGCGAGAACCATTTCAGGGATTATGTCTACATCGCAGTTAACTTGAATGAAGATAAATGGGCAGAGGAATTTATTAACAAATATTCCTCACTGCTGCCCGAAGAGCTGCGCGAGAATAATGTCAATACCTCTCTTGCATTTTTAAATCTTAACAGGAAAAGATACAGTGAGGCAATAAGATATATCATGAACCTTAAAAGAAGTTTCCATATTCACGATTTCGATTATTATACGATACAGATCTTTGCACATTATGAATCCGGAAATATTGTTGACTGCCTGAGAGTAAAGAAAAGATTTCAGGAATACTTAAAAAACAATTCACAATTGCCAAAGTTTGATAAAACCGGTTCCGAAAATTTTTTAAAGTTACTTACTGAACTCATAAAATATAGAGATACGGGAAAGAAAAAGATCCTTGATGATCTGAAATATGCAGTGGTCAATACAGATGAACTGTTCTGGAGAAAATGGATCAGCAAGATGCTGGAAGAAGCTAATGTTAGATTTTAGATTCCGGGATCTTAGATTGATGATGTGTGACGTTTAGAAGTGAGATCCAAGTGGTGAAGCTGAATAAAATGTATGATATTGAAATGAACTTAAGAATATCGACAACCTATGATAAAGAATGTGTTAAGAGATAACTAAATTTAAGAAGAGTTTACTACTTTCAATTCGGTCTTTAATCATTCTTTATCGTTATGCAGTGTGGTGAAGCTCTTTCGTCACAAACCCCTTTGTTTCATTTACAACAATCTCAATTACTTCATTCGATTATGTTCCCGGATCCCCGCTCTCTACTGCATTACGCTTACTCTTTTCAAAAATTAATAATTTTCTTCTATTCAACGCAAATTTATTATTCCAATTTGTAAAAAGTTGTTGTGTGAAATTTTCAATTCAGGAATACCGGAAAATATTACTTTTAAGCAGAAGTAATTGAATTTATCACTTGTGAGATTGTGTTAACTGGGGATGGAGTTGTTTTCAATCAACGTGACATTGATGTATGAGTTTTGGATAATGCTGTTAATGACCAAAAAGTTTGAGCAGGTAAAATTTAGATATTATGCAAGTTCAGCAAACTTTTTGGAACAACAACAGCGTCAGAAATGATAAGTGTAGTTCAAAAAATTGCTATTGTAAAAGAGCAACTAAAATGAATTTTTTAAAAAGACCACCGGCGCTTCATCATAATTCAGAGTAGCTCTATTCATAAGAAATAATACTTTATATATACACCCATTTCCTAAAAGCTTTACTGATAATCTTAATAAAGCTAAATATTTAGACTATTTTAAAGTAATCACCACTTTTTTGGAACCTGCTGCCTGCTAAAACCAACAATTTATTTCTTTGGCAATTAAAATTATTTTTTTTAGATTTATGAAAATGGCTGTTACGATGTTCAAATTTTTAGTCCTTCCCTTCATACCTGATTCTTATATCTCACATCGTACAGCCATACGAATAAAGAATGATATTTAGATTAATTCAAATGGTGTGAAGGGTTATTTTCTTTCAGAAGAATAAATTAAAGTAATATTAAATTTTTTATAAATATAAAATAAATGAAGGAGAGTAATTTCATGAAGTATGTTTATTGTATTTACCTGTTCGTATTAACCACAATTTCGGCAAGCACTGCATTTTCTGCGAACGAAATGTTCAGAAGTGTGTCTTCAGGCAATTGGAATTCAACCACTACCTGGGAGATGTCTACAAACGGCGGCGGTGTTTGGTTTGCGGCAACTTCAGTCCCGCATGATACCAGCGGAGCAACTACTGTCAGATCACCAAATGTCGTTACTGTCACTGTAAGCACAACCTCGAATCAGCTGACGATAGACGGCGGAGGAACACTTACAATTAACAGCGGGATAATTCTAACTACACCTAACGGGACGGGTAATGAGGTATCAGTCGCATCATCAGGTGTTGTAAACGGTAATGGTACAATCCGTACACAGGGTTCAGGAGTAGGAATAAATCTCAGAGCAGGTTCCGAATTCAGGGCTCAGCTTAATGTTAATACAGGCTCTGCTGATGTCTATGATCAGAGTTCTCCATTTGACGGTTACTTATATGGAAATTTGATAATTGATAGCGGAGCATCTGTTCAGGGAGGTCCTGTTTCCGGATTTTCTTTAACTATGTATGGAAGCCTTACCAACAATGGAAGCCTTATAGCTTCGAGCACCGGCGGAGCTTTGAGTATGAAGGGTCCGTCAATTGTAAATAACGGCTCTATTAACTCAAGCGGCTGGTTCTATTATGATTCAGTTACGACCATTTCAGGTACCGGCACATTTACATCTGCAAACCAAAGCATTAATGCAAACGGCAACGTTACACTTATGAGTAATGTCACGATCGCTCCTGTAAGCGGACTTAGTCTGCAATCCGGAGCTGATCTTAATCTGAATAACTATGTTCTGACATTTTCTTCAGGACAATTCGCCGCATACTCAGGTTCGACTGTGAATGCTCCCGGTACTTTCAGAACTCAGAATAATGTGTCTGTCTATCCTGTGGACGGCTCATATTTCAACGCGAATTTTAATGTCAATACCGGAAGCTCGACCGGCGGAAACACTGGCTTTGGTGATAAATTTTATGGAAATGTAACTATAGATAACGGAGCTACAATGAATTGCGGATGGACATCAGGAAGAGTAACAAATTTTTACGGAGGTATCACCAACAACGGTACATTTTATACATCAAGTACAGGAGGCGGTGTCAGAATATTAGGACCATTTGTCATTAACAACAACATCTTTTCTCCGGCCCATCTGCACTTTGATACCACTGCAACGATCAGCGGAACAGCAAGTTATACCGCATCAAACGTTGTCATAAACGCAAACGGAAAAGTTACTCTCATAAGTGATATAACCTTTACTCCGTCTGCAGGTTTAACGATGTTCAGCGGAGGAACTTTCAATCTTAACGGATTTGTAATGACATATAACTCCGGGGAATTTATTCTTTATCCAAGCGCAGCTGTTAATGCACCGGGTACTGTTAAAACACAAAATAACGTCGCTATTTATACAGGTAACAGCTCCTCTTTCAATGCTGATATAAAAGTAAATAACGGATTTCTAACAAGCGGAACTACCGGAGTTGACAGAATCTTTGGAAATGTTACTATAGACAATGGAGCGAGTTATAACTGCGGATGG
>DAIPYG010000161.1:0-4056 GCA_036782875.1 Bacteroidota bacterium | reverse complement strand
TATTAACTATTAACTATTAACTATTAACTATAATCAAAAATAATTCTCAAATTAATACTTAAAAATTGAAAATAATTCTAACCGCAGCGGCAGCTATTCTGATATTTGTCAACGTAATATTAGCACAGACAGAACTGACCGGATTGGGAAAAATCTATCCGAAGGATGAATCTTTAAAAGATCTATCATTTACTGAATTTTATAGTCAGTTTAAAAATGCAGTTGATAATAATCACATGAATTTCATTCTTGGTATAGTATCACCGGAAATCCAGTTAAATCAGAACGAACCGGATCAGAATAATATTGAAGGCTTCAAAAAGAAGTATGATCTGAAAGACAGTGCGAATGAGTTCTGGGTAACTGCCAGAAAATTAGTAAAGCTCGGTGCATATTTTGCGCCGAATCAGGATTCATCGGCTTTTATGATGCCTGCACTTTATTATTTTGATGAATATAATAAGCTCTTTGGAGAGGAATATTATTTTAAATTTGAAAATTCGGATAATCTGGGAAATGCTGTTACTGATAATGTAAAGGTCTATAAAGAATCTAATGAGAACTCAGAAATTCTCGGTACTTTGAATTATGAAGTAGTGAAAGTAAAGAATTTTAATTATGATAAATTTGTGCCTTGGTTTAAGGTAGAGCTTAAAGACGGATCAGTAGGGTTTGTAAAAAATGAAGATCTCTACCTTTCAATATTTGATTATTATATGGTATTAAAAAAAGTGAACGGCGAATGGAGTCTGGTGGCTTTTGAAAAGACAGGAGTCTGAGCAATCAGCAATGAATAATGTGTAATGAATAATGAAGAATATACAATAAGCAATGATCATTAAAATATGTTTCAAGGTTAACTGAATTTCCCGATTCTGTTTTATATTCATTTTAACTTCTTTCTAATATTCTCTTCAGTAAAGCTTTGATTTAAAATCTTATAATTCTTATAAATCTTAAGAATATTATAAATCTTAAGAATATTATAAATCTTAAGAATCTTATTAATCTTATTAATCTTATTAATCGAATTGATTAAACCTATCTGAATAATTAATTTGAAACTCATTTTATTAAATTCCATTCATATTAGTTTTCATTGGCAGAGGATAAAAAAAATAAATCTGTATTAGAAGTTGACTCAGTATTTCTGGATGATATCACGGATCTTATCCATGAGAAATCTGATGCTGCGCTGATAAATATTATTGCAGACCTGTACGATTTTGATATCGCTGTCATTATAGATAATTTAAAAAATGAAGAAGATGCGTTTTATCTATTTTCACTGCTTAAGGATGAAACTGCAAGCGAAGTCATTCTTGAAATCAATGATGACATAAGGGAATACATTACCGAGAAGTTAAGCGGTGAGAAGATTTCGGATATTGTAAGCGAGATGTATTCTGATGATGCGACTGATTTTGTTTCCGAGCTTGATACTGAAACGAAGCATGAGGTCCTTGAGAATTTAGACAGAATTGATAAAGAGGATTATCATGAGGTCCGCGAACTTCTCAGCTATGATGAGAATACTGCCGGCGGTATCATGGGTAAGGAATATATTGCTGTGAATGAATTTTCAACCGTAACGCAGGCTTTAAAGGAAATTCAGGATCAGGCAGATGAAGTAGATCAGCTATATAATGTATGGATTATAGATAACGAACATAAGCTGGTCGGTATTTTATCTTTGAAAAGACTGATAATCGCATTGAAAGAGCCAGAAAGGCTTATAAAAGATGTAATGAATCCGGATGTGATTTCAGTTGAAGCAAGTACTGATCAGGAAGAAGTTGCAAAAATATTTCAAAGTTATGATCTTGTTTCTCTGCCTGTGGTGGATGAACATAACAAAGTAATAGGTAAAATAAGCATAGATGATATCGTTGACGTTATAGAAGAGGAATATTCAGAGAATGTTGCTCGTATGGCAGGTACAGATGCGGAGGAGCTTGAAAAAAAATCTCCTTTTCAGATAGCAAAGTTACGGTTACCCTGGCTGCTTGTAACTTTGTTCATAGAACTTATAGCAGTGTTTGTAATAAAATCCAACGATGAATTACTCGGCAAAATTATTCTGCTCGCGGCATTCATGCCTATCATTTCAGCAATCTCCGGAAATACAGGTCTGCAGTCAGCTGCAATAGTAGTAAGAGCTATTGATACAGGAAATGTAAACATAAACAGATGGTGGGAACCATTGATCAGACAGTTCAAGACAAATTTACTGATCGGGTCTGCTGTTGGTATTGTAATTGGAATTATAGGAATTGTACTAAGCGAATCACAGCATTTCAGGTTTGGTTTGTCGGTTGCATTGTCAATGTTCATTTCAATAAATATTGCCGGTTTTGTCGGAACAATGTTCCCCATGCTTTCGAAGAAGTTAGGTTTCGATCCTGCCATAACTTCCGGACCTTTTGAAACGGCGTTTCAGGATGTCATAGGCATTTCGATATTCATGGCTATCTCAACATATTTGCTTACTCACTGAATAAAGTAAATTGATCAGTACATTAAAAAAGAATTTTAAGTATTTAGAAATCCCTGATGTGACCAATCAGATATTTCTGATATTAATTGCTTTTCTGAGTATTATCTTTGTTGACAGTTATCCTGAAAGATTTCTAATTCCCGTCTTAAACATTATTCTCTGCCTGCTCATAATTTATTTTGTTTCTCATTATGAAAAGAAATCCGAACCTGACAGAAGAAAACCTTCTCTTACAAGGTTTCTGAGATTCTGGTATCCGGGATTCATGATCTTTTTCTGCTTCAAGGAAATTTATCTCATAATGATAAGCGCTCACAATGTATTGTATGACGAATATCTTATAAACATAGACAGATGGCTCTTCGGCGCAGATCCGGCTGTGTATCTCAGTAAATTCATAAACCCTTATGCAGTCGAATTCTTTCAGATACTATACGGACTTTTTTATGTAATGCCTCTTATATATACACTTGAGCTTTATCTGTGGCACAGGTATGAAGAGCTGAAGTATGCCTTCTTTGTTGTCTTCTTCGGATTTTATCTTTCATTCATCGGCTATTTACTTGTACCTGCAATCGGTCCGAGATTTTTTTTATTTGATTTTCATAATATTAATCTTGAAATGCCCGGAATATTTTTTGCGGAGAAGATAAGGTATATAATCGATATAGGCGAATCAATTCCGGCTAATGTCCCTAACCCTGAAGACTTTGCGCAGCGCGATGCATTTCCTTCCGGACATACTCTCATTGTAATTCTCATTACTTATCTTTCACACAAGATAAAGTCAAACTCATTTTATTTTTATCTTCCTTACTCTGTACTTTTGATTTTTTCGACAGTCTATCTCAGATATCATTATGTGATCGACCTGATTGCGGCGGTTCCGTTTGCGCTGATTACGATCTATATCGCAAATAAGCTTTATAAAGATAAGATAAACTTCGGTAGTTCACTACAATAGTCAAAACTTCTGTTTTGCAATTTGAATTAAGGGCAGCTCTATGAACCAACCTCTGTATTGGTGAAAAGATTTTATAATCAAAAATGAAGAACAAATTAATGCTCTCCATTTATTATAAATCAATTTATATGTTTGAGATTTCTTCTGTTTTTATTTGATTAATACCATCTGTTTGGTCTGAATATAATCGTTTGATTCAATTCTGTAGAAATAAACTCCGCTGGAGAAATTGCTCCCATTAAAGACTATATTATAAATTCCGGCTTGCTTTGTTTCATTTATTAAAATTGCAATCTCTTTTCCTGTAAGAAATATTGGCAGAATTATAGTATCCTATAAACCCATAGATTGAATCCCAACTTACGCCTTTATTTATAGTTTTTAACACTGTAAAACCTTGCGAACCTCTTACAACTGTCCATCCATGATTGAGATTGATAAAGTCTTCTGTTCCAACAGAACCGATAGCTTGTTCTTCCCATTCCTGAGAATAACTTATTCTTGATAAAGAAATTATTAAAAGTATTAATGCTAAAATATTTTTAATGTTTTTCATGATTTTAAAATTTTAAAATCACTTTTCCCGAAACGCCCT
>DAIPYG010000160.1:0-4145 GCA_036782875.1 Bacteroidota bacterium | reverse complement strand
GATTAAAGATTAAAGATTAAAGATTAAAGATTAAAGATTAAAGATTAAAGATTAAGTTTAACTCTTAACTATTAACTACTAACTACTAACTATTAACTACTTTCTAAAGGAGTTATAAAATGGATCTCAGAACAAAGTATATGGGAATGGAGCTGCGCTCACCTCTGGTTGTATCAGCCTCACCGTTATCAGAAAAAATTGATAACATAAAAAGAATGGAAGACTGCGGAGCCGGGGCAATGGTGATCTATTCGCTGTTTGAAGAGCAGATAAAGCTTGAACAGCTGGAACTGGATCATCTGACTACATACGGTACTGAAGCATTCGCAGAATCTTTGTCATATTTTCCCGAACAGGATGAATACAGAATAGGACCTGAAGAATATCTTGAGCATATAAGAAAAGCCAAAGAGGCAGTTGACATTCCGGTCATTGCAAGTCTTAACGGTTCAACTGAAGGCGGATGGACGGATTACGCAAAGAAAATGGAACAGGCGGGTGCTGATGCGCTTGAGCTGAATGTTTATTATATACCGACAGACATAAGTCTATCCGGTGAGGAAGTCGAGCTTACATATTTACACATACTTAAATCCGTAAAAGAAAGCATAAACATTCCGGCAGCAATTAAGATAAGTCCGTTCTTTTCGAACATGGCAAACATGGCAAAGAAGCTCGATGATACTGGCGCAGATGCGCTTGTATTGTTCAACAGATTTTATCAGCCTGATATAGATCTTGAATCACTTGAAGTATTTCCGAATTTACTGTTAAGTAGTCCGGCGGCGATGAGGTTACCGATGAGATGGATAGCGATACTCAAAGAAAAGTTACGGGCAGATCTTGCAGCTACCGGCGGGATACACAAGGGTGAAGATGCAATAAAAATGTTACTGGTCGGAGCAAATGTTACGATGTTTTGTTCCGCTTTATTAAGAAACGGAATTGATTATCTTAAGACAATTGAAACCGAAATGGTAAACTGGCTTACAGAAAAAGAATACGAATCAGTATCACAGATGATAGGAAGCATGAGCCAGAAGAAAGTTACTGATCCGAGCGCATTCGAAAGAGCGCAGTATATGAAAGCGCTGACGAGGTATACGCTTGGGTAAACAGGATTCGTGAGATTTGTAAGATTCGTGAGATTTGTAAGATTTATAAGATTTATAAGATTTATATTTTTTATAAAGAAATTTAGATTTAAAATAGATTTAAATAGATTTAAATTAGATTCACATTAAAAATTTTCAGGGAAAGGAAATAAGATTGTCTATTAAATTTAAAGAATACAAATATGAAAGACCGGACATAAAGAAGCTGGAATCGGATTTTGATATATTACTGGAAGAATTCAGAAATAGTGAAAGTGCAGAAGGGCAATATGAGATATTAAAGAAGATCAATTTGCTCAGGAAAGGATTTGAATCCATGAGGAGCATTTCAAATATCAGATATACCGTAAATACCAAGGATAAATTTTATGATGGAGAGCATGAGTATTTTGACAATAACGGACCGGTATATGCAGGATCAATAAACAGGCTATATAAGACATTACTCGGATCAAAATTCAGAAAAGAGCTGGAAGAGAAAACAGGAACATTATTATTCAGTCTGGCAGAACTTTCCTTAAAAACATTTAATCCCGATATCATTGATGATCTGAAAAAAGAGAATCAGCTTGTTACCGAATATGTGAAATTAATTGCTTCAGCGAAAATTAATTTTGAAGGTGAAGAAAGAAACATTTCCGGTATAGCTCCCTTTTTACAATCTCAGAACAGACAGGTACGAAAGAATGCAGCCGAAGCAAAATGGAAATTTTTTGAAGAAAATGAGAAGACACTTGACAGAATATACGATGAACTTGTAAAGATCAGAACCCATATTGCCAGAAAGCTGGGTTATGAAAATTTTATTCAGCTTGGTTATGACAGGATGAGGAGATCCGATTATACACACAGGGAAGTAAAGGAATTCAGAAATGCAGTTAAGGAATTCATTGTACCTGTTTCACTAAAGCTGAAAGAAATGAAGAGGAAGAGGGTAGGGCTCGACAAACTTCACTACTATGATGAAGGATTCAGCTATAAAGGAGGAAATCCCGTACCCAAGGGTTCACCTGAATGGATCGTGGATAGAGCCAAGATTATGTATGATGAACTTTCAGAAGATACAGGGAAGTTTTTTAAATTCATGACAGAGAGAGAACTTCTTGATCTTTATAATAGAAAAGACAAAGCAGCAGGCGGATACTGTACATTCATTCCCGAATACGAGAGTCCGTTTATATTTTCAAACATGAACGGAACTTCCGATGATATAAGAGTGCTCACACACGAAGCGGGTCATGCTTTTCAGGCATTTGAAAGTAAAAATTATGAGTTGCCGGAATACAGAATTGCGACAATGGAATCAGCAGAGATACATTCAATGAGCATGGAGTTCATAACCTGGCCCTGGATGCAGTTGTTCTTTGAAGAAGACACGGATAAGTTTTTATACGCTCACTTAAGCAGAGCGCTCAGTTTTGTCCCTTATGGAGTTTCGGTGGATGAGTTTCAGCATTATGTATATGAGAATCCGGATGCATCACCTGAAGACAGGAAAAAGAAGTGGAGAGAGATCGAGAAGAAATACCGTCCTTATATGAACTATGAAGAGAATGAATTTCTTGAGCGGGGAGGATACTGGTTTCAGCAGGCTCATATATTCAAGATGCCGTTTTATTATATAGACTATTGTTTAGCTCAAATCTGCGCTCTGCAGTTCTGGAGAAAATGCAATCACGACCGTGACATTGCATGGAAAGATTATCTTGATCTCTGCAAAGCCGGTGGAAGCAGGTCATTTCTTGATCTGCTAAAGATCGCAAAGATAGATTCGCCCTTTGATAAAAAAGTGATAGAATCAATTGTTAAATATTGCGAAGAATGGATTGTGAGTGTCGGTAAAGAATTTGATCTGGCCGAAGCAGATTGATTTGGAATTTTTCAAATTTGGTATTTGGAATATCGGATTTGGGATTTATAATTTGTAATTGAATATAGAAGTTCTTAACTCTTATAATTTTTCATTTGAAAGCCGCCAGGCAGTATAAAATTTTACCTTCAGGGAAAATATCCGGAGATTTGTTTATATCTGACCTCGAATCATAATTCTTCTCACTAAGATAATCATAAAAACTTTCCTTATCCAATTCTTTACCCGTATATTTATACTTTATCTGATCACCATTATAGTTCCTGTTTTCCAGAGGAAATCCCCAGGTGTTATAATCATATGCTGATGTAATTGTCCCCGAGTTATCCACTACTGCTCTTACACTTCCAAGATGATCTTCGTAATAATAATACGCCTTGACTCCTTTTATTTTTCCGGTGAGATCATTCCCCCACACATACCACTCCTGAAGCTGCTGTCCTTCATAAGTAGCAAGATCTTTTCCGTCAGCTCCCTTTAAATAGAATTCATTATTTAGTAGCTGCCAGCTGTTTCCTGGATTTTTTAAATTATTCCAATCTATCACCGGTAGGGGATCATACTGTGTATTAAAATAAGTAAGCTTTCTTACTCGGTTTCCGGATTCATCATAATAGTATCTTGTGGCTGTTGTGTATGGTGTTTCGATATTCGGGTATTTGCGATAAAATTCGGTTATAAGATTTCTATGGTCATATAAAATATTATGATTTCCGTTCAGTTCATCGTTTATAGTATTTCCGTTAAGATCATGTCTGAATTGATCTGCCGCGCCGCTAACTCTTGTCAGCTTATTCGTTCCGGGAGAATAAGTATAAATATAATTGTCTGCTAAGACATTATAATCTCCGTATCTTTTAAGTGTTGTAATATTGCCGTCTTTATCATAAGTGTTATATGTCGAATATGTATTATCTCCTTGAATTATATTGTGAGCTTCCAGCAACCGGTTGCTGTTGTCGTATAAATACTTATAATTCAGATTATACCTGTTCTGCATATAATCCTTGTAGGTTCCGGAGAGAAGCTGGGTGTTAAGATTTCCGTTTTTGAAAAAGGTATTTGTGTATCCGAACTGACCTTCGACGTTATTCATTTCCGTGACCCAATTGCGGCTGTTATACCTGTACTGATTCTGAAGCCGGGAAGAGTTAAAAAAC
>DAIPYG010000159.1:0-4207 GCA_036782875.1 Bacteroidota bacterium | reverse complement strand
TATTCGTTATTCGTTATTCAAAATGTTACAATTCATTGTTCTTTGCTCATTGTTCATTGTTCATTGTTCAAAGTTATTTAATCCGCTGCTTTATCCTTTTCATATTCAGCAATGATCTTTCCTTCAACATCCTTAGGTACATCTTCATAATGCGAAAATTTTCTGTCATAGTATCCCCTGCCTGAGGTCATAGATCGGAGTTTTGTTGAATAGTCATTCATTTCTGAAAGAGGGATTTGGCAAGTTATCTTCTGAAGTTTACCGAATACATCCATTCCCTGGATTCTTCCTCTTCTTGACGAAATATCTCCTGAAACTGCTCCCATGTATTCTTCGGGAAAAACAATTTCAACGTCATATATCGGTTCGAGTATGACCGGATTAGCTTCTTTGAATCCTTTCTTGAAAGCCTGTATGGCAGCGATCTTAAATGAAATTTCATCCGAGTCAACATTGTGATAGGAACCGCCAAATAAAGTTACCTTAACATCTATTACTTTACATCCGATGATAACACCATTATTAAGTATTTCTATAAGTCCTTTTTCTACTGCGGGAACAAATCTGCCGGGCACGACACCTCCGACAATAGCATTAACAAACTCAAATCCTTTACCTCTTTCCTGCGGTTCAATTTTGATATGAACGTGACCAAACTGACCTCTTCCGCCGGATTGCTTTTTATGCTTATACTCGACGTCATTAACTTTAGAACGGATTGTTTCCCTGTACGGGATCTTAGGACTGGTAACATCGACTTCAAAGTTATATTTGCTTTTCATTCTGTTAAGTATCGTCGAGAGATGAATCTCACCCTGCCCGCTGATTACTGTCTGGCTGGTTTCAGGATTGAAATAAATAATAAAAGTAGGATCTTCTTCATGCAGAGAATGAAGTGCTGTAGCTATCTTATCATCATCACCTTTATTCTTAGCATGAATTGCAAGTGTCATATTCGGTTTCGGGAAATTTATTTCAGAAAGCACAACAGGATGATTTTTTGAACTTAATGTATTGTTAGTGTGTGAATCCTTTAGTTTTACAACACCTGCTATATCTCCGCAGATAGCTTCACTCATTTCTTTCCGGTCTTTACCATTCATTGAATAAAGCTGGGATAATCTTTCAGTCTTCCCGTTTGCTTCATTTATAAGGTCCAGTCCCGGATGTACTTTACCTGAATAGACTCTGAAAAATGAAAGCTCTCCGATATTCTTTTCAGATACTGTTTTAAATATGAATATTGTCGGCTCGCTGTCTGTTTTCGGATTTATTTCAATCGGATCATCACTGTTTGGTCTCCTGCCTATTTCTGCAGGTTTATCCATCGGTGATTCAGTATAATTGGAAATGAAATCCAGAACATCTCTAGTACCGATATTCTTGGCTGCGCTGATGCAGAATACAGGAAAAAGCTTTTTCTCTCTCATTCCTTTCTTCAGTCCGAAATCAATTTCCTCATCGGTAAGATTTTCTCCTTCTTCAAAAAATTTTTCCATGAGTTCTTCATCTTCTTCAGCAATTGTCTCAACAAACTTCTTATGATACTCCATTGCTTTTTCCTGAAGCTGGGCAGGAATTTCTTCCTCAGTATATTCACCTTTACCGTCGTTTTTAAACTTAAGCCATTTCATTCTCATTACATCTATGACTGAATCAAATTCTGAACCGGCATTTACGGGAAACTGAACAACTGCCACTCTTGCACCGAAACTTTCTTTTATGAGCTCCGCTGTCCTGTCAAAATTCGCATTCTCAGTGTCTAATTTGTTTACAAGAAATATCACATTATTTTCATATTCATTTGTCATCATAAAGCTTGACTCCGTTCCGACTTCTATTCCCTTGAATGCATCTACGAAGATCACTGCCGTATCCGTTACTCTTAATGCTGATTTAACTTCACCGACAAAATCCATAAAACCGGGTGTATCTATAATATTTATCTTTCTGTCTGCTCCATCCGAACCTTTCCATATTGTATTCATCAGTGATGAATTGATCGATATTTTTTTCTCTATCTCATCCTTATGATAATCGCTGACTGTATTTCCTTCATCTACTTTTCCGAACCTGTTTGTAACTCCCGATGCATAAAGTATTCCTTCTGCAAATGTAGTTTTTCCGCTGCCACCGTGTCCTACAAGTGAAATATTTCTGATGTTCTCCGATTTTATTGCTGCCATGGATTATTTATCTCCTTTTTATTAAATGAATTATATTAAATTTTAAATTCTATGATTGTAATTTTAGTGGAATAGTGTCATTTGTAATTTTAATCTGTGTAATCTCCGAAAAACTTATTCCGCCTTCCATCAGATGTCTTTTTGTCCCTTCTATGATCTCGCTTTTTATTTCAAGTACTGATTTTTCTGTTTTCAGAGTGTCTATCCAGTAATAGATCTTAATGCTGATAAAAGAACTTAACTGATCAACAGTAATAATCGGGGCGGGGTCACCGGATACGTCCTTTACTTTACTGAACGCATCAGAGATTAACCTCTTTGCCAGATCCGTATCATTATTGTAATCCAGCTGAACAGTAAAATCAAATCTTCTTAATCCTTCTCTTGTAACATTCGTAAGCGGGTTATTCAGTATAAGAGAATTTGGGATATAAACATATTTACCGTCCTCGGTTTTCATGTTAGTGGTTCTGAAATTCATAGAAGTTACTTTACCGGTAAAACCTGAAGTGATAATAAGATCTCCTACACTGAAAGGTCTTTTGAAAGCCAGCAGAAGTCCAGACAAAAAATTTTCACCGATATTTTTAAAAGCAAATCCAAGTATAACTGCAGAAATACCTGCTCCGGTAATTATTCCGCCGGCAATCGTTGCCAGACCCATAACTTCCATTGAGATCACAAATCCGATTATTAAAATAATCCAGTTTAGTATTTTAGCAAAAAAGCCGGCAAGAAGTGCATCGTCAGTTCTTTTTAACAATCTGCCCTTCATGAGCTTTGAAGATTTATTTCCAATGAAAAAAAATATGATTAGTATCAGAAGTGAGATCAGAATTCCGGGAAGGATATTCAGGAAGTGAACCCAGTATTTTTCTAAAATATCAAAAAAGTTTACTTCCATTTAGTAAAGATTATGAATTTGCATTTTCATTAGATTATTTCTTAAAATAATATTCATTTATAAAACATTAAAGTTACTTTATACAATAATACAATATTTGTATATTTGCATAAAATAATTCAAGTGGCAAAACAACTACCTATCACCACATTCGGAATGGAAATTCTGAGGAAGAAAACGAAGCCCGTTACCAAAGTGGATACAAAGCTTATCAATCTGGTTGAGAGTATGTTCTATACAATGGATAAAGCATCCGGAATAGGGCTGGCTTCACCGCAGGTTAATCTTGATATGTCTCTCGCAATCGTCGATATTTCAGTTCTAGATGAACACAAAAAAGAAAAGCCGCTTGTTTTGATAAATCCGGAAATTCTTGAGACACACGGAGAAATTGTAATTGAAGAAGGCTGCCTGAGTATTCCGGATATAAGAGCAGAAGTGAAAAGACCGGATGAAATATTCTTAAAATACTTTGACTTCGATCTTAATGAAGTTAATATGGAGCTGAAGGGATTCTTGTCCAGAGTGACACAGCACGAGATTGATCATCTGAACGGGAAACTATTCATAGATTATATTTCTGAAGATAAGAAAAGAGAGATAAAAAAGCTTCTTGCAAAGATAAAGAAAGGTAAAATTGATACAGACTATCCTCTTCTGATACACTCCAACAACCATTAATCAAATACTTATGAGAATAATTTTTATGGGAACTCCGGAGTTTGCAGTTCCTTCTTTAAAATTACTTTATGAAAACAATTACAAAATAGAATCTGTAGTAACTGTTCCTGATTCCAGGAAAGGCCGCGGATTAAAGATTTCCGAATCTCCGGTAAAAGTATTTGCTCATCAAAACAATTTGAATATTCTTCAGCCAGTTAATTTAAAAGACATTGAGTTTGAGAATCAGATCAGGTTTCTTGAGCCTGATCTTATAATAGTCGTTGCTTTCAGGATCCTTCCCAAAGAGATATTTAATATTCCGAAGTACGGTTCATTTAATCTTCACGCTTCCCTTCTGCCGAAGTACAGAGGAGCTGCTCCGATCAATTGGGCTATTATTAATGGCGAAAGTGAAACCGGAGTTACATCTTTTTTTCTGAAAGAGAAAGTTGAT
>DAIPYG010000158.1:0-4312 GCA_036782875.1 Bacteroidota bacterium | reverse complement strand
TCTATTACTGGCTTTGGGAGGTTTTTTTCTTTGCTTAATAGTATGAGTCGCTCCTGAATTATCTCAATTCCTTTTGATATATGCCCTTCTTTTTTATTCTTCTGTGCTTCCGATAATCCTATTCCGTTATCAGTTATCCTGATTACAAGAAATCTGAATGATGAACCGTTAACACTGACATTTTCAAAATTGAATGAGAGTTTTATAAAACCTTCTTTATCTAAAGGCATTATTCCGTGCCAGATTGAGTTTTCGACAAACGGCTGTATGATCATGTTTGGGATCAATATTGACTCCGGATTAATATCATCTCCGGCTGTGATTTCATATTTGAATTTATCGCTGAATCTAAGCTTCTCTATTTTCAGATACAGATCGAGCCGTTTGATCTCTTCATCTAATCTTATAAAACTGTTCGCTGCCGAATCCAGATTCATCCTGATAAGTTTTGCCATCAATGAAATGTAATCATTGGCTTCTCTTTTCCTATCGCTGTTGACAAGATACTGAACCGAATTCAGCGAATTAAAAATAAAATGCGGGTTCATCATGGAGGAGAGCGCTTTGTGCTTCAGTTCATTGATCTGATTGCTTGTATCAAATTTCTCCTTGCCTCTGGCTTTTATAAACCTGATTCTTCTGTGAACGGCAAAAGCTATTCCTGCCAAAAGCAGCAATGTTAAAGATCCGCGGAATAAGAATGTTTCCGTAAAATAAGGAAGGACGGTAAAAGAAATTATTTCCGGCTCGCCCCAACGGCTGTTAATAACTTTTCCTCTGACTGAAAGTTTGTAATCACCTTTTTCCAGAGATGAAAAGTTTATGTGATCATCAGGAATATTTATCCACTCATTATTGATATTGATTTTATACTGATAACTTACGGATGCAGGTGAGGAAAAATTTATCGCGGAAAAATCTATTTGTATGTTATTCCTGTCAGGTTCAAATATATATTTGTCTGAATACAAATAAACAGAATCATTCGCCTTCACTGATTTCAATATTACTTTTACCGGAGGTAATTCACTTTTATCAAATTCTGATACATTAAGTAAGCTTAACCCGTTTGCCGTTCCTACCCACATAATATTTTTTGTTGAATCATAGTATAGCGATAATATTTCAGCCGAAGGCAGACCTGTATTTGTATTAAGAACTTTAACGGAATCATTTTTTAATATGAACAGTCCGTTCATGGTACCGACCCATATCCTGTTGTATCTGTCTGATGCCATTACATTGGATGAAGTCAAATCGCATTCCCTGATATTAATATAATTTGTAATTGCAGAGTCGTTTAGACCATAACTAGCAATTCCTTTATCTCCTGCAAACCAGACTCTGTCATTTTTATCCTGAATTATACTCTTAATTGTTGAGTTTAAGATTTCATTGGAAGTGAAATAAGTTTTCCTTCCTGAGGTAATTTTACAAAGTCCCGATGCCGTGCCTATCCATAGATTATTTCTGAAATCACTAAAAATATTATATACTTTATTTATATGCCGGGTATCACTAAAGAGTTGCGTAGTATCACCTAAAACAACTTTCGGTGGAAATGGTTGAGTATAGATATCATTACTCCATCCACCGGTTATGAATCTATTGTCATAGGTTACAAGGAAAGCAGAAGATATGAAAAGATAAAGCCGGTCATTTTCATAATTTTGCTTTATAATATTACCCTTGCTTTTAAAAGTCCCGCTTACATATATAAAATCATTTATACATTTTATTCCAAATATATATGTGTAGTCATACATAGATCCAATAGTTGTTTTGATTAATTTTATGCTGTTATTCTCCAAGACATTCAGACCGTCAAGAGTACCAATAAAGATCCGGTCTGACGCGTCTTTTTCTATTGCAAGAACCTTGTCATCACTGAGTCCGTCTTTTTGGCTGTAATTCGAAAGGTAAAGATTGTTTAAACAAAATACTCCGTCTCCGTATGTGCTGACCCAAATATTGTTTTCATTGTCTTCCAGGAAGTTATTGACAAGTGCTTTGCTTAATCCCAGTTTTATTCCTATATCTGTGATCTTATTTGATCCTGCCTCAATGAAAAAAAATCCTTTTTTCATTATTGCAAACCAGATGTTTCCTTTTGTATCCCTGAACAGCCTTATAACATTATTATTTTCGAATAGATCAACCTTGATCATTCTAGTCACTTCATTATTTTTTATTTCATAGATCTTACCATTTGCTCCGGCAATTATTTCATTGTCTTTGCTTTCGCATAACCAAAAGATTTCCCGGTCATCGAAACCTTTAATATTCATTTTAACTAATTCATCATTTTCAAATTTGTATAATCCGCCTGTTGCACCAGCAATGATAGTCCCGTCAACTGTTTTCACAATTTTATTAATGCAAATTGAATCTTTTGGATAACTGTTGTAAATATTCAAAGCATTTTTTAAACTAACTTTAGTAATATTCTCGATAGTATATGAATACAAATTATCTTTCATAATAAACATTCCTTTAATTGTTTTATTTTTTTCAGTTGGCTCAGAGAAATTTTCTATTTTGTTTTCTCTGAAGACATTATATCCCCTTTCAAAATTTCCAAAATAGATTTCTCCGTAAGGACCTTCTGTTAAATTAATAATGCTGCTTGAGTTGAGACCATCAGTAGTGGAATAATTAATAAATGTATGACCGTCAAATTTACTTACTCCATTTGCAGTTGCAAACCACATAAAACCGTTTTTGTCCTGGATCATATCATAAACAGATGAGGAAGCAAGTCCTTCTGAAGATGTAAAATGGTAAGATGAAAAGCTCTGTGAAATTAATACTCCGGAGCAGGAAATTATAAAAAAAATTATTATTATCAAAATCCGGATAAGATGGAAAATTCTTCCAGTCATTCATTCTTCCTTTATGAATTATGAAACGATCCCGTCTCATTAATTTCTTTGCACTTTTTGATTAACTCCGGAGACTTCCTCCGTGAGACCTGGATTTTAATTCCGTCACTCATTGTGATATATCCGCCGTCTAACTTTGTAAAATCCCTGATATGATTCAGGTTTATAAAGTGGGATCTGTGCACACGGAAAAAATTATTTCCGGAAACTTTATCTTCAAATTCTTTTAGCGTTTTGGAAACGGTAATTTTTTTCTGATCAGACGAATAGATATGCGTGTAGCAGTCTTCAGCTTCGAAGCGGATTATTTCATTGGCATTCATTACTTTAAATCCATGCGTTACGGGAATAATTACTTTATGGGATTGAGGAGCGGAGGGGATTGCTTGCATGAAATTGTGAACAAGCTTTTTGACTGTCTGCTGAAGCTCTTTAATGTCAATTGGTTTTAAAAGGTAATCTATGGCTCTTGCCTTAATAGCACGTATTGCATATTCCTCATGCGCAGTTACAAATACTATCATGAACCTGCTGCTGTCAATGCTTTCCAGAAAATCAAATCCGTCAAGAACCGGCATGTTTATGTCAAGGAATACTACATCGGGAGATAAGTATCCGATCATATTTTTTGCTTCAACCGCAGATGATGCTGTGCCTGTAATATTTATTTCACTACAATAACTTTCTATCAGGGTTTTCAGATTTTCTCTGCCCGAAAGTTCATCATCTACGATCAATCCTTTAATTACTGAAGTCATAAGAACTACTTTTATTGGATCTTTTAAACTAATTAACTTTAATATTTTTGCTCCAGGATCCGATCTGATCAAAGTGCCGGGGAATAAAACACACTCTGATTAAAGAATCTATACTGCTTTTCATTTTTTAAATCTAAAATCAGTTAAATACAGGGGCTTAAATCTTAATATTTTATACCTGATCTGTATATCATTTTTTTATTAATGTAAACATAAACAGACCATAAAGAGAAGTAAATAGCAGTACCCTCATTTTTCATCTAAGTATAAACACTTACATCTAATTTTTAAAAAACTTAATTAAAATTTCGGAGAAATGGCTTTAGAAAAATATCTTGTAAGAGAAGTTTTGAAATTGTTGGATGAGTCAAGAATAACAGGGATAGTACATTTTTATTCTCAAGTCGCTGAGAATAACTAAAAATCCGATAAAATCGGGTTTTTTAAATTTAGAAATTTTACAGTATTGCTGATTTCCTGTGGACAGAGCCGGGCTTGAACAGGTAACATATTGCTTTCTGGCTGTTGGCTCCATATTAAATTTCTAATCAATGAATGGGTTATGTATTCATTCACTATTTAAAGATTATAAATAACTATTAACTACTAACTGCCAACTGAACCGCTTCTTCCAGCGTCATCTTCCTGCCGACTTCGCGGTATTTCTCAAAC
>DAIPYG010000157.1:0-4451 GCA_036782875.1 Bacteroidota bacterium | reverse complement strand
TTGTACCGCCGTTTGTTGTGTTTAGGATAGTACCGGAATTCCCGGCAGCCCATCCTGTATTTGCATTAATGAAACTTAAAGACTGCAGAATTTCATTTGATGTACTGACCTGATAATTCCAGTTTGTTCCTCCGTTTATTGTTTTAAGAATGGCTCCGTTGTCTCCTACAGTCCAGCCGGTATTCAGGTCGGTAAAGTAAACAGATCTTAAATAATCTTCACTGCCTGAAGGCTGTAAATCCCAGCTGGCGCCGCCGTCAGTAGTTTTTATAATTATACCCATATATCCGACAGCCCATCCGGTATTTAAATCTCTAAAAAATACTGAGATAAGAAAATTTTCAGTTCCGCTTGCCAGTGATAGCCAGCTATTTCCACCGTTTGTGGTCTTAAGTATTTTCCCGTATGTTCCGGCGATCCATCCTGTATTCTGATTGAGAAAACAAACTGAAGTGAGATAGTTTGTAGTACCGCTGCCCTGCGGTGACCAGTTTGTTCCTCCGTTTGTAGTTATCTCTATCATTCCTCCTTCACCGGCGATCCATCCTGTATTTGCATCAATAAAGAATACTGAATTTATAAGATTCGCTGTGCCTGTATTCAGCTGCACCCAGCCTGAAGAAGCGTCGGTAGTTTTGAGCAGAGTACCGTTCTCTCCTCCTGCCCATCCTGTACTGCTGTTAATAAAAAATACCGAATACATGTCATCTGCAGTTGGAGAAGGTGTCATTGAATGCCAGCCCGGCTGAGAATACATCAAAGAACTATTCATAAAAATTACCATTAAAATTACCATTATTGAAATTATAAGCTTTAACATTTTAATTTCCTCCCTTATCAATAATTTAAAAATACTTGTAAATGATCTTCGAATTAAAAAAGAAAAGTCTCATCCCTGTTTTGGGATTGAGACTTATGTTTTGAAACTAATTCAGCTGCATTGATCTTAACCGGTTCATAATGAATAACATATTAATCCGAAGTCGGAATAACTTTTTTTGTATACAAAATTAACCGTATTGATATGTGCTTTAAAGTCAAATGATTTTCGCTGTTAATTTAAAAAAAAATTACACTTCCGGGATGCAGGCTGTTTACTACCTAACAGCTAATCTCTGAAGAAAATATTTAAGTAATACGACAATTATTTGCCGGAATCCGCCGGTAAAGGTTCTGAAGAGATTTAGTAAATTATTAATATTATTTCTTTTCCAAATTTTTCAGAGTAAAAGATTGTATTTGGATTCCAGTTTTAATATTTTGATGGAAATATTTTATCTGCTGAATGTAATAACAAACCTGATTTATTAAAATGTTAAGTAGTAAAGCATCAAAGGTTTTTACATTTCTGTTATTCCTTTATGTAATTTTCCTGGTGTGGAATTTATCTGTAAATGTAAATTCCGGATTATGGGATTCTAAAGCATATTTTTACAGCGCAATTTCATCTGATCAGAATCTGAATCCTTATGATGCTAAAGATCTGTCAGTAATAGCCCAAAAAGACTGGCTTACGCCATTTGCTTATCCTCCTCTTACTTTATATTTTTTCAAATTATTCAGTGTTGACAATGCTGAAATATTTGCGGTTGTATTTCTATTATTCAAAATGATTTTATTGATCATACTTGTTCTGTTATGGCAGAAGATTCTAAATATTAAGAGCGATCCTGTATTCTATCTTTTCATTTTATTATCATTCAACAGTACCGTATACATTGATTTGCGAACAGGTAATGTTTCAGTTATCATTCAATTATTATTATGGACGGGAATCTTTTTTTATCTCAGGAAGGAATATATTTCATTTTGTCTTTTTATTTTACTGGCTGCGTCATTTAAATTAATACCCGTGATCTTTTTGCTTTTACTTTTATTTACAGGGGATAAAAGGAAATACAAACTTCTGATCGGTTCTTCTTCAGCATTCATGTTATATCTGCTTCTGAATTATCTGATGTTTCCGCTGCTGTTTGATGAATTTATTCAGTCTGCTTTTAACAATTTAAATGGTAAGGGAAAAGGTATAACACATCCTGCTTTATTTTCATTTGTCAAAGATGGTCTTAAAGAATTATACATATATAAAGTAAGAGAAATTATCGGATTCAAAATGACTTCTGTAATAGAATTGCTGATTTTTATTTCTATCATATCTGTAATTTTCATAGTTACGGTCAGATCAATTAAAAAGGTTAAAGATGAGAAAAATATTCTAAGTGCTGATAAAGAATTAATTTTAATATCTTTGTTTTGTATTTTGTTTTCTCTGATAATGCCTCGTTTTAAGGATTATGATTATATATTACTCATTCTCCCTTCATATTTTATAATCAGCAGATCAGGTTTCACTGAACCGAAATTTCTGCTGGTCTTTATTTTTATAATTTCATCGGTAAAAGTGACTTTACCCGGCATCAATGTTTTTTACGGAGTTTTATGGGACTATTATCCACTCTTTCTGGCAATTATTATCTGGATACTTTATATGCAGTATATAAAAAATTCTGCAAATGTTTTACAAATTAAGACAACGCAGGGAAGACCACTTTAATTAAAAAAAGTAAATCTCAAAGAACTCTATGAACTAAATGTAAATTGATAATCAAACTGTAATAATCTATTTTGCATAAAATAATTTAATGTTTGATACAAAAAAAATATTTTCAGTAATAATAATATTTATTTCCTTCCTGATATTGCTGCAGTCGTGCGGCAAGAAAGAAGAGCCGCAGACATTCATTCCTCCAAATCAGGAAAATGTGGATAAAGAAAAAGAAAGAAAAGAGCGCGAGGAATTTGAACGGCTGAAAAATCTTCAGAACGGAACAGATTCATTGTCTGCAGAGAACGACACATTAAAAACCGGTATAGACTCATCTTCAGCTGCAAATCAGAAAACAGAAAAGAAAAGCTTGGTTGAAAAAGAAAAAGAGCTTAATAAAAGATTAGATAATCCAAAGAACACGATCACTGATTACCTTGAACTGCTAAAGAGGGGAACAGGCGAAGGCGGTAACTTTGAAAAAAATATGACAAAAGCCAGCCAGCAGTGGACAAGCAGCGACGTAAACAGGTTCAAGGCGAATTATAAGAATACAAAAAAAATTATCATTCTTGAAGAACCAAAGGTAATTTCTCAGAAAGGAAATGAAGCAACTGTAGAAGTAAGAATTAAAAAGATTGATAATATCAACAGCAAGGAACAGGAACTTGAAATGACCGTAAAATACAACCTTGTTGCTGACAGTAAGGGCAAATGGAAAATAAAAGACAACACGGTAATTAAAAAATAATAAATCTATTAATATAAATGAGCATATTAGTCAATAAAAAAACAAAAGTAGTAGTTCAGGGAATCACAGGCTCGGAAGGAACATTCCACGCAACTCAGATGATTGAATACGGTACAAATGTTGTTGCAGGTGTAACACCCGGAAAAGGCGGAAGTAAATTTCAGGATAAAGTACCGGTTTTCAATTCCGTAAAAGATGCAGTAAAAGCAACTGGAGCAAATGCATCCGTAATTTTTGTGCCGGCTTCATTTGCAGCTGATGCGATCATGGAAGCCGCTGATGCGGGAATCAATGTAATTGTCTGTATCACAGAAGGCATTCCTACTAAGGACATGATAAGCGTTTACGAGTATGTAAAAAATAAAAACACCGATAAGCATTCCGTATGTTTCATTGGACCAAACTGCCCGGGTATAATTACTCCGGGAGAGTGCAAGATAGGCATTATGCCGGGATTTATTCACAAGAAAGGAAAAGTTGGTGTCATATCAAGAAGCGGTACTCTAACGTATGAAGCCGTATGGCAGCTGACAAATCTCGGTATCGGACAATCAACCTGCATTGGTATCGGCGGTGATCCTGTGATCGGAACGAGATTCATTGACGCAGTAAAATTATTCAATGAAGACAAAAATACTGAAGCGATTGTGATGATCGGTGAGATAGGCGGAAATGCCGAAGAAGAAGCCGCTTACTTTATAAAAAAGAATGTAAAGAAACCTGTTATAGGTTTCATAGCCGGAAAGACGGCTCCTCCGGGAAGAAGAATGGGACACGCAGGAGCAATTATATCAGGAGGCAAAGGAACAGCTGATGAGAAGATCAAAGTAATGAAAGAATGCGGTATACTTATCTCGGATTCTCCTGCAGATATAGGAAGAACAGTCAAAAAAGCTCTGGATAAGATCAATGCCAAAGCTTCAGGAAAAAGCGGAGTTAAGAAACTTAAAAATAAACTTGTTGAGCTTGTTTCAAAAAAGAAACCTTCAAAGGGAAAAGTTAAGAATGAAAAAAAATCGACAGGTAAAAAAAGCATAAAGAAGAAAAATAAAAAATAACATGATTCAATAGATTCGTAAGATTCATAAGATTCATAAGATTTGTAAGATTTGTAAGATTCATAAGATTTGTAAGATTCATAAGATTTGTAAGATT
>DAIPYG010000156.1:3247-4454 GCA_036782875.1 Bacteroidota bacterium | reverse complement strand
AACTTAATAAAATGGGGAATAAAAAAATTAGAAAAAGACTCAATATTAAAATTAGCGGTTGCTCAATAAGCAACCGTTTTTTTTCTTATTTATAATTTCTTATCAATTACTTATTGGACAGCCCCATCACATTAAATTTATTGTAAAACCTTTGAATCACGATTTGGACGGATGTGTTAAAAAGTCATAAAAGGGTTTAAATAAGTCATAGAAATCAAAAAAGAATTTTTATATATTTGCTGACACAAAAAATATTAATGAAAAATTTTTTACTCGATTATAACCTCAAAGTACGCTTACCAATTTTAGTTTTCGTAATTTTAGCAGTATTCGTTATCACCTACTATGCATCATACGCAGAAAGACAGGGTGTCGGTTACATTCCTGTTCAGCCGATCGCATATTCACACAAGCTGCATGCGGGAACCATGAAAATTGACTGCAGGTACTGTCACAGCGGAGTGGAAAACTCCAGACAGGCAAATATTCCTTCTGCAAAAGTTTGTATGAACTGCCACACCCAGGCGAGAACAGACAAACCTGAAATTATCAAACTAGCAGATTATTACAACAGAGGAATACCAATAGAATGGAAACGGATTCACCGTCTTCCGGATTTTGCCTATTTCAACCACAGCGTTCACGTTAATAAAGGTATTGACTGTTCAAACTGCCATGGAAATGTTGCTGAAATGGATGTCGTAGAACAGGTAAAAGATTTTTCCATGAAAGCCTGTCTTGACTGTCACAGGAACCCTCAGGCAAATATAAAGAATATCATACCCGGAATGGAAAATATGAAAATTAATAACGGTCCGACAAACTGTTCGACCTGTCACCGTTAAAACCGGATTGAAAGACAGTATCCGGAATATGAATTCCTGTTTAAATGATCACTAGGCTCCGGAGATATGAAAAAATAATTCATCAGTAGATTAATTAAAACTAAAGTTTATATGTCAGAAAACATTATTTTTAAAGAAAAGGTTAATGAAAAGATCAAAAGGAAGAAGTTCTTTTTGTATTCAGGAGTGCTTGCATTCGGAATGGTTGCAGCTTCAAAGTTTCCTTTTAACCTGTTTAACACAAATCAAAAAGTAATTACCAATAAAGAAAGTTCAATAAAAATCACACAAAACCCTAATGCTGTTAAGAGAAATTCAAGACAGGAAAATAATGGATAATAAAGAAATTAAAACAATTCAAA
>DAIPYG010000156.1:0-3237 GCA_036782875.1 Bacteroidota bacterium | reverse complement strand
AATCCTGCGAAAACTGCGAATCCCGAGAATGCTATAGAGACCATAAGTTCAGATTTCAAGAACAATTCCCCTGAAGCCAAAAAAGATATTAATTACTGGCAGAGCTTCAGAGACTTGTATAATGACCCTGAATTCATTAATGAAAAGAGAAAAGAATTTGCACCAGGCGCACTTGACAGACCTGACGGAAATTCTTTATCAAAGTTTTCCCGGAGAAAATTTCTTGCTCTGCTTAGTGCATCGGCTGCAGTGGCTGCTGCGGGCTGCTCTAATTACAGAGACAAAGGGGAGTTCATTCCGTATAATAAAAAACCGGAAGAAGTAACGCTCGGGAATCCGACATATTATGCTTCCACCTGCACGGGATGCGCAAGCGCGTGCGGAATACTGATCAAAACAATGGAAGGCCGTCCGATTAAAGTTGACGGAAATCCTGATCATCCTGTAAGTAAAGGAAAGATCTGCTCGATCGCGCAGGCAAGTGTTATGAGCTTATATGATCCTGAAAGACTGAAGAATCCTGTCGAAAGAGTCAGCAGAACTTCACCTAAGGAAGTCAGCTGGGCTGAAGCGGATGATAAAATCATTGCTGAACTGAAGAAAGCTGCTTCGGGCAATAAGGAAATTGCAATTGTAACTCATACTGTTAATTCACCTTCGCAGAAAAAACTTTTTGATGATTTTAAAACTGCATATCCTACTGCGAAAGTTTATTCGTACGAGCTCTTCAGTGATTCCGCAAGGAATTCCGCCTGGGAAAAATGTTACGGTGCGAAATTTTATCCACTGGTAAAATGGGATAAGGCAAAAATAATACTTTCTCTTGAATCAGATTTTCTCGGAACGGAAGGTAACAGAGTTGAAAACTCCAGATTATACGCAGAGAACAGGGATGCATTCAATGGAAATGAATTCAACAGGCTTTATTCCGTAGAAGGAAACACCACTGTCACAGGTATGAATGCCGACTACAGAATGATATTAAGAACAGATGCGATTGAAGAATTTGTATTATGCCTTCTGAATGAATTTGTTTCAAAACAGAAGATATCCGGCTTTACAGGTGATGCAGCAGTTGGTTCAAAATTATCCAAATACAATCTGGATCAGTTTGCCGAAAAAAATAAATTATCAAAGGAAGTTTTAGAGCATTTGATCTCCGACCTCAAAAAGAATCAGGGAAGCTCTTATATCAGCGCAGGCTCTATGCTTCCTGAATCAACGCATATTGCAGTAAATTTACTTAACGAAGTTTTAGGTAATACGAAATTATACAATACGGAAGTTTCTAAAACTGAACTTCTTCCTCTCAGCACAAAATCCGAATTAGAAAATCTTGTCAGTGATATCAAATCAGGCAATGCAGCGGTCGTAATTCATTTTGATTCGAATCCGGTATATCAGTTTCCTGCAGACCTTGGCTATGCTGATGCATTAAAGAATGCGCCGCTTGTAATTACAATGACAGAAGGTGAGAACGAATCAGCCGATGCAGGTAATTATGTGCTGCCGGTTAATTCTATGTTCGAGTCATGGGGAGATTTTCAGCCGAGAAATAATTTTGTGAGCCTGCAACAGCCTGTCATTGCGCCTTTATACAAGACACGTCAAAAAGAAGAAATTCTTCTTACATGGATTAATGGAAATAAAGATTCCTTTAATACTGAAATGTATCAGAAGTTCGTAATGGATAACTGGAAGAAGACATTTCTTTCTAAGTTCACTACAGATGCTAATTTCATGAAGGCCTGGTACGGCGGTCTGAATGACGGAATCATAAGCGTTGCTCCTGTATCGGCCGCAGGTGAAACTCCTGCAACTACATTTAAACCTGAATCTTTTACCTCTGCTAATTTTAAACTCACTCCGGGCAGTGATTACGTTTTAATTTTAACTAAGAGCAACTCCCTGGGTGACGGAAGATATGCTAATAACGGATGGCTTCAGGAACTGCCTAAACCGGTTTCAAGAGTTTCCTGGGATAACTATGCTGCTGTATCCGTTCAGACTTCGAAGGAATTAGGATTAAAGCAGAATGACATGATCAATATAACTACATCAGGCGGAAGCCTTGAAATACCGGTGTTTGTTCAGCCGGGTGTGGCAGAAGGTGTCATTGCCATAGAGCTTGGTTACGGAAGAAGCGTTTGCGGAATTGTAGGAAAAGATGTCGGCTTCAATGCTACTAAATTAATGTCAAAGAATCCGGCTTTATCATCATGGATGTATAATGATGCAAAGGTAAGTAAATCCGGCGGTACGCATGAGATTGTAACTACTCAGGATTATTATGCATTCGAAGAACCGCTTTATAAAGACATTCAGTACAGAAGAGAAATTATTCAGGAAGGTACATATCTTCAGTATAAAGAGAATCCTGATTTCCTGAATGAAAGGCATACGAAATATACTGCAGAAGAGAAAGATAAGTTAGATGTAGGAAGTATCAACGAGCAATACAAGCACACCGGCGTCAAATGGGGAATGGTCATTGATCTTAACAAATGCACAGGCTGTAATGAATGCGTGGCAGCCTGCAGCGTGGAAAATAATATACCCGTGGTCGGCAAGGATCAGGTCAAGAATCACAGGGCAATGCACTGGATAAGGATTGACAGATATTATTCCGGAACACCTGAAACACCGAAAGTAAGTTTTCAGCCGATGCTTTGCCAGCATTGCGATTTTGCTCCGTGCGAGAATGTCTGCCCGGTGGCAGCTACTACACACAGCGCCGACGGTATCAACGGAATGGCTTACAACAGATGCGTTGGAACAAGATACTGTTCAAACAACTGTCCGTACAAAGTACGAAGATTCAATTACTTTAACTTCAGGGATCACTTCAGAGAAGGAATACAGCAGGAGGAATCATTCTCGCTTATGGCAAATCCTGAAGTAACTGTGAGATCAAGAGGGGTGATGGAGAAATGTACATTCTGCCTTCAGAGAATAATGGATGAAAGACAGATGGCTATTCAGGAGAACAGATTAGTAAAAGGCTCTAATGTAAAGACCGCCTGTCAGGAAGCCTGCCTGACCAATGCAATTGCATTCGGAGATCAGAATGACAAGAGCGCGGATTTTTATAAACTGAACAACAGCAAGCTTGGATACACTGTACTTGAAGAAATAAAAGTTAAACCTAACATAACTTACCTGGCAAAATTAAGAAATGTATATGAACTTGAAAAAGAGGAGGGTCATCATTGAGTCTTGACGCAACCTACACAAGAG
>DAIPYG010000155.1:0-4541 GCA_036782875.1 Bacteroidota bacterium | reverse complement strand
AAGAATTTCCGGCAATTTTTCACCAGCGGGCGATTTTTCTTTGCCAGGCTTTCTTTTCATCTTTTATTAAATAGAAAAGAAAGCGGATGATAAAACCGGATTCATTTTCAAAATAAAACGTTTTGGACGGATGTGAGTCAGACAAGGGAATAATTAATTTTATTCTCTTGTTTTTTTTCATAAAGAACAATTTCCATTTATGTCGCCTTTATTGGTGTTCCCGAGCGAAAAGAGGGTCACCAACAAGAATAGATACTTCGGCTGTTGGTGAACAAAAGTTTGTGTAATAGGATTTCCATCATGAAATATAATCAAGTAAACTTTTGGGAACACAAACATCGGCTTTGAAATAAAAAGCCGGGAAATAAGTAATATAATTTCCCGTTTTTCTGATTATTATTTTCCTACGGGAATTTTTTAACTCGGGATTTTCTTTATAAAAATTAATTCCCTAAAGAACTCAATGAACATAATGAACTCAAAGAACTCAACAAACTCAACAAACTCAATTGCATTTAACCTATTAATATCATAATTTTAATGCAATTAATTTCACAAATCATTCAAAAACATTTCACCATTTTTCCAATAAATTCAATAAGACAGTTTTTAACTAAAAAAACAGAAAGGGAAACCAACCAGTGAAAAAATTATTTTTCATTTTACCTGTACTATTACTTGGTTTTGTAATTATGACAGGTCAAAGAACTGCTGTTAACAATTCAGCAGATGACAGTCCTAAATGGAATTCAGACCCGAGAACATCAATCGGTCTGTATCCTGCGGGTGAATATACACAGTTACCGCAAAACGATAACTTAGCACCATTCACAACAGAAAACAGAACTGTAAGTACACCTGTAGGAACATTTACAGTTACACCAAATTTCAGAGTTCATCCGAGTGCAGGAACTCAGAGTGAGACTCCTATTACAAGAAGTCAGATAAACCCTCTCACAATGCTGGCTTCAGCTAATACTTTCAGAGGCGGAAGCACTTTCAGCACGGGTGTTTATGTCACTACTGACGGCGGCGTTAGCTGGTTCGGAAGTGATACTTTAAATAACGGCGGATTTAATTTCGGTGATCCGGGTCCCGTAATTGATAAAGACGGAAGATTTCTAATGTCATATATTACATTAGCCGGTTCAATGGGTGCAAGTTCATCCACAAATAATGGAATTAACTGGATACCAACTGTTACATTCCCCGGCGCATCTACTAGCGCTGATAAAAATTTATCAGGAACAGATGATGCTCCTTCAAGTCCTTATTACGGAAGATCTTATACTGTCTATACAGAATTCGGCGGTACATATGTCAACCGTATAGTTTTATCTTATACTTCAAACGGCGGAACTACCTGGTCAACTGTTGCACCTGTAAGTCCTCCTCCTTCATCCGGTCATCACCATCAGGGCTGCGATGTTACAGTCGGTCCCAACGGAGATGTATATGTTGTATGGGCTAACTGTACAACAAACGGACAGAACTCAACCGAAGATTCATTAGGATTTGCAAAATCTACAGATGGCGGAGTTAGCTGGGCTGTTGCAAGAAATAATGCGAACAACATGAACGGAATAAGAGCTGCTAATTTATTTAACGGTATCAGAATGGCAGGATTTCCAAGAATCAGTGTTGACAGAAGCGGCGGAGCAAGGAACGGCTGGATCTATGTTTCAACATCAGAAAAAACTGTAGCGCCTGCAACTGATGTTTCCGATGCAATCATACACAGATCTTCTGACGGTGGAAATACGTGGTCTTCCGTAAGAGTTAATCAGGATACACCCGGTAACGGAAAATACCAGTATGCATCGGCTGTAAGAGTGGATGAAACAGGAGGGGTGAACGTAGTTTATTACGACACAAGAAATACACCGACAAACGATTCTGCAGAAGTATATGTATCACGATCTCTTGACGGCGGTACAACATGGACTGATGTTTTAGTATCTGATCATAAATTTAAGCCAAAAGCTATTTCAGGGCTTGCCGGCGGTTATCAGGGTGATTACATCGGTATTACTTCAGGTAATTCAAAAGCCTGGCCTTACTGGGCTGATGATATCTCCGGACAATATCAGGCATGGACTACTTCAGTGCAGATAGCAACTTATCCCCTGAATACATTTAACATGACTTCACCTGCAGCAGGATTCAGAATACAGACATTACCGAACAACACAACTAACTATACATTCAACTGGGATACAGCTGCTTCAACTGCTTCATACAAATGGATTTTCGGAGCGCCTACAACTTCACCCAGAAAAATTACTTTAGCTCCGACAGGAAATACACTGACTATTACCGGCGGACAGCTCGACAATATACTTGAAGGTCTTGGACTTGCTCAGGGCGATTCTTTAGTAGGACAATGGGATGTATGGGCTTTCAGGAATAACGCTACTAATGATTCTTTAAAAGCAACGAATGGTCCGAGAGCAATTACTCTGAAAAGGGCTAAACCATTGCTTTCTGCATTCAATCTCGTATCACCTCCGACAAATACAACTTTGCTTACACTGGTTTCAAATACAACTCCGGTCAATATCAACTGGACAAAATCAGGAGAAGCTGTTAAATATAAATGGATCTTTGCCAGACCTAATTTTTCTACACAGTCAAATATTAAGTTCGCAGTTCAGTCAAATAACGGCGGATATGACTCTGTATTAACTGTCAGAAATTCACAGATAGACTCACTTGTTGCCGGAATCGGTGTTGGTGTTGGTGATTCGGCTGTTGGACAATGGAGAGTTTACGGTTACAGTGCAAGTGATTCTCTTTCTTCAGTTCAGACATACAATATCACTTTCAGAAGAGGAATACCTCCGACAGTTACAACTTCACTGGATTCTATAATTGTTAATCTCCCTTCCGGTCAATCTACAACAAGAAGTCTTGTAATTGGTAATACAGGTCAGTTCTCTCTTAACTGGGATATTTCAGAGTCATCATCTGCATTGGATAAATTAAATTTAGCTTCAGTAAATAATTTCACCGAAGATCAGCTGATACAAATGGCAAATCAGCCGAAAGGATCTCCGTCAATATTTCACGGAGAGCCTCAGACTGATGCACAGGGCGGACCTGATGCAGGCGGATACAGATGGATTGACAGTGATGAACCGGGAGGACCGGCATTCAACTGGGTTGAGATTTCAACCACAGGTACTCCTATCACAACCTGGACAAACGGAACGGGTGATGACGGATCAGTCGTAGTGCCTCTTCCTTTTACTTTCACATATTACGGAAATAATTATACACAGCTAAAAATAGTTACAAACGGCTGGGTCGGATTTGACGTGGCTTCTACAAGCACTGCATACTTAAACACTGCCATACCTGCTACAGCAGAACCTAACAATTGTCTCTATCCTTTCTGGGATGATATGGATGTAAGAACATCAGGTACAATTTATTATAAAAATGATGCAGCCAATAACAGATTCATAGTAGAATACAAAGATGTCCCTCACTATGATCCGCCTGCTGGAGGTCCTTACACCTATCAGGTCATTTTATACAGTGACGGAAGAATCTATTATCAGTATTTAAATATGGGAAGTCCGGTAAATGATGCAACGATAGGAAATGAAAATACAGGTGGAGCAACAGGATTGCAGGTTGTTTACAATGCTGCTTATATGCACAATAATCTTGCTATCAAGATCGAAAAAGGACTTGCATGGGTTGATGAAAATCCAACTTCAGGAACAGTTGTTCCCGGAGGAAATCAAAACGTGAGCTTGAATTTTAATGCGATCGGTTTATCTATTGGTGCTTATTCTGGTGTACTGAAAGTTAACAGTAATGATCCTTTAAGACCTGTGAAGAACATTCCGGTAACTTTAAATGTCGGACCTGTTGGAATACAAAGTTCCGATCTGGGAATCCCGACACAGTTCGATTTAAAACAAAATTATCCTAATCCGTTCAATCCAACTACAAGCATAAGCTACTCTATTCCTCAGTCATCACTGGTAACATTAAAGATCTATGATGTGCTCGGTAAAGAAGTTGCAAGGCTTGTCAACGAAACAAAGCCGGCGGGTTATTATGATGTTAATTTTGATGCATCGAACTTAGGAAGCGGAATGTATTTCTATAAGATCGAAGCGGGTAATTTCACACAGACAAAACGAATGCTGCTTATAAAGTAATTTCAAATTACAAATTTCAGATGTCAGATATCTGACATCCGGAATCGAATATCACACCGGGGAATAATAAATTTTATTCCCCGGTTTTTTTTTAAAGCATTATTTTCCCGCTCTGTTGGAGTTCCAAAAAGTTTGCCTCTTATATTTGAAATTAAATTTATTCTTTGTGCAAACTTTTTGGTCACCAACAGCAGAACCCTCTCCGAAGATGACCGCCTTATGTCGTATCAAATTTATTTCATACGAACAAATTACAAATATAAAATCAAACTGCTTCCTCGTCCGGAGTGTTTTTTGTTTTTGGTGATCCAAAAGTTCGCAATTTGTCGGCAGATTCTATCTTAGCGCTTCAGCAAACTTTTTGGA
>DAIPYG010000154.1:1130-4735 GCA_036782875.1 Bacteroidota bacterium | reverse complement strand
AGCCGGAGGAGATCAATCCTCCGGCTTTTAAATATCAAAAATCAAAGCAAGAGAGAACATTTAACTTTTTGATTCTATAATATCTATTGATAAAGAAATATACTATTATACAATAAGAAATTGTTTTAAAAAATAAAATTAAAAGGAGATCAAATATGAACCACAAAATTTCTACTATTCTATCAATTTCCATTCTCTTCATAATTTCAGCTCAGATATCCAATGCTCAATGGGTGCTAATAAATAATGGAATTGGAAATGTTGGGGGAAAAATCTCTTTAACATACAGCGGAAATTATATTTTTGCGGGCTCTCACAGACTTACAGAGATAGCTCAAAACATCTGCTTTCGATATTTAAATTAAAGAGACACATTCATAACTCCAACGAAAAAAAGCACTTTACAATCATATTCAATCAGCAATAGAAATTAATCTGTGATTTTAAATTTTTAATTGTTAAATAATTTAAGGAAGGAGTAAAATGAATACCAATAATTTGTTTAAAATAATAGTATTAGCTTTTTTATTTGGAAGGTTATCCTCATGTTCGAAAAACAACAATGATACAGTTAATAAAGCCAATAAAATTGAAACAGAAAAAATAAGTGAAACTAATTTAAATGAAACAGATGAGGATTTAATCACCGAATGAATGGTTTGGGTTGCAGATTAATTCCGGATGAAGGTTTTGTAAGTTTGTTGAATTAAATAACGGTTACATATATTATTCCAAAAAGCAGATATGATATTTATTGATATATCTGTTCAAATATATTAAATAAAATCAATAATGACATCAGATGAATTAAAGAGCATTCAGGCTCCTCTGAAAGAAAAATACCGCGAAGATCCGGGATCTGCTCTTATTACTTTAAAGGCAGAAGGCTCAACAGACGAAGGCATTTCATGTAAAGTAGAAACGGGAAAATCAATTACTGAAGCCGGTCTTCATTCTGCTACAGGCGGAGCCGGTATGCTTGCCTGTTCAGGTGATATGCTGCTTGAAGCGCTAGTCGCATGCGCAGGTGTAACGCTTAAAGCTGTTTCAACAGCAATTGGAGTTGAAATAAAAAAAGGAATTATAAAAGCCGAAGGTGATCTGGATTTCAGAGGAACACTTGGAGTTTCAAAGGAAGCTTTGGTTGGATTTAAATCCATAAGGCTGAATTTTATTCTTGATACAGATGCAACAGAAGAGCAGTTGCATTCACTGGCAAAGCTGACGGAAAGATATTGCGTTGTGTATCAGACTCTGACAAAAGGCGTGCAGGTAGAAACTATATTTGGAAAAACAGAATAATGATCTCAATCGTTAAAGCAGTGCCGGAAGATTTTGGGTTGATTGCTGAAATCGGAAAAACATCTTTTACAGAATCTCATGGTCACAGCGCGTCACCTGAAGAAATTAGCAAATATATAAATGAAAAATATGTCAACAATGCGGTCAAAGCTGAATTAATCAATACCGAAAATATTTATCATATAATTTATTATAACAATCAGCCTGCAGGATATTCCAAAATTAATTTCAATGAACCTCATTCAAATATCAATGAGAAAAATATAACAAAGTTAGACCGGCTGTATCTGCTGAAAGAGTTTTATGATTTGAAACTCGGACATGAACTTTTTAAATTTAATATTGAACTGTCGAAACAAAATCACCAGAAAGGAATGTGGCTCTTTGTATGGAAAGAGAACTTCAGGGCAGTTTACTTTTATAAAAAAGAAGGATTCCGGATCATTGGCAGTTATGATTTTAAACTGAGCGAGACTCATTCCAATCCAAACCATCAGATGCTGATAGTATATTAGTTATAAAATTGCATTGACCGATTAGATGTAATATGAGAAACGTGTTTCAGAGTAAAAAAAATATTACTTCACTTTATAAAAAAAAATCTACATGAGCTTTGAAAAATATTTGAATATTTCCGAAGAAGTAAGATCTGCTGTGTCAGAAAGTAAGCCTGTTGTTGCGCTGGAGTCAACAATCATTTCACACGGAATGCCTTATCCGCAGAATTTTGAAACTGCACTTGAAGTTGAAAAAACTGTCAGGAACAATAAAGCAGTTCCGGCAACAATTGCAATAATAAAAGGTATTATTCATGTCGGTCTAAATTTTGAAGAGATCGAATTTCTTTCTACCGAAAAGAATGTTTTGAAAGCATCGAGAAGAGACATTCCTGTAATTATTTCTCAAAAGATGAGCGCGGCTACGACTGTCTCAGCTACAATGATATGCGCAAAGCTTGCTTCACTGAAAATTTTTGCAACAGGCGGAATCGGCGGAGTTCACAGGAATGCGCAGAATACTTTTGATATTTCGGCTGATCTTACAGAACTTGCGCAAACCAATATTGCAGTTGTATCTGCAGGCGTAAAATCAATATTAGACATAGGACTGACACTTGAATATCTGGAAACTCTTGGAATTCCCGTCATAGGTTATAAGACTGATGATTTTCCTGCTTTTTATACAAGAGAGTCAGGTTTTAAAGTTAATTATAAATTAGATTCGGCAAAAGAAATCGCAGATATGATCAGGACAAAATGGGAGCTGGGATTGAATGGCGGAGTGATTATCGCTAATCCAATTCCGGAAGAATATTCCATGGATAAAAATTTGATAGATAAAGCTATTGAAGCAGCGCTTAAGAAAGCAGATGAAAACGGTATAAAAGGAAAAGATGTAACTCCTTTCTTATTGTCTGAAATAAAAAATATAACCGAAGGCAGGAGTCTCGAATCAAATATTAAGCTTGTATTGAATAATTCTGAACTGGCTGCAGAAATTGCGAATGGTATGAATTCTTAAGAATCAGATTTTAAGAACGGTAAAAATCCTAAGTCCTGATCCTTCATAGTTTTTACCGGTGTTACAATCTCAGGGCTTTTTGAAATTACTTTTTGAATTTTATTAATGTATTTTTAGCTCATTGAAAAAAATAAATCAATAAAACCAATACCATGAAAAAGTATAAATTATATTCTGCAGTTATAATCATTCTGTTTGTAATTTCAGGATGCGGTAAAAGTGACAATAAAACTTCCGAAAACAAATCTCCTGAACAGAAGTCAGAAATTAAGCAGGGATCTGAACTGTCTGATAATAAATCATCAGGCCAGACTGAAGTGATTGAGATCAAACTTCCTACCATGCAGTGCGGAACATGCAAGAAAAACATTGAAGGTGCTGTGAAAAAGTTGGATGGAGTAGAGGATGTGAATGTTACAGTAAAGGAAAAAACTGCAACAGTTAAGTTTGACAAATCCAGGACAGACCTGAATAAAATAGAAGCGGTGATCGTGAGTGCCGGATATCAGGCAAATGATAAGCCGGCTAACAAGGAAGCTTACGATAAGCTTGAAGACTGCTGCAAGATCGGGGGACACGACAAATAATATAAAATTAAATTACCATTCTGAGCGGAGCGAAGAAAAGCAGTAACCGCATTACTGATATTAATGCGATCACATCTTCATCCCGCCCGGTTTTCGCTCCCTTCAGAACAGTAAAATATTTTTAAACATTTTTCATATGGATTACCATTCTGAGCGGAGCGAAGAAAAGCAGTAACCGCATTACTGATATTAATG
>DAIPYG010000154.1:0-1030 GCA_036782875.1 Bacteroidota bacterium | reverse complement strand
CGATCACATCTTCATCCCGCCCGGTTTTCGCTCCCTTCAGAATGGTAAAAAAATGCTTCTCCAATTTCTTTAAAATCCAACAGCAGAAGTACCAACCGGATTTTAAATCTAAGTACAAATATTTTAACCAGTATTAAAATATTTTTTAATGTTTATTAATTACGTTGACCGGTAACCGGAATCCCGCAATTAATAAAAGAATTGAATCTTCTTTCTTAAAGAATTTTCAGTTAAATTTTAAAAATGTAACGATGGGTTATGAAAACTTAGGAGGAGGAGTTTCTGTCTTAAGGTTTGGCTGTATAGATATTAAAGTCATTGAGCCTGTGTTGAGTTCTGAATTAATTATTATGTTGTATACAAAAAAAGAAGTTAAATGTTCGGACAGATTATTACGTGTTAGAATTTGTTCCTTGCTCTCATTATCACTTTTCTTCATTTCTTTATTAAGATAACACTTACCCTTACAGCAGCTTTTTACATTGTCTTTATTTTCGCACAATACATCCTTTATATATTCATAATTGACTTCATAAGAAAGCAATATCATCAAAGGCTGAAAGCTTACTGCAAGATAAATGAAAAGAGAAAATAATATTACCGATCTTTTTAGCATATATTCTGATTGCTACAAAATTAAACAAACAAAAATTAAATTGCTAATTAATTTTTGAATAAACTAAAAGTTTCCCGTCAAACGACTTATATTTTCAGAGAACAGATTCCGCAGATAACCCCGGTATTCAGCTGAAAAGAATAAACAAGGTTAGGTAAACAAAAAATTTTATTATCATTAAATCAATCAAAATACTGTTTAAATATTAATTCGCTTATAACATACTTCGAATCCCGGATTTCTGATAGTAATCTTATATTTAAAAACTCAGTACTGTCCAAAATAAATATGAATAGCTTATTATAAGCATAATTTGGTTCAGAATAAAACTTAATTTTCTCATTTAAAAACAAACCCGCATGTGAAAAATTGCCGTTAAGAAAATCTGAGAAATGGAGAAAGCAAAAATCACCT
>DAIPYG010000153.1:0-4773 GCA_036782875.1 Bacteroidota bacterium | reverse complement strand
AAACAATGGAAGCTCTGACGGAACTTGATGTAAAAGTAAATATCAATCCGATGTCAGTCGAGATGGAAACTCCGGTAAAGATGGATACTGATGAAGAGCATGGAAAATATGATGAAGCGCTTGTTCACAGATGGTGGCAGACTTTAGTCGTTACAGGAAATATATTAAACAAGTTCAGAAGCAGATTTTCAGGAAAGCAGACACCGGTCTGTTTCTTCTGGGGAAGTTTTGATCTGTCAATTTCTTTTTTTTCGGGAAAATTTCTGAAACCGTCTCCGGATTTTGACCTAATCTACAGGGTTGCAATGGATTCCGAACAGACAACAATCGGCTTCTGGACCGGAAGCGATGCTGCACCTGAAGCTGTATTCTTCGCTTATACTTATCCTAAACCTGAAGGTCTTGAAAACGAAATACTGAAACCTTCAGCAGCAAAATGGTCAGATGAAAAAGGTGAGTTCATTCTTCCTTATGAGTTTGTACGAAGTCAGGATGATCCTGAAGCAGTATTACTGGACTTCTGCGAAAGTTCTTACAGAGCGGGATGCACGCTTGCCGGATGGGATATGACAGCACTTGAACACAAACCTCCATTGGAAAAACCAAAACAATAATAAAAATATGAACAGCTCATCATTCGAAGTTTCAGGAAATATTGTTGACGTGATCAACAGAAAAATATTTCCGGGAACAGTCACAGTGGAAAATTCAAAGATACTCCGGATTGAAGAAAGCAATAACTCTTATGAAAATTACATTATGCCGGGTTTCATAGATTCACACGTCCACGTTGAAAGCTCAATGCTTATTCCTTCAGAGTTTGCAAGGCTAGCGGTAGTTCACGGAACAGTTGCAACGGTATCGGACCCCCATGAAATCGGAAATGTTCTCGGAATAAAAGGAGTGAGATTTATGATCGAAAACGGAAAAAAGGTTCCGTTCAAATTTTATTTCGGTGCGCCATCCTGCGTACCAGCTACTGCTTTTGAAACTGCGGGAGCTGAGATCGGTCCTGAAGAGATCCGTGAGCTTTTTATCAAAGACGGTCTTCATTATTTAAGTGAAATGATGAACTATCCGGGTGTGCTTTTCAGAGATCCTGCAGTGATGGAAAAAATCAGAATAGCATCCGATCTGGACCGTCCCGTTGACGGGCATGCGCCCGGCTTAAAAGGTGAAGATGCAAAGAAATATATTTCAGCCGGCATTTCTACTGATCACGAATGCTTTACACTTGATGAAGCTCTTGATAAGATTAATTTCGGTATGAAAATATTGATCAGAGAAGGTTCCGCAGCAAAAAATTTTGAAGCTCTTCATTCTCTGATAAAAGATCATACTTCAAAAGTGATGTTATGCAGCGACGATAAGCATCCCAATGATCTTGTCGCAGGTCATATTGATAGGGTCGCCGCAAGGTCGGTTGCATACGGCTACGATGTCTTTGATGTGCTTATGTGCGCCTGCATAAATCCTGTCATACATTATAAACTGGGAGTCGGAATGCTCAGATCCGGAGATGCCGCGGATTTTATAGTGGTGAATAATTTAAAAGATTTCAAAGTAAGTAAAACTTACATAGACGGAACTCTTGTATCTGAAGACGGAAAGACGCTTATTAAAAGTGTTGAAGAAAAGATAATAAATCATTTTAATACTTCTCCTAAAACTGTAAGTGATTTTGAATTAAAAGCAAATAACAATGAACTGAGAGTAATAGAAGCTCTTGACGCTCAGCTCATTACAAAAGAGCTTCACCTCCCTGCAAAGGCAGTCGGAGACAAACTCGTTTCGAATACTTTTAATGATGTCCTCAAAATAACAGTCGTGGAAAGATATAAGAACGGAAAACCTGCAATAGGATTCATAAAAAATTTCGGCTTGAAAAAAGGCGCTGTCGCATCCTGTGTAGCTCACGATTCCCATAATATAATTGCTGTCGGAGTAACTGATGAAGATATCTGCCATGCAGTGAATTCCATTATAGAAAATAAAGGAGGAATTGCTGTTTCGTGCGACGGCAAAACAGAAGTGCTGCCTCTTCCTGTTGCCGGTATTATGACAACCGAAGACGGATATATTGCTGCTGAAAAATATACAGCTCTCGACAAACTCGCTAAAGAACTCGGATCTGCTTTGCACGCGCCTTTCATGACACTTTCCTTTATGGCGCTTCTTGTCATTCCGCAGCTGAAGCTTAGTGATAAAGGGTTGTTTGACGGAAGTAAGTTTGAGTTTGTGGATCTGGTAATATAGAGTTCGTAGAGTTTATGGAGTTCGTAGAGTTTATAGAGTTTGTTGAGTTTGTTGAGTTATCTGAGTTTGTTGGGTACATAAAGTTCTTAAAGATAATTAAGTAAAAGTAATTTTTTCGAAAAAGGAAAAATATAAATCCCAAAATTGCAATCTCAAATTCAAAATGCACAATTAAATATTGTAATTGTAGATTAGTCTTTTTAATTTAATCCTAATAAATTTATTTACAAATGAATAATAAATATAAAAGCATAAGCAGGGTTTTACAGGTCTTTATTGTAATGATCTTGATATCTCTTTCAGTCACGGGAAGTGACTGTGAAAAAGTTCTTGTGGATGATAATACTGTTCCGCAGGAACTCATAGGTGACTGGCAGCTAACCGGACAGACAGGAGCACAGCAGGATATATGTCCGGAGGAAGTCGTTACTTTTCAGTCAACAGGGATTGCCCGCCTGACTTGTCCCGGTGCTGATCAGATTGCACGGGATTTCACTTTTGAAAATGACGTCCTTTCATACACTCAGACCTCTATAACCTATGACGCTGAATTTTCTGATGATAATCTTAATCTTTCACTCTATGGAAGAAATGTTTCAAGGAATCTCTTCTATCAAAAGATAGTGACGGCAGACATTCAAAACAGCAGCAACAAAAAAACTGATTTCATTAACTCATCTGATTTAGCAAAATAATATGAAAAATATACTTTACATTTTTATTGCGGCTGTTTTTATATATATGTTCACAGGCACTTCAAATGAAAGCAGCATTTCCGGAAATGACACCCGGATCAGCAGCCCGGCAGATGTTATCACAGGCAATAAAATATCCCGGTTAATATATGAAAAGAAAAAAATACATAATTTTAAAAACGTAAATATTTTTAAATTTAAAAAAGAAGCCGGACAAAATGACAATTCATCTTCATTCGTGTCGGATGCTTCTATGCTTGAGCTCAGCCGGGAAGCAGTCCGGAAGATGCTTGAAGGCAGAGCTGAAAATATTTCTTTCCGGATTCCTTTAGTCGGTAATAATTTGATTGAGCTCGAACTTACACAGTCATTTCCGGTATCAACTGACTTTATCCTCTCAAGTAAAAACGGAATAAAAAATAAAAATGAAAAATACACTCCGGGAATTCACTACAGCGGTATTATAAAGGGAAAGGAAAACTCAATTGCTTCGGTAAGCATTTTCAAAGATCACGTAATGGGAGTGATCTCAGATGAATCCGGAAATCATGTGCTCGGCGCAATTAAAAATTCCGATAATTCATTTTCAGACAATTATATTTTCTATAATGACAAAGATCTTACCGCAAAAAATAATTTCAAATGTGCGCTTGAAGATAATGAAGAGAAATTTTTACTTCCCTTATATGAAAACGGAATTGTAACAGACAATAACGGAACACCCGCAATCATTAACCGGCTTCCTGTTAAAGTTTATTTTGAAGCTGACTACGATATGTATCAGCGCTCCGGACCGGATCCGGAAGTACTTGTAAACTTCATTACAGGAATGTTTAACTCAGTAAAGACTATTTATCAGAATGAATCCATTCCATTTGAGATCTCAAGCATAGCATACTGGACGACTCCTGATCCTTACAGTAATTCCACTGACTCTTATAATATATTATTAAACTTCGGTGCTTACAGCCGTGATGATTTTCAGGGAAACATTGCTCATCTCATATCAACAAGAAATGCCGGTCTTGGAGGAATTGCGTGGATAAGAGTCCTGTGTGCGGAATATAATGTCAATGATTCTTCCGGAAGATTTGCATTCAGCAATATTGATCCTGAATATAATAACTATCCTACATACTCCTGGACAGTGAATGTAGTTGCCCACGAAATGGGACACAGCATGGGTTCAAGGCATACACATTCCTGCGTGTGGCCGGCCGGACCGGGCGGATCTATAAGAGCCATTGATTCATGTTATTATTCTGAAGGCGGCTGTTTCTCAAATAATCAGATAAGACCCAGAGTAGGAACCATCATGAGCTATTGTCATTTATGGCCGGTTTCGGACGGAGGAGGAATAAATCTGGCCTCCGGATTCGGACAGCTGCCGGGAGATACGATCCGGCTGCGCTATGCACAGTCAGGATGCCTTGACAGAGTTATGAATTCATCAGAAAGACCTGCGGTGTTTGACCTGAAACAGAATTTCCCGAACCCATACAATCCTTCGACGACGATAAGCTTTGCAATGCCTCATAATGCAAATGTAAATCTAAAAATATATGATGTCAGCGGTAAATTAATTGCTGATATTATTCAGAACAGGTTTTATGATGCCGGATTTTATGATGTAGTATTCAATTCTGAAAGTTACGGACTTTCGAGCGGGATTTATTTTTATTCTCTTGAGTCGGACGGGAAGCTGATAGATACAAAACGAATGGTTCTTATAAAGTAATGGAATATATTCCGTCGTCGCTCATGTTACAAAAAGTTTGCTGTAGCGCTTTGAAAGATTCTAAATGTTATGTGCAAACTTTTT
>DAIPYG010000152.1:0-5133 GCA_036782875.1 Bacteroidota bacterium | reverse complement strand
TAAGATTTGTAAAATTCATAAGATTTGTAAGATTCATAAGATTCATAAGGTTCGTAAGATTCGTAAGATTCATAAAAACTAATAAGATATTTAAATATTCATTGCCGTTGCCTTCAGGCAACGGTATTCAAACACAAAGTATTGAAATATTTCTAAATTATGTGAACCATATATTTCCAAATGATCAAATTCCATATTCGAAATCCCAAATTACTTCAAAAGTATCATACTTTTTGTTTCAGCAAATCCACCAGTCTCCAGCCTGTAAAAATAAATCCCGCTTGATAGATTACTTCCGTCAAAATTCACAGTATAGCTGCCCGGATTTTTCATTTCGTTCACTAATGATGCAACTTCATTTCCGAGGATATTATATACTTTCAAACTGACAAATCTCAAATTCGAAATCCCAAATTCCAGATTTGTAACCGGGTTGAACGGATTCGGATAATTCTGCTTCAGTTCAAATTTCTCAGGTATGATAGCAGACACGGAATTTATCAGTACCGGTATATTAATTATTCCTGTATAGCATTCCTGATTGGTTCCGCCAGATCTTTCATCTGTCCAAACAGGCACAACTCTGTCCCTGTAATAATCCACACCAATGTAATCTCCGAATCTTACATCGCTGTTGGGCTGAACTGTCGGAGTCGGCTGCGTGCTGACTTTGTAATTTGCAAATGATATTCCTCCGTCAGAAGAATATGCTATGTATGATTCTACAACTGTGTTAGATGTGGTATTTCTTGAATCAAAAAAATTGATCACTATTTTTCCTGAATCGTTTACTCCTATCCATGGCCAGCACTGAAGCTTTCCGTTTCCGACTGCATCATCATTTACTCTCAGCGGCGTTGACCAGTTGAGTCCTCTGTTTGTTGAGCGCGATAAGAATATATCAGGATCACCGTTCCTTGAATCGCAGAAAGCCACATATATGTTTCCTCTTCCGGGTCCGTTTGATATATCTGTTGCAATTGAAGGAAATGTAATGCCGCTGGATGAGATGGGAATTACAGGAGAAGTTCCCTGTGAAATAGTTTTATCAATTCCGAAAGAGTTTCCTCCGTCAGTTGATTTGTCAAATCTTACAATGTCATCGTTTGTGGTACCGTCAAGCCAGGATACATATACTTCTCCGTCAAGCCCCACAGCAACATCCGATCCCTGCACGCCGAAAAATTCATCGCTTACGGGTACGGCATCTGCCCAGTTAACTCCCGCATTTGTGGATTTTGTGAGTTTGATCCCCGTCTCACCGCTGAACCTTGTCCAGCTAATGTAAATATTATTGTAATACGGACTGCCGGGTGTGAGATCTGTGCCAATGTATTCTTTATCCTCTGAACCGTTATTGGCAATGAGATATGCATTCGGAAAAGTTTCTCCGCCGTCTGTGGATTTGTAAATTGCCAGAGCGCCTGTTCCGCCGATGCAGATCACAGCTATGTAAAAATTTCCCGCCGAATCAATTCCTACTGCCGGATCACTGTTCCTCGGAAATCCCGGAAGCAGAGTGGAATCAAGCAGTCTGCTTGGCGCCCAGGTTGTTCCGCCGTCTGTGGAATAACTGTATCCGACCCTCCTGTTAGCAGGCGTGACTCTGATCCTGAAATCCCTGAACGCTGCCACTACCCTGTTAGGATCTTTTCTGCTTATCTTTACGGAAGTTTCATTCTGCGGAAATGTGTCTCTGGAAATGTTATAATTGAAAAATACGGACGATGTGTATAAAGGTGTGTAGTCGGAAAAAGTAAACTCGTTTGATTCTTTCATTTCAGTTTCCTCATCAAGCGGTCTCATAAATCTTGCCGGTCTGCCATCACCTTTTTCTGTTGCTGAATGGAATGAAAGAAAAATACACATCATTAAAAAAGATGTGAATATAAATATTATTTTATTCACGTTCCCCTTTCTTTTAATAATTATGAAATTGAGCTGATGCAATTAATTATTTCCATCCGGCTCTTATTCTTATTTCATATCTTTCAGATTAGATATAACTTAATCAGAAGTAAAAAATAATTTTTAATTCAACTTCTCTCTGAAAAAATAATTTATTCGTGTTCACCGAATTCAGAAAGAATCCGGTATAATACAATGTATTAAGATTTTTTTCTCATCAGAAACGCCACAAGCCCTGCGACTATTCCATACCCTATTCCAAAGAAAGGTCCCGAAAATAGCATTACATATTCAGGAGCTAAATTTGTGGTGATGTTTTTAAATCCGTCCAATGAATTCGGATTATTCTTCAGATATGTATTCAGCATCACTGCCTGAACTACCGTTCCAAGTATCCCCGTAAATAAACCGACCATAACTCCGCTCATAAAAGGTGATGTTCCTCCGGTTCTGGATATGATAAATCCTGATATCACGGAAAATATCAGCATGTAAATTAACATGTTATTGCTGTTGAAAACTCCGAATACTGAAGCTACTGCTATTGCAGTTCCAAGAAGTGTTAAAAGAAGTATTACTTTCCAGTTCATAGTGTAAGTTTAATTATAAATTATATTTTATTTAAATTTGTATTTAATCACTAAGTGTATAATTCTCCACCGCTCGAGGCGAAAAATAAAAAATTATTTTTTGTTGCCTGATATGAAGAGCCTTTCGTTTTCTTTAATATCCCGTAGGGATAAAATATCGGTAGCAAAAAATAAAATATTAAATAGTCCCGTAGGGACGAAATATTAAATAGTCTGAAACAATATTAAATCCCTATGGGATTGTTTTTTGTGGTTATAATTCTACCAATATAAAATCCCTACGGGATTTACTGAAGAATCAACTTCTTATACTTATTAAATTAAAAGATAAAGATACCCCGCTGCTTGCGGCGGGAAGTTTTATTTAATGACAATAATATCTATATCACAAATTCTAAATTCCAAATCCGATATCCCGAATCCCGGATTTATTTTACTTTACTCAGCGAGTCGAGTTTCTTCTTCGAACTCTCATCAGCGGGATTCAACTTTTGAACCATTTTCAGATATTCCTTTGCTTTATCCTTATTACCGGATTTCAGATAAAATGCTGCCAGTCCATTGACTGCATTGATATTCCCGGGATCTTTTTTAATAGCATCAAGGAAATATTTCTCTTCAAATTCGGGTTTATTCATCTCTCCATAGCACATTGCAATATTATTCATGAATCCGGAAATAGTTTTTGCATCAGTATTCAGCTCGATAAGCTTATTCAAATCACTGATCGCAGCGGTATAATTTTTTTCCGAATAATATTTGTACGATCTTTTCTGAAGCATGTCAATCTGATAATTTCTGGTCTCATCATTTTCAAATCCCTTAGGCAGAAGATTAGGATCCGTATCCCCGCCTTCTTTCAGGCTCTTTAAGATGTTCGCTGACTCTCTGTAATTTGGAGTGATAGTCTGAAGTTTCTCGAGCATCAAAACTGCGCTGTCCTTTTTGTTCTGAAGATTATAAAGCGTTGCAAGCTGGAAATACCCGTCCGGCGCAAGCGAATCAATTGATATTCCTTTTTTGAATTTTATTTTTGCAGAATCAAGATTTCCCCTGAGAAGATATATCAGTCCCATGTTGTGATGTGCAAGAAGATTATTGTCCCGCAGCTCAACTGCCCTTTTGTAAAACTCTTCTGCTTCATCATATTTCTTTGCATTCGCAAATATGTTTCCTTCATTTACAAGCAGCACTGATCCTTCAACTCCCTTTGCTGATAAATATAATGTATCATTGTCCTTCCATTCTGCATTCCTTTTATATGTTAGATATGACAGCGCTCCTATTATAACTATCATTCCGATTGTCAAAATGGAGAAATCTCTCTTTGAACTTCCTGCCATTGCCAGATGACAGATCAGTAACGCAAATGCAAATGATGTAAAATAAAGAAATCTCTCCGCCATCAGATTCATTGTCGGTACTATGTTCATTACCGGAAGCAGCGATACAAAAAAGAATAGTATGCAGAAAGAAATTATACTGTCCTTTTTATAAAAATAAACTGAGACGAATACAAGAAACGCAATGAATAACAGAGAAAGCAATACTGATCCGTCAATTATGGATTTTACATCAGGAATCACTCCGTTGTAATGATACAGTAGAGGGAATGGAGCAAATAATAAGCGGAAATAAACAGGAATAGTCTTGAGCATTGTGCCTATTACTATATCATAATTCTTTCCGATGAAGTAAAGATAATTTTCCCTTTCCGGTATGTCTTTTAAAAGTTCATATCTCAGAATAAAATATAAAATGGTAATTCCAAAGAACAAAATATAATTTATCGAGTTCTCCTTAAAGTATTTCATTCCTTTCTTCCTGTAAACAAAATCGTAAAGAACTATTATTACAGGCATTGTAACTATCATTTCCTTCGTCAGTAATCCCCCTGCATAAAAAAACAGTGAAAGAAACAGATATATGTAATTCTTCTTTGTTATTTTGTGAAGGGAATTCTCTTCTTTGTTGTATTCAAGCTCTTTTGTGAATTCAAGATAAAACAGAAATGAAGCAAAGAAAAAAAGCGTGACGAGAGAATCCGTCCTCCCGCTTACCCAGCTTACTGCTTCGGTGTGTATGGGATGAACTGCAAATATCAGCGTCGAAAGTAATGAAATGATGTTCCTGTATTTATACCGCCAGAAAAGTACACGGAATATTTTAAACAGCAGAAGGCAGCAAATAATATGAATGATCACATTGGTAAGATGATATCCGTACGGATCAAGAGTCCATATGGAATAATCAATCGCGTATGTAGACGATACTACCGGTCTGTAGTATCGGCCGATGACCTTGTGAAATCCCTCATCAGCAGTGAAAAATTTAGGAATGCTTGATAAGCTCTGAATGGATGTGTTTCCGATTATTACACTCTCATCATCAAAAACAAACTCATTTGAAAGTGAATTTTCAAATACTGCATAAGTGACAATAATAATTATGACATAGCAGAATAATGGAATATATTTATTCAAACCGAATGCTTTGTTACTGCTTTAAAATTTTAAAGTGAAAATAGACATTATTATTTCAATGTTCAATGTTCAATGTATCTTTATAAGTGGTCACATCCAACCCTGTCCAAAACGTTTTAAAATTGTAATGTAAACTATGAATAACGTCCGCT
>DAIPYG010000151.1:0-5171 GCA_036782875.1 Bacteroidota bacterium | reverse complement strand
TATGACTGTAATTGAAGGTCCATATTGTCATCCCCCTAAGTGTCTTCGTGCTTTTAGCATGGATCCAGTCAAGTATAACTAAAACAATGAAGTTGTAAATGAATGGGTTTAAAGGTGACTCAGGGAAATAATTTGAATCCTACAAATAATACAATTATGATTTGGAAAGAATAAAAAATAAAGATACATTTGCATTAATAATTAAAGTTTATTTCCAAAAACCGGATAAAGAGAATTTTCGTATTCTCTGTATCCAAAACATTTTTTAATTTAACCTAACTGATAAGGAGTAAAAAATGAAAAGCATTACCACCACAGCTCTCAAAATTTTTTTAAGTTTCACATTTCTGTTCATCATACAGAAAAGTTCTACAGCGACACTGTATTCCGTTAATGCTTCGATGAGCGGAGCGCAGGAAGTTCCTCCGGTTGCAGGAGGCAGCGGAACATTTACAGGGACTTACAATTCCACAACAAAAGTAATTTCATATTCAATTACTTTCAGCATAACCGGTACCACCACTGCCGGGCATTTCCACGGACCCGCAGCTGCCGGAGCTAATGCAGGCGTACAGATCGGATATACAGCGATCCCGCTTGGAGTTTCAAGCGGATCTTTTTCGGAATCAAAGACATTAACTGCAACTCAGGAAACACAGCTACTGACCGGTTTATGGTATGCGAATATTCATTCTACAACCTTCGGAGGCGGAGCAATAAGAGGCCAGTTGTTTCCAGTAGCATTAAGTACAATGAGTCTGACATATTTAGTCGAGGGATTATACAATGACGGAAGCAACACAATGATAAACGACACTGTAACTGTTAATTTAAGAAGTGATGTCTCTCCGTATGCTCTCGTATCGACTGCCAAAGCATTTCTTAATGCTTCCGGAACTGCCAATATAAACTTTACCGGGGCAGTGAACGGAACAAACTATTATATACAGATCCTCCACAGAAATGCAATTGAAACATACAGCGGAGCTCCTTTCAGCTTTACTTCAAATGCAGGAACCTACAATTTTACAACCTCCAGCAGCCAGGCGCTGGGAAATAATCTTACACTTAAAGGGACTAAATTCTGCGCATACAGCGGAGACATAGACCACAACGGATTCATTGACCTGTCCGACATAATAGCAGTATTAAATGACGGCAATAATTTTGTTTCGGGATATGTCGGAACAGATATAGACGGTGATAATATAATAACTCTGTCAGATCTGTTAGTTGTTTATAATAATACGAATATATTTGTAAGTGCGGTTGTACCCGGACCGTGATAAGAGATCTGGAATATTAAATATTAAATCGTGAATCGTGAGTACTAAATCACGCTTCACGATTTTTGTTTTTATAGATCACATTGTAATTAATTTTTCCAGGATAGTTTATAAACTAAAATAAATTTCAGCTTTGTGCTATGTTCAGTGTTATCAGCCTGCAATCCAGCCTTTTCAGGTAAAATTTCAGAATATAAAAATACCTCTTTCATATAACAATTAGATTCTATATTTTTATACTCCCCATTTTACAAGTCAAATGTATACAATTTTTAAGTATCCCTTAAATACAGGGAATACTGTTGATGGCGTTTCATCAAAATATTGTAGAACCTTTAAATTAAAATTCATATTATGAAAATTAAATTACTATTTCTTTTTCTGATTTTAATTCCCATCAGCGCTTTTTCAGTTGATCATTACTATTACGACAGCAAAAAGACCGATCTGGATATAAGGCCGGATAAGATAGCCGTAATTTTGAATAATGTATATTCGGATGTCACGGTCAGAAATAAAATAAACAGCTACATGGGTACCGGGGATGAATTAAAAAGAGTAATTGATTATGTATATCTGATCAGCTTTTCTGAAATGAAAACAGATGCTGAGATACAGGGATATTTAGATAATATCAACTCACAGAAAGACATTGTAAAATTTGTTACGAAAGTCTATTACGGTTCTTCAAAAAGCGTAACACAGATCCCTTCAGATGTTTTCATTGTGAAGCTGAAAAATCCGGCTTATAAGGAAATGCTGGACATTATGAACATACAAAACAATTGCGCAGTTTTAGGAAACATTTCTAATGAAAATGGTTTTCTATTAAGATCCAATTCAGGAATTTCAAAGAACGGACTGGAACTTGCTGATGAATATTATGCTTCCGGAATATTTGAATATGCGGAACCGGATTTTTTATATCCTGATAAATGCCTTCTTCTTTCTATACCAAACGATCTGTTTTTTAATTCACAGTGGGCATTAAGAAACACAGGACAGCCGGTACTGACCGGAAGTCCGTTTTTATTTCAGGGTGATGCATCGACAGTAAGCGGAATACCCGGATCAGACATGAAAGTAACAGAGGCATGGGATTTTACAACCGGTTCTCCTTCAGTAAGAATAGGAATTATTGACAGTGGAATAGACTCATTGCATCCGGACCTGCAGGCATCAGGACATTTGTTATGCGGCTATGATGCGGTTAATAATTTAAACACTTCATCGTTAGATCATGCAAGCCACGGAACATCCGTAGCCGGAATCATAGGAGCAGTCAGCAACAACGGAATCGGAATTGCAGGCATAGCGCCTACAAGCACTCTGATGTCAATTGCAATATATGATGCTAATGGAGTGACATCGTCATCTATAATTGCGAGAGCATTTGACACTGCCAGAGTAAGAGGAATAGAGGTATTATGCAACGGCTGGGGAGGAAGCACACCTTCCGGAATTGTAACTGATGCCGTGAATAACGCAGCATTAAACGGAAGAGGAGGACTTGGAAGCATAATATTATTCGGGTCGGGTAATGACGGAAGAAATCCTCCAGTATATCCATCTTTTCTGCCAAACGTATTATCTGTCGGCGCTTCCACTACACATGATCAGAAGAAAGCACCCGGTACGGGAAACCAGTTTTACTGGGGAAGCAATTACGGAGAAAGCACGGATGGTGATCTTGACATCACTGCACCCACAAATTGTTATACTCTGGCAGACGGAGGCATATATGATCCGAATTTTTCAGGAACCTCCGCAAGTGTTCCTAATGCTGCCGGAGTTGCAGCACTTGTTTTATCGGTAAATCCTTCTTTATCACGCTCGCAGGTATTTGAAAATATTTCAAGAGGCTGCGATAAAATTGATAATGTAAATTATTCGGTAAATAAGACATCAGGTAAATGGAATAACTATTACGGATACGGCAGAGTGAACGCTCTTAATTCTGTCAGGCTTGCCGCAGGAACTGATGTCATACCTCCTGTAATAAGCCATTCATTGGTTTCATCACATTCAAGTACATATCCGACCATTATCAAGGCTGAAATAACAGATCAGGACGGTTCATCCGTGCCTTTATCCGGTACCAATGCGCCTCTGCTCTATTATAAAGTGAAGAAGGGTTCTTCCTCCTGGACAGCATTCGATTCAGTGTCTTTTTATTCTGTATCAGGGGATCTGTTTTATTTCAGGATCCCTTCACAGGGCTGGGAAACGGAGGTTCAGTATTATATAAGAGCAGCGGATAATGCAGGTAATGAAACTACTTTTCCGAAACATGCGCCGCATAGTTTCTGGCTGTGCTATTATTCAGTAGGTAATATAACTGTTGAAACAAAGAAGATCCCTTCATTCACAGGAGCTGACTTCGGTTCAACAATCTCTCCGTCAGTATATTTCAACAGCTTTAAGATTCTTCATGCAAAATTAAGAATATACATGAGACATACTTATCTGAACGATGAGATCATACAGATCTTTTCACCGATCTCAGATGCTAATAATAACAGAAAGTGTCTTTTCTCTTCGAATGGAAATGACATGGATAATATCACCGGCGCATACGTTTCGGATTCAGCATCAACGGTTTGGTCAAACGGAACTCCGCCTTATATGAACGGACATTACAAGCCTGAATATATTCTCAATGGTTTTAACGGTCAGAATGCTGCAGGTAACTGGCGGATACTGCATTTTGACAGAGGTATTGGAGACTATTCATTCTTTGACAGTGTAAAGATCTCTTTATGCAGAACTACAGGCACAACCAGCGCCTCTGTAAGATCTGACAGGAGTGAAGATTCTCTTGTGCATTTTGGAAATGTAACTTTTCCGAATTCATATGAAAAGAACTTTTATCTTAAGAACAGCGGAACAGCAAATTTGTCCGTAACAGGTTATTCATTCAGCGGAGGCTTTTCGTCAATGTTCAGCATAATTAATGTGCCACCTTCAAATATTCTTCCCAACGACAGCGGGCTTTTTAAAGTAAAACTGAATACTTCTGTGTCAGGATTGATGAATCTATCACAGGATTCAGTTCAGGGAGCAGTCCTTAATATTCTGACAAACGATCCATCTAAAAACATATTTAAAGTTTCATTACAGACCAGTGATTCACTTAATTACAGTTTTAAAAATTTACATTTAAAACTGTTCATCGAAGGATTGCACAACACGGAAAATAATACAACCATTGAAGACACTATATTCGTTTATCTGAGAAAAGCTGTATATCCTTATTTACTCGTTGATTCATCTTTCAGTAAAATAGATTCTCTCGGAACAGGAGATTTTAATTTTGCTCATTCTCAGAATAATGTTAGTTATTATATAGTAGTAAAGCACAGAAGCGGACTGGAAACCTGGAGTGCAACAGGACAGAGTTTCACGGCTTCATTAATGAACTATGATTTTACGGATAATATCTCCAAAGCTTTCGGAGACAATCTTATTTTAAAAGGATCTGAATATTGCCTGTACAGCGGAGATATTAATTATGACACTTTTATTGATCTGACCGATCTGAATTTGATCTTAAATGCATCAAATAATTTTAAGCAGGGATACAGCTTAGAAGATATTAACGGTGATAATATAGTCGATCTTACGGATGTTGCTCCAGTTTATAATAATTCAATAATATTTGTGAGAGCCGTTTCTCCATAGTATAAAAGATTCGAAAGAGATTGTTCCTTAAATGTATATAGAACAGGACAGGCAGGAATGTCTGTCCTGTTTTATTTAAAGTATATATCAATGTCGTCTTTGCATAAACTTTTAAACCAGTTTATGTACCTTTTAGACCAATGGGATCAGATTTTTTCATCTGTCAAATATATTCCAAAAAAATTAAGCAATGCTTTTATTTGA
>DAIPYG010000150.1:0-5234 GCA_036782875.1 Bacteroidota bacterium | reverse complement strand
CTACTTTAGAAGTAAAAGCCTACTGTTCAAGAACAAATCGTTTTGGACTGAGTTGCTTCTGGATATAAAATAATTTTTCATTTATATATGTTTGGAAAATTTTAATTCCAATTATATTGAAAACTATAACTTACCTTGTATTAATATTTACAGTAATTTATTTAAATTTAGCTTACTCTCAGAATGTCATTAATCAGGAAGTAAAATTTCCTGATGCAACGGTGAACAAACTAGACAGTATCGTTGCGCAAATTAAGTCTGAGAATAACCTTCCGGGTGTAGCAGTTGGAATATGGATTCCGGGCGAAGGCGAATATACTTCTGCAATCGGTTCTGCAGATCTAAATACAAAACTTCACCGCGACATCAGCTCACAGTTCAGAATTGCAAGCATAACCAAGACTTTTATTGCAACGGCAATTTTAAAACTGATCTCCGAAGGAAGGCTGAGCAAGGTAGATAAGCGTTCAAGTTGGGATCCGGATTTTCCACATTCAGATGATATCAATATTGAATATCTTCTGCAGATGAGGAGCGGTATTTGTGATTCGGCTGATGAAGAATTACTGAAAGAATATTATAATAATCCGCTGATAGAGTTAAATGCCGACAGCATGATCAACCGATCGGCCGCCAAAGCTAATTTATTCACAATGCCTGATATCAATACGGTTTACTGTAATGTTAATTATATTCTTCTCGAACAGATACTCGGGAAAGTTACTTTAAAGAATACTAATGACTATCTTAACGAAATAATCTTTCAGCCGCTTGGCATTAGCAATACATTTTATCCATATAATACAGGACTTCCTGGAACTCTTCACGGTTATGGCTGGAATGAAACAGAAAAAAAGTTTGAAGATAAGACGACTTTAAACCCAGCTCTTCCCGGAGGAGCAGGAGCAATAATTTCGAATATGTATGATCTGAAAAAATATGCAAAAGCGCTTTACACAGGAGAGCTTCTGACACCGGTCATTCAGAAAGAAAGGTTATATACAAATTATTTTAAAGATGAATCTAAAATAGTAAGCTATGGAGAAGGGATTGGAAAAGTTGGAAAATTTTGGGGGCACAACGGAACAATTATGGGGTTCAGTACGGAAATGTTTTATCTTCCTGAAAAAGATGCTGTAATAATTATCAACGTAAACCGTCTTGATGAAAATGATAAAAGCTGTTCGGGAGATTTTTTCTTTGAACTTACAAAGTTTATGTTTCCTGATTATGTTGACTGGTAAGAAGTAATGAAGTTTAATCCTGATATAAAGTTGATCATCAGAACTGTTTAAAACCATCCTTCTTAAATTTTTCGGCTTCCGCGTGAGAGTTCTGAAAATTTTTCATTGATAATACTTTATCATAATATAAATCTGCAGTTGCTTTATTTCCTTTTGAATCATTATACATTCCGGAAAGCAGATAAATAAAAGCTGTAAAAGCGGTTTCATTTTCTTTATCAAGAATTTTTGTCATAGCTTCCGCATTTTTCAGATAAAATTCGGCTTCCGAAAATTTATTCATTTTAGAAAGACAAACTGCTGTGTAATAATTAGCTTCCCTCTTAAGATTAAGATTATCATACCCCGCAGCATTACTGTCTATTTTTTCTATGATCTTTTTCCAGCCTTCAATTGCCGGATCCCATTTCCCCTGGCCTATATAGCTATTATAAAGATACTTTTCGAAGATGGGATTTTCAGGAAACTCTTTGTTAAGGATGGTTGCATACTTCTCCGCTTCAGGATAATTTTTCTCGTAGACGAGATTAAGATATGTTAAAACATAAAGCGCCTCGGTCTTTGTATATTTAGAATCAACTGATGTTTCCTTTATCTGATTCAGACCTTTGATCTTATCACCTTTAGGAAATAAAATCATCAGAGGTTTAATAACAGGGTATGCATCGGGAACATATTCTGCAAAATAATTATACATTCCGATTCCGAATATTACATCTTTATTATTCCTGTTAACGTCATAAGCTTTCTGAAGCAGATTCAGCGCTTCCTTGCCGTCTTCTGCTGCTTTCAGCCAGCTCTCGCGAAGACTTCTCACAAGTCCCCTGTATCCCAGAGCTCCTCCTTTATAAAACATCGCAATATCATCAGATTCATTTTTGTCGAGCTTATCATCGGCAACCTCAATTACTCTTTCAGTCTTGATGAAAAATCTTTCATCAAGTGAATCATTTTCTTTGTTAAGATTTATTTTCCACCAGTCAACCATTGCCATGAAAAAATAACCTGACGGATTTTCCGGATCTGATTTAATTATTTCACTGAACACTGCCTCGGCTGAATCAAATTTAATATGGTAAATATAATCTATTCCCTTTTTTATGTTATCATCGTTGCTTTGTGATATCGCTGCCTTTGCGAAGCAGGAAATTATGATTACTGCGGAAAATATTCTCAGGAGTATTTTAGTTTTAAACTTTAACATTTTAGTTAGACAAATTATAAAAAATATATTAATTAATAACCATATAAACTTTTTTAAATATCAAATTCCTGTACAAAATATTTAAAACACTAAATCACACGCTCACAAAACATTCTACATTCAATACATTTTTTTTTGTGTCTTTATGTACTGGAGGTATAACAGAATGTTTAGAGACATCTTTACTGCATATTAGCAAATGAAATTCAACCGGCATTCTTTTAAATATAAAAAAAGACAGCCCGTTTCCGGACTGTCTTAAAAGTTCTAAGAACTATATAGATTGATTATTTACTAGTTTCTGTACTTTTAACTTCTGAATTGATCTTTTTTGCAAAATTAATCATATCAATTCTGGCTTTGTCTTTATTTTTATCAAACTCTGCCATTACTGATTCAGGAGACTTTTTAGTCACAAAGTTAGATGCATTGTTATAGACAACGAGAATATCCGACAGATCTGAAAGCCCGTCACCGGTAAGATCTGTAATTATATATCCTGAAGAAAAGACAGAAGCGTCATTATAAATAGCAAGCATATCTGTCAGTTCAATCAGACCATCTTTGAGCACATCACCGCTGAACAAGCACCATTTGGATCCGATCAGAACGGAGTTGTTACCGTAAGTCTGTGACTGTGCAGATGTGAAATCATAATTTGCAGTAACTCCTTTGGTAAATGATTCTCCGCCTGTCTTGCTCCATTCTTCAATCAGATTCCTGTGAATGATCTGTACATAATATGTCCCTGTACCGGCATTTTTGAATACAAAAGGAGCATTGAATGTAACTGAATCAAAAACCGCTGTTGCAGAATCAACATAATTGAAAGGACTGTTGATGTTTCTTAAATATGCCTTCACCGTATCTCTCATGTTTAAAGTAGATCCGTTGTACATACCTTCAGGTATAAGTTTTATATTGTACTGTGTAAATAATGAGTAAGAAGATATATTAATGTTATCAATATACAATCCGTTTCCGAATCCGCTTCTTGCTCTGAATTTTATTTTGTTAGTTCCGGTCGGTAAAGTATATTTCTTAGTTCTCCATTGTGAAGATAATGACGGTGTGAATTCCGAACCGGTTGAAGCAACTGTTTTAAAAGAATTACCAACTCCAATTGTATCGGTATTTCTTCCGCGCAATTTTACCAGGACTGTATAAGTTGATCCGCCGTTTGTTGATGTTTCAATAATAAGAGAATCAATGGCAGAACTGGTGAGCGATGCGTATGAATAATCGAACTTAAGAGAATCACCGACTGCAGTTGGTGTGAATGCATCTGTAAACATTGATTGGTTGGTAGTGTTAGGTGAATTCCAGAAATCATATTTTGCGCATCCTGTTCCGCTTGCATATCCGCTTACCGGGCTGCTTATCCAGTAGTTTGTGCCCGAAAACTGGAATGTCCAGTTGACAGGAGGAAATGAACCTGAAAATGGTTCATTTACATTATAAACTGACTGACCGAGATAAGGAGTAATAGAGCCGCTTAATACATTATTAGAATTATTAATATCATCTGACATATAAACTGAATCTTTAACAGTATATATATTACCAGGTGTAAAAGTCCATGGATCGTAAGTGACATCAGTCGAACCGTTTGAAGCAAGATTAGAAACTGTCTTCGTGCTTACATAACCACCCGGTGAAATAAAACGGGTTACAGTAAATGTTGCGCTGGCACCGCCGTTATTATTTTTTACTGTTCCGGTTGGATTTATAGTTGCAGAAAGATAATACTGACTTCCTGTTCCGTTTAAAGATAGCGGCTGTACATCTGGATTTGCTACCACAGGAGCATCTGTATAAACAATATTGAGTTTGTAGAGATTAGATCCCTGCTGAGCAAGCACAAGTCCTCTTTCAGCAGCCAGAATTCCGCCGCCATGACCGCTTAATCCTGTATTTATATTTGTCCAGTTTACTCCGCCGTTGGTTGAATATGTGGCTGCAGCTCCCCAGCTGCCTGTGATAACCATTGTAGGATCTTCTCTGCTGATATCAGATCCCCAGCCAGAAAAACCAGTTGAGTGATGAAGTACATAATCACTTCCCATATCGGTAGATTTATAGATATTGCTTCCGCCCCATTCTGTGCACCAGATAAGATTGGTGTCAAATACTGTATTGCACATTGAAGGAGTTTCGCTTGAAGATGTGGAATCAATTTTTGTCCAGTTAACTCCGCCGTTTGTAGATTTGAACATTATAGCAGGGTTTGATGAACTTGTAACACCGTCTCCGAGAATAATAATATTTGGATTGTCCCAGGTAACAAGAATTTCACAAGGGCTTCTGAAAGGATAATTTCCGCTTATCTCAGTAAATGTTTCACCGCTGTTAGTGGATTTCCAGAATCCGCCGTTATCCGGAGCAAAATAGAAAACACTTGGATTATTTTGATCAATTTCCAGGGGCTGTCCGTAACTGCTGAAATTCATTGAAAGCACCTGTGTCCAGCTGGATCCGTAATTAGTTGATCTGTAAACTTTATCCGGAGATGATTCTGTAGCAATCAGCCAGATGTTTGTATCTAAAGGACTTACAAAAAAAGAATGAGGTGTGGTTCCTGTAGGTGTTGTTGTTCCGACTGCCGACCAGTTATCTCCTCTGTTTCTGCTGACATAAACCTGACCTCCGAAAACACAATAGAATGTATTTCTTTCAGTCGGATGCTGACATAGATTATTTCCAAGAAAATTTCCGCTTGCTCCAGGCTTTGAAACCCAGCTCAAAGCTACTGTTGAACCGGTAGGCATACTCCAGTTTGTACCGCC
>DAIPYG010000149.1:0-5315 GCA_036782875.1 Bacteroidota bacterium | reverse complement strand
AACTATTAACTACTAACTATTAACTTCTAATAATTAATTAATATATTTTATGAACATCCATTTAAAAGAAATAAAAGAAGAAAACTGGAGAGACTGTATCAGCTTAAGAGTCAGAAAGGATCAGGAAAGATTTGTTGCTACTAACGAGAACGGGCTTGCGCTGGCGTATGCACACAAAGAGATGGAACCCAGTGGAATATATAATGATGAAAAGATGGTCGGATTTGTTATGTTCGCGAAAGATCCGGATGAAGGAATATATTATATCAACAGGCTTATGACGGATGAGAGGTATCAGGGCAATAGTTACGGTAGAAAGGCACTGGAGATCGTCATCGGAATACTAAAAGAAAGAGGTGCGAAGTTTATAGATATTATACACAAACCGGACAATTTTTCAGCAATAAAATTATGCAGGAGTCTGGGTTTTGAACCAACCGATGAGAAATTAAACGAGGATATGATTTCAGGAGTGAATTTTAATTAAAGGGAATGAATATTATCTTGAGCAATAATAATTGTTTTAAAATATTTTACATTAAATGTCAGCACTTCCTTCCGGTATAATTACATTTTTATTTACAGACATAGAAGGCAGTACCAAGCTTTCGCAGGAATATCCGGATACACTTCCCGCTGCACTGGAAATACATCATTCTATAGTAGAGAATTCAGTTAAGTCAAATAACGGTCATGTCTTCGAAATAGTCGGTGATGCATTCTGCACGGCATTTGAAAATTCCGAGGATGCTATCAAGGCAGCAGTCGAGATTCAGTTAAATCTTGCAAAAGAGAAATGGGAAGATGCCGTAATAAAGATCAGGATCGGTATTCATTCCGGTGATGCAGAATGGGATGGCAAGACATATTCGGGATATATTACAATGGCAAGAACAGCAAGAGTAATGTCATCAGCTTACGGGGAGCAGATAATAATTTCAAAGATTACTTATGAACTGGCGAAAGAAAAATTTGATACAGCAAAAGAAAAAGGTATCACATTCAGAGATCTTGGAGAAAGGCGTCTAAAGGATCTTATACAGCCGATACAGATCTATCAGGTATTATCTAAAGGGTTAAGATCGGAATTTCCGCCTTTGCTTACACTTGACGCCAGACCGAACAATCTTCCGATACAGCTTACAAGTTTTATAGGCAGGGAAAGTGAAATGCGAATTATAAAATCAATGTTAAATGAATCGCATCTTCTTACGCTGATGGGATCCGGAGGTGCGGGAAAATCCAGAATAGCCCTTCAGGCAGGAGCAGATACAATAGATAATTTTTCAAGCGGTGTATGGATAGTAGAGCTCGCACAGCTGTCCGAACCGTCTTACATTCTTCCTGAGATAGCTTCCGCTTTGGGAATAAGCCTTGATCCAAAGAAAAACATAAAAGAAGTTGTATTGGATTTTCTGAGAGAGAAAGAAATGCTGCTCATACTGGACAACTGTGAACACATGATAGAAGAATGCGCTGTCATTATAAACACTTTATTAAGATATTGCAAAAAGCTCAGGATAATTGCAAGCAGCAGGGAAGCACTGAGAATTACAGGTGAAAATACATACAGAGTGCCTTCATTCAAATTGCCGGATCTTAAAAAATCAAAAACGGTAGAGGATATTTCGGAATATGAAGCTGTCAGGCTTTTCATTGACAGGGCAGTTGCTATAAAAAATGATTTTAAAATTACAGATTCGAATGCTAATAAAGTTGCAAGGCTTGTTTCACAGCTTGACGGAATACCTCTTGCGATAGAGCTGGCCGCAGCAAGAGTAAAGGTTCTTACGGTAGAAGAAATTTATGAGAAGCTAAGCAACAGATTTGCACTGCTTACCGGAGGTAACAGGACAGCATTACCAAGGCAGAAGACACTCCGGGCTATGATTGACTGGAGTTACGATCTTCTCTCATTGGAGGAAAAATTAATATTCGAACGCTTAACCGTTTTTTCTGACGGCTGGACACTCGAAGCAGCGGAGGAAATCTGCAGTGATGAGAAAATTGAGAGCTATGAGATACTCGATCTACTCTCTAATCTTGTTGATAAATCCATAGTGGTAGTGAAGGAATCCGGCGAGGAAAACAGGTTTAATATGCTTGAGACTATCAGACAGTATGGTTCGGAGAAGCTTAACATCAGCGAAGATAAACACATGATTCAGAAAAGACACTTTGATGTTTATTCCCGCTTTATGAATAATGCTGAACAGAATTTAAGCGGAGGTGATCAGAAAGAATGGGTCTCAAAATATGATTCGGAAATTGATAACATCAGAGAAAGCCTGAAATGGGCTGTTAATAATGATAAGGCTGCAGCATTAAGTCTTGCGATAAATGCAGCAAACTACTGGGATGCAAAATATTATTATACAGAAGCTCTTGAATTTCTTGACTCTATTTTAATAAATGATAATGAATACGATAAAAAATTATATGCCGGTGCACTCAGATGGAAGGGATTTTTTTTAAAACAGACCGGAAGAGTAGAAGAAGCAAAAGAGCTGCTTAAGCAGAGCAATATAATTGCAAAAGAGTCCGGTGATCTAAAAGAAAGCGCGGCATCAGAAAGTCTTTTAGGTGTCATTGCATTTGAAGAAGGTGACTATAAAATTGCGAAAGATTATCTGAACAACAGTCTTTCCGTAAGCGCTTCGCTCAAGGATAAGTCAAGAACCGCTTTTGCTCAATATTGCCTGGGCGGGATCGCATACATGCAGACTGACTATGACTTATCGAAAAAATTGATAGAAGAAAGTCTTAAGCTTTACAGGGAATCGAAAGACCTGAAACAGATAGGAATATGTCTTGGAAATTTAGGAACAGTGGAATTTCAGCTGGGCAATCTTCAGAGTGCTTTAAAGCTATATCAGGAATATCTGTCCATTTCAAGAGAGCTTGACAGTAAAAAAGGGATAACATACGCATTACTGAATATCAGTTATATTTATAATCAGGAAAAAGAATATATAAAAGCCAGGGAATATCAGCAGGAAAGCTATGAGATAGGTGAAGAAATAGGAAATAAAAACATAATAGCTTTATCTTTATTAAGTCTGGGATCATCAGAACAAAAAACAGAGAACTATCCGGCTGCAAAGGATATGTTCTTAAAAAGCTTTATCATGTTCGATGAACTTAAGGATAAATATCAGGTAGTAGAAAGCATACTTCTTTTATCGGAAGTTTATTTTTCAATGAATGATCTGACCCGTTCGGCAGTCCTTCTTTCTGCATTTGATGCACTATATAAAATAATCGGAATACAGATGAATAAGATCAATGCTGATGATTTTGAAAACAATTTAGTTAAACTGAAATCGGATATGCCTGGAAAAGAATTTGAGGCAGCCTGGGAAAAAGGGAAGTCAGCTACTTTTGAGAATATCAAAAAGCTCATACTGAATTTAAACTAATTCATAACAGGATTTAAACTTATTCAAAATAGATTTTAAACAAATAAATATTTTATCAATAAACCAATTAAACCAAATAGCCGTGAAATACTCAGAGATGAAATATGAAAAACCGGATATTGTTGAAACCGGAAAAACTTTATCAAAGCTTATTACTGATTTCAAAAATGCCTCATCATTTATTGAAGCAGATAAAATAATGGATCAGATTAATGTAATCAGAAATGATTTTGAATCAATGAAAATAATTGCATTCATAAATTATTCCAATGATACGAATAATATTTCATTCACGGATGAGCAGGATTATTTTGACAGTAATTATCCGCTCTTTACTGATTACGTAATGGAGTATTACAAAGCACTGGTAAAATCCGGTTACAGAAAAGAACTGTCTGAAAAATACGGAGCTCATCTTTTTGAGATTGCTGAAATTTCTCTTAGGAGTTTTGATCAGGTCATAATTGATGACATGCAGAAAGAGAATCATCTGGCAAGTGAATATATGAAACTGAAAGCATCGGCAAAAATAATGTTCAAAGATAAAGAACTGAATCTGCAGGAGCTGGAGCCGTATATGGAATCAAAAGACAGATCATTGAGAAAAGAAGCATTCAGCGCTTACTGGAAATTTTTCGGTGATAATAAAGAAGAGTTTGATAAGTTATTTGATAAGCTTGTTTATCTGAGAAACGACATGGCAGTGAAGATGGGATATAAAAATTATGTAGAGCTCGGATATGCAAAAATGAAGAGAATGGATTATAATGAAGAGATGGTAAATAAATTCCGTGAGAATGTTAAGAAGTATATTGTGCCTCTCGCGGAGAAATTAAGAGAGAAGCAGAGAAAGAGACTGGGTCTCGATAAACTAATGGTGCATGATCTGTTTTATCAGTTCAGTACCGGAAATCCAACGCCGAAAGGCGATCCCGAGTGGATAGTGGATCAGGGTAAAAAAATGTATGATGAACTATCATCTGATACCAGGGAATTCTATGACTTTATGTTTGAAAATGATCTTATGAATGTTTTCAGCAGAAAAGGAAAAGCTGACATGGGATACTGCGAATATATTCCCAAATACAAAAGCCCGTATATATTTGCAAACATGAACGGGACGGATGACGATATAACGGTACTGACTCACGAAGCCGGACACGCATTTCAGGCTTATGCAAGCAGGAACTTTCATTTCAAGGAATATACTGAACCGACGATGGAGTCTGCTGAAGTTCATTCAATGAGCATGGAATTTCTGACTTATCCATGGATGAATTTGTTCTTCAAGGAAGACACAGATAAATTTAAATATTCACATCTCAACGGCGCAGTGAATTTTCTTCCTTACGGGGTAATGGTTGATGATTTTCAACACTGGATTTACAACAATCCGGAAGCTACACCTGATGAAAGAAAATTCAAATGGCGGGAAATGGAGAAAGTTTATATGCCTCACCTGAATTACGGGGAAATAGATTTTCTTGAAAAAGGAGGAAGATGGCAGAAACAGGGTCATATATACGAGTCGCCTTTTTATTATATAGATTATTGTCTGGCGCAGATTTGCGCATTTCAGTTCTGGAGCAGAGCAATCCATAATGGAAACGGTGAGTTTAAAAAAGCTCTTGAAGATTACATTAAATTATGCGAAGCAGGCGGAAGCAGGTCTTTCCTTGATCTTCTAAAACTTGCTAATCTCGAATCACCATTTGAAGAAGGTGTCATTAAGAAAGTTGTGAATGAGATCGAGACATATATTGACAGTCTGGATGACTCGGCTTTTTGATTTGGGATTTCGAAATTGGAATTGGAAATTACGAGTTACGATTTTCAAGTTACGAGTTACGAGTTACGAGTTACGAGTTACGAGTTACGAGTTACGAGTTACGAGTT
>DAIPYG010000148.1:0-5336 GCA_036782875.1 Bacteroidota bacterium | reverse complement strand
AGATTCATAAGATTCATAAGATTCATAAGATTCGTAAGATTCATAAGATTCATAATTTGTGTTAGGAACATTAAGATTAATTATGAAAAAAATCAAATTTACTGAACATCAACTATTAACTATTAACTATTAACTATTAACTATTAACTATTAACTATATACAATGAGTAAAAATCCTAATCTTAAAACAGTAGAAGAGCTGAACGAAATGGCAAGACAGATCCGAAGAGATATTATAAATATGCTTGTCATTTCACAGACAGGGCATTCAGGTGCGCCTCTAGGGATGGCAGATATATTTACTGCTATGTATTTTAACAAACTAAATATAGATAACTCCAATGTTGATTTTCCGGAAAGAGATTATTTCTTTGTTTCAATAGGACATATTGCTCCCGTCTGGTATGCCACTCTGTCACGAAGAGGATTTTTTCCTGTTGAAGAGATGAAGACCTTAAGAAGAATCAACGGAAGACTGCAGGGGCATCCTGCATCACCAAAAGGTCACGGTGCACCGGGTGTGGAAATAGCTTCCGGGTCTCTCGGACAGGGACTTTCTGTTGCTGTCGGAATGGCTCTCGGACTAAGACTCAACGGAAAAGATAATTATGTTTACTGTATCAATGGTGACGGTGAACTGCAGGAAGGTCAGATATGGGAAGCTGTGATGACTGCAGCTCATCATAAAGTTGATAATCTCACTATGATTATTGACAGAAACAGATGTCAGATCGATAACAGAACTGAAAATGTAATGGAACTTGAACCTCTGGCGGATAAGTTCAGGGCATTCAACTGGAAAGTTTATGATATAGACGGTCATAATATGCAGCAGATTCTTGACACTGTTGAAGAAGCTAAACAATTCAAAGGACAGCCGACTGTTATAATAGCAAATACTCTAATGGGAAAAGGTGTATCATTTATGGAAGATAATTATAAATGGCACGGAATTCCTCCTACGACCGAACAGGCAGGTGTTGCTTTAAAAGATCTTCTTCCGACTAAGTATAAAGACTTTTTTGATCTTGAAGAAATGGCAGAACTTTAAATCAATTTCAAATTACAAATTACAAATTACAAATTTTTTGTCGCCATATAATTGCTTAACTGTTAATTGCTTAACTGCTTAACTGCCTAACTGTTAACTGCTAACTGATTTCAGGGTTTAATAGCCGACACGAAATTCACTGAATTATTATAAGCAATTACAATATCCGTAAGATCAGTAATACTGTCACCTGTGAGGTCAGTCGGATTATAACCGTTGATAAATCCGGAAGCGTCATTGTAAATTCCTATTATATCCGAGAGATCAATATTTCCGTTACCATTTATATCTCCGCTGAACATACACCATTTTCCAAAACGAAGAATCTGATTATTTCCGAAAGCCGATGATTGAGAAGCAGTAAAATCATATTCAGCCGGAACTCCGGGACTAAATGCAACCGGTGCTGAGCTCCAGGTCTCAAGCGCATTCCTGTGTAATAATCTCAGATAATAACTACCGGATACTGCATTTGCAAAAAAGACATGAGCATTTCCATTGGAATTTAAGAATGCTTTTGATGAATCAAGTCTGTTAAAAGGAGGAGCAGGGTTCATTAAATAAATTCTTACCGTATCCTGAACCTGTAAAGAATCATATCTCATTCCCTCAATACCTGCAGTGATATTAAGTTCAGGCGATGGAATAAAATCAGCTGTGTATCTATAAAAATTCAGATTTGGATTGAGATTGCTGTTGCCGGTGATCCTGACTAGATAATTTCCCGAAGAAACATTTCCCGTGACGCTGTCAGTTGCTGCAGATATATTATTTGAAAAAAGAATGCTTCCTGTTTCTGAGAGTAAAGCAAGGTTAGTGACACCGCAGTTCAGCGAACTTAAATTGACCCTGATCTTACCGGGAGAATTTAACTGAACTTTGTAAAAATCTGAATCTGAAGTCACAGCATTGGATTGTAATGTAATGCTTCCTGCATAAAGTTTATTCGATGTGATATCATAAGCAAATTCCTTTCTATCCGGTTCATCCAGACCTCTAATCAATGATCTGTTATCAGTGGTTTCCTGAATGTGATTCTTATTTGTGCGCAGAGTATCAGTCATCCCTGCCGGAACAAACTGTGAATTCCTGTACAGTGACTGGCTGGAGAATGTAACTGCAAGATCGGTTCCGAGTCCGAGATAGTTCGATGTGATCCAGGTATATTGTATATTCTTTGGAAGTGGAAATTTCGAATTATCTGCTGAAACAGAATCCATTCCTGCTATTGTATCATTGATGATTCCGTTACAGTTAATGTCTTTATTATAATAGCTTGATGGAACTAAAGACTCAATATTTCCGAACAGATATGCACCTCCAGAACCATCGGGATAAGATATTCTCATATCTCTCATTGCTTCGCTGTTATTGTCAATGGTAAACAAAGGAATCGATGTAACATTCGTGCCCTGATGCGGTGTGCCTATTGTGATAACTTTAGCAACTTTATGACCGCCAGTAGAATCAAGCGGATCTATCCACCATTTATGTATTCCGTTTTCTTTCCGCTGTAGATATTCCCTTATTGCAAGTCCTCCCATTGAATGACCTAAAAGAATTACTTTTGAAGCGCCGGTAATTCTCAGAACAGAATCTATAAGTATCTTCAAAGCGTAACCCTGTTTTGTAATTGCAGACTGATTGCTTGAAGACTGATTTGTTCCGGGTGTCGAAGCATTGTATAAGATAATTCTCGGGTCCGAAGGATTTCTGTTCCAGAAATTATTATAGTTTACAGAATAGATACTTGAAGAAGTTAAGTTGTTAACGAAATTTCCATTGAGATCTTTCACCGGTATAAGAACATCCTGAATAAAATTAGTTGTGTCACCGCCTCTTGCATTCAGCACAGCATTTAAAGTATGGCTGCTGCTCAGGTTCCATACACTGCTCAGCTGTGTAATAATGTTGCTCCAGGTCTGATCATCGGAGTTGAGTCCGTGAACAAAAATAACTGGATAAGGAGAATTCGCCGTCTGTGAATATGAATTATTTAGAGTGAAGATTATTAATAAACAAAGTAAATTATATTTTTTCATTTGAATTCTTTTTTATAATTTAAAGCAACAGACTTTTAAATACAATTAAAATATGAAATTACTGAATGAAAGTTCAGATTTAATTTTTGAAAAATAAAAGAAAAGAATTTTGAGAGAGATGGAAACTCTCTGAGTACATAAAGTTTTTACTTATTAATATCTTTTAAAATTATATATGATTATTTTACCTCAATTCAAATAAATTATATATTCATTGGATAATAACAATCATCACTACACAGAAGACCTGGGCGGTGAAATACTGATCATAGGCGGTGCTGAAGACAAATTAAATGAACGTCATATTCTAAGAAGATTCGTAGAGCTAAGCGGAGGAAAGGATGCTTCTATTTTAATAGTTCCTGTGCCTTCTGATTTTCCTGTAGTGACAGCTACTTTATATAAAAGCATTTTCGGTAACATGGGAATAAAGAAAGTTTCAGTGCTTGAAGCGACATCAAGACAGGAGCTTCTTAAGCTGGATGAACAGGCAGTTCTGGATGGCATGACAGGAGTTTTCTTAACGGGTGGAGACCAGATGAGACTGAGTTCTATTCTCGGAGGAACGAAATTTTTAATTGCTTTGAAACAGGCACTAAGAAATGGAGTTACATTGGGAGGATCAAGCGCAGGAGCATCAAGCATGAGTTCTACCATGATCGTAAGAGGCGAACCGACAGTTCAGCCTTTAAAGGATTCAATCCGGCTTTGTCCCGGACTCGGGATTTTAAAAAACATTATCATAGATCAGCACTTTACGCAGCGTGCAAGATTAAGCAGGCTTATAACTGCTGTTGCATATAATCCTAATAACCTCGGCATTGGAATAGATGAGAATACTGCCATACACATAATGAGAAACGGTGTACTCGAGGTAATAGGCGCCGGCACAGTTACAATAATTGACGGATCAAATATCAGCTACAATACTATTGCGGAAGTTCATGAATCAGAACCGTTTTCCGTTTTAGGTCTTCAGGTGAATATACTAAGCAGTTCTGTTCGTTATGATATTTATAACAGAAAGCAGTTGTCAGTGGCAGGGGATTATCTGCAAATTTAATTACAAATTACAAATTACAAATTACAAATTACGAATTACGAGTTATGATTTACGATTAATTTAAACAAGTTGCATGTTTTGAATAACGATTAACGAATAACGATTAACGAATACCGAATACCGAATAACAAATAACGATTTAAGAGTTACAAGTATAAGATTAAATAGTTTATAGTTCATTAACATAAAGAGGAAGTCAAATTGATGAAGGTTCTGTGAATTATTTATTAATTTATAAATGAAGTGGTCATGGAAAATTTCGATCAATCAAAAATAATTTATTTCCCGTTTAAGCCGGAAATTGAGACTTACGCAATTCCTTCAGAAAATGAAAAGTACGATCTGGATGAATATGGATTACCTGTTCCTCCGGAAGAATACTGGTATGGATACGGTAAAGATGCAGAGGAACACTTAAGCGATGCCAGATATGATTTTGATATTATGATGAATATTCTGAAAAAGGAAAATTTTAATTTTAAACCCGGTTTTAAAATACTGGATCTGGGCTGTGCCGGAGGGAGACTGATAAGATTTCTGAAACCTTACGCGGATATTTGTGAGATCTGGGGAACAGATATTAATGCAGAAATTATTCAGTGGGATAAAAAATATTTAAGACCACCGTTTAATTTTGCTGTTACTACAACTATTCCGCATCTGCCGTTTAAGGACGGATATTTTAATTTTATTTACTGCGGCTCGATCTTTACTCATATAGATGATCTTGCAGACGCCTGGCTACTGGAATTAAGAAGAGTATTATCAAAAGATGGATTATTATATATAACTCTTCATGATTATAATACTATAAATGAGCTGAAAGAAAACAGTATCTATAAAAACCTTTGGTTAAAAAAAGAAATGGAACAGGATCAAGTTTATATAAATTATAAAGGTAAATTTTCCATGCTTGTAAAAGGCAGAGGTCCGGCTTCACAGGTGTTTTATGATATGGATTATTTCTGTAATTCCGTAAGTACATTTTTTGAAACTGTTTCAGTTAATTTGATTGCTTACGGTCATCAGAGCGGTGTGCTGTTAAGATGTAAATAATTTTTCTGTAGTTAGTAGTTAATAGTTAATAGTTAGTAGTTTATAATTAGAGAATCCGTAATTCGTAATTCGTAACTCGTAACTCGTAACTCGTAACTCGTAACTCGTAACTCGTAACTCGTAA
>DAIPYG010000147.1:0-5337 GCA_036782875.1 Bacteroidota bacterium | reverse complement strand
CTACTTTAGAAGTAAAAGCCTGCTGTTCAAGAACAAATCGTTTTGGACGGATGTGCAATTCAATAGATTCAATACGACTCACAACGTCACAAATATTTGTACACAAATGAGCATATTCATTTTATCCAAAAATTTTTACTCTTATGAATAATTACTTGACTTAATACTGACTTTTATCTAATTTCATCAAACAAAAAATCTGATATTAATAAATAATACAGGAGAAAATTATGAATGATTTCGAAAGTCTGGATTTTCTTGGCGAAGAGAATGCAGATAACGGCGGCAGAAAGAACAGAAAGAGTGAAGAACTTGAAAAGATACTAAAACTGGAAGAAGAAGCAAAAAAGAGTTTTGATCCCGAAAACCTTGAAGAAATAATCAATTTTTACTTTGACAACAACGAATACGAAAAAGCGCTAAGCTATGTGAATGTATTCCTCGATATCTATCCTTATTCTACTGAAGCCTGGCATAAAAAAGCGCTTATCCTGGACAGCCTCGGCAAGTTCGAGGAAGCCCTTGAATATTTCGATAAAGCCATACTTTTAGACCCTACAGATACTGAAATTCTAATCAATAAGGGCATTACACTGGATAATTCTGAAAAATTCGACAATGCAATCGATTGCTTTAATAAAGCCATAGAACTCGAACCGGAAAATCCCGATGCTGTTTTTAATATGGGACTTACTTTTGAGAAGATGGAAAAATTCGTCGAAGCTGCGGAATGTTTTGAAAATGTGCTGAAGATCGATAAGGAACATAAAGACGCATACTACGAACTAGGGTACTGTTTTGATTTTCTGGATATGATGAAGGAGTCTATTGCAGCGTATGATCAGCATCTTGTTTACTCACCTATGAACTATACTGCCTGGTACAACAGAGGTATCGTCCTCAACAGAATGGGCAGGTTTTTAAAAGCTATCGAAAGCTATGAAATGTGCATTGCCATCAGAAGTAATTTTTCTTCTGCCTGGTATAACTGCGGTAATGCATACGCTTCCATCGGACGGCTGTATAAAGCAATTGAGTATTATCAGAGATCTCTTGACCTTAAAAAGAATGATTCATTCACGCTTCATAATATGGGTAATGCTTATGAAGAGCTCGGTGAATACGTGACTGCTATTAGCTATTTCACAGAAGCGATCATCATTGACCCGCAGAATTATGAATCCTATTACGGAAGAGGCAACTGTTATTTTAATCTCTGTAAATATGATAAAGCGCTTGAAGATTTTAATTCAGCTCTGATTCTCTGCAAAGACTATTCAGAAATTTGGTATCTGAAAGCAGATTCCGAACATGCTCTTGGAAAAATTGATGACGCGATCAGGAGTTATGAGATGGTTGTCAAACTCGAAACATCCAATTATGACGCCTGGTATGATTACGGCTGCGCATTATTAGATGCAAAGCAGCTGGATTCTGCGCTGAAAGCTTTTGATAAAGTTATTAAGTATCATCCTTACTGGGCTGAACCTTACTACGAAAAAGCAAAAATTCATTTCCTGAAAGAAGAAATAGAATCCGGAATCGATATGCTCGAGAAAGCATTTGAGCTGAATCCTGAAGACAGATTTGAATATGATTTTATTCAGGACTGGAAAAAAATACTTAACTTTTTGATTAAGAGGTAACTTCAGAATTTGGGATTTGGAATGTCGGGTTTGGAATTTATTTAAGTTTTGTAATTTGTAATTAAATTTTCTGCCAGTATTATCGCCTGCTTCGTGCTTTCTTTATTCGCAATTCCCATTCCGGCTATATCAAATGCAGTTCCGTGATCGGGTGATGTTCTTATTATTTTCAATCCTGCTGTAAAATTCACACCTTTATCAAATGATATCATCTTGAAAGGAATAAGTCCCTGATCGTGATACATCGCAATCGTAATATCAAATCTCTTATAACTCTTATTCGCAAAATAACCGTCAGACGCAAAAGGTCCTCTGAGATTAAATCCTATTGAGTTCATTTCTTCAATTACAGGAGAAATGATATCCAGCTCTTCTTTTCCTATCAGTCCGCCGTCCCCTGCGTGAGGATTAAGCGAAAGCACGGCAATCTTAGGATTTTTTATACCGAAGTTTTTAACCAGAGAATTATTTACTGTAATGATCTTTTTAATTAAAAGCTTTTCATTAAGAGCTTTGCTGACTTTTGAAATGGGAATATGACCGGTCACAAGCGCAACTGAAAATTCTTCTGAATACAGTATCATTACAGTATCGGCTGAAGATGTCAGCCTGCTTAACATTTCAGTATGCCCGGGATAATTATATCCGCCGAGATTAAATGACTCTTTAGAGATCGGAAGAGTGATCATACCGTCAAATTCCTTTTTCAGGCAAAGCTCAATGGCTTTTTTAACTGCATCTCCTGAATATTTACCAGCATTCTTTTCTATCTTACCCGGATTTAATTTGAATCTGGAAGTTAAGGGAATTTCCAGTATTCTTTCTTCAGGAATGGTCTTTAGTTTCAGTAAAGTAGCATAGTAATCAAAAATTTTTTTTGATCCGATGACTGTCAGGTCCTTAGTTGAAATAAATGATCTGTCATTGAATAATTTCAGTATTATTTCAGGACCGATACCGTTAGGGTCGCCGATGGTAAGTAATAGCCGGGGAATTTTAGTTGCTGATATTTTCAATTCTCTTAGAATTTAAATGAATACGGATCGTCAACTTCACAAATTGAATTTTCCTGCATACCTCTCACTCTCATGTCTTTCGTATGGCATTATTCATCATTCACTTCCGTTACCACCGCATCAGCCCAGAGTCCTTCGAGATTATAAAACTTTCTCGTATCTTCAAGAAATATATGCACTACGACATTCACATAATCCAACAGTACCCAGCTTAAATTAGTAAAGCCTTCATTATGCCATGCGCTCTCGTCTTCTTTCTTTGTTTCAACTCTGATAAAATCAGCGATGGCTTTTACCTGTGTATCCGAAGATGCAGAGCATATCACAAAATAATCAGTGACATTTGTGAGTTCAGTGAGATCCATCACAACTATATGTGAACCTTTTTTCTGTAACATCAGATCTGCGATCTTAAAAGCGAGTTCTTTTGAATCCATATTTTAATTTTATTTCTTGATTTCTTTGTAAGGTTTTAATTCGTTAAAGTCTTTTCCGATCACTACCGTAGCATCAAGATAAAGACTGTTGTTGAGCTGCTGAATGATATTTTTTTCACTGACACCGAGCGTTGATGCAATTTTCTTCACTTTATTCTTATCACCTGATCTGTCTATGACGAGAGTTCTTTCTATATCCTTTGATTTATAATTTCCGATTTCGACTACGTCTATTCCGTTCTTTCTCAGATATTCCGTGAATTTGGAAGCCACGCCGTTTTCGTTTGTTCCGTTCTGTACGTCAAGCTGAATGGAAAGGTTCGGCTGGTGAGTTATTGCCTTTGTAGTATCTGTAATCTCTTTTACTTCTTTATTGGATTTGATCGCATTGTTAATAAGTGAGAAACCAAAATATGCAACAAGTATAAGAAATATTATTAATACACCGTTCAGTACGTAATTTAAAAAATTATTCTTCAAATTTTTTTGTATAAATAAAAAACCGAAAGCAAAACATACTTTCGGTCAAGTATTAAATTTTATTTAACACAGATCTTATCTCCAGTTATAATAATTTCCCGCATTAGGATTAAAAGGATTATTATAATTATTGAAATAATCACTCTGATCTAACTGACGATATTCAAAATTTATGAAAGAGTTATCTGATATTCTGTAATTCAGCGAAGCTCTTGATAAAAACACACCAGACAGATTTTTCTGCAAAGCAAGTGAAGATGCAGATCCAAGACCGTTGGAGGCAAATGGTGAATACTGTACTTTTACGTCAGCACTGACATTGAACCTGTCAGTAACCCTGTAGTTCATTGAGTTAATGTATGATGTAAGAGATACATTTCCGTAACTCGTTGAAGTCATTGAAACATTGAACGAATGGTTCATTGTGAAATTCTTCGGATTTATGAAGCCGAACAGCAGATTACTTGTGCTCTTATTGTATGTTGATGGTCCTTTGTCGTCATAACCTTTGAACTGTGCGAAAGATATATTTGAAGTAACAACTATTGCTATGAGAAATACGATTAATCTTTTCATTTCGGTCTGATTAAAATTTATGTAAAATTCCTCTTTCTGAGAGGAAATGTCAATGATAAACGATATGTTAATTTCAAATGTCAAATTTCAAATGTCAAATGTCAGATGTCAAATGTCAGATGTCAAACGTTGAATGTTGAATGTTAAAAAATAACATTATTAAGTAATAGCTTTTGTTCCGGATTGGTATTTAATTATAAATTCTATAACTGCAAGATTTATTTTCATCCTGTCTCTTTTTCACCACCTCTTAACTGTCATATATATAATATAGATTCGAACTTTCACAAATTGCCGAAAAAATGTTTGACTTTTAGCAGGTTTTTGATTAAACTGCGAACAATTTTGCTTATACACAACCTTAAATCAAAGTAAAGGAGATTAATAAATAATGATCAGAGCGCCGCCGGTTAATATCATCATTTCAATTCAGAAGTTTTAATCTTTAAAAAACTATTTTATAAATTAAATTATAATAATTATGTCAAAGCCAAATATCTCAGCCGAGTTGAGCAATCAGGTAATGGAACAAATAAAATCGGATCTTGAAAACATTAAGAACGCTCTGCCTTTTCTTGTTAATCTGAATGCAAAGGACAGACATAGTCTTTTAAAAATGGGTCCGGCAAGCGTTTCTTTCGTGGAAGAAGCATTGAATATCAGCAAAAATCATTCCGGCATTTTACCATCGAATTTCAATATTTCGGAATTCGAAAAAGATGTCAGACTTACTGCTGCATTAACCGATCTGTCTTCCGTTCTAATCCCGCTTGCCGAAGGTCTTTCCGATACTCTTATGTCTGTCGGAAGTGAAGCAATGGCGCAGGCGAATATTGTTTATGCGCAGTTAAAGATTTCTTCTAAAAATGATTCTAATATGGACGAACTCAAAAACCGACTCGGTGCAAGATATAAGAAGACAAGCAACAGAAAGGCAAAAGATAACAAAGTTAAATAATTTTACTGAGATTAGTTGCTTTCGCAGATCAGGGAGTTTTTATTGCTCCCTGATCTTTTTTTGTGCTGAATTCTTAATTTTCCGGAAACTTACCCAAAATATACAAAATTTGACTCTCCGGGATGGTAATTGAGGCTAAGAGAGTGAACGATTAGACTCCGAGAGTGAACATTGACTCTTTTAGAGTGGTGATTGAGGCTCGGAGAGTGCTGATTGAGGCTCGG
>DAIPYG010000146.1:0-5371 GCA_036782875.1 Bacteroidota bacterium | reverse complement strand
TCCGCGCCAGTGTAATGTAACCCATATATGTATTACCATTCCATTCGGCATTCCCCGAATGAATTCCAATTCTTACTCTGATTACACAATTCTTCCCTTTCTGAGCGGAAAGCTCACACACTTCAACTGAAAGATTATTCTGAATTTGAATAGCTGCTCTGACTGCATCCTCGGCGTTTTCAAAGGCGCAGCAGAATGAGTCACCGACTAATTCAAAGACAAAGCCATTATTTGATTCTATTGCATTTTGCACAATGGCGTGATGTTTTTCCAATGCAGAGTGAAGTGATTCCGGAAACTCCTGAGCGAGTCGGGTGCTGCCTTCGATATCGGTGAAGAGGAATGTTACGAGACCGGTTGGAGGTTTATTCATATTATTCTTCTGTATTTTATCATTTTATCAAGCATTAAGATTAAAACAATCTATTTTGAAATTTATATATTCTTTATTTTTATTAAAACTAATAATGATATACTTAAAAATAATTTATTCTCTTAATATCTTTTTTGAAATGGTTCATATCTATTGCTGTAAATTTTGTAAAATAATTTGTGTGATGTAAATTTCCAAATTTTTATTTATCAGTTTCATAAGATAAATAATTAATTTTAAGACAAAATAGAAATTTAGCTTGCCTTACAATCTTCATAAGTTTATCAAATTAACTGCCTTTCTTAAATCCTCTGCAATTTTATTCATATATAATTCAGTTGTCTCGATACAGGAATGGCCGGCGAGTTGTTTCATATGAAAAATGTTTACTCCTTTTTTTACCAATTGGGTAATGAAGGTATGTCTGAGACAATGAAAATGAAATCTTTCCGGTAATTGATGGTAAATGAAGCTGGCGAAGAAGTTTTTTGAATTTATTTTGAGATAAAAGATTTGTCGTATCTGCAGATTCTTGTTTTTTAAAAGACATAATTATTGCACAGGTCGGTTCTTAGTATATTATGAAAATTTAGGATATTCAGTTTCAACTGCAGGAGATGTGAATGCTTATGGATATTCTGATATTTTCACATTAATCAATTAGAAAATATACTTAAACAACAATTTAAGTGTAACAAAGCAAGAATAAATTTTATATCATCATTAATATTAGCATTAATAAAAGTAAAGACAGTTTGTTTAAATGACATTTACCGAATGTTTAAATGATAAATCAATAGAGAAATCAAATAATCGTTTTATAGATTTGTCCTACCAATAAGTTTATAACAAAACTTCCGAAGTCTAAAACTAAGCGAGGTCAGACTTCGGAAGTTTTACAGTTTTATCCTTCCAATAAATGATAACTAAACAGAAGAATATAAATTGAATTTATGAAGGACCCGGCAAAAAAACCGGTTTGTAGTAAACAGAGATTCCTTCCAAATAATAGCAATAAGATCATTTTAAAAAAACAGGGATAGAAAAAGAAATTCCATCTTTTTAAGGATGGAATCTCTCAGGATCTCTTTAAATCTGAAAAAGGGAATTGAGTTAAGGTCTCACAACCGCTACAAAAGCTGCTGAATTATTATATGCCAGTATAATATCATTAAGATCAACGAGATTGTCACCGTTAACATCATTCACTACATAGCCTGATGAAAATACAGAAGAGGCATTGTACACGGACAATACATCATTGAGATCGATTGAACCATCCTGATTTACATCCCCGCTGTAAATGGCATACCTCACGGGTGAAGGATTTACCAGTACCTGGTTGTGTCCGAATGCCTGTGACGCTGTAGATGAGAAATTATAATCCATAGGGAATTCCTGTATTAAAAATTCTCCGCCTAGCCTGCTCCAGGTTATAATGCTGTTCCTGTGTTTCACTTTAATGTAATACGTTCCTCCCGGCGCATTAGTAAATATGAATGAACCGGTTAAAGTAACAGAATCGATCACTGCAATAGCTGAATCAATGGTATTGTATGGAGATATAATGGATTGCAAATAAGCTCTGACTGTATCTTTCATATTCAGTTGATCTGATCCGACTTTATAAAATCCTTCGGGTATGACTTTAATATTGAGATAAGATGGTAAAGGAATCAGTCCGGGTCCGGTTCCGACAAAATTAGAGGTAGGACCGTTTAAAGTAAAATTGTATAATGTACCGTTGTAATAATTTGCTGTTGCATCAATAAGAAGTGTTATTCCGGTATTATTACCTCCGGCGAATCCCTGATTAAAATGATAGCTTGCAAGCAGACCTGTACCGGAACTGATTTGAAGAAATCTGTTTGTTGAAATTTCTGTCTGAGATAATTCACGATTCCAGATTCTTACTTCATCAAGAGTACCATTTGTGAATTCGCCGCCGTAATAGCCTCCCAGAAAACCGCTACTACTCATAAATGGAAGATTATTGTTTGAAGAATTACGCTGTTGCACAAGCGCTCCATCAAGAAAACTCTTAAATCCATTTACAGTATTTTTCTTCCAGGTCATTGCGACATGATGCCAGCTACCGTCAGACACTCCAGCACCAACGCTGATTCCTCCTGATGTTCCGCCATCAGTAGAGATTATATGCTTTTCACTTCCCGGTGTCGCTCCCCATCCTGCCACAATATAGCCTGCGCCGGTTTGAAACCGAACTGCAGATTGTATCAGGCTGCCTTTAAACCAATATTCAATGGTGAACTCAGACACTGTAGGTGCAGTAAGATTCTGTGATAAAGTAAAGGGCAGATCTACCTTGTCATTTACTCCGTCAAAATTAAGTACATTTGTCTGAACTGCATAAAAACCCGTCCCGCTTATTGCGAATGAATAAGTTTGTTGAATAAGACAGGGAGTTCCTGAATTGGTATTTGAATAAACTCTGACTGTTGCATTCTTTAATCCGGAAGAGACCGGACTAAAAGTAACATTAAAAGTTTTCGATCCCCCGGGAGCTATCTTTCCCGGAGGAGTCAGTGAACCCGCAGTAAATAAAATAGAATCTGCTCCAGTTATTTTAATACTGTCAACTGTTAAACTGTCTGTACTGGTATTCTGAAAAGTATAAGTCCGGTTTAGGTTTCCCACTATAGCTACATTTCCAAAATCAGTAAGATTTGTTAAACTGGGAGTTGTTGATCCGTTTGTAATTGGATTTCCGTTACCCGAAATCGAAGTCTGAAGTACTGGAGTCAATCCTAAGTTTCTAAAAATTGAAACTGAATTTACATTGTAGTTAGGGGCAGCTATTTCAGATTTACCGTCACCGTCTAAATCGCCAATTTTCACGGAAGAAGGTTGACTACTCGATAAATCAACTTTTGCCGAAAAACTTATAGTTCCTGGAACCGAGGTATTTCGTAAAACTGATACTAAATTACTTGAAAAATTTGCAACAGCCAGATCTTGCTTGCCATCTCCGTTTATATCGCCGATACTTACTATTTGCGGTGCTCCGCCGGCTGCAAAGTCAACTCTTGCTGCAAAACTTCCTGCGTTTATAATTCCGGGTGTGGATGTATTTCTGAATACAGAAGTGCTGCTTCCGCTAATATTGGCAAGCGCCAGATCGGGCTTTGCATCTCCGTCAATGTCGCCAATACTGATGGAAATCGGTCCGCTTCCTGCACTAAAGTCAACCCTTGAAGCAAAACTTAACCCTCCGGTAGTAGATGTATTTTGAAATACTGAAGCAGTGTTGTTCCCGTTATTAGCAACTGCCATATCCGGCTTTCCGTCACCGTCCAGATCACCAATGCTGACAGAATATGGTGACGAACCTGTACCAAAGTCAACTTTTGAAAGAAAGCTTATGACTCCCGAAGTTGATGTATTAAGTAATACTGAAATGGTCCCACTAAGATTGTTTGCAATTGCCAGGTCAGGCTTGCCGTCAGCGTTTATATCGTTTACACTTACTGACCATGGACTTGATCCTGTTGCGAAATCAATCTTTGCCGCAAAGCTTCCTGCATTGATAATTCCGGGTGTTGATGTATTGCGGAATACTGATACTGTATTGTTCCCGCTGTTTGTAACCACCAGATCAGGTTTGCCGTCTCCGTCTATATCTCCGATGCTTATAGACCTTGGTGATGTTCCCGTTCCGAATTCAACCTTTGCCGCAAAACTAATTCCGCTGCTTGTTGTGGTTATATTGCGTAATACAGATACTGTATTACTTCCATTATTACCCACAACCATATCGGTCTTGCCGTCTTTATCAAGGTCTCCAATACATAAGGAATATGCTGTTGTTCCGGCGGAAAAAGAAATTCCTGTGGCAAAATCAGTTTTGCATCCTCCCGGATATGTAGTAATGAAAGGCATAGATGAATAAGCCGTCAGATTGCTTTCCACATTTGTTACAGAAATAAACTGATAGTTTGCTCCTTGCGGAACAATGACTGAAATACTTGCATCAGTTGAAGAGGATACCGATGCTAATGCAGCTCCGAAGAATACAATGTTGTTAGATGCTGTAGTATTGAATCCGCTGCCAGTTAATGTAACTATGGTTCCGGAAGGTCCGCTTAGTGGAGAGAATGCAGTAATGACAGGGGGCAATGTCTGATTAGCTTTTACGGCAAATGTATTATATGTCGGCCCGCTCTGCGGTGAGAATGAGGATATTACCGGCTGTGCAAAGACTCCATATGCAAAAAAAATAAATACAAAAGTTAAAAGTGTCTTTAAAGATTTCATGTCTGAATTTTCGCGGTAAATATTCTTCCCGGGAGTTTTACCAATCCCTGATTTTGTAAATTTATTCTTCATGCTGTAAGATTTTTAATAAATTCATTTTTAATTAATATTTTGATTTGAACTTATACATATATAAACTTGAAATATCTTTAAAAGAATTTTGAAGAGTATATTCTATGGGTCTGGTTGTATTGAGAAGTATTACATTTATTTTCATAGAAAATAAAAAACTTCTAAAATCATCCGGCACAAAATAAAATACAGGGGAATATTATAATAAATTTTCTATACAATCAGGGAAAGCAAATTTAATTTCTCCAATATAACGATAAGAATTTAAATTTGAAACTTGAATTATATCAAATGATCTATGCATACGATAAAAATTTGAATCAAAATTTCTGATCGCATTCTTATACAACAGAAGTGTAGTCGGAGCAAAGTTATTCTTAATGAAATTAAATATTACATCCTGTACATCTTTTAAATACAAAATGTCGGGGACAATATTTTTATTCTTCTTCTTTTTGAAATTGTCGTGAATAGTATCAGCCCGGGTTCTGAGCTTTTCACTTGTAGAAAGTCTTACCAACAAATTACTTCAATGTTTCCCTAACAATTTTATGATACGCATTCTGCACTTATTGATTCGTGAGAGAAAAGATTTGGGAAAGCATTGAAAAGTTTAAGAAAGAATTGGCTGAAATGACAAAAGAAAATTGA
>DAIPYG010000145.1:0-5499 GCA_036782875.1 Bacteroidota bacterium | reverse complement strand
GAATCTTACGAACTTACGCACATCCGTCTAAAACAATAATTGTTTGTTAAATGAATATATTTGATATTCATTTAATACATTGGACAGCTTCTGCGGACGTTAATCAAAGTTTGCATTACAATATTAAAACGATTTGTCAGAATTGATTGAATTTGATTGAATTCTGTGTTTAGAAATATTTCAGACTTTAACAGCAATACATTTATACCTATTTTATGTAAACAATTGAAGTAATGTGAGGAAGAAGTTTACATACTTTCTGATAGCTTTTATGATTCTGCAAAACAATATTTTATTGCCGCAGACTTCAGTTACCAATTCAATAGCAGACAATCCCTTCACTCTGAATTCCCGGTTAACAACTTTCAAAAATTTTTCTCAAAATCCCGCATCTATAAATTCAGATGATCCTGTTGGCGCATCTTACATTTTTTTCCTTTTGATTTATGCTCTTAATCCGATTCTGCTTTATGAGAACGGGGGCGGAAAAGGGTCATGGGGATTTACTAAAGAAGTTACACTTGGTTTCGGTGAATTTGGTCAATACAGAATATCAGCTGAATATTCATTCGTTGATAAAAGATATAATCAAAATATGCTTAGAGCAGGAATTAAATATGATATTCTTCTGAATAAAAAAATCAACAAGTATGATGATGTGAATTCTGCGGTACTGACAATAGGAGGAGGATACATTACGGATTTTGATAATTACGGGTATTTTCCCGAAATTACATTCGGATATTCTGTGCGGTATCTGAGTGATCATTTACTACTGTATCCAAGTATAAAGCTAAGATACAGTATAATGAATGATTCTCCCGATATGACTGATTTATCCGCGGGTATTATTTTAGGGTTTACAAATCCTTTCACGGAATTCGAAGGCTTTAAGTCAAAGGAAAAGTAAACGGAAGATTTGCATTAATAACAGAAGTTATGCAGATGTAAACAACCCTAATTATTTGTTTTTTGAAATCGGGTAGTAAATAAAAGCGTTCATTAAAAGACCTTCCCATGCCCCCTCCTTGCAAAGGAGGGGTTTGTAGTGGTTATGAATCAAAATGATACTTTTGCATAACTTCAATTAATATTATTTTTTATACTTTAATTCATAAAGTCCGGTGAAAAATTAACGAAAAATTTTTTAACATAAATTGAAATTGCAGCTTAGGTCAAATGAAGAAAGTTGCATAATTACAAACAAACAACACTTATGAAAATCCTGAAATCTTTAACAATTATAATTCCACTTTTACTTTCAATTATTTATTCATCATGTAGTGATCCGCTGACTGGTACAACCGGTGTAAGCGGCGTAGTCAGAGGATATAATGAGATACCTGTTAGTAGCCTTACTTTAAGAATAGGAGACGATTATGCAAGAACTGCTGATGACGGAAGTTTTTCATTCAAAAAAGTTTATTATCCTTATGATCTTGTGATCTATGATTCAACTTTTGACATAGGAGCAATCATCTATAAAAATCTCAGTGCAGATAAATTAAATCTCTTCATAGACCGTTATGTGAATTCTCAAAGCTATGCGCAAATAAGAATTCACATGCCTGTGAATTTCAATAACGGCAATTATCAGGGAAAGGCTTTTTTTACAAATGGTCAGGATATTAATGCTAATACAGGTATTGGAAATTCTTTTTCGAATTCACTATATATTCATACTAAGCAACCTGAACCTGTTACCGGGAAAATAATAGTCTTAATCTATTCTAAAGATATTAACGGCAAGATTGTATCTTACAATAACTATGGTGAAAGTCCTCAAATGACATTACAGCCGGGTACAATAACAGATTATACATTTGATTCATTATCTCTTACTTTGAATCCGGGTGAAGAAAATATATCAGGATCTTTCGATATTGAGGGATATAATGATATACGTACATATTATTATATTTCATTTGGAAACACAGGAAATACTGATTATTACGAAGAGCTGGGATATTTCTCCGGCTGGATCTTTAATTTCAAAATTCCATCCGGTTTACCATTAAATTTCAAAACTTACATAATAAATAATACACACACCGGTTTAGGATCCAGCTATGAAACATTTCCGGTTTATCCGTCTGTTCCGAATAACTTCACGATAAAAGATCCGTGTACCCTGATCACTCCTGAAAACGGATCGGAGAGTGTAAACAGCGGGACAGTATTTTCATTCAGCTCCGGTTCAGGCAACGGAATTCATATTGTATCACTTAATAATATAAGCCGGTATGTAAATTTCAAAATCTTTACTGACAAAACAAACTTTACACTTGAAGGACTTGATCAGCTGGGATTAGGCTACATTAACAATAATAATTTCAGATGGGATGTGCAGGAAGCAGGTCCTTCCGGATCTTTAAATGATTATGTTGTAAATAATATAAACAGAGAACAATTCTTTAGTACTACTTCAGTTTCAAAAGAATTTACTACAATGCCTTGATACTCAATTTTAACAATCTTAAGAATCATAAGAATCTTACGAATCTTACGAATCTTTTGAATCAGTTTAAATTGATTTAACATTTTAATTTAATTAATTTGACATTAAACAAATAACATCAAATTAATTAATGAGTAGAATTGCTTTCGTGTTTCCCGGACAGGGATCTCAGACTGTAGGCATGGGAAAAGATCTTTATGAGAAGTTTGATCTGGCAAAGGATATTTATTCACTGGCTGATGAAATAATGGGAATGCCTTTGAGCACAATTTCCTTCGAAGGTCCAGCCGACCTGCTTATGCAGACACACATCACACAGCCCGCTTTATTTGTTCACTCTTATATTTTATTGCAGCTGATAGGAAATAATATTAAAGCAGATGCTACAGCAGGACATTCTCTCGGCGAATACACTTCCAATGTTTATGCAAACACAATTGGTTTCGAAGATGGTTTGCGGCTTGTGAAAAGAAGAGGCGAACTTATGAAAGAGTCCGGAGTGAAACGACCTGGTACAATGGCGGCACTTATAGGATTGAATGAAAAACAAATTGATGATATTTGCGCCGAAGCAAAGGAAAATCAGATAGTTCAGCCGGCAAATTATAATGCGCCGGGACAGATCGTTATTTCAGGCGATGTAGATGCTGTGCTCCGCGCAATGAAGATCGCTAAAGAAGAACCTTACAAAAGCAAGCTCGTCAAAGAGCTCCCGGTCAGCGGAGCTTTTCATTCCGAACTTATGCTTACTTCTGCTGAGGAACTCCGTATCGCAATAGATAAAGTAAATTTCAGGAATGCCGACATACCGATTTTTACAAATGTAGAAGCCGAACCTGTCGAGGATAAGGATATTCTGAAAAATTCATTGTACCGCCAGCTCATGTCTTCCGTAAAATGGATGCAGACGATCAACAACATGTCAAAAGATTTCGATGTCACGAAGTATTATGAAATTGGATCCGGTAAAGTTCTGACCGGACTTATAAAAAGAATTGATCCCAAAGCTGAGCTCCATAATATAGGAACAACAGAAGATCTACTAAACTATAAAATATAATGTCTGAAGAAACCACTACGCCTTCCAGCGCAACAGAGCAATTAGAATTTAACGGAATGAAGATCGATCCTTTGATATTCACACAGGGATTTGTTCCCGGCTGTAATATAAGCATCTGCAGCGGTCAGTGCTGCAACTGGGGTGTCTATATGGACAGAGACTTTGAACCGGTGATCATGAAGTTTGAAAATCAGATCAAAGACGTCATGGATGAACATCAGGTTAAAGATACGTCTAAGTGGTTTGAGAAAGAACTTGAAGAAGATACAGACTTTCCTTCAGGATATGCAATTGGAACTGAGCTCTATATCAATCATCAGGGAATTACTCAGTGTGTATTTAAAGATAAAAGAGGATATTGTTCCCTCCAGGTAATGGCAGTGGAGAACGGAATGCATAAATGGGAGATCAAACCTAAATACTGTATCATGTATCCGCTTACCATCATTGATAATGTACTTACTGTTGATAACGATCATTCAGAAAGACTTGACTACTGCGGGATTCATAAGAAGGAAAATTATACTCAAACCATCTTTGATGCAATGGGTGAAGAAATAAAATTCATAATCGGTGAAGAAGGATATAATTTTCTGAATGAACATTATAAGAAAAATTATCAGAAGAAATATCAGATAGTTAGTAGTTAGTAGTTAGTATTGATCGGATGTAATTTGTAATTTGTAATTTGAAATTTATAATTTATAAAAGTGTCTGACTTTAAAGAAAAAATAGTATTAGTCACTGGCGGATCAAGGGGCATTGGTAAAGCTATAGCTGAAACATTTGCCGAAGCGGGAGCTACAGTGATTGTTACTTACAGGAATGCAATTGATGAAGGATACTTTGCATCAAAGAATATCAGGCATTATAAATGCGATGTTGCTGATATGAAATCTGTACAGGAAGTTGTGGACGGCATATTAAAAGAACATACAAAGATTGATGTGCTGGTAAACAATGCCGGAATAACAAAAGACGGTCTGCTGATGCGTATGAGTGAAGAAGACTGGGATGCCGTGCTTGATACAAACTTAAAAGGAGTTTTCAACATGACAAAAGCTGTGACAAGAAGTATGATGAGCAAGCGTTATGGGAAGATCATTAACATAACTTCCATAGTCGGGATCATGGGAAATGCAGGTCAGGCGAATTATGTTGCATCAAAGGCGGGTGTTATTGGCTTTACTAAATCTGTTGCAAAAGAACTCGCTTCAAGGAATATTAACATAAATGCCATTGCTCCGGGATTCATTGCTACAGAGATGACAGACAAGCTAAGTGATGAAGTGAAGCAGAATTATCTGAATTCCATTCCGCTGAAAAGATTCGGCAGCGGAAGCGATATTGCTAACGCAGTAAAGTTTTTTGCTTCGGATGAATCAGCCTATATTACCGGACAGACTCTTTGTGTTGATGGCGGAATAGTAATGCAGTGAGTCGCATTTATTTTTAAGATCTTCACTCCTTTATGTAATTTTAAATTTTTGAAATCAATTAAATAAAGAAAAATGAAATTAGTACTGACCATCCTGTTCTTTACAGGAGCAAGTTTTCTTTTACTTTCCGGCTGCGGAAAGAACAGCAATCCATTTAATGGTAATGTATATTTCCATGATGCCGATTCTCTTGCATTCATAGCGGGCTTTGACAATGACACTCTTTATTATATAATCCGCGGTCCTAAAGTTAATCAATCTCACAAATCCAAATATACATCAAAAAAGTTAAACGATTCGACTTATGCAATTGAGGTTGAAAAAAAACCTGTCTTCTGGGAGAAGAACACCTGGGACATTGTTCTGCCGAAAGAAAAAGATGATAAAGGATTTTATTCAGCAGAATCAAGAAATTATTATAAGTACTCGCCGGATAAGAATATACTTAGGTGAAATTACGAGTTGAGAGTTACGAGTTGAGAGTTAAGATTTAAGTATCAAATCCTGAAATAAAATTCCATAACTTTATCACTCTGCCTCTG
>DAIPYG010000144.1:0-5519 GCA_036782875.1 Bacteroidota bacterium | reverse complement strand
GAGTTTTCTTTTGCCAGGCTTTTCTTTTGCTCTTTCAAAAGAAAAGCGGACTACTATAGAAGTAAAAGCCTACTGTTCAAGAACAAATCGTTTTGGACTGAGTTTGTTACACAGCTTTTTTTTTATATTTTACAACAAACAGAAAAGAATTTTCTTTCATAAAAAATATAATAAGCGCTCATATCCGGAGCTTTTTATTTGCAGATCAAGTCAGCATTTAATTGAGTTTAATCTTTACTTTAAATTGAATTAATGAATAATTAAGTTAACTGAAATTTAAAAGACATTTATCGGGAATTGAAAGCAGGTCAGAGCTCAATTCTCAAATTAAAATAAATAATCATACTATGGAAGACTCTTTAAAAACAGTCCTGTGGAAGCAATTCGGTGCGGCAATAGATATGTTTGAAAATGCAGTTGCTGCATGTCCGGATGCTTTATGGAATGACAAATCTCAATTCTGGTACAATGCCTATCACTGCATATTTTATCTGGATTATTACCTTTCTGAAGAGCCTGATACATTCAGACCGCCTGCGCCTTTTACATTGTCAGAGTTTAATCCGGACGGAGAAATGCCGGAGCGTATATATACTAAAGAAGAGTTAATTACATACATTAAATTCTGCAGAGAAAAATGCCGGAAATTAATCTCTTCAATAACTGAAGTTGATCCGGAAAAAAGATTTATAAATCAATACAGGAATTACAGTCAGCTGGAAATATTATTATATAATATGCGTCATGTGCAGCATCACGCTGCGCAGTTAAATTTACTGATTCGTCAAAGCGGTATAGTACCGCCGGACTGGGTGTCGCGGACAAAGATTGAATTATGACTGACTGAATAAACTTCATTCCGGAAATTATTTATACTTTTTACCGGAATTTATATAACTATATTAAATTCATTACTTAAATTATTTAGATGAAAAAAATATACTTACCTGCATTTATTGTATTTATCTTTTCCTTATTTTTTCAACCGCCTTTACGGTCTCAGATTGAATACACGAATGTATCGGCAGGTGTAAAATATCAGTATATCGGTACTTATGAAGTTTCCCGTCTTGACAGTATTCTGACCATTGAAGCATCGAGCTTCTCTCACTTTGACGTAACATATACAAAAGCAGAAAATCCGGTGAAATTATACCGGATAATATACAGCTCAATAATACCTGAACTTAATAACAAACCGACTTCTGCATCAGGGTTGATAGCGATTCCTGAAAACGGAAAAAACAAAATGCCTGTAGTTTCATATCAGCACGGAACTGTATTTACGAAGACTGAAGTCCCGTCTAATCCTGAAGAGTCACCGGAGACAAAATTAATGATTGCTCAGTTTTCCGGTCAGGGATATATTTTAATAGCTGCTGATTATTTTGGTAAAGGTCTCTCCTCAGAACCGGACAGTTATCAGGTAAAAGCAAGTACTCAGCAGTCTTGTCTTGATATGCTGAAAGCTTCTGAAGAAGTTTTAAAAGCCCTGAATATTCAACAGGGTCAGCTGTTTCTAAGTGGCTGGTCAATGGGCGGCTGGTCAACACTGCTATTCCTTCAGAAGCTTGAAAGTCTTGATATACCTGTAACTGCGGCTGCATCAGCCTGCACACCGACTGATATTTTTGCTTTGGTGAACCGTTGGATCTATGCCCCGAGAGAAACTGATGCGATTTGGCTTCCGGGCATACTTGCATTACAGCTGAATTCATATTCGGTCTATTATGAATTGCCGGGATTGATGGAATCAGCCGTAAAACCTGAATACCAGCAGACCACTCTGGATTTTTATCAGAATAAAATCACATTTAAAGAATTTTATTCGAAGACTACCGGCAAGGTTGCGGATTATCTGAAGCCGGAGTTCATTGCTTTAGGATCGAACAGTGACAGCAGATACTGGCAGATAATACAGGATAATAATTCTTACAGGTGGAGAAGTCATACAACTTTGAATTTATATTATGGAGACGCAGATGAAGCTGTGCCGGAGTATATTGGAACATTGCCTGCCGGTTATCAGGAGCTGATAGCCGGGGGACAGACAACAGCTGTTCCAGCAGGCAAGATTGCTGATCATCGCGGTACATTTAAATTTGCAGTGAATCATCAGAAAAAATGGTTTGACCGGATGCTTCAATAGAAAATTTACTTTAATTGTAAAAGTCTGAAAACTGCGGTAAATGTAATGTGGTTTAAAGAAATTATAATTTTTAAACTTTAAGTATTTTTTAACTTTGAACTGTTTAGAGTCTGGATACAAATCTGAAAACAATACTGTGGAAGCAATTCGGTGCAGCGATAGATATGCTGGAAAATGCAGTTGCAGACTGTCCGGAATTTTTATGGAATGACAAATCACTATTCTGGTATAACGCCTACCATACAATATTTTTCTTGGATTATTACCTGTCCGAAGATGCGGATAAATTTAAACCTCCGGAACCTTACTCTCTTTCTGAGTTTAATCCTGACGGAGAATTACCCGAACGTGTTTACACAAAACCTGAATTGCTTTCATATGTTGACTACTGTCGTGATAAATGCCGCAAATTAATTTCCTCATTATCAGATGAGAATTTACAGAAGAGATTTAAAAACCAATACATGGATTACAGCAGGCTGGAAATACTTCTTGATAACATCCGTCACGTACAGCATCATACGGGTCAGCTTAATTTACTGATTCGTCAAAGCGGAAATGTTCCTCCGGACTGGGTATCGCAGACTAAAGAAGAATCGTTATAACCTAATATTGTTTAATGTTCCATTATGAGATTTAATTTTAACTGATATTGGGTAAAAAAGTAAAGACAAACCTTATAATTATTCAGCTTGTGATTAAACATTTTATCAAATCCGGATTGAAGAAATGAATGTGAACATTATTTTATTAATATCATTTTCTTAGTCTCAATATAATTATCTGTCTGCATTCTGTAAAAATATATTCCGCTGTTATTATTTATTCCATCCCATTCTACTTCATAACTGCCTGCATTTAAGTTTTCATTAACAAGACTATTGACTTCTCTTCCCATTTCATCAAAAACAGTTAACCTGATATAAGTAGATTTTGGGATATCAAATTTGATTTTTGTTAACGGATTAAAAGGATTTGGGAAATTTTGACAGACCTCATATTTTGAAGGAATTGAAATATTGCTTTGACTGATTCCCGTTACAATATTATAAGTAATTACTAACAATGGTCTTTTACTGATATTCGGACAATCTCCTGATGAAAAATTCATGCATCTGAATTTTGCTTCTGTTTTTAAAATTAACATGAATCCATAATTATTCAAAGGTTCACTAACCATTTGACTGACTAATTTTGTAACATCAATATCAGTATAATCCTGATATGGTAAAGTACTTTGCTTTAATGTAACCTGATTGACGGTACTGTAATCAGGTTGTGTTTCCCATGTTGCAGTAAGCGGATTCCAGGGAGTTGTTACTCTTCTGATATATGTAGTATTCTTACCGCTGTGATAGTTGTTTCCGGAATAATAGTTACCGAATAATGACAACCTGGCAGATTTTATGACCGCGTTAGTTGGTATAAAACTTAAATTATATTTAAAAACAGATCTTCCTATTCCAAATTCTGAGCTAAAGGTCCACGCAAAGGAAATTATATCATTGCTTTCAGGAAAAGGTATATCAGGATAAACTGATGTCAGTAGGCAGTCTTCTCCTGTTGCCGGACCAAGTCTTATTGAGTCTGTAAATGTTTGAGATTTTGAATATTGAAATGTTGTTAAAAAGATCAAAGTTGTTATCAAAATAATTCTACTGTTCATAATAATTATTTTTGATTTATCCAATAATTCTGTTTTGTACATTTCAACTTAAACTAACATAGAGTAAAAATATACTTAATAATTAATGGCCAGATATTTTCCATTAATGTACTGACATATTTTCACGACTTTTCTTTATCTCTTAATATATCCGGATAAGATTTTGCAAAGTATCTACATTTTATAAGTTTTAATACCTTTTTTGAATTTAATTTATTTTAGCAATATGAATTTTTTTGTAACAATAAATTCTCCCGCCGTGATTTTATAAAAATAAACTCCTGAATTTAATCCTGAGCCTGCTGTAAAATCAACCTCATAATTTCCTGCGTTCTTATGTTCATCAACAAGAGTTGAGACTTCTCTGCCGGCAGGATCATAGACTTTTAATGTTACCATTGATGAAACCGGAATTGAAAAATTAATCGTTGTTGTCGGATTAAATGGATTCGGATAATTCTGACCGAGTTTAAACTCTGACGGAAGTTCTGTATTGAGCATTGAAATGCCGATCGAATTTCCGTAACGCAGAAATACACCGCCTCCGCCTGCGGCAAATCCCAGTGTAGGATTTATGAACTGCATCAGTCTCAGTGAAGATGCAGCCTGTGTCGGAAGTGCCTCCTGTTCCCAGGAAGTACCGTAATTTGTTGTCTTAAAACACTTATTGGAATTTGTATAAAGAAATACGAAAATTAAATTCGACCCGTCCTTTAACCCGCACATATTGAAAGGAATATAGTTAGATACTCCCGGCGGATTCGGAACTGCAGTCCAGGTATTTCCCCCGTCAGATGTTTTTCTCATTGCATCACCAGTCCCGTTACATGAGGTCATTCCGTTATTGCTGTCGGTAAATGCAATTGATGAAAAATATAAGCCGTCAGAATTTCCCGTTCCTGACAAAACCGTTGGAGTCCATCCTCCGCCTGTGAAACCGTTGATTGTTTTAAATGTCCTGGCTGATGTAGTACCGGCTGTAAAATTTCCTGTAGAGATCCAGAATTTTCCGCTGTCAGTCCAGTCCCAGGCATTTAACAATCCGTACTCATTAGCATTTGCAATTGGCGCATTAGGTGAAAGCAGCCAGTCAGTTCCGCCGTTGGTTGTGAATCTCCATTGATGCGGCTGACCTGCGGCTGCAGGATCCGCATAATATATTCCGTAGTTTTGATTAAACATTTTTATTCCGTCAGAAAAACTTCCGGCAAGTGAATACTGCAATGTCCAGTTGGATCCGCCGTTAGAAGTTTTGTAAATACTTCCTGATTCGGTGCCGATCCAGCACAGCGATGTATCAAGTCCGGAGATACTGGTTACATTACCCGTCGGGAGACCGGTGTTTCTGGCATCCCAGTTAACGCCGCCGTTAGTAGTTCTGAAAACCGCTCTGCCGTCGCCGCATACCCATACAAGGTTTTGATTGACGACTGAAATGCAGTTGATGTTAGGTGAACCCGGAACTGTGCTGACGTATGACCACTGGCTGAATGAGTAAGCAGAGTTTAATAAAAAGAAGAGCAGAAAAAGTTTTCTCATATTTAATCCATTAATTTAAATTTAGAAAAGAATTTTAGAATTCCATTCAACTTACTTTACATCATTTAAAAAATCAAGATTGTTAAAATAAGGTTATAAATAATAAGCCGGTGTTGTCCAAAACATTTTGATGAGTAGATTTATTCTGCTAAATTAAATCTGAAT
>DAIPYG010000143.1:0-5555 GCA_036782875.1 Bacteroidota bacterium | reverse complement strand
CAGACAGTTTATTTTCCCGCCATTTTTTCAACTTAAAAATGAATTGAAATAAATATAATCTTAATTTATATTGTTCTCTGAAAATGGCGAATATAGCTCAGCAGGTAGAGCGTCTGATTGTGGTTCAGAATGTCACGGGTTCGAGCCCCGTTATTCGCCCCAAATAAACAAAAGTCTATTCTAATCATTTCCGTTCGATTATTTATCAAATACTTATATAAAGCGATTTTAAATTAATTCAGACTGACTGATCCATATTCTGCGTCAGATAAATTTGTCTGAAGCAAGCACAAAGTAAGATAACAAGATATTTCTTTCCTTGAATTAGATTCAATTAATAAGTAGTTTATTGCAGTTAACTAATATATGAATTCAACAACGAATAAAACAAAGAGTCAGGAAACTTCAGTGAGTGAAGATCAGAATGATGAACTGGAGAATGAATTTGATCTCGAGAACAGTGAAGAAATAGAACAGATATCTGATGAAGAGCTGAAGCAAAGAAAGAAGGACTTTGATGCTGAAGCAATGCCTCATATGAATCTTCTTCATAATTATGCTTACAAGATCACTGGCAATCAGCTTGATGCGGATGATCTTTTGCAGGAAACTTTCTTAAGGGCTTTCAGATTTTTTGATAAGTTTGAGAAAGGAACCAATTGTAAAGCATGGCTGTTCCGAATAATGAAAAATTTGTTCATTAATAAATACAGGAAGAACCAAAAAGAACCGGGTAAGGTTGACTATGGCGAGATAGAGAATTTCTTTGACAATATAAGGTCAGAGAAGCTGGACAGCACGGATCTTCAGGAAAAAGTTTTTTCCAACCTTCTGGACGATGATATGACTAACGCATTAAATTCTCTTCAGGATGATTTTAAAACGGTAGTTATATTATGTGATCTTGAAGGCCTGAGTTATGAAGAGATTGCGGATTTTGTTCAGTGTCCTATCGGTACAGTAAGAAGCAGGCTTCACCGCGGTAGAAAAATGTTACAGCAGAAACTGTATGATTATGCTAAACAAAGAGGATATGACGTGGAAAACAATTTAATCAAATAATTCTCTTAAACAAAAATTCATACTATTAAACTTTATACTTATTAAGCTCAGATGCAAGATTTAACTCCCAACAATACGGAAGATAATTCCAATGAAAATTCGGGCAACAGTGATGAGACAAATTCAAAATATGAGTTGATCACTCCTCATATTGATAATGAATTATCTGACCCAACCGAAATACAAGAAATCAAAAAGTCGATCGAATCTGATAATAACTTTCACAACAGGTATGTTTTCGAAAAACTAACTAAAGAAAATTTAAGAGACCGCTCCAAAAGAATTGAAACTCCCGTCTATTTATATAAAAACATAGGTCAGGGTATTGATGACTATATCAGACAGGCTACAAAAAATAAAGCTCCTTCCGGTCAGTACATTTCAGAAAAATATATACGTGAAGAAAACATTCAGAAATCTAATTTAAGAAGAAATCTTATTGCAGGATCTTTTGCATTTCTTGTTCTGATAGCTGCTGCCTTTTTACTGAATAATATTCTAAAGCAGAATCCCGATCTCAGAGAAAATGATCTTGTTGCAGTTTCAAGAAACATTTTTGATAAAGTACAGAGCGGACAGGTTCCCCTTAAATATAATTCATCCAATTCGAAAGAATTATCAGATTCGATGAATAAGTATCTGGATTTCAAAGTTTATATTCCTGACCTGAAAGAAGCGGTTCTTATAGGAGGAGTATGCAATGAGATCAACGGGCAGAAACTTGCGCATTTTATTTATAAAAAAGGAAACGTCATTATATATACGCTTCAGGCAAGCAAAGAAGATGTTATGAAAAACAGTGACAAGATTATTTTATGTGATCAGTTCAAGGATAATGTAAAAGAAGGAAAAAACTGGATCCAATGCTCCAAGGAAAGTCATAAAACCGTAGTTGTTTGGTATAAGGATAACGTAATCTGTTCTTCCGTTGCCGATATGGAATATGACGATATATCAAAGACTTTGTCAAATTCCAATTAAATATTAAACTAATTTAAAAATGACCTTTACAAAAAATCTATCATTTATACTTTTATCTTTCTTTATTTTAGCGGGATGCGGTAAAGATAAAGCTGAGCAGAAAGATTCTCAGAAAATGAATGAGAAAAAGGAAGCTTTGACTGAACAAAAAAATGCAGTTGATAATAAAAGCGTTTCCAATACTTCTTCAGATATAAAATTATATACAGTAACTAAAGTTGAAAAATCAAACGGAAAGAAAGTTGCGCCTAATTTTACCTGGACAGAAAACGGCAAGGAAGTGTCCCTTAATTCTTTAAAAGGAAATGTCGTACTTGTAAATCTCTGGGCTACCTGGTGCGGACCTTGCATCAAAGAAATGCCGGATCTTTCAACTATTTCTGAAGAATTAAAAGATAAAAAATTCAGAATGCTTGGTATGAATGTATTTCAGCAGGAAAGATCAAAGAAAGTTGAAGATTTCCTGAAGACTAATCCTGTTTCTTATACAATACTTGACGGAAATCAGCAGGTAGTCGATGCATTCGGTGAAGCAAACGGAGCGAATATTGAAGCTGTACCTACGACTTTTATAATTGATAAAGACGGAAAGATCGCAGAAACAATCGTCGGCGGAAGAGATAAAGAATCTTTTCTGAAGTTAATCAACAAATACATGAATTAAGAGTTAAAGAAAATTTAAGAATAAAAACTCAGGGTATTTCAGTACCCTGGGTTTTTTTCATTTTATATTTAATGTAATTAATTGAACAAATCCTCTAAGATCATTTCAATATTTGGTTCCACAGGCTCTATCGGAAAAAATTCCCTGCTTGTCATAGATAACCTTATCAGAAATAACTATGAAATCGCTGTAAGATATCTTACGACAAATACAAGGATCGATGATCTGGCCGTTCAGATTAAGAAGTATTCCCCTGCCGGTGTAGTAATTCATGATGAAGAAGCTTATCAGAATTTCAGATCAAAATATGAGTTTGAGAATCTTGAAGTTTTAAATGGCAAAGATGGGCTGATTCAAATATCAAAAAGAGATGATCATAATTTTCTTATAAATGCACTGGTGGGATTTTCAGGACTTGAACCTACTATTGAAGCAATCAAATCGAAAAAAGACATTGCCCTTGCAAACAAGGAATCACTTGTAATAGCCGGTAAGATCATAACCGGTCTTTTAAAAGAGAATGATACAAAATTGTTTCCGATCGACAGTGAACATTCTGCAATTCTTCAGTGCCTGTCCGGTGAAGAACAAAATTCAGTTAATAGAATATTTTTGACTGCGTCGGGAGGACCGTTCAGAAAGAAATCTATTGATGAGATAAGAAATGCAACTATAGAAGACGCATTGAATCATCCAAACTGGAAAATGGGAAAGAAGATCACGATAGATTCTGCCACTATGATGAATAAAGGTCTGGAAGTAATTGAAGCGAAATGGCTTTTTGATGTCAATGCAGAGAATATTGAAGTATTAATTCATCCGGAGTCTGTTATTCATTCTATGGTGGAATTTGAGGACGGTTCGGTAAAAGCGCAGCTTGGTATTCCTGATATGAAAATACCTATTCAATATTCACTTACTTATCCCGAAAGGATTAAATCTGAATTCCCTAAAATGGATTTTAAGACATTCAATATACTCAATTTTGAAGAACCGGACTTCGAAAAATTCAGATGTCTTCAACTTGCCTATGATGTTTTAAAAGTAGAAGGTACATATCCGGCAGTTATGAATGCTGCAAACGAGATTGCTGTTGACCTTTTTCTAAACGGTAGTATCCGGTTTCATCAGATTCCGGATATAATTGAATCAGCTCTTGAAGCTCACACCGGAAACCATGAATTCAGCCTGGAAATGATAAGAGAAGCAGACATTGGAACTAGAAATGAAATTAGGAAAAAGTATTGTTGAATTCCCTGAATTTATTTAAATCAAATTAACTGTTCAAATTTTTAACTTCATATTTTTGAAATATAATTTTAACTTATTAATAATCAAGAACGTATATAAATCAAATGGAATTACTTAACACAATTTTTTACTTTTTAATAGTAATTGGAATACTCGTTTTTATACACGAGTTCGGGCATTTCATAGCCGCCCGGATGACAGGTATGAGAGCCGAGGTTTTTGCACTGGGGATCGGATACAGACTGTTCGGTTACAATAAAATCAATGGATTTACTTTTGGAAAACTGAATGAAGAAGTTGAACTGGGTGATAATACTGATTACAGGATTTGCGCATTTCCAATAGGAGGATATGTGAAAGTTGCCGGTATGATCGATGAAAGCATGGATAAGGAATTCGTGAATACCGAACCGAAACCATGGGAATACAGGGCGAAACCTGTTTGGAAAAGAATGATAGTGATCACCGCAGGTGTAATTATGAATTTTTTGCTGGCATTTCTTATCTTTTATTTCCTGACTCTTGTAAAGGGTAAAACTATCAATGATACAACAACGATAGGATACATTGCTCAGAACAGTCCATCTATGAATTCAGATCTTAAGACCGGCGATAAGATTCTTTCTATTAATAATACCTTTGTAAATTCCTGGGATGAAGTTCAGACACAGCTGTATTTTGAAAATCTCGGAGAGCCATTGACCTTTATTGTCAAAAGAGACGGTAAGGATGTTATGGTGAATATTCCAAAGGATAAAGTTGGTGATCTTACCGATAAGAGTTTCGGAATTCTCCCTGAGGGAATGTTACCCGAAATAAATGACGTAATTTCCGGAAAACCTGCAGCCGAATGCGGATTAACCAAAGGTGATATTGTAACGGAGGTCAACGGAGTAAAAGTGACAAATTCACAGCAGCTTACGGATCTGATCAGGGAAAATGCTAACCGAGAGTTCAATCTGAAATGGACAAGAAATTCTTCTCAGATGGAATGTAATCTCACACCTTCTGCCGATTCCACAATCGGAGTTATGATCGCAGCAAAATATGTCGGACCAACAAAAGAGATCAAATATAATGTCATATCGGCGATTCCAAAAGCCGGATACGATATGTATCATTTCGGAATAGAATTATTTTTCAAGACGATCGGAAAAATAATTAAAGGTGATGTTCCATTCAAGAAAGCAATTGGCGGACCGGTAAAGATCGCACAGGCATCTGCACAGTCAGCAGAAGGAGGGATTTATACATTCCTTGGATTCATAGCACTGTTATCTATTTCTTTAGCTGTAATAAACATACTTCCGTTTCCGGCGCTTGACGGCGGACATTTTATGATGCTGATGTATGAAGGGATTGTAAGAAAACCTGTTCCTTATAAAGTACAGATCATTTTACAGAATGTGGGATTTGCCTTATTACTTGCATTCATGATCTTTGTGCTTTATAATGATATCATATCAATAAAATAAATAAATTCTTATCTTGAAATCACAGACATAAAGCAATATATTGAGTAAAATTTTTCAGCTGTTATTCCCGGAAGGGTGGGTGAGTGGCTGAAACCAACGGTTTGCTAAACCGTCGTACGGGT
>DAIPYG010000142.1:0-5589 GCA_036782875.1 Bacteroidota bacterium | reverse complement strand
TTTTTCAGTTCCTCTTTTGAAAATGTTCGGAGGATCTCGAGTAGTGAGCTTTTTAACATAATTTCAAATTAAAAATATTTTTTTTTGTTTATAATTTCTTTCAATCTATTAAATATTAACCATTAACCAATAACTAATAAATGTTAATTTTCCCAATCTCCTCAAGTTTCTCAGCAGCCCAGACAGATGAAAGATTATTTTGTTCAGAGATTTCTTTCTTCAATTTCAGATATTCATGTTCATCAAAATTCTGTCTCAGAACAAACAATTTTTTAATTAAGGAAAATTTATTACTCAGGGATTTTTTTGTTTTTTCCGGCAAGGATTTACTGGTCTTCAAAAAATGTTTTAAGCTGTCATACTCATTGAGAAACATCTCATAATTGTCAGTCTCATAAAGACACTTTGCCTTGTAATATCTTATAGCAGGCTTTAAGAAAGTATAAGGTATGTCCAGCATAGATAAATAATTCAAAGCATCACCGAATGATTTATTTAAAAAACTTATCATGAATTTCACATGATAAGTTGTATTGTTCTTTACTTCAGGATCTAGTTTATCTACAAACCTATCGGCAAACATTTCAAGTTTTTTTGAGTCTGCGAATAAATAACAGATTGAAACGTATGTTGTAAAAATATGCAGGGGAATTCTGTCATTGCCGATCTCCGTAATAACATTTTGCTCCACCAAAGAATCCAGTATTTCTAATATTTCCCGGTTACGGTCTGAATTTTCAAATGTAGATATCATTGCCGCATGTGCCAGACAATTATGAATGGCTTTAATATTAACTTTAGGCAGTAAACTCAGATTATCAAAAACACTTCTTTTGAATTCCAGGTATCTCTTTTCAGTCTTTTCTTTTATAGCCATATACATATTATAATAGATCTTCACATAAACAAAATCAGCTTCTGATGTCTGCATTAATGAATTAATTATATCCTCCAGACCCGGTGAGAGCAGATCGAGAAATTCGCAGACAATATTTTCCCGGCGATCCGAATTTTCCGAAGCAGAAGCTCCTACAACATCATTATATGCTCCGAATAAATTAATCAGAAAACCTGCTATGAGAGATGAATCCCGGTCGACTTGCAATTCAACGAGATTGTAATTTTGTTCATACTGATGATGATAAAAATATTTAATGTAATACATTTTTTTAACGTGATCAAAATGTTCGCTTATGTTTTGTATATTCGCATTAATAACTTTAAGATCGGGACCAAGGCTTATTGAATTATACTTATTCTTATAGATTTTATTCAGCTCACGTTCCAGCAGAGAGTTCATAAGATATTCTGTCTGTTTATTATCATCGATATTGAATTTCTGATCAATCATAAATTTATCTGCAAGCTGATTGAGATCAAATATGAGATTCTTCATAATGCCGTAGTTGTATTCTTTCCCCGGAAACAATTTCTTCCACACTTCTTTCTTTCCAAGACATTCGCTTTCAAAAGCAGGCGCATTACTTTTTATCTCCAGAAATAATTTAAGTACATTTTCTTTTCTATTAAAGTAGGGCGACCTGACAAAATCCTCAAACTTTATCAGCTCCTGTTTGGAGAATGTACGGAGGATCTCGAGAAGTGAGCTTTTTAACATAATATCAAATTATAAATTTTAAATGTCAATTTTTTGATTCTCATTAGATTCTTCAAGCTCGGATATTTTCTGATTTAACCAGTATTTATTTGATATTTGATTTTTGGAAATAAAATTTTTTATATCTTCAATTTCATATTTATGTTTGCTATTATTTTTTAAGCCATATCTGTATTCCGACAGTCTTCTTATTATATTAACAAAATTAGAGAAAAGCCTTTTTCCTTCACCGGATATTGTTTTATCATGTTTTACAAAATGCCGGCTGGTATCAGCAAGGTTTATTAATTCTTCATGATATCCAAGTTCGTAATACAGGAAAAATTCATAAACTTTGATATTAATTTTATCCATTCCGGCTGCATTGCTGCAATTTGACAAATAGCTTAAAGCTTTTTCGTAGTTCTTACTTTTAAAATTTAGGTGGGTATATGCAAAGTTCATAGTCTGTTCCCTGTTTTTTTCTTCGAGATTTTTTTCATACTTTTTTATGAATTTCCCGCACCATTCAAATTCTCCTGCAGTACATCCGGCAATGACAATGCTCATAAACAGGTATCTGTCAATAAACACAATATTGTCGAAAAAGAATAATTCTTTATCTGCTATGAGCTTATTATACTGATACCTTTCTTTAATATAAAATGAATTACCGGTATATGAATTGTTTTTACAGAAATTCAACAGAGCAATAGCAAACATATATTTATCTCTTGCAGAATATTTATCGAAATGATCATAAAATAATTCTTTAAGTTTGTAATAATTTTCATCACAGAAAGGATCATATACTATTTTAAAAGCATAATATTGTGAATCCACAATGAAATTTCTATAAGGTGATAGTTCATAAGATCTGACAACCGGATCGATTTTTTCTCTGTCCAGAGGTTTGTTGTATAGAAATGATATCTGGCAAAAAATAGAATTTGTATCAAAGAACATTGTATAAAAATACCGGATCAGGTTCATATTGTACAAATTGAAATCATAATTTCTTACTTCTTTTATATCATGTCTCAGTGAAAGGACGTGGATCTCAAACAATTCTAAAATATAATTATAGTAAAAGGAATCTGAATCTGATACAGAATTCTCAAGCTGATCTTTGCTTTCTCTGATTTTCTTATCAAATAAATTTAATAGTCCTCTGGATTTAAACTGCTGAATGACATTTACATTGCTTTCATATTTCAGCTGATTATAATTTTCCATCTCAATAAACTTAATTGAGAGTTTATTGAGTTCGTGAATGAGATTCTTCATAATACCGTAATTGTAATCTTTCCCCGGGAACAGATTTCGCCAGACTTTTTCTTTACCAAGATTCTCATTTGAAAATTCCGGCGCATATTTATTTATGTGAAGAAATAATTTATTAACGTTTTTAATTTTATTAAAATAAGGTGACAGGATAAAGTCTTCAAACTTCATCAGTTCCTCTTTGGAAAATGTCCGGAGGATCTCGAGCAGTGAGCTTTTTAACATAATTTCAAATTACAAATTTCAAATGTCAATTTTCAATTATCAATTTTTTACTAACTACTAACTTTTAAAGATCTTAGACAGCAGATATGTTAATGCTGAAAGTATATGTTGAAAGTGATAAGGCTTGTATGCGTTCAACTTTCAACTTTAATAAGATAATGTCTTCGGGACTTGTTCATGATGTTTCCTGAGACTTCAGGTTTTAATCTTTTTTTCCAATTCGGCTAACTTTTCCAGGATCCATATTTTATTTGTAGCACTATTCTTCAATGTCTCATTTTTCAGGGATTGCAGCTTAAATTCTCTGTCTTTTTTCTTATGGTTTCCGGATTTCAGCTCAGCCATTCCCTGTACCATATTAATGAAACTGCTGAATATATGTTTTGCAGAATCCGTCATCATTTTATCATTTGAGATGAAATGTTTAGAGGCATCAATCAGGGAATTCAGCTCTTCAAAATAACCTAATTCATAGTATATCAAAATCTGAAACCTCTTTATGGTAATTTTAATAATCGGGTTAATACTTTTACAGGTGGATAGATTACGCAGGGCTTCATTGTAATTTTCTTTTTTAATATTCAATGTTGCATTCGCAAGCGAAAAGTACAGCTCCTTTTCAGAAGCAGGGAGCTTATTTTTAAATTGCAGGAGGAATTTGTCTGCCCATTCAAACTTTCTTAAGTTACCGGCCGTGCTGACAATATTTGCATACATTGAGGAATTTATTAACCCGTCTTTATCTATACTGTAAAAACCGTGATCAACCATTTTTTTATAAATTAAAAAAAGTTCTTCCATAAAGCTTGGGCTGCCATTCATCACTTTGAAATTACAAAAATTAACCATAGCCAGATGAAAATTAAATTTCTCCTCATGTCGGAACAGCTTAAAATTTTTATCCATTAGATCTTTAAGTTTGCCGAATGACCCTACATCATTAAGATCCATTATTATCTTCAGTGTATAATAATAAATTAAAACGAATTCATTATTCCGGAGAGTAGTATTTTCAAAAAAGTTACAGACGGCTTCAAGGACTGAAGTATCAACGGGCTTATCATAAAACCGGCTTTCGTGAAGAAAGTCATAATTTTTAACGAAAAAATTTACAAGAAAAAATGAAATGAGATTCTCATTCATACTTTCAGGATTACAAAAATTTTTCCCTTTTATTCTTGTATTGCTTGAAAATAGAAAAGCGTGTTCCTTGGCTTCGGCTAAGTATTTATAGTAAAAGTAATTTATATCAAAAGGAGCTTTATCAGTTTCGTTCCCAAAAGATCTCAGATTTTTTACATATTGCCGTAACAGGTCTTTTTCATTCAACTTCTCAAGCAGATTAATATCCTGTTCGAATTTTTTTGTTTCATAATTCTGAATGTGGAGAAATCTTTCAGCTATTTTATTGAGATCAAATATAAGATTCTTCATGATCCCGTAATTATATTTTATCTCCGGAAACACTTTAACCCAGATCTTTTCTTTTTCAAGATTTGCATCCGCAAAATCCGGTGCGTATTTTTTTATCTCAAGAAATAATCTCAGCACATTTTCCTTTTTATTAAAATAAGGCGACCTGACAAAGTCCTCGAACTTTATCAGCTCCTGCTTTGAGAATGTACGGAGGATCTCGAGTAATGAGCTTTTAAGCATAATTACAAATTGCAAATGTCAAATTACAAATACTTTAAAAACTTGGCTTAACTAACAACTATGAACTATCAATTATCAACTATTAACTACTAACAATTAACAAACATTTGTCAACTACCTAAGAAGCTTTTAAATCATTTCTTTCATTTCCTGCCTAAAATAAGACTTTCTGATTATAAATGTAAGTGCTTAGCCGTGAAACTCGTGAAAAAGTTTCTTTGGATAGTAGTCATAGTAAATATATTTTTGTAACAATTAAATGAAAAACATTAAAACAAAGGAGAAAATAATGTTAAAAGTAAGATTAATAATCACCATAGTAACAGCTGTTTTTCTTGTGACCCAAAGTAGTTTATTTTCACAGGAAAAAGCTATAACCGGATCATCTGAATATACAATAGATCAAACCGGGAAAGATCAAAATCCGCACAACGGAATATTTAAACTGCACAATATTAAACAAACACAGTTTGATAATACTACAATTATTCAATTCGAACTCGGTGAAGAAGCGAATGTACAGCTCACTGTATATAATTCGGATGGGATAATAATCGAAACTCTTATAGATGACTTAATGGATGCTGGAGTTTACAATATACATTTTAAATCTGCGGAAAAGATCATTGCGGGCGAGCTGACTTATAAATTAGAAGTAAAAGGTATATCCGGAGTTAAGAATGTGTTTGCTGTGAAGTAATGTCAAATTTCAAATGCTAAATTTTAAATGATTTAAATATACAGAAGCATAAACAAAACAATCAGATAATTTCAATCAATAATCATTCATTAATTTAAATAAATAAAAAAAATGCCAAATCCATTAA
>DAIPYG010000141.1:0-5646 GCA_036782875.1 Bacteroidota bacterium | reverse complement strand
ATAATGTCTGAAAGCATCTATCATTAATTCCGCTTGTTCGTAGTATTGCATGTCCACATAAAGCTGAAGCAGAAGTATTTTTACCTGAATTTTAATTATAAAATTAGCAAAGTTAGCCCTGGAAAAATAATCCAGAGCCTTTTCAAGTTCTCCTTTTTTATAAGAGATAAAACCGTAACAGAAATTGAGAGTATTCTCTTTTTCATCAGAGAGTTTGAAATTGTATCTTTCAATATATTGCTCAGCCCATTCAAATTCATTTACCCTTGCTGCTTTTTTAATTTCATTTAGGAAATCCGGATATAAGATCTTCCCGAGTTCCGGGCTTGCAATGGCGGAATTATCACGTGCAAGAATAAACTGTTCCATGAGAAGATCGGTTCTTGAATTTACATTATATGCCGTGGCGCAGTATCCGTCGAGATGAAGATATACCATATAATTATCAAAACTGCTGAGCTCGTTACTGTACTTATTTTTCAATTCCTTTAAAACATAAAAATATTTTTCTTCTTTTGTCTTTTCAAGAAGAAGTATGTAATAATAAACTTCCAGAGTCGGATTATTTTTTATAGGTATCTTTTCAAGATAGTCCATGACATTATCAAACATTTTCATATCAAAATTATAATGATTCTGATTGTTTTCATGCAGCATAATGTTATAGATCTTAAGCATGAAGATTGAAGCGTAATAAACAAACAGATCCAGTCTTTCCTGCATGTAATGAAAGTTGACATTTGGTTTCTTGGGAGAATAAAAAGACATAATCTCCAACTGCAGGTCAATCTTATGTCTGTAATAGGACTCATCCTTCACTCTTGTTTTCTCCAGGGTTTTTTCGGCGTATTTATAAGTCTGCATAAAAGCACTATCCAGATTTCTGTTTCTCAGTTCCTGCAGAAGAAATTTTTCCTTCACCTGATTGTCTTTCTTATATACAGTGAAAGAAAGAAACTCCTTTCCCAGAGCAAAGAGGTCCGATACAAGATTCTTTACCTTGAAGTACTGAAACTTCTCTTTCCCGAAAATCTGTTCAAACAAAATTTCTTCTTTCAGGCTTTCCGTTTTAAATTCGGGATAGTATTTATAATGTATCTCAAATAATTCAGTGATGTTCCTGTTCTTATTAAAAGCAGGTGAGTTGATAAAGTCTCTGAATTGCCGTATTTCATTGATGTTCAGAGTTCTGAGAAATTTTATTAATAGAGTATCCTGCATTTGTATTTAAATTAGACAGCGCTGAATTGTTTTATGAAGATAATTTAAATCCTGAATTAATTAAAGGATTTCCTAAAGAACCCGAATGCATTAAGTAAAAAACCCTGATTTCAGGCTGAAATTCAATATTAATTTAAATTAAGAATGAGATTTTAAAGAATCAGTATCCTAAACAACGAATTATTTTTCTTTGACATAAGAAATAAATAATTTTAATTTGTTCACAAGGCGTTCCGAGTGTTTATAATTTTTTAGTATTACTTTATTCCCCCTGTACACAAATCTAATATCAAAACATCGTAACGCCTTACGAAACAATCTGATATGAAAGATTAATTTCTATCTCGATAATGTATCAGGGGGACTTTTTTCATATACGAGTTACGTATGGATATATGAAAGCGCAATTAATAAAGTTGATAATTAAAGGAGGAACAATTTAAATTGAATATTGAAATTTTTACATTATAAATATTAACATTCTTTGAAAAGGAGAAAAAAAATGAAAAAACTGCAATTACAATTTGTGTTACTGATTTTTCTTACTTTTATTTTTTGCGGAACGGCATTCTCTGCAAATGAACAATTCAGAAGCATTGCTGCCGGAGACTGGAATGCAACAACAACCTGGGAAATGTCAACCAACGGCGGCGGCACATGGTTCGCTGCTACGAGTACTCCCCGTGATACAAGCGGAGCAATTACAGTCAGAAGTCCTAATACAGTTACGGTTACAGTAAATGTAAGCGTCGATCAGTTAACTGTTAATACTGGAGGTATTCTTTCGATAAATGCAGGCATAACACTTACCTTGCTAAATGGAAGCGGTGACGATTTTACAGTATTTACAGGAGGAATAGTTACCGGGACCGGAACATTTCAAACACAGGGTGCCGGTACGGAAATGAATTTAAGAAATGGTTCTAATTTTAATGTTGCACTAAAAATAAATTCAGGTACTACAACAGTTAATGATCAAAGCAGTCCGTTTATCGGGAAAGTATTTGGTCCGGTGACAGTTGATGTCGGGGCTACTTTAACTGCCGGCAACGGAGGTTATACACTTGAAGTGCATAATGTTGTAACAAATAATGGAACAATTGCCGGTACCGGAGGAGCTTCTTTTGCTTTAAGCGGATCAAGTCTGGTTAACAACAGCTCCATAACAGCTCAAAATTTCAGAATGGACACAACTTCTAATATTTCAGGAGCAGGTTCTTTTACAAATACTACAGTTACAATAAACACATCAGGAAATATTTCATTATTGTCTAATGTTACTTTCTCTCCATCCACATCTTTTACTATAAACACCGGCGGTATATTAAATCTGAATACAAGAACATTTACATTTACTTCAGGTTCATTTGTAGTTATGAATGGCGGTACAGTATTGAATTCCGGTTTATTTCAAACCCAGGGAACAACTTCAATGAACCTGAGAAATGGATCAAGTTTTAATGCTCCATTAAAAGTGAATTCAGGAACTACAACTGCGAACGAAATATCAAGTCCTTTTACAGGAAGATTATTCGGATCGGTTACCGTGGATAACGGCGCAACTCTGACTGTGGGAAGCGGAGGATATTTTCTTGAAGTATATGGTGTTGTAGTTAATAACGGGATCATTGCTGCTGCCGGATCTGCTACATTTGTTTTGCGTGGACCAAGTCTGGTCAATACCGGCTCATTTACAGCTCAGAATTTCCGAATGGACTCAACGTCTAATATTTCCGGCACGGGTACGTTTACCGGCAGTACAATTACTATTTCCGGTGCAGGAAATATAACCTTATCATCAAATGTTACGTTTTCTCCGACCTCAGCATTTAATATTAATACAGGCGGGACATTAAATCCAAATTCAAATATGTTCACAATTACTTCCGGAACTTTCGCTGTTCAAAGCGGCGGAACCGTAACAAATTCGGGAACAGTAAGAACTCAGGGAACGATTCTGCTGAACCTGAGAGGGGGATCTAACTTCAACGCTCCTTTGAAAGTCAATACCGGAACAACAACTGCAAACGATCAGTCAAGTCCATTTATAGGAAGGTTGTATGGAACACTGACAGTTGATGCCGGAGCTGTTTTGTCAGTGGGTACAGGCACATATGTATTAGAAGCTCACAAAAGTGTAATAAATAACGGTGCAATAACCGGGGTCATTTCAGTACAATTTATTTTAAAAGGACCGAGTCTGGAAAATAACGGCTCAATGAATCCTCCTGTTTTCAGAATGGATACAACTTCTACAATTACCGGAGCCGGTACATTTACCGGAAGTAATATCACTATAAATAATTCCGGTAACATTACAATGCTAAGTAACATAACCTTTTCAACTTCGACTGTTAACATTAATACAGGAGGAATAATTAATCCTAATTCCAATACATTTACAATTACTTCGGGAACATTCACAACCTTTACAGGCAGCACAGTTTCAAATTCCGGATTAGTACAGACGCAGGGAACTGTTCAGCTGAATATAAGAGGAGGTTCAAGCTTCAATGCACCTTTGAAAGTAAATAACGGAACAACAACAGCAAATGATCAGTCAAGTCCTTTTACAGGAAGGTTATATGGAGAGATAACTGTTGACAACGGCGCGACTCTTTCAGCAGGAATCGGAGGATATTTTTTAGAAGTTTTCAGTAATGTAACAAACAACGGAACGATTGCAGGCAGCTCAAATGCGACGCTCAGATTTGTCGGAACCATAGGTGCGCAAACACTTCAGGGAAATGGAATTATAACAGTGAGTTCAGTTCTTGTCAGCGGAGCTATTGTCAATCTTACAACCAATCATCAGTTCTTCAGTATGGTTGTAAATACAGGAACATCCTTCAACATAGGCAGTAACTATGTAAAGTTCAGCGCTACGACGCCTCTCACCGTGAACGGAACGTTTACAAATACCAACAGCAAAATTGAGTATAACGGAACAATCATGCAGACTGTACCGACAATCAATGTAAACTATTACACTTTGCGCATCAATAATCCTGCAAGCGCGATCTTAAGTGGTAACATTTCAATTCCCGATTCCCTGAATATCATTCTCGGTGATCTTGATCTTAACGGAAAAATAATAACAATATCATCTACAGGATATATGACGGAGACGCCCGGTAACACTGTCAAAGGAAATACCGGATATATTACAACTACAAGAAATATCAACTCGCCAAGCGGATTGAATGTAGCAGGAATGGGAGCTGTGCTGACTCAGGCATCAAATCTCGGCAGCACTGAAGTAAGAAGAGGACATACTGTTCAGACAGGTTTGAACGGAGGCACAAGCATTAGAAGATATTATGATATTACACCAACTAATAATTCCGGACTCAATGCAACATTCGTTTTCAAATTTGATGATTCGGAATTAAACGGCAAGCCGGAGCCTTCTTTAAAATTATTCAAGTCGACAAATTCAGGAAGTACATGGCTGTTTCAGGGAGGGACAGTTAATATAGCAGCTAATACAATTACTCTACCGGGGATAACTTCTTTTTCAAGATGGTCTGCGGATTCTTCAGGCGTGTCTGCTGCAATCGGTTTGATAATGGAAGGATTTTATAACATCGCAACAAATAATTTAAACATGACAGATACTGTCAGGGCTTATTTAAGAAATACTTCTTCACCGTATGCAGTCGTTGATTCTGCTGTCGGTCTTCTTGACTCTCTTACATACAAATCAGCATTTCAGTTTACAAATGCCACGACAGGAACATACTACATACAATTGAAGCACAGGAATTCTCTGGAAACATGGAGCAAAAACGGAGTAAACTATATTCAGGATTCTACACTGAACTATGATTTTACTTTTGCAGCGACACAGGCATATGGAAATAATGAAATATTAAAAGGAACAAAATATTGTCTGTACAGCGGTGACGTGACACAGGATGGCTCCATAGATCTGACAGATGTTCTGCAGACATATAATGCTTCATCAAGTTTTGCAGCGGGATATGTCGTTACAGATGTGAACGGAAATTCAATTGTAGATCTGACGGATATATTAATAGCTTATAATAATTCCACTAATTTTATTTCTAAAAAAACACCATAAATATAATTGTAATTTGGAATTTCGGATTTGGAATATTTTTTAAATTAAATAAATCAATCTGGTTGAAATGATTGTTCATGAAATTCTAAGAACAGATTTTAATATCTATGGCAATAAGATAGGATCATGTTAATTTTATACAATTACAAGGAATGAAATTAAGATATTCTAAATATAAAATTTTTAAATAATAAATTAACTGAAAGGAAAATGATGCTAAAATTAAATACTTACATCTTTTTTGTTATTGCTGTTTTTAGTTTAAACAGTTCAATAGTTTATTCTGCCAATGAACAATTCAGGAGCAATGCATCAGGAAACTGGAATACACTGGGGACATG
>DAIPYG010000140.1:0-5762 GCA_036782875.1 Bacteroidota bacterium | reverse complement strand
CCCGCTGGTGAAAAATTGCCGGAAATTCTTTCGCAATGGCTGCAAAAATCACAACACCTCACTAGCTTCGCTCGCTCGTCAGACATGTGATTTTTGCTTTCGCCATTTCTCAGAATTTCTTATCGGTAATTTTTCACATGCGGGTTTGTTTTTAATTGAGAAAATTAAGTTTTATTCTGAACCAAATTATGCTTATAATAAGCTATTCAAATTTATTTTGGACAGTACTGTATTTTTCTAAATGAACTTGTCAGAAATTCTCTACTTCAGTTTATAAAGCCTCCACCATGGAGTATCCGGACAGGAATGATGTTCAGAATGGTATCCGAAAAAATAACAGGATAACATAGCAAATAAGTGATTTCTTTTTTGAGTACGCGAGTTATGGGGCAGCATTTCATGTGTATGAGGTCTGCGGTGCGGAAGATAAGTTCCGAAGAAAAATAACTGAAACGTGCTGAGAAGCGCAGGGAGCACAAAGAACATCCAGATTGATATTTCAGGAAATAATAATTTCAGTAAATTAAACTCCAGAGCCATTACAATTATCTGGAAAACAGTAAGATATCTTTTTATAAATACAAACCACCATACAAAAAAATTACGTGAACCTGTATAAAAGTCAGGATCCAGCTCAGTTCCCGGATGTGTATGATGCCTGATATGATTTTTCAAAAGCTTTTCATATGATATTCCGGCAAATAAAAAAGCGCATAATCTTCCAATTACTAAATTGACCTTTCTGTTTGCTGAAATATTTCCGTGCATTGCATCATGAGCCGTAATGAATAGTCCGGTATAAAGATAACCCTGCAATAATATATTTAAATATAAAAAAGCATTATCATACTTTACATCTACGTATGCCAGGCAGTAGAATAAATGAAGCAGCCAGGAAATAATAATTGCCGTTGAAATTATGATAGCCAAATTAATTTTGCATAGTTTAAAAATTTATTTAATGGCTGTTATATTATTTTTAAATTTAGTTTAAGAGATTACATTTCTCATTTTCAAATACCTCCTGAAATATTTTATTCAAAATATATTAATAGCATCAGATGCACTGATATTTTGATCAAGAAGTTCAGTATTCTTAAAAAACAATCTTTCATATTCCACAAAGTCTTCCTCACAGCTTACCGAACAAAGTTTCTCACAAAATCTGCAGTAAATATCGGGCAATTTTTCTGTACCGTAAATAATTCTGAATGAAACTATCAATATACCTACATTAGTGTTTCCTGCAACTGACATCAGTCCTTTTTTAAGTACAGAAGCGCTGTTTCCATAATTTAGTATACGTCCCTGAGGATAATAGACCAGATAATTTAAAGAAGATGAGGAAATTTCTTTTGCATAGTCAATGCTTTCTTTTATTGACTTAACTGAGCCCTGCTTAATCGAAAATGCCCCCAGATATCTGAAGAACCAGAATTTCTTTAACTGTTCCTCAAGCATAAGAATGTATAATCTCCTGTCCGTAAATTTTCTCATAAGAAACTCTGCAAAAAACCCGTCCCACCAGGAGAAATGGTTTGGTGTAACAATAAGTCCGCTGTTCTCCGGAATATCAGGAATCTCATTCAGCAGAATAAATCTGTTAAAGTTTTTTTTTAAAAGCCGCTTTATGTAAATTCTGTAAAGCGATTCTGCAAATCTGTTATGCTTTGCTCTTATCATTCTTCAGGATAATATTTCGTTCATATTTCTCACTCCACCTGTATACCAGCAACCAGCCCGATATCATTGAAAAAGAATAGAAAAAATCTTCTGCCGGTATAGTAAGAAACCTGATTCCCATAATGGTGCCCGGATTATATATTACAACCGGCAATGATGTCAGATAATAATTCACTATCAGAAAAGGTATGAATGAAATCAACAGTGTAAGCATATAATTTTTTGAGAAAACATATGCCGGCATAAATATATTTTGTATTAAAATTATAACTCCGCAGAAAGTAAAAACTGTTGCTGTATAATACCTGTCATAGTTTAAAACTGCAATTATAAAAAATATTAAAGAAGATATATAAAAATATTTAACGTGAATATTATATGTTTTTTCCTTTATGTAATAATTCAGAGTTTCATAAATAAAAAGTGTACTGAAAGGTACTGTTACAAAGAAAAGAATTTCTTCAAACGGAAGTCCAGACAGTTCTGATCTGTATACATATTCTTTGTTGAAAGACCAGTCACCCCTTCTTACTGCGATCACATCCCATACTAAAAATATAAACCCGATTGAGATAATCGAAATAAAAACACTGTTAAACTTCTTATAAAACTTAATGTTTTTTTCAAAGCTTAGAGCCAGCGGTATTGTGATGATCAGTAGATTTATAAGAAGATACCCGCTCATTCGATCACGTTTATCATTTTTGTTTTTATCAGTGACCTGATAAGAAGTGTCAGCTTTGTAAGGTTTGATATTCTTACTCTTCTTTCAAATAGATCTGTTACTTTCATTCTTCTTATTTTTTTGAAAAGCATGTAATAATATACATAAGCCGAATATACTCCGGGTTTTGAACTGTTAGGGAGCCGCTTTATTCCTGAAAGAGCTTTCCTGAACTCTTCTTCAATTTCGTTTTCCAGCAATTCTTTGTTGAGATTATTTATCTTCTCAATATTACTTCCTCCGGGAAAATATATTCTTCCTCTTTCATTAAGATCACTTTTTATATCCCTTAAAAAGTTTACTTTCTGAAATGCAGACCCAAGGGCTTTTGCCGGTTCTATAAGACTGTTGAATAATTCATTTTCATTTTGACAAAAGACCTTTAAACACATAAGCCCGACAACTTCTGCAGAACCGTATATATATTTATCATAGCTTTCCCGTTCATAATAATTATTATCAAGATCCATTGCCATGCTTTCAAGGAAATTATTTATGTATTCAACAGGTATGTCATATTTATTAACTGTTGACTGGAATGAATGCAGTATCGGATTCAATGATATTTTATTCCGCATTGCACTATATGTATCATTGAGCAGTTCATTTAGCAGACTGCGTTTGTCATAACCGTGAAAAGAATCTACTATCTCATCGGCAAGTCTCACATAACCGTATATTGAACTGATACTTTCCCTTAATTCCGGATTAAATATTCTTATGGCAAGACTGAAGGAAGTACTGTATCTCTTGGTTATCAGATCACTTGTCCTGAATGAAACACTATTATAAAGTTCAATGCTCATTCAATACCCTTTCCGTTACAAGTTTAGAACTTATCAAAACCATTGGTAACCCTGTCCCCGGAACAGTAGAAGCACCGACATAAAAAAGATTAGAAAACACTTCATCCCTGTTAGATGGCCGGAATCCTCCGATCTGTTTCATTCCATGTGATAGTCCGAGTCCGGAACCTCTGTACAAATTAAACATGGATTCCCATTCAACAGGTGTAAGTATTTTCTTAACTACAGTATTCTCTTTCAAGTCGAAATTAATTCTTTCGGAAAGGTCACTGATAATATCTTCAGCCACTTCACTCCTGTCATTCCAGTCTTTTTTAAATCTGAGATCAGGAACAGGACAAAGAATAAACAGATTTTCACAGCCCTCAGGAGCGCAGGTACTATCCGCATGAGAAGGCATATTTACATAATAATATGGTTTGGAAGGAATTACTGATGAAGTGAATATTTTATCCGCATATTTTATGAAATCATTTCCAAGAAAATAATTATGATGATACAGTCCCGGCACTTTATTCTTAATGCCAAGATAAATTGTGAATGGCGCTAACGACCATTCCATATCATCCAGCTTTTTATCAGTATATTTATTCCTGTTTAATACTTTTCCCCTGAAAGAAGCCGCATCAGCATTGACAATAAATGTATCAGCCTTCCATTCCCTTCCTTTATTGTCTCTGATAGCTTTTAATGAGCCGTTGGAATTGGCAATACTCTGAATTTCCGTATCATATATAATTTCTACATTCAGCTTACTCAGCTCTTTTACGATCTCTTCAACAATTTTATACATACCGCCTTCTACAGTCCAGTATCCGTTATTCTTTAATTCAGTATAATTCAGAAGAGAATATATAGAAGGAGTTTTAAATGGAGTTGAACCCAGGAAAAATGCCACTAAGGAAAATATAACTTTTACTTCATGTGATACAAATGTTTCATCAAGAAGTGTCCATAATTTTTTTCTTAAATACGGCAAATGCTTTAATGGCACGGAAGAGATTTTCAAAAAATAATCCGCCAGGCTGTCAAAATTTCTTCTGATGACTTTATCTTCAGTATCATGATAAAACTGCGCTGCCTTATTTAAGTATGCTTCAGCTTTTTTTTCAAAGTCAGGTTCAATGTCTTTAAACTCCAGTGCAAGTTTTGCTGTATCTTTCCAGATTGTGTACGGGATAGTCTTATCTCTGAAATTAACTTTGTATAAGGGATCCAGACTTGTAAGTTTAAGCGGATTCCTCAGTCCGCAGTCCTTAAAAAGCTCATCAAACTCGAATGTCATGCTCATAAATGAAGGACCAAGATCAAATGTAAATCCCTGTTCTTTATACTGATTCAATCTTCCGCCGGCTGCAGAATGCTTCTCAAGAATTTTTACTTTATGCCCTCTGGAAGCAATCCGTAATGCAGCTGATAATCCGCCAAGCCCGCTGCCTATTATTATTATATCTTTCTTATTCAAATTTTTGTTAATTGTTTTTTAAGATTTGAAATGTCTTCGCATTTTAACACATTATACTTTTCAGTTATGAAATTACTGCCTCCAAGCAGTACCCTGCCGCCTGATAATTCTGTATTCTTAATTAGTACTCCCAGCTGCTTTTCATAATCTTTCTTATTGCCGATATTGGTCGCAGTTAAGCAAACCAGATCCGGGCTGATCTTATTTACCAGTTCGTTCAGCGAATCAAACGGAAGATTTATACCGGGATAAATTACATCCCAGCCTTCAGATTCAAGAGTAATCTTAACGCAGATCAGCCCTATTTCGTGAAACTCATTTTCAGGTCCTGCGCATACCGCTGATCTCTTTATCTTTTTCTTTTTATTAATCACAGTCTCAAATTTCTGCAGAGAAGAAACAAGAGTATTTGTTGCAATGTGTTCGTTCTCAATTCCAAGCTTTTTGCCTTCCCATTTAGAACCGATGCTTGCCATTACTTCGCGGATAATTTTATCAAATATTTCTTCAAGCGAATATTTATTGAAATACAAAGTATATAAAAAATCAAATGCAGAATTCGAATTGCCTTTAAGAATAATTTTCTCCAGCCTGCTGCATAGCTGACTGTATTTCCTGTCTTTCAATAATTGTTTACGGGCTGTACTCTTTTCTATGTTCACTAAGCTGACTGTCTGTTGATCATTCGCATCCGCATAATTCTTCAGATCTTCAAGTCTGAATTTTCTGTGACCTCCTGCTGTCTTATAGCATTTAAGAATTCCGCTGTCCGCCCACCTTTTAACAGTTGATTCATTAACTTTGAAATACTCAGCCGCTTTTTTTGATGATATTGCTGTTTCCATAATTTATATAATGCACGTTATGAACGTTTTTTAAAACTACACAATCTTTATTAAAATTTCAAATACATAAAGATTATTTATTTTTTTTCATACCACATCCTTCCAAAACGTTATTTTTTGTTTAGTGAATTTATTTAATATTCATTTAATGCTATTTGAAAATCCACCTATTTGATCACGAAACCCCTCCCAAACCCTCCCCTTTTTCGAGAGTGTCTCAAAACACTTTAGAGTACAGA
>DAIPYG010000139.1:564-5864 GCA_036782875.1 Bacteroidota bacterium | reverse complement strand
TTGAATCAGATAACATAATTAATTCTCATTTAAATATCGTTTTAGACAGCATTGTGTCTGACTATTTTCAGATCAATATTTCTGAGTAACCATTTGAAATTTGAATTTGAAATTTATAATTATTTCACGAGAATCATTCTCTTAACATCTGAAAAATTACCGGCAGTCAATTTATAGAAATATATTCCGCTTGGCAGATTATCTGCAATAAATTCCATGCTATAGTTTCCGGCATTCTGGAATTTGTTTACAAGTTCGCGAATTTCTTTTCCGGCAGCATCATAAATTTTCAAATTTACATTTGCAGTGTATGATAAATTATAGCTTATCACAGTTGATGGATTAAACGGGTTAGGGAAATTTTGAAACAACCTGCAATCCGACGGAAGTCCGATATTTACCTCACCTGCTAGTTCATAAAATTTAAAATTACCGTTAAAGTCAATTTGTTTCAAACGGTAACCATAAGATCCGGGAATCAGATTTTTATCTGAATAATAATAATCATGCTGAATTTCAGAATTGCCGATTCCCTGAATAAATCCCAAAACATTCCATTTCCCATCCGGCATTGACCTTTGTATTTCGAATCCTGAATTATTCTGTTCAGAAGCGGTTGTCCAGTTAAGGAGAACATTATTGCCGATTACGGATGAAGTAAAAGAAGTGAGTTCAACAGGCAGAGGATTATCGACTATTTCTATCAGGAAATTACCGGCATAGTTCCATTTATCATCTGAAGGCGTTGTATCGTGATTTACAGAATTTCCATTGGCAAAGATTGTATCAAATATTCCCGCAACAGACGGCGCTTTATATTTAAATATAAATTCAAGGGTATCTGTTGTAAACAGTTTTGGTTCTATATGTGTCAGCTCAAAACCTGAGCCCGGATATTGTTCCATTCTTTGCAGATCCTGATCAAGATATGAAACCTGTAAATCACCAAGGCTGGCGGATATATCGCAACCTCCCGCTATGTCCGGTCCGCCGATCATCTGCAGTTTAAAAGTTGCAGTATCATCAACTGTCATTACTGAAGGACCGGAAATAATAACGGAAACACTTCTGTCGGGTAAATATGTGTGACACACACATCCTTCCATATTACCTTTCTTCTTTGTCTGACCGACTATTCCGTCATCATACCCGACCAGATTAATGTAAACGATCAGCGAAAAAATAAATATGATATAAATCCAATTGTATTCTTTATTTTCATGATATTACTGGTTTAAATTGAGATTAACATAAATTACTTATTGGTTTAAGTAATTTCAATTTAGAAATTATAATAATTGTATACATCGTTCAAAAAGTTTTAAAATTGTAATGCATACTTTTATTAACGTCCTCTTATCGAAAGTAGTATAAGTAGAAAATGAATTATCTCCCTGTATTGTATTATCTGCATTATGAGGCAATTCGTATTTTTACTGCTGTCATTTGTGACAAAAAGTTTGCTGGGGGGAATAAAATTAATCATTCCCCGGTTAGCTATCAGTAAATCGTTATTACTAATTTACAATTTGAAATTTATAAATTAAAATTATTTCAAAAGTATCATGCGTTTAGTCTATATAAAACTTCCTGTTTCAATCTTATAAAAATAAATTCCGCTTGAAAGATTACTTCCGTCAAATTCAACTTTATAAACTCCTGCCGGCTTAATTTCATTCACCAAAGTTTTAACTTCCTTACCAAGAATATCATAGACCTTCAAAGAAACAAATCCTAATTTCGAAATACCAAATTCCATATGATTAGTTCATAGCTCATTGTTCCTTGTTCATTGAAATATATTTCAATTTTATGATGTAAATTTCAAAATACTTTTTTTCTGAGCTCCCTGAAAAAGTTTTCTACCGCATCGACTTCATTTATTTTTTGATTTACGCGGCATTTATTTTCATCTACACTGTGTTCATCTGCATTTACTTCTCTCCTGTTAACATTTACTTTATTCCCAAATGCATCTAACTTGATTCCATTCGCATTTAAATTGTTCCCATATGAATCTAACTTGTTTCCATATTCATCTAACTCGGTTCTATCTCCATCTAACTTGCTTCTATTCGCATCTACTCTGATTACATTATCAATTACTTAGCATTCATTCACATCTAACTCGTTTCTTACACCATCTACTTCATTTTAATCAGCAAAGAGTGCAACACAAGTTGACATTTTCGCGGCTTCTTTTGACATTCTCATGGCTTCTTTTTGCATTCATCCGGCTTCTTTTGACATTCTCGCGGCTTCTTTTCACATTTTCCCGGCTTCTTATGACATTCTTGCGGCTTCATTTCACATTTTCCCGTCTTCTTATGACATTCTCGTGGCTTCTTTTCGCATTCAACACGCTTCTTTTCACATTCTCGTGGCTTCTTTTCGCATTCAACACGCTTCTTTTCACATTCACAGAGCTTCTTTTTAAATTCATACTGCTTCTTGACAATTATGAAAGGTCTTCTTCGGAGAGAGTTCTGCTGTTGGTGACCAAAAAGTTTGCTCTTACAGTTTACTCAAATTAAAATGTAATAAGCAAACTTTTTGGAACACAACAGCGGCGGGAAAATTAAGAATTCGCCAACGGCGGAAGCGGAATCACATTCGTTCAAAACAATACACAAAGATTGTACAGGATATTCAACTTCGTCATTCCGCTGTTTATACTTGAAGTAAGAATAGTTATTCTTAAAGAGTAGAGACGTTGCATGTAACGTCTCTACTTAACATATAAAATAAAAACCGGGGAATAAAATTAATTATTCCCCGGTGTAGTATTCGATTCTGGATGTCATTCATTTGACATCTGAAATTAGTAATTTGAAATTACTTAATCAGCAGCATGCGTTTAGTCTCTGTAAAATTGCCTGCTTCTAGTTTATAGAAATACATTCCGCTTGAAAGATTACTTCCGTTAAAATCTATTTTATATCTTCCCGCAGGTTTGATCTCATTTACCAGGGTCATTACTTCTTTTCCAAGAATATCATATACTTTCAGTGAAACAAATCCCAGACCAGAAATCCCGAACTCCAGATTTGTTGTTGGATTAAATGGATTAGGATAATTCTGTGATAAAGAATAAGATTCAGGAATAGATTCTGTCAGCAACTGTGTGATCCCGGTAGACGGGCTTGTCACACAGATAGTATCGAGAAATAAATTATTTCCGTATGCACTGACAGTTCTGAATTTAATTTTATTTGTTCCGACAGGCAGACTGAATTTCTTTTTTGCCCACTGACTTGATGCAGGTGTGAACGGATTCAAAGAAGGAGATGCAGTGACAAGCGGTCCTGAAACGCCTCCGTCTAGTGTTATCAGAGTGGAGTAGGATGTTCCGCCGTTTGCAGATGTTTCAATTACAAGCTGATCAACTTCAGTTTCATAAGTACAGTAGGCATGATCAAACTTCAGTGAATCTCCGGCTGCTGTAGGCGAGAATGTAAGAGTTATCAAAGACTGAGTCGTCCCGGCTATTGCATCATAATTGTTAAATTTAGCTGAACCAACTCCAATTCCAAAAGAGCTTACATCTTCTCTTGTCCAGAAATCAGTTCCTGAGTATTCCGTGATCCAGTTTTCAGGAGGAAAAACAGTCGAAGTAAATCCTTCACAAAGGAATGCCGCTACAATTTTAAATTTAAACTGTGAAGTAGAATCCCTGTTATGAAGAATTGAATTATCCTGAGCAAATATTTTATAAAATATTGAATCTCCTGCAGTTACGTCCGAGTTTAATGAATTGAAAGCAGATGCAAAATTATTACCTCCCGTATTATTTAGTCTGAATTGTCTGGAAGTTGCGGGAGTATTCTTGTACCACTTTACCCACACTGAATCCAGTCCGATATTATCGGTCACAATAGCTGAAACGGTAGAAGGCCAGCTTTCCGCAGCCTGATTACCAAGAGGAGTAGTTGTAATTACAGGCTTCGAAGTATCGGATGCAGCTATAAAAGAGAAATATGAAGACGGGGCATTGGCAGGTGCAGTTGCAATTCTGCCAAGAGAATCAATCGTCTTAATGTAATACCTGTATTGAGTCTGCGTACCGTTTCCGGGAATGTTTGCGGTCCAGTTAGCTCCACCAGAGTTTGTCATTGTAATACTGTCATTAAGAGTATTTCTGCCCCAGTAAACTTTTGTCTTACCTGTAACGAGTCCGCTACCGGCAGTTGATATAGCTGCATTTACAATATATGGTCCGCTGAGATTTTCTGTATTTCCAAGCGGAGTAGTATTGATAGATGGTCCGAGAACGGAAGGTGAAACATAAGCCTGCCAGGGACCAGCTCTGTTATCACTCCAGCAGGGAATTACTTTTCCACCGTATGCGGCAGTTTCGTAATAGTCACCCATGTAACCAGCTGCAAAACCGGGGATAGGTCCAGGATTAAATCTTACATCGCTGATATTTGTATAATTCCAGGATGATGCTCCGTCAAGAGAAGTTGCGAGATATCTTGCAGTAAGCATTCCGGTTGTATCCATGTTATAATAAGAAACGCTTAAGGCTCCGTTGGTTGCGTCTACCGCAGCTGAAGACATCCACTGCTGTTTGCCGTTACCGACGGGATCATTGTTAACTCTGATCTTTGAACCCCAGGTTGTTCCTCCGTCAGTCGAAATATTAACATAAACATCTGCATCTCCCGTACTTCTGTCGGGATAAACTATATAGATCCAGCCTCTTCTGGATCCTGAAGATCTGTCAACAGCCATCGAAGGAAAACTTGAAACCCTTGATCCGCCGAATTCAGGAATGCCTCCGTTAGAAGTTCTTATACCCGAAATAGGAAAAGCAACTACCGGAGTATTGAAAGTCAGACCTCCGTCAGTTGATTTTGCAAAACCAATTCCCTGTTCTGCAGTTGTGTTCGGATAATGAGCCCAGGTAACATATACCTGACCGGCAGGACCAGTCTGAATATTAACTCCCTGACCTCTCGCACTTCCTATCGGTAGATTAGTTCTGCCGCTCCAGTTTTGTCCGCCGTTAGTAGATCTCATAAAACTTACCGGTGGTCCGCTCAGAGAAAAATCCGTCAGTGCAACATATAAATTATTAGGATAGACCCCAGAGAGATCAGTCATAGCATGTTCTTTGTCATCATTTGTATTGGAGACCGGATCAGCGTACCATAAAGGTCCCCAGTTGACTCCGAAGTTTGTTGTTTTAGTAAGACCAATACCTCCCGGCTGGGTAAGAGTTACCCAGTAGGCATTACCCGCAAGATCAAACAACGCAACCGGATCACCATAGTTTGAATATCCGTTAGGATTGCTTT
>DAIPYG010000139.1:0-554 GCA_036782875.1 Bacteroidota bacterium | reverse complement strand
GAGTAAAAGTTATGTTGGTGGAAATAAATAAATTCTGAGGATTGAGCTCGCTTATAGCTATAGAATTTTCTGACTGAGGATTGCTTGAAGGAAAAACCCTTACATCGGGAGCATCACCTGCATCGGTTTGTTTTGCATTATTCTTTGAAGTTAATTCCGTTGCCACATACTGAGGAGGAGTAAGTCCTCTGTCTGAGTACCATTTCATAAGCTTATGAATATTCCAGATAGGCGGAGCTGTTTCACTCACTTTAGCGTTATCCGGATTCTTCTGTCCGGTAAACACAAAGTAACCGGCAAGAATAATTGTAAAAATGAAAAATAATTTTTTCATTCGTTTGTTTCCCTTTCTTTTTGATTAATGTGAATTAGTATAATTGAAAAACTTCAATAAACTGTATAAGAATAGTTAATAGTAGATTTACTTATTGGGTGAAGTTAAATTAATTTAATTAATATGCAATTGCAATTTGTAATTAATTGTATAAGTCAGTTCATATCAACATCCGTCCAAAACGTTTTATTTTGAAAATGAATCCGGTTTTATCATCCGC
>DAIPYG010000138.1:0-5903 GCA_036782875.1 Bacteroidota bacterium | reverse complement strand
TTCGCCATTTCTCAGAATTTCTTAACGGCAATTTTTCACATGCGGGTTTGTTTTTTTAAATGAGAAAATTAAGTTTTATTCTGAACTAAATTATGCATATAATAAGCTATTCATATTTATTTTGGACAGTACTGTAATATAATAGCTTTCTGAATATTTAATAGTTAGTAACTGAAGGTACGAATTTTGACATACTGATCGAACAGAGCTAAAAGGGGAATCCAAAATTAAACCGGAATAGAAACAGTTGGAAGCTTCACTTCAATATGATGACACGAAAAATTACTTTTCTTAACATCAGTTATTAATAATATTATCTAATATATTTTTAATTCATTTAAAAAAATGAGGTGAATTATAATTAGATAAAGAAATAAAATTAAATTACTTAAAAATATTATATTATTTTACCACTCAGTATAAAAGCTTCCTTTGGGGGAAATTTTCTGACCACATCAGGAGGGAGATTCAAGTTAGCTGCTACGAGTTCATCAGGATTTGAAGCAAGCCATGAGCTTAGAGATATCTCCTCATAATTCCCGCTGTTAAAGACAACCAGAAGTCTGCAATCCGATTCTCCAGTATTTTCAATTGAGTGACCATAACCCATAGGAGTATATCCGATATCACCTTCCGAAAGCTCAACTACAGATGAAAGAGCTGAAGAAGCGAATACAGTTAATCTGACCTTTCCGGAAATTACATAAAGCCATTCATCTGCATTAGGATGCCAGTGAAGTTCTCTTAATGCTCCCGGCTCTAAAAGAAGAATTCCTCCTGTCATTGTTGTTGATATAGGAAAAACTTTTGAAGAAGCGATCCATAATTTTCCGCCGTCACAGTCTTTAATAGGATTCTGGGAGAGCAGACTGTATTTATGAGTTAGCGGAGACGAGTTCAGTTTCTTGCTGAATAATTTTTCTTTTATACCTGTTATATATACTTCTTTATCAGGAAGACCTTTCAGATCATTCATATCCACCTGAAGATTCTTTTCTACGATTTCACGCGGAGTCTGCGACAGCCAGTCAGTGATGCTGAAAGTAGCAAATTCTGAGAATGCTCCGTTGTCGAAGACAAGCATAAATGTTGTGCCATCCGGACCGAGACCTTCAATAGAATGACCGTGACCTCGGGGAAAATACCAGATATCACCTTCCTTAAATTCATTTGTTTCGTACTGACCTTCCGGATTAATTATTGTAGTTCTAACATTTCCTGAAATAACAAATCCCCATTCAGCCGCATTTGCATGCCAATGAAGTTCTCTCAGACCATCAGGCTTTAGTGACATTAATACTCCTGCAATATTTTTTGAAACGGGAAAATCCGTTACAGTTGCCTGTTTTGCCCAGCCAAGCGGGAGTTCCCGGGCTGTCTGAGCTGAAAGTGAAAATTTAAATTCCGGGAGTTTATCTGAATTAGTTGAAGACAATTTTATACCTCTTTAAGTTATAATTTTAAAAGTTGAAAAATAATTAAATCAAGTTACTATTGCAATAAACAATATTTAAAGTAGGTTGATCGGTGCAATCTCAATTAAATGTATCATCCTTAATTTAGAAATAAATTATTAAAGATTACTATTTGAATTTCCATATATGACATGGCAGGATTAAAATATTTCAGTATTGTCCAAAATAAATATGAATATCTTATTATATGCAAAATTTGGTTCAGAATAAAACTTAATTTTCTCATTTAAAAACAAACCCGCATGTGAAAAATTACCGATAAGAAATTCTGAGAAATGGCGAAAGCAAAAATCACATGTCTGACGAGCGAGCGAAACGAGTGAGGAGATGTGATTATCGCTGCCATTGCGAAAGAATTTCCGGCAATTTTTCACCAGCGGGAGATTTTTCTTTTGCCAGGCTTTTCTTATGATCTATCAGAAGAAAAGCGGATTAAATTTATTGTAAAGTCTTTGAATCACGTTTTGGACGGATTTGAAAATATTTCTAAAAATAAATGTTTATTAATGTTGAAATTTCAAAAGTATTAAATTAATTTAGAATAAAATATATATTTTTTTCCCAAAACAATTCTTTGCCGTTAAACAGCCAGTAAAAAATAATTTAATTAAAAAAATATGATAACAAAAAAATCACTATTGTTTTTTATAACGGCAGTATTAATTCTGTCAGTTTCAAATCACGCTACCGCCTGCACAAGATTAGTATACAAAGGACCAAACAACTATATAATAACAGCCCGTTCTATGGACTGGCAGAGTGAGATCCCAGCTAATATCTGGATCTTTCCCAGAGGAATGGAAAGAAATGGTGAGGTCGGATCCAACTCTGTGAAATGGAAATCAAAATACGGGAGCATAGTCGCAAGCGCATTCGACATTTCAAGCTGTGACGGTATGAATGAGAAGGGACTGGTTGCCAATTTATTATGGCTGGCAGAGTCACAATATCCGGCTTATGACGGCAATCAGAAAGGATTATCCGTTGCCGCGTGGGTGCAGTATGTGCTGGACAATTTTACTACAGTCGACGAAGTTGTTAATGAAATGCGAAAGGAAGAATTTGTAATTGTATCAGCAGAAATACCGGGTACTGATGTTTATGCTTCACTGCACTTGTCAATTTCGGATGCTGCGGGTGATAATGCAATATTTGAATACATTAACGGGAAATTAGTCATACATCATGATATGAAATATAATGTAATGACCAATTCTCCTGTATTTGAAAAGCAGCTTGCGCTTAATGAATACTGGCAGCAGATCAGCGGAACTGTAATGCTTCCCGGAACAAACCGTGCATCCGATCGATTTGCAAGAGCTTCTTTCTACTTAACTGCTATACCTCAGACAGAAGATACTAGAATAGCTGTAGGTAGTGTTTTCAGTATTATAAGAAACTGTTCTGTTCCATTCGGGATCTCATCGGAAAAAGAACCGAACATTTCTTCTACAAGGTGGAGATCGGTATCAGATCAGAAAAATCTTGTTTATTATTTTGAAACAGTATTAACGCCAAACACTTTCTGGATTGATATAAAGAATGCGGATTTCAGTGAAAGCGCATCGGTAAAAAAGCTAAGTGTGGAAAAAAACGAAACTTATTCAGGAGATGCACTTAAATCATTCATTGATTCAACACCATTCAAATTTGCCGGGTTATAATAGATGCTGAATTAAAAAGAGCTTTTTGGAAATTATGTTTTTTCGTCAGCAATAAATTCTGCCGCATTCATTTTAAAAAATTCAGAAAACTTCGGATTTTAATTTTATTTGTTTTTGGAAATTAGATTCTGGATTTTAGTTTAAATTTAATAATATAGAATTAATAGTTAATTGAGTGGTTCATTTACCCAAAAATTATTTAAGTTCTTACCCGGCTTAAATCTTATTAATAGCTATCAGAAAGAATTTTTAATCAAAGATATCTTTGCCGGACTATCAGTAGCTGCAATTGTGCTCCCGATCGGTATAGCATATGCGGCTTTGATAGGACTTCCCCCACAGGCAGGATTGTATTCAAGCATACTACCTATGGTGGCTTATGCTTTATTCGGATCTTCAAGACAGCTGATTCTGGGTCCGGATGCTGCGACATGTCTGCTTGTAGCATCGGTGATTGCCCCGATTGCAGCAGGCAATATGGAATTATATCAGTCATTATCTATAATGGTTGCATTTATAGTCGGAACACTATGCATTCTCGGAGGACTTTTCAGACTTGGATCTGTTGCCAATTTTCTTTCTAAGCCCATTCTTACAGGTTATTTAAACGGATTAGCAATCACAATAATATTAGGTCAGCTTGGTAAACTTTTCGGATTTGAATTAGTATCTAAAGAGTTTTTTAAGATGATATTTGAATTCATATCCAAAATAGATCTTACAAATATTTTTACTATACTAATTGGCGGAGGTTCATTTGTACTGATAATGCTGCTAAAGAAATTTTATCCCAAACTGCCGGCACCATTATTGGCAGTGATCATCGGTATAATTATTATAGCAGTTTTTAAAGATACAAAGAATGTAGCTTTGGTCGGATTTATCCCTTCTGGATTTCCGGTATTTGGTTTACCTAAAATAGAAGATGTAAAAATTACAGAGCTGGTGTACGAATCAACAGGAATAGTATTAATAAGTTTCTGCAGTTTAATGTTAACCAATAAGAGTTTTGCCTCGAGGAACGGATATACTGTTGATCCAAATCAGGACTTTATTGCACTTGGTGTTGCTGACATAATGTCAGGATTCTCTCATGGATTTGTGATCAGCGGAGCTGATTCGAGAACAGCTGTGAATAATGTATCCGGAGGCAAGACGCAGCTGGTTTCAGTATTTGCAGCAATTTCTATTCTTATATGCCTTCTTTTCTTTACTGATTTTCTTTCATTGCTGCCTGTAACAGTATTAAGCGCGATTATCATTTCTGCATGTATAGGATTGTTTGATATAAAGTATTCCAAAAAGCTCTTCAGATTAAGCAAAATAGAATTCTTTATTTCAATACTTACGTCAGTCAGTGTGATCTTGATTGGAGTGATGCCCGGTGTAATTATAGCCGTATCATTTTCTATGTTCAGATTAATAAGAAATGCAGCACAGCCGCACATATCCGTGCAGGGCGTTTTAGAGAATAAATCGCATTTTCAAAACATACAGGATAATCCTGAAGTAAAGCAGATCCCGGGAATTCTTGTACTGAAAATAGAATCAGCCATGATATTTTTTAATGCTGATTTTGTGAAGACGGGAATTCTGCAGTTAATTTCACAGCAAGAGACAAAAGTTAATTGTGTGATAATAAATGCCGAATCAATTAATTTTCTGGATGTAACTGCTGCCAATTCACTGGAAAACCTGATCAATGAGCTTTCTGTTAAGGGAATAAAAGTATACTTTGCAAGAGCAAACTCGAGATTTATGGCTATGATTTCTGAAATGGATATTCTTGATAATAAGCCTGAAGAAATCAATTTCATTTCAGTTCATAATGCTGTGAAGTATTATAAAAACCTGGAAAACAATACGGATCCGGTTAAAGGTTAGTTGATATTATTTATCAGCCGGGGAAAAATTAAAATTTCTAACTTCTATACTATTTTGAGTTTATACTTTATTTAATGATACTTATATTTGCACATGAATGATAAGACAGTTAACAGTGAATTAAAAATTACTTCAAATCCCGTATTAAGATGGCTCTTTATTATCAGCGGATTTTTGCTCACAGGTATTGGAATTGCCGGTATGTTTCTTCCTCTTTTGCCCACAACAGTATTTTTACTTCTTGCAGCCTGGTGCTTTGCAAGGAGCTCCGAAAAATTCTACAGCTGGCTTCACAAAAATAAATATTTCGGGAAATACCTTTCAGATTACAGATCAGGCAGGGGAATGACTTTAGGGTCTAAAATATTCTCTATAAGTTTTCTATGGACAGGTATTTTGTATTCAGTTATTTTCGCTACTGAGCTGTTATATATAAGAATTCTTCTTTTAATGATTGCCGGTGGTGTTACCTGGCATTTACTTGCTATAAAGACTTCCGGAAAAGATAATTAGTCATTCCAAAAACAGCCTCATAATTTTTTTCTGTCTAACTTAAAGAGTGAGCACTCTGTAAGGATGATAGTCCCTGGCACGGATATCGCTGAAATATCGTAATTCTCTGAATTGAATAGGAATATTGAAAATTAATATAAAATTTTTTTTAAGTAACAAAAGAAATTTAAATTATCATTTTATCTTAAACTCCAACCCAAATACGGCCATTCTTATGAAATATAAAGATCCGGATTTAATGGAATTTCAGAAATATTTTAAAAGCAAAAATTAAATCCTTTTTTTTTCAGTTCAAACAGCATTCTTAATGTTCCATTTATATCGTGGACAATGGAGTCACATCCGACCAAAACGTTATTCAAAGACT
>DAIPYG010000137.1:0-6024 GCA_036782875.1 Bacteroidota bacterium | reverse complement strand
GGAAAATTACAGAACTTGATTCAAATAAAATTGTAAGAATCTTTGATAAAGATTCAGCAGTCTATGTTAATATGGGAGAGTTTAACCCCGGTGAAGGCAAACTCTACAAACTCGCTCCAGTCATGCAGGAAGGCGGAATACTTGTATCGGATGAAGAAGTACAAGGAATTACTTTTGTGTGTAATGGTCCTGTCTATAATAATGGAAAAGATGTCAGCATTCTTGAAGGAACGAAAATTATTTTTAAAACCGGTGCAGGGATAAACATGAATGGCGGAAAGCTTATCTGCTCAAAGTTAGCCTGATCGTTTAAAGTAAAAATTGAACGGTTAGTTTGTTTAAAAAGTGAATATTAAAAAAACCCGTGTAAGAAACTGCACGGGTTTTTCTTATAGAATTTTTAATTTAATTCTTCCCGAAATCGATAAATTATAAAAAGAGCTCCTTTTCAATTTAAATTAATTCGAATGACTTCAATTTTAATTGGACTCTTCTTAGAAATATGAGGAGGTTTAGTTAAGGTTCTATCGGTTTAAATAATACTATAATAAGAAGACTCTAATTTAATTATATTTGCTGAATAAATTTTATAAAATACAACTATGAGGATTCTGATAGACATGGACGGTGTCATTGCCGACTTCGAAGGAGAATTTTTACGCAGGTGGAAGAAAACTCATCCCGATAAAGAATTCATTCCGCTTGAAGATCGCAGAGGATTTTATGTAAGCGAACAATATCCGAAAGAGTATTTTGATCTTGTGCAGCAGATCTATCACGGAGAGGGATTCTATCAGAACCTGCCTCCGGTAAAAGGAGCGCTTGAAGCATTGAAAGAGATCAGGGAAAAATACAAGTATGTGTTTCTATGTACGAGTCCGATGCTTCCGAAATATGAAAACTGCGTGCTTGAGAAATATCACTGGGTGTTTGATAATCTCGGCAATGACTGGATATATAATATCATTCTTACAAAGGATAAGACTATTGTCAAAGGAGATATTTTAATTGATGATATGCCCGAAGTGAAAGGAATCGGCGAACCCGAATGGGAGCATGTGATATTTGATCAGCCATATAACAGAAATATTACATCAAAGCGGCGGATGACATGGGACAACTGGAAAACCATTCTTGAATAAATTAATTAACATTGAAAACTTCACTGCTTCTTTTTTTTGTGTTTATGTTTTTCATTCCATTGAATTTATATTCACAGAAAAAAAAGAAAGTTAAAGAAAAAACCTTCATGGATAATGTTCAGGAATATATCGGCATCAGAAGATCATTTGATGTGTCAAGCGAGACTACAAAACCCGGTGTATTGTCATTCAAGCAGAATGATGATCAGGATCCTGTGTTCAATATTGATATGGCGCTGATTTATAAAGGTTTCAGATATGATGAATGGGGATTTTCTCCTTCGGTGCAGTTTGATTACTCAAGCAAGCCAAAGGACCAGCTGGAAAAACTGAAGGGAGGTTTTGATGTTTATTATAAGATATATAGCTACGGTAATGACTATGCCAAATTAGAGCCGGCAGTTTCCTTATCAAGGGATTTTTACAATGACATTGATGAGTTTCAGACAAGCATATCCTTTATTCCGAGATATCCGGATTTCATTTTTCCGCTGAGAAACATTTCAGACATAAAATTTCTTTATGACGGTGAGGATAACAGATGGGTATTCGGATTCAATCCCATTGTCGGGACGAATTTCAAAAGGATATACAGTACTTCTTATCCCAAGGGTTTCAGCGAATCAAATTATTACGCTTCATTCGCGGGAAGTCTTGCATTGAAAAGGTATTATATGCTGTTCGAACTCTATGGCCGGTATGAAACTCCGTTTGAAAGAAATACGATGTCAGGATATAAATACAATGCAACTGCTGTCTTTTATTTTGATGATAAAGAAAGATCTTCGTTGAATCTTAACGTGGAACAGGATGATCTTGGAGATAAAAGAAAAAGAAAAATAACTGTTGGTTTCGGAATAAAGCTCTGAATATTCAGAAATATTTTTCTACTTGTGATCAGTGGAATTCCAATTTTTAATATTAAATTAATAAAATGAAAAGCGTTTTTATAATTGTTTTTATATTGATTCTGATTTTAAATTATTCAGTTACTTTTTCGCAGATGCTGTCTGCAGAAGAAAGGGAAATACTCGCTTTACAGGATAAAAGAACTTTGGGTAATAATGATAAGCTTACGGAATATCTTGAGTCAGCGGATATTAAAATAAAGTTAAAAACGCTCAATGCGCTTGCGAATATTTCAGATACAGCAAGCGTTTACAGGACATCTCCGTTTTTACAAACCCTGTATGAAAATAAAAACTCATCTGATCTGCTGAACGAATATGCTTTTTATCTCGGTCAGACAGTCTGTGATTACAGCAGGGAAAAATTATCATTGCTGACATACAGTGACGATGAAAATGTATATAAGAGTTTGCCTGCAATCATAAACTCACTCGGATTCACGGGAAATGAAAGCGATATGAATTATACTATCAATATCATTTCGAAAAAAAAATTCGAAGAGAGTACGGGATTGGAAATTTACCGTGCTCTTGCAATGTCAATCGGACGCTTTGCACTTAGAAAAATTAAAAACGAATTGTCGGTTGATGCATTAAAGCAAATGGCTAACATTGAAGATTCTCTTGTTCTTAGAAACATCGCTTTTGCTTTCTGGAGAACGGGCGACAAAACACTCCTCGATACTGCAAAGCAGGAAATATACACGCTTGCAGAATCCAAAGATGCGCAGACGAGGATGTGGGCTTTTAATGCGATGGGTAAACTTCAGGATAAGCAGCTTCTTATGTACTTGCTAGAGTCTTTCAATTCGGAAGATGACTGGAGAGTGAAAGTGAACATGCTTAACTCGCTGTTAAATTTCAAACTGGATTCACTTGATGAACTTACACTTCAGGTTTATACAATACTTGGCGATGCGATCGGAAATGAAAATGAGAATGTAGGTCTTACTGCTCTGAATGTGCTTGGAAAATTAATGTCAGACATTAACAACACAAGCAACAGCATGGCGGATTCACTGTCCGACGGAATAAAAAAGCAATTCATCTATGCACTTGATTCGGTAAGCAATATTTCATGGAGGCAAAAGTCGGAGCTGGTAAATTCAATGTCGCTTGTTTACAGGGACGAAGCAAAAGATGTTATGAAGAGGGCATTTAAAAATACGGATGATTACGATCTCAAATCAGGAATAGTAAAGGCGTTCGGAAATTTCAATGACGGAATGGTTTATAAGGAAGTCAGGGAAATGATTAGCGAAGATGTAATGAAATACAATGAAGCAAATCCAAACACCACGGGGGATCTTATAGGGAGCAAGGATCTTGCAAAGCTTTACAGAGGATTTGTTGAAATGCTCACAGAACTTGATGACAAGGTCGGAGAAGAAGATCAGAATACGATGAGGCTTATCTTCACTGAGTTCGCCGGCTCCAAAGATCCTGTGATAACTGATGTTTCGCTCACTGCTTTGAAAGACACTTTATATTATAAATACAGGGAAGAGACATCTTCAATAATGCTTTTCGACTATGGCAATTTTGAATTTCCAAAAGATACTGATGTAAGTCTTATTTACATCGATGCAATGAATGTTCTGCATAATGACAATACGATCAAAACACTGGAAGAAAATCTTAAATCGGAAAATTATGAAATAGCAAAATCATCTGCAGCCGTACTTGAAAATATTACAGGAAAGAAATATACATACACGGCAAAACCAGTTTATGATTTTGACTGGTCTTACATTGAAAGTTTAGACCGGAAGAAAAATGTGATCTTAAAAACAAGCAAAGGAGATATTACCATAGAGCTGCTCCCGGGTATTGCGCCGTTCACTGTGATGAATTTTTTAAAGCTTGCTGAAAAAAATTATTATGACAGTACTGTCTTTCACAGAGTCGTTTCTAATTTTGTGGTACAGGGCGGGGATCCGACTGGCACTGGCTATGGCGGACCGGGTTATTCCATCAGAAGCGAATTTTCTCCGCTTACTTTTGAAACAGGAATGGTAGGAATGGCTTCAAGCGGTAAGGATACGGAAGGAAGTCAATTCTTTATTACTCATTCGGCTACTCCTCATCTTGACGGTAAGTATACCATTTTCGGTAATGTGACTGAGGGAATGGATGTAGTTGATAAAATAATGATCGGTGATTATATTGATGAAATTAAAATTTCCCCTTAAAGTAATTATTAGTTTAAACAGGAAAACAAATATGATGATCAGAAATATAATCTTACTTTTATTTATTACTTCATCTCTGTTTGCGCAGGATACAGTTAAATCCGATAACAAATGGTTCACTGAATTTCAGATTGCAAACTCATCCGGATTCACTCTCGATCTTCTCAACGGCGCTGACCTGGCTATCGGCAGAAGGATAATTAAAAACATTGATCTGAGAATAGTAGGCGGATTCAATACTGATGACGGAGACCGTAACGCATACGGTATCGGGATTTCTAGCATTGATAAAAGCACATATTACAGATACAACTTAGGCTTTGATATTCTATATAGAATAAAAATTGTAAAAGATCTTCTTTTCAAGACAGGTATAGGATATGAATATTACTTTTGGAAAAGTAACTTTACCAGAAACTCCAGTTATAATAGCATAGGGGAATCAGGTTACCAAACAGATCAAAGCGAAAGAAAAAGTTATGAAAATCATTTCAGGGCAGTAGGGAGTTTTAATTACAGTTTCACGAACAATATTTATGCATTCGTACAAGTGTATCTGACATATGCTGATTCACACGGAACGGAATATCAGACATCTTACAGAAATTATAACGGAAAGGAATACACAAATTCCTATTCTTATGATAATAAGAATAATACTTTCAATGCGGATAACCTGATACTTGGCGGCGGGATAAGCTTTTGATTATATTGTTTTGCCGAACAAATTTATTTTACTCTCGTAATGTAAATCTAAATCAAGAAAATGATCTTAAGAAAGTATCCTGAATCCATTCCATCGCTGCGAAAGAATTTTATAGTTCATTTCTCAGCATCAAACGCTGAACTTGAAAATCATATCAGTCCGCTTTCAATTAAATGTTCCATGAAAGGTCTTGAGAATTATAAAACTTCAGGCGGGCAATACAGCGTCACATCAGGCAGCTATCTCATAGTCAATGAAGGTCAGGAATGTTCAAGCATTATTAATGACGAAGCTGAAACATTTTCAGTTTATTTTGATTCAAAATTTGCAAATGAAGTTCTGAAGAGCCTTACAACTCCCAGTGACAAACTTTTAAACTATTCATTTATTCCCGGCAGGCAGCCGGTGCAGTTTCTGGAAAAGCTTTACTCTCACAATTATACTCTTACACCTCTGATCATGAAGTTAAGGCTTGCTTCGAAGGTTAACTATGATGATGAAAATTTTATCAATGAACAGTTCTATGAACTGCTCAACAAGCTGATGACAGTTCACAGGGATCTTTATAAAGAAATTGAAAAACTACCACCGGTAAAGCTTTCAACAAAGACCGAACTTTATAAAAGAGTTTGCAGGGCAAAGGAATATATGGATTCTGCTTTCACGGAAAATCTTACTCTCGGTAAAATATCTAAGGAAGCATGTCTGTCGCAGTACCATTTTCTAAGAATATTCAAATCTGTTTATAAAACCACGCCGCACAGATATTTAACTTCCAAACGAATAGACAAAGCCAGAAATCTGTTGTTCAGTACCGACAAGAGCATAACGGAAATTTGTTTTGAAATCGGTTTCGAGAGTTTGAGTTCATTCAGCTGGCTTTTTAAAAACAGATTCGGTCTGTCACCGGAAATGGTAAGGGAGCAGTACCGGATGCACATGTCAAAAATGAAAATTGGTTAATTTGGGATTTGGAATTTGGGATTTCGAATTTGGAATTTAAAACACCACATTTTCAAATTTAGCAATTTCAAAGAAGCGGATTAAAAACAGATACTATAATTTTGAGTCATTCA
>DAIPYG010000136.1:5794-6078 GCA_036782875.1 Bacteroidota bacterium | reverse complement strand
CAGAACCAACGCATCAGGAAACTGGAATACACTGGGGACATGGCAAATGTCAACAAACGGCGGCTCAACATGGATTGCAGCTACAGCTCCTCCGCGCGATACAAGCGGATTAATTACAATCAGAAATCCAAATACCGTATCGGTCACCGGAGTTGTTACCGCCAGCAGTATTACTATTGAATCAGGCGCTAGCTTAAACGGAGGAAGTACAAGCGGAAGCGGAACGTTGATTTACGGAAACATTATTAATAATGGAACTCTGACCACCGGTAGTACAGGCGGTT
>DAIPYG010000136.1:0-5784 GCA_036782875.1 Bacteroidota bacterium | reverse complement strand
AGAATCAAAGGACCATCTTTAATTAATAACGGAGCGCTTCAATCCAACGGGACAATATATTTTGATACAACAACATCATTATCAGGTGCAGGGACTTATACACCCGCAAACACCCGTTTTATCGGAAATGTAACACTTGGAAATAGCATTACATATTCCCCGACCTCAAATATTACGATGGATATCGGGGCAATTCTGAATCTAAACGGAAATACTTTTACACTCACTTCTGGCGCATTTTATGTTGACAATAATGCAACTGTTTCTTCTCCCGGCACTGTAAGAACACAAAATAGCGTTCAAATATATCTCAATCAGCTCGCTGCTTTCAATGCATCGCTGAATGTGAATACCGGTGATGCACTGGCAACCGGCTATGTCTCTCCTTACGAAGGCAAAATTTATGGGAATGTCACAATAGATGCCGGTGCGACATTGAACGGTGGAAATATATCAGGAAGAAAATTGTTCCTATACGGAAGTGTGATTAATAACGGAACGCTCTATGCAACAAGTACCGGCAGCACTCTGAGAATAAACTGTCCTGCACTTACTAACAACGGAACACTCAGTGCGGCAGGGACTTTGTATTTTGATTCTATTACAACTATTTCCGGTGCCGGAACTTTCACACCATCCAATACCATAATTACCGGAAACATAACTCTTGGAAGCAATATAACCTTGTCACCAACTTCCAATATAACTATCGCTGCCGGTGCAACACTGAATCCAAACGGAAACATTATTACACTTACTTCAGGCAGTATGACTGTAGACAACAATGGGACCATTTCTGCTCCGGGTACTGTAAGAACACAAACTTCGGTTGAAATTTACCTCAACCAGTTAGCTGCTTTCAATGCATCATTACATGTGAATACCGGTAATGCACTGGCAACAGGATATGTAAGTCCTTACGAAGGGAAAATTTTCGGGAATGTCACAATAGATGCAGGTACAACATTGAACGGAGGAAATATATCAGGAAAAAAATTATTCCTTTACGGAAGTGTGATAAATAACGGAACTCTTTTTGCATCAAGCATCGGAGGTACTTTGAGAATGAGATGTCCTTCTATTACAAACAACGGTCTAATTTATTCTTCTGGATCATTATTTTTCGATACGACTATTGCGCTATCCGGCAGCGGAAGTTTTACTTCGGCAGTCAATTTCACAACGAATGCAAACGTAACACTAAACAGTGACCATCAGATGAATAGTGTCAACATTAATGCAGGAGCTGCATTTAATATTTCAAACAGGCTGCTGAAGCTTACCGCTTCAAATCCGATCATTGCAACCGGAACTTTCACTTCAACAGGAAGCAAGATCGAATATAACGGAACAGCTTTGCAGTCTGTATCAGTGACTAACATTACTTACAACGCATTGAGAATTAATAATCCGGCAGGAGCTACTTTACTTGGGAATATTACCATACCCGATACACTGTCAATAGTTCTCGGCGATCTGAATTTAAACGGAAGAATAATCACTCTTACACCTGCAGCTTATATGACAGAAACTCCCGGCAATGTAGCCTTTGGTACATCCGGTACTATTACAACAACAAGAAATATAAGCTCTCCAAGCGGATTGAATGTTGCAGGAATGGGAGCTGTACTGACACAGGCATCAAATTTAGGAAGTACGGTAGTAACAAGAGGACATACAGTACAAACCGGCTTGAACGGAGGCACAAGCATTAAAAGATATTATGATATAACTCCAACTAACAATTCAGGTTTAAATGCAACATTAGTTTTCAAGTATGATGATTCTGAATTAAACGGCAAGCCCGAACCTTCATTAAAATTATTCAAGTCAACAAATACCGGAAGTACATGGCTTTATCAGGGAGGATCTGTAAACATTGCTTCCAGTCAGATCACACTCGCAGGCATAACATCTTTCTCAAGATGGTCAGCGGATTCTTCGAAAGTATCTGCGGCGATCGGACTTATAATGGAGGGATTTTATAACACAGGAACAAACAATCTTAACATGACAGATACAGTCAGAGCTTACCTTAGAAATATTTCCGCACCTTATGCCGTAGTGGATTCTGCTGTTGGATTACTTGACTCACTTACATTTAAATCAGCGCTGCAGTTTACTAATGCCGCGACCGGGACTTATTATATTCAGCTTAAGCATAGAAACTCCTTAGAGACATGGAGCAAAAACGGAATAAATTACATACAGGATTCAACTCTTAATTATGATTTCACATTTGCAGCGACTCAGGCGTACGGGAATAATGAAATATTAAAAGGAACAAAGTATTGTCTTTACAGCGGCGACGTTTCTCAGGATGGATTCATAGATCTGGCTGATGTAGTTCTAATTAATAACGCTTCTTCGGCATTTACTACAGGATATGTCAGCTCAGATGTGAACGGAAATTCAATAGTTGATCTGACCGATATATTAATAGCTTACAATAATTCCACTAATTTTATTTCTAAAAAAACACCATAAATAAAATTGGGATTTGGAATTTCGGATTTGGAATTTATTCTAAATTAATCATTCATGTAAGAGTTATTTCTCTCGAAATATTTAAACTGTATATTTATATATTTGGAAATAAGATTTGTGCAGGTAAGTTTTGTAAAAATATTTTTAAAAAAATGATTTTAACTAAAAATTAAATTTTAAATTTTTTAAATAATAAATTAACTGAAAGGAAATTGATGCTAAAATTAAAAACTTACATTTTTTTTGTTGTTACTATTACTAGTATAAACAGTTCAATAGTCTTTTCTGCCAATGAGAGATTCAGAAGTATAGCAACAGGTGACTGGAATGCGACAACAACATGGGAAATGTCAACCAATAACGGTTCGACATGGATACCGGCAACTAGTACGCCGGACCAAACCAGCGGACTCATTAATGTAAGATATCCCAATACTGTATCTGTTACTGCAGATGTCAGCGCTGATCAGTTGACGATTGACAGTGGAAGTGTTTCAATTAACACCGGAATAATATTTACTTTGCTTGACGGAAGTGGTGATGATATTACTGTACTAAGAGGAGGGTCTGTAACCGGTGCAGGAACATTCCGGACACAGGGGGCACTTTTGGGTATGATCTTAAGGAACGGATCGAATTTCAATGTTGCATTAAAAGTCAATTCCGGAGTTACCGTTCCCTATGAACCGACATCGCCTAACATCGCGAGATTATATGGACCTGTAACCGTAGATACAGCTGCTACTTTATCAGCAACACAAAGCGGTGGTACTTCATACAAAGTTGAATTCTATGGAAACCTGACAAACAACGGAATTTTAACTTCATCAGGATCTTCAAGTAAGACTATGTCATTCAAAGGAGGTGCGATGGTGAATAATGGTACTGTTACCACACCAATTTTTAATTTCGATTCCGTTTCAAATTTATCCGGAAGCGGAACATTTACTCCAACTAATGATTTGGGTATTGGTACAAACGGAAATGTTACTCTGCTATCTAACATAACCTTTTCACCCAGTGATGAATTTATTTTCCTAAACGGAGGTATTCTTAACCCCAATGGGTTTACGTTAAATTTTACTTCAGGAACCTTAACAATAAACAGCGGAGCTTCAATTACCAACTCGGGACTTTTCAAAACTCAAAATGATGTGACTTTGAATATAAGAGGAGGTTCAAGTTTTAATGCTCCATTGAATGTGAGCTCAGGTATAACAAGAGCTACAGATTATTCATCACCGAATATCGGAAGGTTGTATGGACCTGTAACCGTCGATGCAGGTGCAACTTTGTCTGCAACTCAAAGCGGTCTTACAGCTTACAAACTTGAACTGTACGGAAATCTTACAAACAATGGGACTCTGACAGCTGCAGGAACTACCAGTAAGACTATGTCATTCAAAGGTGCAGTGATGGTGAATAATGGTACAGTCACTACTCCGGTTTTTGCTTTTGATTCAACTACGAATCTTTCAGGAACCGGATCTATTTCACCATCAAATGATCTCTATATTGGTGCAAACGGAAAAGTTACACTATTGACAGATGTTAATTTCGCTCCTGTAAGTCAGTTTATTCTTAATACAGGAGGAAATCTGAATCCTAATGGCTTCACTGTAAACTATACTTCAGGAGCCCTTTTGCTTAACAGTGCGGCAACAATAATGAACTCAGGATTATTTAGAACACAAAATGCTGTCATTATTGATTTAAGAGACGGGTCGTTTTTCAATGTTCCTTTAAAAGTAAATACCGGTACTACAACAGCTTATAATTCCGCTGGTTCTGACCTTGCTAAATTATATGGATCTGTAACTGTAGATGCCGGTGCTGTTTTGTCTGTAACTCAAAGCGGGCTCACTTCTTACAAACTTGAATTTTATGGAAATCTGACAAACAACGGAACATTAATTTCTGCAGGAGCATCAGGTAAGACAATGACTTTCAAAGGCGCATCAATGGTGAATAATGGTACGGTTTCTACGGCAATATTTAATTTCGATTCCACTTCAAGTCTGTCCGGAACAGGAACATTTACTACATCTAACAATATGGGAATAGGTGCGAACGGAAATGTTACACTTTTGTCAAATGCTGCCTTCTCTACCGTGAATCAGTTCATTGTTACAAGCGGAGGAACTCTCAATCCTAACGGCTTCTCAGTTAACTATACTTCAGGAGAATTTGTGCTCAACAGCGGCTCAACTGTTGTAAATTCAGGTTTGTTCAGGACACAAAATTCTGTTACCCTGACTTTAAAAAACGGTTCTTTTTTTAATGCTCCTTTGAGAGTAAATACAGGTACTACGGCAGCTTATGAACCTACTTCACCTTATATAGCAAGAATATATGGTCCTGTAACTGTAGATACCGGTGCAACTTTATCCGGAACGCAAAGCGGACTGACTTCTTACAAGCTTGAATTATTTGGAAACATGACAAATAACGGAACACTGACGGCAGCAGGATCGTCAGGAAAAACTATGACATTTAAAGGGGTTGAGTTTGTAAATAATGGATTGATATCTACACCAATAGTAAATCTTGATACAAACTTAACACTTTCGGGAACAGGTTCATTTACAACTAATGTAAATATCCTCAGCAATAGAAATGTTGCTCTGACAACAAATCATCAGTTCAGCTCGGTAGTAATAAATACCGGCTCAACATTTAACATCGGCAGCAATACTGTAAAATTTTCTGCTTCAAATCCTATAATTCAAAACGGAACATTTACTAATGCCGGAAGCAGGATAGAATATAACGGAACAGCGCTTCAGTCAGTATCTACGGCAAACATAAACTATTACATTTTAAGGATCAATAATCCGGCAGGAGCAACATTGCTTGGTGATATTACAATACCGGATTCTCTCAGAGTTATTCTCGGTGATTTGAATCTGAACGGTAAAATAATTACACTGACTTCTTCAGCTTATATGACAGAAACTCCGGGCAATACAGTATTCGGGACATCAGGATATATAACAACCACAAGAAATATAGGGACTCCGGCTTCATTGAATGTAGGTGGAACAGGAGCAATCCTTACGGCTTCATCTAATCTGGGCAACACAGAAGTAAGAAGAGGACATACTGTTCAGACCGGACTAAACGGCGGGACAAGCATAAAAAGATATTATGATATTACTCCGGCAAATAATACAGGACTAAATGCTACACTATTATTTAAATTTGATGACTCTGAATTAAACGGCAAGCCGGAGCCTTCCTTGAAATTATTCAAGTCGACAAATTCAGGAAGTACATGGCTGTTTCAGGGAGGGACAG
>DAIPYG010000135.1:0-6195 GCA_036782875.1 Bacteroidota bacterium | reverse complement strand
TCACAAATCTTATAAATCTCACAAATCTTATAAATCTCACAAATCTTATAAATCTTATAAATCTTACAAATCTAATAAATCTTACGAATCAAAAAAAAGCCGTCCCAATAAATTGAAACGGCTTTGAATTTAAAAACTATTCTTGTCGGTTTTTACTTATCTGTCAAAGTAACTTTTGTCATCTTGATATCAGTTACAGGTTTATCATTCGGACCGGTTTTTGTTTTTCCGATTTTTTCAACTACATCCATACCGCCGATGACTTCTCCGAATATTGCATGTTTTCCGTCAAGCCATGGTGTCGGAGCAAGAGTAATGAAAAACTGTGAAGTTCCTGTGTTCGGTCCTCTGTTAGCCATCGAGAGCATTCCTTTTTTGCTGTGTTTAAGTCCCGGAGCAAATTCATCCTGAATTGTAACTTTTGATCCGCCGGTACCTGTACCTGTAGGATCTCCGCCCTGAAGCATGAATCCGTCTATCACTCTGTGAAAAATTATTCCGTTATAAAAACCTTCATTGACAAGATTCTTGAAGTTCGTTGTAGTGATAGGTGCTTCCTTTGTAAATAATTTAATTTTGATTGTTCCCATGGTGGTTTCCATATTAACTATATCACCCGAGCTTTTTGTATCTGTTGTTCCTGCTGTTTGATTGTTGTCCACTGCGCTGTCCTTTTTTGTTGTTTGAGTTGTTTGATTTTGTGTTGTCTTTGCTGTATCTGTTGCTTTCGGTTTATTATCTCCTGTCTTGTTTTCTGTCTTTGGTGCGTCTTTCTTATCTCCGCAACCCATCATTATAACTGCAACAAGCATTATTGAAAATATTACCGCGATTTTGCTTCTTAACATTTATTTCTCCTTATGTTTATTGTTTTAGTATTGTGTATTGTGTATTGTGTATTGTGTATTGTGTAATTGAAAATTTCTAATTCTTTTAAATCTTATGAATCTTATGAATCTTATGAATCTTATGAATCTTATGAATCTTATGAATCCATTTAGAATTGTTTCAAAAATCTAATATCATTATCAATAAACATCCTTATATCCGGTATCCCGTATTTGATCATCAGTGTTCTCTCTATTCCCATACCAAAAGCATAACCTGAATAAACTTCAGGATCATATCCGACGATCTCAAAGACTTTCGGGTCTACCATTCCGCAGCCCATTATCTCAAGCCATCCGGTATATTTGCATATTCTGCAGCCTTTGGATTTGCAAAGATAACATTCCACATCCATTTCCGCAGACGGTTCAGTGAAAGGGAAAAATGAAGGGCGTAGTCTGGTCTTTAATTTATCTCCGAAAAATTCACTTGCAAAATAATTAAGCGTTCCTTTTAATTCCCTGAAAGTTACTTTCTTATCAACATAAAGTCCTTCGACCTGATGGAAAAATGCCTGACTTCTCGCACTGACAGCTTCGTTTCTGTATGTCTTACCCGGAACTACAACTCTGATAGGAGGTTTCGTGCTTTCCATAATCCTTACCTGGCCGGAAGATGTCTGAGTCCGCAACAAATACTGTTTATCCTTGCCTTTGCTGTCAATATAAAATGTATCCTGCATGTCTCTTGAAGGATGATAGTCGGGAGTATTAAGCGCATCAAAGTTGTGATATTCATCTTCTACTTCAAAACTTTCGTAAACCTGAAATCCGATCCTTTCGAATATTCCTGTAATTTCCTCGAGCGCCTGATTGATTAGATGTTTTGTTCCTTTGTTTGAAGTTCTGCCGGGGAGAGTATAATCTATATTGCTGCTGGATGAATTTTTATCAGTTACTGATTCAAGTGTCTGCTTCTTATCATCATATACTGCCTGAATGGAGATCTTAAGTTCATTAAGAGATTTTCCTACCTTGCCTTTAATTTCTTTATCAACAGTCTTGAATTCTTCAAAAAGCTCATTGAGCAATCCATTCCTGCTTAAATATTTTATGCGGTAATCTTCCAGAAGCTTTTCAGTTGTTACTCCTGAAGATTCAATCTGAGCTTCTGATTTTATTGATTCTATCTTTTCGAGCATTACTATTTAAAATACTTTTTATGATTTTATACACACTCAACAAACTAAACAAACTTAACGAACTCTACGAACTTCCAACCTGAAACAAAACAAGGCGGACAATTTTATCCGCCTTATATTATTATATTTTCCGTGTAGAACTTATTTTAATGCAAACTTTACAACTTCATTAAAAGCATCCATATTGCTGTAAGCAAGTTCGGCAAGCATTTTTCTGTTGATATCAACGCTCTTTTTATTAAGAGCATTTATCAGCTTTGAATAAGTTGTGTTGTTCATTCTTGCAGCTGCATTTATTCTCGTAATCCAGAGACTTTTATATTCTCTCTTTTTCAATCTTCTGTCCCTGTATGCATGCGTCAGACCTTTTTCGACTGAGTTTTTTGCAACAGTGTAGAGTTTACTCCTGGCGCCTACGTAACCTTTGGCTTCTTCGAGAACTCTCTTTCTTCTTCTGTGTGATGCAACTTTATTTTTTGAACGTGGCATTTATTTCTCCTTCTGAATAAATATTTTAAAATTAGTTTAAGCCTGGATCATTCTTTTGATCGTCCTTGTTTCCTCTACGGATACTAATGTGGCTTTTCCCAGATGTCTTTTTCTTTTGCTTGATTTCTTAGTGAGAATATGACTCCTGTATGCTTTCTCTCTTTTGATTTTGCCGGTGCCGGTGACCTTAAATCTCTTCATCGCGGCTCTGTTGGATTTCATTTTAGGCATCTTGATTTTCCTTTGGTTTATTTTCTTCTGAAATATTATTTATTTCGGGTTTATTTTCTTCTGAAATAATTTCTATTTCAGGCTTATTTTCTTCAGTTTTTTCTTTTGCTTTCTGCTTTTTATCTTCAGAAACACTATTTACGTCAGACTTTTTCATTTTAGCAAGAGCATCTTTGTAGATCTGAATCTTATTCTTGTCAGGTAAAAAATATGCTATCAGCTGCTTCCCTTCCATCTTAGGCGGAGATTCAAGCTTTCCTATATCCACCAGATTTTCAACAAGGTCATCCATGAGCTTTCTTCCAATCTCAGGATGAGTTATCATTCTTCCCTTGAACATCACAAAAGCTTTCACTTTATGCCCTTCGATCAGGAATTGTCTCAGATGCTTTGTCTTAAAACTCACATCATGTGTATCAGTGTTCGGATTGAAACGTATCTCCTTAATATGCATCACGTGCTGATGTTTCTTCGTCGCCTTCTCTTTTTTCTGTCTTTCGTAATTGTATTTTCCGTAATCCGCTATCTTGCAGACAGGCGGCTTAGATGTAGGTGAAATTTCAATCAGATCTAAACCTTTCGAACGGGCAGTCTGTAAAGCCTCGATGCTCGTCATTACTCCTAATGCATTTCCGTCTTCATCTACTACTCTTACCTGCGGAACACGGATCTGCTCGTTTGTTCTTTCTTTGCTGACCTTGTTTTTAATAGGGTATTATTTTAATTAATTATAATTTTCTCTTTTAAAGGATTGTAATTTAAGCTTTTCTATAAAAGCATTCAATTCAAATTTTCCTATATCACCCTTTTGATGCTGCCTCACCGAAATGCTTCCGCTTTCCTTTTCTTTATCACCGATCACTATCATATATGGTATCTTTTTATTCTCAGATTCCCTGATCTTATATCCGATCTTCTCATTTCTGCTGTCTATGCTTACTCTGAAACCTTCTTTTCTTAATTTTTCAAAGATCTCCTTTGCATAATCTTTATGCAGATCTGTGATCGGAAGGACATTTATCTGAACAGGAGCCAGCCATAACGGGAAATATCCGCCGTAATGTTCGGTAAGTACGCCTACAAATCTTTCGAATGAACCGAATACAGCCCTGTGAATCATTACAGGTCTGTGTATGCTGCTGTCGCTTCCCACATATTCCAGTCCGAATCTCTCCGGCATTGAAAAATCAAGCTGTATGGTGCCAAGCTGCCAGTTGCGGCGCAAACTGTCCTTTACCACAAAATCTATCTTCGGTCCGTAAAATGCTCCGTCACCTGCGTTGATCTTATACTTTATGTCTGCTTTATCAAGAGCAGTCGCCAGCGATCTTTCAGAATTATCCCACACTTCAGGAGAACCTATGAACTTCTCCGGACGGGTAGAAAGATATACCTGAACATCATCAAAACCAAAAGTATTATAAACTTCAAATATAAGATCTATCAGGACAGTCACCTCTTCTTCTATCTGCTCAGGTGTGCAGAAAATATGAGCATCGTCCTGCGTAAAGCTTCTAACCCTGAATAATCCTGATAACACTCCAGATAATTCATGTCTGTGAACAAGTCCGAATTCATATAATCGCAGCGGCAGATCCCGGTAGGATTTCATGCTGGTCTTATAGACTAGGGTGCTTCCCGGACAATTCATCGGTTTCACTGCAAAATCCCTTTCATCAATATCAGTGAAATACATGTTCTCTTTATAATTATCATAATGTCCGGACTGAAGCCATAGCTTCTGATTTAATATAATAGGAGTATTTATTTCCTCATAATTCAGCTCGACAAGCTTTTCTCTGAGATAGCTTTTCAGATTGTTAAGTATCACCATTCCGTTGTTATGCCAGAAAGGAAATCCCGGTCCTTCTTCATGAAATGAGAAAAGATCAAGTTCTTTACCGAGCTTTCTGTGATCCCGCTTCTTTGCTTCTTCAAGATTCTTTAAATATTCATCAAGATCTTTCTGTTTAGGAAATGAAATTCCGTAAATTCTCTGAAGCATCTGGCGTTTTTCATCGCCTCTCCAGTAAGAACCGGAGACAGAAAGCAGTTTTACAGCTTTTACTTTACCAGTTGATGGAAGATGAGGGCCTCTGCACAGATCGGTAAATTCACCCTGTCCGTAAAGTGACACTTCTGCTTCATCTTTAGCAATAGTTTCTAATATTTCTACTTTATAAAGATCTTTTCTTTTATTTTTAAAGAATTCAATTGCCTCATCTCTTTTCATATCCTGTCTTACCGGTTTCAGATCACGCTTTGAGATCTCAAGCATTTTATCTTCGATCTTTTTCAGATCTTCTTCGGTGAATTTCTTTTCAGAATCTATATCATAATAAAATCCGCCTTCAATAGCAGGTCCGACGCCGAATTTCGCACCCGGATATAATTCCTCGATCGCCTGAGCCATAATATGAGAAGTGGTATGCCAGTAAACTTCCTTTCCCTTATCCGAATCGAACTTATACAGAACAATATTAGCATCCTCATTGACAGGTGCCGAAAGATCCTTCAGTTTTCCGTTCACTTCCGCAACAAGTATATCATCTGCAAGCCGTTTACTAATAGAGGCAGCGATGTCATAGGAAGAAATGCCTTTATCAAATTCTTTTATGGAATTATCCGGAAACGTTATTTTGATCGTATCAGACATTAGATATTGAGTATTGAGTATTAAGAATTAAGTATTAAGTATTGCGTTATAATGTTGACTAATTTGACATTTGAAATTTGCAATTTGAAATTGAAAAAGTGGGCGGTAATGGACTCGAACCAATGACCCCTACCATGTCAAGGTAGTACTCTAACCAACTGAGCTAACCGCCCGTTCTTTTGGAACTCATAAAATACTCATTTCAGAAATTTTTTACAATGGGAGATTTAGTCTTAAATTTGGGGTATTTGCTGACGCGTCCAAAATAATTTGGAAAGAAGTTATTTTCTTTTAATTTGATCCTGAATCAAAACAATTATATTTTAAATCAAAACCACCCGCCTGTGAAAAATTGCCGTAAAGAATTCTTGAGCAATTGCGTCAGCAAGAATTTCCTGTCTGACGAACCCGGCAGTGCTTTTCTGACGGGTTCGGAGTTGAAATTCTTGCAGCAATTGCGATAAGAATTCAGGCAATTTTTCACCAGCGGGCGATTTTTCTTTTGCTAAGCTTTTCTTTTCATCGATGAAAAGAAAAGCGTAACGTTTTGGACGGATGTAGGGGATTTAGATTTGCGATTTGGGATATAATTGAAGTCTCCTCGTTCCCGCAGGACGAAAATTTTTATGGTTTAATGCTGCCAATATTAAATCCCTACAGGATTCATTTTAAAAATAACATATATTAACAGGTATTTATATAAGAACATTTTGACAAGACAAATGTCCTTATTTCAAAAGCACCATGCGCTTTGTATCGATCAGCTCTCCATCCACATACAGCGAATAGA
>DAIPYG010000134.1:0-6328 GCA_036782875.1 Bacteroidota bacterium | reverse complement strand
GGTGATGATGACATATACGAAAAGATCAACAGGAATATGGATCTTTTCGGGCAGGTTTACAAAGAGATCGCTCTGAATTATGTGGATGAGATAGATGCTGATAAGTTCATAACAGCAGGAATAGACGGAATGCTTGCGACCCTTGACCCATATACTAATTACATAGATGAAAGGAACCGTGATCAGATTGACCTGATAACAACCGGTAAATACGGTGGAGTCGGGATAACCGTTGGTGTAAGAGACAGCATGATATATATTACGGAAGTAATGAACGGATATGAAGCGCAGAAGAAAGGTTTGAGAGTCGGAGATAAGATCATAGCGATAGACGGAAGCAATATCAGCAAAGACAAAGTTGATAATATGAGAACGCTGATCCGCGGACCTGTCGGAACTGATGTGATTGTAAAAATTCTGAGAGATGATGAAGAGGTTGATTTTACACTGACAAGACAGGAAATCATTTTAAAGAATGTTTCATATTTCGGATATCTTGAACCTAAGGATAAAGGAATTGGATATATTAAGCTTGACCGGTTTACCAACATTTCAGAGAGTGAAGTTGAAAATGCATTAAAGACTTTAAAATCAACAGGTGAGCTCAAAGGACTGGTGCTTGACCTTCGAAACAACGGCGGCGGTCTGCTGGATGCAGCCATCGGAATTCTAAATAAACTTGTACCGCAAAACAGTCTGCTTGTGATCACAAAAGGAAAGCGTTCGGATTCGGAAAGAAAATTCTTTTCAAAAGAAGATCCCATTCTTCCCGCAGATGTTCCTCTTGCAGTACTCATCAACAGCAGCACAGCTTCAGCATCAGAGATAGTAGCCGGCGCTATTCAGGATCTTGACAGGGGAATCATTGTTGGAACAAAATCTTTCGGCAAAGGGCTTGTCCAGCAGATAAAGGATCTGGATAAAAGATCACAGATCAAGATAACAGGTTCAAGATATTTTACGCCTTCAGGAAGATGGATACAGGAAAAGAATTATTTCAAGGAAAACAAATACGGTGTGTTCGTAGATAAAGATAAGTATGATCAGAATGAATTTAAAACTTTAAACGGAAGAATTGTAAAGTCTTACGGCGGAATAACTCCGGATGTAGAAGTGAAAATAGAACCTGAAAGTGAAACGCATTCTGCGTTAATGGCAAAAGATATGTATTTTAAATTTACAAATTATTATCTCGATAAAAATCCCGGACTGAAAGCAGCAGTTCCGAATGATGAATTGTTCACGGAGTTTCAGAATTTTCTTCAGGAGAAAAACTTTACCTATGAAACACAGATAGAGAAAAAGATCAAAGAAATCGAACAGATTGCATCGGACAAGAAATATGACCCGGAAATAAAATCCATGCTTGATAAAGTTGAAATACAGGCGCAGTCAGAAGAGCAGAAAGAAATGCTGCTTGCAAAGGATGAGATCTTAATGAGCATTGTGAATGAAATTAATACAAGGATCATCACGGAATCTGAGCAGATAGAAGCTACATTCCCGTACGATATTCAGCTGGTGGATGCAGTGAAAATTCTGGAAAACAAACCGGAATACAGCAGATTGCTGAGCAGATAATACTATCAAAGAGTGTCTCAGAGAAAGTGAAATGCTAAACTTTTATCTTTCAACTTTTAAACTTTTAAACTTTCAACTTTCATCTTTTAACATTTAACTTTCAACTTTAAACTATTTGTGAAGATCGGAATAATCGGAGGCGGACAGCTTGCAAGAATGATAATAGAAGAATGCAACAAGTATGCGTTTGAATTCTATATTCTGTCAGCAGAAAAAAATTCACCCGCCGGTCAGATCACAAATTTTGAAATTACAGGTGACCGGGATGACGAAGAGTGTTTGAGAAAATTCAGCGGAATGTGTGATATAATTACGCTTGAAAATGAGTTCATTGATTTTAAAAAGATCAAATTCCTAGAAGATGCAGGGAAGACAGTCTGTCCTGGATCTGAGGCGATCAAGCTGATTCAGGATAAGCTTTATCAGAAAGAAACACTTGAGAAGCTGGGAATTCCGGTATCGAAATTCTGCAGGGTCGATACACAGGAGGATATTATAAACTTTGCATCGAAACACGGATATCCCTTGATCCTTAAGTCCAGAACTATGGGCTATGACGGGAAAGGGAATGTCGAAATTAATTCTGAAAAAGATATAGAAAAAGCTTTCAGCTTTTTATCTCAGAGAGGAAAGCTGCTTTGTGAAAGCTTTATAGATTTTGATAAAGAGATAGCGACACAGGTTGTAAGAAACCGTTCGGGCGAGATTAGAATTTATCCCGTAGTAGAGACCATCCAGAAGGATCATATATGTAAATTAGTAATTGCATCGAATAGCCGGTTTGAAAATCTAAAAGAAAAAGTTGAGGATATTGTAGTCAAGATAATTAATGAATTAAATTATTCAGGCGTAATGGGAATAGAAATGTTCTTAAAAGGTGATGATATACTTGTCAATGAACTTGCGCCGAGAGTCCATAACTCCGGTCATTATACAATTGAAGGATGCTACACTTCGCAATTCGAAAATCATATCCGGGCGATACTTGATCTGCCGTTAGGAAATACAGATCTTAGAAATAGTAATTCTGTAATGATAAATATAATAGGTGAAAGAGACGGAGAAGCCAAACTCAGCAGAGCAGGCAGGATTTTTGCAAAAGATAAAGTATATCTGCATATTTACGGAAAAAAAGAAACCCGGAAAGGAAGGAAGATGGGACATATTACTGTGTTAGGTGAAGAATTAGAGGATACAATAAATATTGCCTATCAAGCAAGAAATGATATTGATATATAGTGTCTAAATCAGACCAATATTTTAAAATTTAATTAATTGACCATATGATATCTTTCATAATATTTTTAATCATTGCAATAATTGCTCTTTCCATAGTCAAGGGAATGCATCAAAGCAACCTGAGCCTGCAAAAAATAATAAACATACTCAGACTTGCAGCAATAGCAGGAATTCTTTTTGCAATTCTTTTTTCTTCAATAGTTCAGATCGGTCCTGGTGAAGTTGGCGTGCCTATTTTATTCGGTCAGGTGCAGGATAATGTATTGAGAAGCGGTTTGAATTTTATCAATCCGTTAATGGAAGTAGAAAAGCTTGACATAAAAACACAGGCATATACAATGAGCGGTTCGAATGATCAGGATATAAATGAAATAAGAAGCAATAAGAGCGATCCCATACAGACACTTTCCTCAGACGGACTTACACTGCTGCTTGATGTGACGGTCTGGTACCGGCTCAGTGCGGATGATGTTCCGAATATTATACGAACTATAGGTACAGAGTATGAATCTAAGATCGTACTGCCGGCAATAAGAACAGCGATCAGAGATGTCGCGGTGAATTTTGTCGCAACGGATATTTATTCTTCTAAGAGAGATGATTATGTGAATGATGTTGCAAAGAAACTGGATAACTCTTTTGACGGCAGGGGAATCATACTTGAAAAAGTACTGCTCCGAAATGTGGAGCTGCCTTTAAAAGTGCGCGAAGCAATAGATGAAAAGATTGCCGCGGAGCAGCGAGCCCAGCAGATGGTGTATGTTCTGCAGAAAGAAAAACAGGAAGCCGAGCGTAAGACAGTGGAAGCGCAGGGTGTCGCAGAAGCGCAGAGAATTATCAACAGTACAATAAGTAATTCCTATCTGCAGTGGAAATATATTGAGACACTGAAGGAACTTGTGAATTCACCGAATAACTCTTTTGTCATAGCTCCTTATGATCAGAAGCTTACGCCTATGTTAAACTTTAATCAGAAAGACAACAAATGATAGAGGTTTTTGTCACTTATGATCCGATGGAAGCCAGCTTAGTAAAAGCTAAGCTGACTGATGAAGAGATCCCGTTCAGGGTAACAGGGGATTACAATATTGCCATATCAATGGAAACATTTAACACTACAATGGGAAGAATAGCCCTGAAGCGTCCAATAAAATTCTATGTTCCGGAAAGCCTTTCCGAGATTGCTAAAGTCGCTATCAATACGGATAAGTCTTCATTACTTGATGATGATCTGGAGTATTGAGGTTTTCATTAGTGTTTCCTTTATAACTTAAAACTCACTGAAAGGAAATTACTTCTGAATTAAATTATAATCAAAATACAATTCTTCAAATTTATCAAAGTTTCAATATCTTCCCTGCCTTTGCAACTGCATTCTCTACCGTAAACCCAAACTCTTTCATCAGATCATCGATAGGCGCGGACTTTCCGAATTCATCTATGCCAATAGAAATTCCTTCATCAGTTACATACTTATGCCAGCCGAATGCAGAACCTGCCTCGATTGAAATTCGTTTCTTCACATTTTTCGGCAGAACTTTTTCTTTATAATCATCACTTTGCTTTTCAAATAATTCCCAGGAAGGCATACTGACAACCCGTGTGTTTATTTTTTCTTTAATCAATTCCTCCTGCGCAGCAAGAGCAAGCTGAACTTCCGAACCCGTCGCAATAAAAATAAGATCCGGTTTGCCTTCACAGTCACTTAATACATAAGCGCCTTTCTCTAAATTTTCTGCGCCTGCATATTTTGACTGATCTAAGACGGGCAGTTTCTGTCGGGATAAAATGAGCGTCACAGGTCCTGTCTTATGTTCGAGCGCTACACGCCACGCCTGCGCTGTTTCATTTGCATCTGCAGGTCTTATCACAATTAAATTCGGGATGGAGCGAAGTGAGATAAGCTGTTCAACAGGCTGATGTGTCGTCCCGTCTTCACCCAGTCCAATACTGTCGTGTGTAAAAATGAATATCGGTCTGATACCCATTATCGCAGCAAGACGAATCGGAGAACGCATATATTCAGAAAAAATAAGGAACGTCGCGCCGTAAGCAATCATTGGTTTTGTCAGTGCAATGCCGTTAAGCTCTGCTCCCATCGAATGTTCTCGGACTCCAAAGTGCAGATTCCTTCCGCTATAACTTCCCGGCTGAAAACTTTCTTCACCTTTTATAAAAGTATCATTCGAGGGTTCAAGGTCAGCGGAACCGCCGATCATAGTCGGAAAATATTTTGCTATTGCATTGATGGTTTTACCCGAAGCGCTGCGCGTTGCAACTGCTCCGTCCTTCGGATCGAAAACAGGTAATGAACCAGTCCAGCCTTCAGGGAATTTATCATTGCAAAAATTATTATACTCGTCAGCGAGTTCAGGATATTTCTTCTTATACTCTGCAAATAGTTCATTCCATTCGTCCCGTTTTACTTTACCTTTACTTCCGGCTTCGTTGAAGAATTTCAGAACTTCTTCCGGTACATAAAAGAACTTTTCCGGATCCCAGCCGAGATTGATCTTTGCTGCTTTTACTTCTTCGGGACCGAGCGGCGAGCCGTGAGCGCCGGCAGTATCAACTTTATTCGGGCTGCCGAATGCAATATGCGTTCTTACTTTTATAATAGACGGCTTGTCCTTTTCATTTTTTGCTTTCTTAATTGCCGTGGAAATTTTTTCAACATCATTACCATCTTCTACTGTCTGCACATGCCAGCCGAAAGATTCAAATCTTTTTGCTGTGTCTTCAGTGAAAGTAATTTCAGTGCTGCCTTCTATTGAAATGTGATTATCGTCATAAAGATAAATTATATTGCCGAGTTTAAGATGCCCGGCTAATGAGGCAGCCTCAGAGGAGATCCCTTCCATGAGATCACCATCACTGCAGATCGCATAAATGTTATAATCAAATAATTCAAATCCGGGTTTGTTATATCTCGCTGCGAGATATTTTTGTGCGATAGCAAATCCGACACCGTTAGCGAATCCCTGACCGAGCGGACCTGTTGTAGTCTCAACGCCTTTTGTAAGATGATATTCAGGGTGTCCGGGAGTTTTACTGTCAAGCTGGCGGAAATTTTTTAAGTCATCCAAAGAAAGATCATAACCTGTCAGATAAAGCAGGCTGTATAAGAGCATACTTCCGTGACCGGCGGATAAAATAAATCTGTCACGGTTAGCCCAGTCGGGATCTTTCGGATCAAAGTTAAGATATTTTGTCCAGAGTGTATAAGCCATTGCAGCGGCGCCCATAGGCATTCCCGGATGACCGGAATTCGCTTTCTGTACGGCATCTACCGATAGCAGACGGATTGTATTAATGGAAAGGTTTTCTAATTCGTTCATGACCGCAGATTTTTTTGATTTAATAGAAATTTTTTCGCGCAGAATTCACAGAATAATGTTCGCAGAATTCGCAGAATATGATCGCAGAACTCGCAGAATATGATCGCAGAATTCGCAGAATAATGTTCGCAGAATTCGCAGAATATGATCGCAGAACTCGCAGAATATGA
>DAIPYG010000133.1:0-6444 GCA_036782875.1 Bacteroidota bacterium | reverse complement strand
CCTTTGAATATATGTTTTTCTAATCCCGGAATAATTAAATTGTAATAAGCCTGCAGATGGCAGGCAAACTAAACTCCATTTATAGTTATGAATAAGAAAAGATCCATTCTAATTAAATATTTTTCCGCTGTCGTTGGTGTTCCAAAAAAGTTTGCATTATAAACTTAAAATTCTGATGCCTCCTGAAGCAAACTTTTTTGGTCACCAACGACAAAAGCTTTGGACGGGAAAGCGGTTTAATTTAATAACGTAAATTTTCTTAATTAAAAATAACTCGATTTTGTATTTCACCATCATAATAAATTTGGATTTCTTCAAACTAAATTTTAGGTTTAATTAAATGAAAACATTTAGATCTCATTTTTTGAGGAGAGTTTGTTGTTGGTGACTAAAAAGTTTGCACAAACAGATTATTTATTTTAAGTGTAATAAGCAAACTTTTTGGAACACCAACAACGGCGAAATATACAATACTAAAAATATATTATGTGCTTGGAAAAGAGGTAATGACATTAGCAAACGAGACCAAACCGGCGGTAGATTATGAAGTCGAATTCAACGGCAGTAATTTAGCAAGCGGCGCTTACTTCTACAGGATTGAGAGCGGTGAGTTTACAAACGTAAAGAGATGATACTGATAAGGTAAAGTGTTAGTAATAGTTAGATCAGAAAGAAAAATTATGAATTGTTAATGGCATCCGAAAGTTTGCCGAAATTAATTGAGTAAACAAGAAAGGAGTTGAAAAATGGAAGAGAAAATTATTTCAAGGGAAGATCTGCTTAAGATATGTCAGGATAAAATTGACAAAGGCAATACTTTGCTTACTCCGGGAATTACTGAATACAGTGTTGTTACCGATGTATCACAGATAAGACTTGATCCTTCGTTAATGCCTTCAAAGACTTCATATAAGACATATGTTTTCCCAAAAACCGAACCGGTGCTTTATTATAAAAGAAGTAAGAATGATGTTCAGCTGATAGATGTAAATGTTGGCGGGAAGGATATAATTATCCTGGGAGCAAAGCCGTGCGATGCGAATTCCATTAACATCATGAGTCATTTATTCAACTGGGATTACAGTGATGAATTTTTTAATCTTCGTGAAAAACATTTCATAGTAATTGGATTGATCTGCAGCAGCTATGATGAATATTGCTTCTGTACTTCTGTCGGCTCTTCACCTGTGTCTGAAAAGGGTTCTGATATATTTCTCATACCACTTGATGAGAATAATTTTGCTTTAAGGATAGTAACAGAAAAAGGTAAAGACTTCATTGAGGCATATTCGGAATATTTAAAACCGGCAGATCAAACAAGATCAAAAATAATTACTGATAGTATTAAGCAACCCGAAGCAGCATTTGACAGCAAAGAAGTTCACCAATGGCTTGGAGAGAATTTTGAAAGTCCGAAGTGGGAAGGAATCGGCAACCTATGTTTGTCCTGTGCTCAGTGCGCATTTGTCTGTCCGGTTTGTCACTGCTTTGATATTGTGGATGAGGATTACAGTTATTCAGAAGGCAGAAGAATGAAGAACTGGGACGGATGTCAGTTCGGGAATTTTACTCTTCACGCATCCGGCCACAATCCCAGAGACATTCAAAGCAAGCGTTACAGACAGAGAGTTAATCACAAGTTCAGATACTATGTGGATAAATTCGGAGAGATATTATGCACCGGCTGCGGCAGATGTTCCAGAGGATGTCCTGTAAGCATAGACATAAAAGAGATTGTTTCAAATTGTAAAGAAGACAAAGGAGCATAGAAATTTATGAACAACATATACATGCCGCATCTTGCGGAGATCAAAGAAATAATAGATGAATCGCCTGACACTAGAACATTCAGATTAAAATTTACAGATGCCGGTACGGCTGACAGATTCGAATTCAAAGCAGGACAGTTCGCGGAGTACTCGGCATTCGGCGAAGGCGAGTCAACCTTCTGCATTGCCTCCTCCCCTACCCGCAAGGATTACATAGAATGTTCATTCAAAGTTTACGGCAAGGTTACGCAGGCACTTCATCGTCTCAACAAAGGCGATACCATTGGTATCAGAGGACCTTACGGCAACTGGTTTCCGCTCGAAGACTTAAAGGGAAAAAATATTTTATTCATTGCAGGCGGAATAGGAATCGCGCCGGTCAGATGTGTCATTGATAATGTTCTCGATATGAGAAATGATTTTAAAGATCTAACCATAATTTGCGGTGCAAGGTCAGTAAGCGATCTGATCTATAAGCAGGAAATTAAAGAGTGGAAAGCCCGAACTGATATTAAGACAATCATTACTGTTGATCCCGGAGGCGAAACTGCAGCGTGGGACGGAGAAGTAGGTTTTGTACCTGCGGTTGTTGAGAAGGCAGCTCCTCTTTCAGATAACACTGCAGTAATACTTTGCGGACCGCCGGTGATGATAAAGTTCACAATGCCTGTACTGACAAAACTCGGATTCAGGGATGAAGATGTTTACACAACACTTGAGAACCGAATGAAATGCGGGCTCGGCAAATGCGGAAGATGCAATATCGGAAATGTTTATGTGTGCAAGGACGGACCGGTGTTTACTTATGCGCAGATAAAGAGACTGCCGCAGGAGTTTTAGCAAGTACTGGATTTTAATTATTAAGTATTATTCATTATTAATTGTTCAATGTGAATTATAATTAAATTTTTGTAAAAAGGATTTTAATTTCCATCCAAGAATATATTTATCTACTAATTTTCATAATCCCACCCCGATCGCAGATGTATAATTAACAGAAAAGGATTGCGGATGAATCAAATAAACAATTGATGAACTTACCGTGTTCTCCAAAATATTTTGGGAGAATTTGGTGATACTTATTTTTAATAGAAATATTATCAAACTCGATACTGTTAAAAAATGTGTAGCGGGAATTATAAGAAAATAAACAATAAAGTTATGAAAACAAAAAATCAATTATTGTCTGTTATTATTTTCTTTGTGCTTATGTTTGTTAGTGACAGTTCATATTCAAACAATATCTCAATAAGTAATTTTAGTCTTACTGGTCAAAATGCAACTAATCATTACACCTTGATAAAATTTGATATCTCCTGGGATAACTCCTGGCGTGTTTCATCGCCTCTGAATAACTGGGATGCTGCAAGGGTGTTTGTTAAGTACTGCATAGGTGGAGGCGAATGGAGACAATCCTGGCTTAATAACACAGGACATTTCAATCCGTCGGGAAGTAAAATAACGGCCGGATTGTTTGACCCCGCGCTGCCATTTAACCCGACAACAAATCCAGGCCTGGGAGTTTTTATATATCGTGATGTTAACGGCACAGGTAAATTTTCAAAATCAGGTGTTCAGCTCCGATGGAATTATGGAGATAACGGAGTAGATGATAATGCAATAATTGATATTCGCGTATATGCAATTAAGCAGGTATATATTCCACAGGGATCTTTTGATTTGGGTAGCGGTAGAACCGAGGATGGCGCTTTTTACAAATACCCGACAATGGCTAATTCTTATCAAATCACAAGTGAAGATGCTATCATAGTATGAAATTCAGCGGGGAACTTATTTTATCCGGGTCGTTCAGATATCGGTGATGAACTTGGTCAGATCCCATCAGCTTTCCCAAAAGGTTTTAACTTCTTTTACTGTATGAAGTATGAGATAAGTCAGCAGGGATACGTTGACTTTTTGAATAGTCTTACACAATATCAGGCAAACAATCGTAAATACAATGCATCCGGTAATCGCTATGATATTACAGGAACTACCGCAGGCAGTTATGCTACCGCCAGCCCTTTTGTTGCCATGCTCAGTTTAAGCTGAGCTGATCTTGCAGCATATCTTGACTGGAGCGGTTTACGGCCGATGACAGAACTTGAATTGAAAAATCTTACAGAGGAACGCAGACTGCTGTTGCTAACGAATATGCCTGGGGTACTCCGGGATTAGCAAACAGTCCATACACATTAAGTAATATGGGTGCAAACAATGAAAGCGTAGCTACCAATTACAGTACTACTGCCGGTAATTCAGCATGCAGCTATACTACTTATAATCTAAACATTAATGGACCTTTACGCGGAGGTATATTCGCAGGAAATGGATTAAATACAGGCAGAGTAACATCAGGTGCCACTTATTACGGTATAATGGAAATGGCCGGAAAACTTTCGGAACGACCTGTTACAGCAGGAAATCCTACAGGCAGATCATTTACAGGCAGGAATGGCAATGATGCAATTGATGCCGACGGGAATACTGATGTTCTTTCATGGCCTCCCAACGCATCTGCTGTGGGTATCGGTTATCGCGGAGGTAACTGGGCACTTACTCCACCATGGGGTTTGCAAGTTTCAGATCGTCACCACGCGGCCAGAATTATCAATGTTAATTCCCGTGGCTCACAATATGGCGGTCATGGAGTTCGTTCTGCACCTATACTTTTAAAATGATTTATGGAACTCAGGTGTTGATGATGTTTTGTTAAAAATAAATTCTAAACAAAATTTTTGAAAAATAACAAACTAATCAAATGAAAAAAATAATTATACTAACAATTATATTATTAGCACTTCCGGTTTTATTGCAGGCTCGGTATACAAGCGCCAAAGGAAGTAGTGACGTTTGTAAATGAAAAGTTAAATCCGGGAACATACAGAGTTGAGTTTGATGCGGGAATTCTGATGAATGTCAGAGCGCTTGCTGTTTCAGGGTCAAATATATTAGCAGCGTATTCTGACAATGACTACAATGTAGAAGAAGTAGGTTTGTCATCATATAACGGCACAAACTGGACAAGCGTGAGAAACGGCTTACAGGGAGAAATGGTTCTTTCACTTGCTGTTATTGGATCTGATCTTTTTGCGGGGCTTATTAATAATCTTGGATACGGAGGAGTATAAAGAACAACAAACAATGGCACAAACTGGACTTCTGCCGGATTACCTAATCGGAATATTCTTGCACTTGCAGTATCCGGTTCAAACCTATTTGCCGGAGATGTTGGTGGTGTGCTTTTATCAACGAATAACGGAACAGACTGGAATTGGGTTAATAACGGATTAACGAATACCACTGTTTATTCACTTGCAGTTTCCGGGACAAGTATATATGCAGGAACTGCCGGGGGAGTATTTTTATCAACAAATAATGGCACTAACTGGGTGGCTTTCAATGAAGGACTCAGCCCTGTTCCATATGTTTACTCATTATTAACTACAAGTAATTTCATTTATGCAGGAACATGGGGTTACTCTGTATGTAGTCGTGGCTTAACTGCTGCTGCTCAGATGAAAGTTATAATAGAAGGACTTTATAATAAAGCAAATGGCAAATTAAATAAAAGAGACACATTGAGAGCTTATCTTAGAAACATTATATCTCCGTTTGCAATCGTTGATTCTGCAAGATCTGTAATAGATTCCATTAGATTCACGGGAAGTTTTCTTTTTTCCAATGCTACTTCAGGCACATATTACATTCAGAAAAAATCACCGAAATTCAATCGAGACCTGGAGTAAACCGGGAGGTCAGACATATACTTTAGGAAGTGTCATGAATTATGATTTTACAAGTGCAGCTGCACAGTCATATGGAAGCAATATGATTCAGTTAAATATGTCTCCTCCCAGATTCGGAATATATAACGGTGATGTGAATCAGAACGGATTCACAGATCTTACTGATGAAATACTGGTTTATAATGATGCTTCAGCATTTGTATCAGGTTATGTTAGAACTGATATAAACGGAGATAATATTACTGATCTAACTGATATTCTATTTACATATAATAATTCATCGGGATTTGTAAGTGTTGTCAGACCGTGATTCTAATTTTATGTTACTTCAGAGTATGAGAGAACAGGTAGGTTAAAAAATTTTATAATTCCTGTAATCAGGTTCTGAGGTTTTACGGATATTTTCCGAAAACCTCAGAAGATTTATTATTAGTGCTCAGGCTTTTTTCGCATAGACTTTGCCTGCAGCAAAATCTATTGCAACACAGGGTTCACTTCCAATGACCCATGCGTCATGACCCGGCGGAATATCTGCAGCATCTCCGGGTCCCATTTCCATTTCAGACCCGTCATCCATTACAACTTTCATTCTGCCTGAAATCACATAATTAACATGAGGAGCCTGACAGCTGTTTGTACCTGCTAACGGCTTAATACATTCAGACCACTTCCAACCCGGTTCGAATGTAGCTCTCATTACGGTGGTATCTCCGACTTTTACGACTTCAATTTTTGTTTTAGGAGGGGTGCGGAGTTCATCAGGATTGTTTAAGCTTTTTACTTCCATGATTTTTCCTTTCGGTTAATTTTTTGCTTCCGGTATGAATGTACAATAAATTATATTTTAATGAAATATAATTTAATCTTATTTATCACTCACAGAAACAATTATACTGCTGCAAATTCGGAAAACAATTTCCGGAACA
>DAIPYG010000132.1:0-6500 GCA_036782875.1 Bacteroidota bacterium | reverse complement strand
ATCTGTGTTCAATATTGTCGATTACAAAACAGAATAATTAAAAAACTTATAGCCCGGCTGTGTCTCATTCATCATAAATAGTAAAATCAAAGCATTTTAGATGCAAATACCCAGCGATGATAGGTTATTTTGAAATTGAAGCCGTAAAAAAATAAAAAAACAATATTTGTAATGATAAGCATGATTTATTTTAAATAGGCATTTATTCGAGGGACGTTAGTTAAATGACTAGATTAAAATATGTGTTTAAACGCTTTGAAACATTTAAGGTATTCAAGAATACTTGCAGTCGAAATAAATTCCAAATTTAAAATTCCAAATTCCAATTATCAAATCAGTTTACACCTATTGCTCTGAGTCCGTTCACAGTAATAAAAGTAAGTATATAAGCAACTGAAGTAAAAATTATGATCTGAAGAACAGGTATTCTCCAGCTTCCGGTTTCTTTCTTTGCTATAGCAACAGTTGACAGACACTGCAGCGCAAATACAAAGAATACTATAAGGCCTGCTGTAGTTGCAGTTGTAAATAATTTCTGATCCGTATCACCTATCTTAGCATCTTTCATTGCAGTCAGAATTGAATTCTGAAGATCTTCACCTGTGTCTGTTATTTTAAATATCAGCGCTAACGAACTCACAAAAACTTCTCTGGCTGCAAAAGTTGCAATCAGGGAAACACCCACGCGCCAGTCCATACCTATAGGTTTCATAACAGGTTCAATAAATTTTCCCAGATAAGCCGCATAAGAAGTTGATATCCTTTCAGCATCTTTTAACTGACTGATTTCTTCAGGTGATTTATTTATTGCATCGGGGACTGAAGGATCATAGTTAGGAAAATAAGTGAGAACCCAGAGTATAAGAGAAAGAAATAATATTATCGGACCTGCTTTCCGGATATATTGCTTTGCATTCTTGAGAGTATTGCTGATCACTGTACCGGGCTTTGGTCTTCTGTAAGCAGGAAGTTCCAGTATAAATGAGGAGTTATCATTTTCCTTTATGAGTCTCCCTTTGAATTTATTTATGATTGCTGCAATGACAACAGATCCTGTAATGCTGAATAAATAAATCACAGCCAGTGAAATGCCGCCGATCCACGGTTTATCGCGAGGAGTCAGAAATGCAATCAGCAACGCATAGACAGGAAGTCTCGCGCTGCAGCTCATTAAAGGAATTATGAAAATTGTAAGCAGTCTTTCCCTCCGGTTTGTAATAGTTCTTGTTGCCATGATCGCAGGGATAGCGCAGGCGAATCCGGACAGCAGCGGGACGAATGATTTTCCGTTAAGTCCGATTTTGGATAATGGCTTGTCTATGAGCATTGCACCGCGCGCAAGGTAACCGGAATCTTCGAGCAGACCAAGTATAATAAACAAAATAAGAATCTGCGGAAGGAAAACCAGCACTGAACCTAAGCCGCTTATGACACCATTGGAAACAAGATCTCCTAATATCCCATCGCCAAGGAAACTTACAGATATATCAGAAAGGTAAGAGAATCCCTCATTGATCAGATCCATTAATGGAGCAGCAAGCCAGAAAATGGAAGTGAACGTAAGTGACATTATCAGGAAAAATATTATCAGCCCCCAGAATTTGTGAAGTACAAATTTATCTATACTCAAAGAATGCCTGTCAGGCATTAAATTTTGTCTTGGTGAATTTAAGACAACAATGTTTTCATTTATCTTCTGAAGATCTATTTTTCCGTTAGTGTCAAAATTGTCTTTGCTGAACAGAACTTCTTTTTCAATTTTCTCAATTTTGCTGTATGATTCAATAAGACCTGCTTTAAGTTTTCTCCCGGGTCTGGATATAGAACTTTTCGAAATATTATCAAGCTCATTTAATTCTTCCTTTAAAGCATTTAAAAGTCCGTCAATTCCTTTTCCGGTTCTACCGTTAATGCTGACAACCCCGCAGTTTAATATGCTGCTTAGTTTGCTTTCTGATATTTCAAGACCTTTTTTATGCAGTAAATCCAGCATTGTCAGAACGACAATTACTCTGAAATTGGAGTCAATAAGTTGTTTTACAAGATAAAGATGTCTTGAAAGCTGGCTTGCATCCACGGTTACGGCGACGACATCCGGTTTTCCGAATTTCGGATGTGAGAACAAAGAATCAACGGAGATCTTTTCATCAGGTGAAGAGGGGATTAGGCTTATTATTCCGGGAGAATCCAGGATCTCAGCATTAACAGAAAATTTATCGAGTATTCTGGATATAGAATATTCTACAGTTGAGCCCGGATAATTAACAGTCTTAAATTTTTTACCGCTGAGAAAATTAAACAAAGTGGTCTTACCTGAATTAGGCTGCCCGACAAGAGTTATTAACGGTATTTTATTTAAGGTTTCGGTTTTCAAATGATTATGCATTTAGCTTCATTTCTCCTTATTGCAATAACAGTTCCGCGGATAGAAAGGGCGATCGGGTCATTAAAAACCGACCGGCTGACGAGTTTAATTTCCTGTCCCGGAGTGAAACCTATTTCAAGTATTCTGTGCGAAGAGTAATGCGAATTATCCACATCTTTTATAATTGCCGATTCATCAATCTTCAGATCTGCAGCTGTTCTCATTATTGAAAAACTTAATCCACTTAGTAAAGTTAAATATTTTAGTTAAACTTATTTATATTATGTTTGCATTTACCGGGGTTCTCGCATTTTGCGAATATCTGCATAGTATGATCAACCATAGTAAGATGATTTTCTTTACAGACTTTCTTATTTATTTTTTCAATTTCCGGATATTCAAATTCCATAATTTTATTACAGGTAATACAGATGATATGATAATGCTGGTTGCGTCCGATCTTTGTTTCATATCGTGTTCTGTCGCCTTTGAAATTATGCTTTGTAAGAATATGACATTCACTCATAAGTTCAAGAGTTTTGTATACAGTAGCCCGTGAAACGTTTATGTAATTATTTTTCATTTTCAGATAAAGCTCATCAGCATCGAAATGTGTCTGCATGTCTAAGGCAGCATCTAAAATGAGAAATCTTTCATTCGTTATCCGGTGGGCATTCTGCTTAAGATAACTGATGAAAGTATTTTTTATATCTTCAGGGATCAATTGTGCTTAGTTTATTTAGACTGAATCTTAATAAAAATAAGGAAATCGGATTTTAAAATAAAGAGAAAGAATTAGAGTTTGTAGAGTTTGTAGAATTTGCAGAGTTTGTAGAGTTTGAACGGCTATATAGATTAATAGAGTTTGAATTGTTTAACAATGACTTCTGTAAAACCCACAATCTTTGTCTTCTCCGAATTCTCCTGCCGGGAAACCAATCAACAATACTTTAATATTCCTGAAATCTTAGTGAACGGATCCCCGGCAAAATCATTCGGATATGTCAGAAAGCGTTCTTCATAAGTATCTAGTATTCTCAAATACAATAATTTAATATTAAATATAAAAGCCGAAGAATATGATCTCCGGCTTTTGTAATTCTGTGATTTAAGAGTTAATTAAAATATCAATTCTAAATATCTAAATATCTAAGTAACTCAACGAACTTAGTGAACTCAGTGAACTCAGTGAACTCAACGAACTCTACAAACTCTTCAAAACCTTATCGAGTATTTCAACTCCCTGATTAATTTCATCTTTAGAAATATTCACAGGAGGTCTGAATCTTATTGACCTGTCACCTGATCCGAGGATCATCAGATCATTTTCAAGAGCCTTTGCTGTTACTTTATTTCTCATATCACCGTCAGTACAGTCAAATGCACAGAACAGACCGAGTCCTCTTGCATTGGAAACTTTATCCGGATATTTCTCGCTCAGTATATTTAATTCGGACTGAAGATGATCGCCCATAACTTCGCAGTTGTTTACTAGTTTTTCTTCATCAATAATCTCAAGAATTTTCTTGAACCTTTTCATATCAACCATATTTCCGCCCCAGGTTGAGTTTATCCTGCTTGGTTTTCTGAATACATTTTCTTCGATCTCGTCAATTCTTCCTGTTGAAAGTACTCCGCAAACCTGTGTTTTTTTTCCGAAAGAAATAAGATCAGGCTGTATATAGTGCTGATGTGCCCACCATTTGCCTGTCAGAGCGATTCCTGTCTGAACCTCATCAAATATCAGCATTATTTCATTCTCGTCACAGATCCTTCTAAGCTCTTCAAAGAATTCTTTTCTGAACTGATTGTCTCCGCCTTCTCCCTGAACAGGCTCGAGAATAATACTCGCGATATCATCTTTGTTATTTATAATAGCATCTTTGATCTGGGCAATGGCTTTGAACTCCGCTTCCTCAACAGATTTTAAATTTACGTCATTTAATGGAAAAGTTATCTTCGGATTATCTATTCTTGGCCAGTTGAATTTCGGATAATACAAAACCTTTGTAGGATCTGTATTTGTAAGTGACATTGTATATCCGCTTCTTCCGTGAAACGCCTGTTTGAAATGAATTACCTGATGACCTTTTTCAGTCTTATAACCTTTTTCGAAATTCTTTCTTACTTTCCAGTCGAAAGCAGCCTTCAGACAGTTCTCGACAGCCATAGCACCGCCTTCTATAAAGAATGAATATTTAAAATAAGACGGAACAGCTATTCTGAAAAAAGTGTCAACGAACTCCGCCTGAATTTCAGTATATATGTCGGACAGTGACGGCTTATTTACAGCAACCTCTCCTATCTCCCTTATAAATTCTTCATTATTTAATTTCGGATGATTCATTCCCAGGGGATTTGAGGCGACAAATGTAAAGAAATCAAGAAGCTTTCTTTTATGCTTTGAATCGTAGAGATAAGAGCCTTTTGAATTCTTCAGGTCAATGGTAATATCAAAACCATCAACAAGCATGTGTTTCTTTAACTCACTCTGAACATCCTGCGGGGGAATATTAAATTTGCTCAGATGATTGCCGTTAGCATTAACAGCAGGAACTTTCTTTTCTAATGTTTGTGTGGTCATGATCGTTGGGTTAAAAGGGTTTTAAAAAATATTTTATGTCTGTCTGTTAAATAAAGAAATCAGATTGCAGATTCCGGGGGCAAATAAATTAAAAAAATACTAATCTATTTTTCCAATTATAACAGGTTTTTCTCTTTTCAATCTTAAAAATTTCATTATCTCTCCGGATATTTTATTATCTGCAATGAATATCAGACCTATACCGAGATTAAAAGTTTTTCTCATATCTGATTCCGGAACTCCGCCGGTTTTCTGAATCAGATCAAATATTACAGGTCGTTTCCAGGAGTTCCAGTCAATGTTTATCTTCATCTCTTTGGGTACAACACGTTTAGTATTTCCTGCTATGCCTCCGCCTGTGATGTGTGAAATGGAATTAATTTTAAATTTGCTGAGCGAACTCTGAATTATATTTAAATATGATCTGTGAACCTTCATCAATTCCTGGGAGGGGATTAATCCTGTTCCTTTATTAAATGTATTCAGTTTTCTGTTATTGTCAAAAATTTTTCTAACAAGAGAATATCCGTTAGTATGAAGCCCGTTTGATGGAAGACCTATCAGAACGTCACCTCTTTTAACGTTATCAGAACTTAAAATTCTACTCTGTTCAGCAATACCTACTATAGCTCCTGCAAGATCAAAATCATTTCCGTGATAAAGTCCCGGCATTTCAGCTGTTTCACCTCCGACAAGAGAGCAGCCATTATTCTTACAGCCTCTGACAATTCCTTTCACAACTTCAACAGCGTCACCTGATCTTAACTTTCCTGATGCATAATAATCCAAAAAGAAAAGAGGAACTGCCCCGCAAACCGCAATATCATTTACACAATGATTAACAAGATCTTCACCGATAGTATCAAATTTCTTTAAAGCAGAGGCAAGCTTCAATTTCGTTCCTACTCCGTCAACGCTTGACACAAAAACCGGATCTTTAAATTTCTTAAGATCTATTTTGAAAAAAGCGCCGAAGTTACCGATTCCTTTTAAAACATTAGGCGTGAAAGTTTTCCTGACGAGAGGTTTTATTTTTTCAACGAATTTATCCGCTTCTGAAATATTTACGCCTGAAGACTTATAATTTACATTCACAAACAAAAATACTCAATAATGCCGTTTTTATCAATGAAATTAAGGATTTTCGGGATTTCTTAAAGTGTGTTTAAAGTGTTTAAAGTTGATTTTCAAAATTTATTTTTATTTTGTTGTAAGATTGTAAAATATATTTAAGAAATTACCGGCACATTTGATTAAATATTATTTCTGTTATCCTCTGTGACATTCCCGTTTTATTGTTTGAATATTATTTATAAGAGCAGTATGAAAAAATCAGTACTTTCCAAAACAATTTCACTTTTTGTGATAAACATTTAACCTAACTATAAATCAAAATAAGTTGTGAGCAATTCTAACTAACCCCAGCCTGTCCTCCCCTTTGAAAGAGAGTGTCTCAAAACTCATTCAGGGATAGTTTAGTGAGTATGGTATATGGGGGCAAATTGAAAAAAGTAAATATTGTTTTTATTATATTTGTAGAAATAATTAAAT
>DAIPYG010000131.1:0-6515 GCA_036782875.1 Bacteroidota bacterium | reverse complement strand
CAATGCGAATGAATTTCCGGCAATTTTTCACCAGCGGGAGAGTTTTCTTTTGCCAAGCTTTTCTTTTGCTCTTTCAAAAGAAAAGCGGACTACTTTAGAAGTATAAGACTACTGTTCAAGAACAAATCGTTTTGGACAGAGCTGTATGTGATGCGATAATCAATAAACGTAAACGTAAAATCTTATGAGTCATTTGAATCTTATGAATCTTATGGTAATGCATTTAATAAAAGAAGCATAAAGTGTAATTTGTAACTCTGAATAAAAAACAAAAATGGAAAATATAAATACGGACTTCCTGAACCCTGAATCAGGATACTCATATGAAGATCTTTTTGATCCAATGAGATTAAAGGACTTAACGGAAGATTTTTATAAGTATTATGAAAAAAAAGACGGAAGGAAATTTGAATCTTTTTTAAAATACCTGAATTCTAAAGGAAAGGGATTTACAAATACTGAAGTTTCAAACATACTTGTAGATTCTTCTTTTGTACTCAATGATTTCTTGATAGAATTATTCCGGCTTGAAAGTGAGCAGGCGGAATTTATCAGAGAAATAGAATCCGAAAAAAGATTACTGGAATTTAAAAATATACTTCAGAAAAAAATACTGAAGAAACATAAGAATGATGATCTCCGGAAAGCTGACTGGGATGAACTTGATTCCTTTGCTGAAAAGTTAAAACTTACCGCCTTTTCCGAAAATAACTATAACTTTATTAATATTAGTGATGAGGAAAAATATACTGCTGATATATTTCTTGAGTTAATTGAACTGGAAAAAAATTACAGGTGGTTCTTTGAAGGTGATAAATTCGCTCCGGAAAATTTTACTATTCCGGACAATGTAAAATTAAGAGCTGATAAAATTATATCATCCGTTAAATCCGCAGGGATCCTTCATACATCAGATGATGAAGAATCAAACAATGATCTGAAAATATTAACTGCCGTACTAAACCAACTTGAAAAATGGATAATTGCAAAAAAGTTTTTTGATATCAATGCTTCAAAATGGGTACTATTCAGAGAACCTGAAAAACTTGACTTCAAACATCTGGTTAAATATGAAAACTCCGATGCCTCTTTTCCTGAGTTAATGCAGGGTTCCGGAAATAAGTTGCGAACTCGACTTGGTTTCAAACTGACCGATAAACGTATGAATAAAAGAGAGATTTTAAATGAAGTGGATTATTGTATGTATTGTCATGACAGGGATAAAGACTCCTGTTCCAAAGGACTCTCGGACAGATTCGGAAATAAAAAAGTTAATCCGCTAGGCATAGAACTTAACGGTTGTCCACTGAATGAGAAAATCTCTGAAATGCAGTTTGTCCGTAAACAGGGATTTCCAATTGCTTCACTTGCTCTTATCATGATCGATAATCCGAATGTACCCGGAACAGGTCATCGTATCTGTAATGACTGTATGAAATCATGCATATTCCAGGCACAGGAACCCGTCAATATTCCTGAAGTGGAAACCGGTGTATTGACTGATATTTACAAACTCCCTTACGGCTATGAAATTTATTCGCTTCTTTCAAGATGGAATCCTCTTAACATTGAAAGACCTTACCCTCTCCCTTATAACGGAAAGAATGTACTCGTGGTGGGAATGGGTCCTGCTGGTTATACAGTCTCCCATTATCTTTTGAATGAAGGATTCGGTGTAGCCGGGATAGATGCATTAAAGATCGAAAAAGTTCATCAGAAGTATTGCGGAATTAAAGATGAAAAGGGATTTACTAAGTTCCCGCAACCGGTAAAATATTTTTATAAGGAAATAGAACAGGATCTTGATAAAAGAATTTTACAGGGATTCGGAGGTGTATCCGAATATGGAATTACCGTAAGATGGGATAAAAATTTTCTGACAGCAATATACATTAACCTCTCAAGAAGAAGTCACTTCCGGTTGTATGACGGAGTAAGATTCGGAGGTACGCTTGATATTGATGATGCCTGGAAACTTGGCTTTGATCACATTGCGATTGCGACCGGTGCGGGGAAGCCAACAATAATAAGGATCAAAAATAATCTCATACGCGGAATAAAAAAAGCATCTGATTTCTTAATGGCTCTTCAGCTCACCGGTGCGGCAAAGGAAAACAATCTTGCCAATCTCCAGATTCAGCTCCCTGCCGTTGTTGTTGGAGGCGGTCTTACCGCAATTGATACTGCTACGGAACTGCTTGCATATTATCCTGTACAGGTACTTAAGACGCTTGATAAATATGAGAAGCTTACAAAGATAATGGGTATGGAAAACTTCTGGAAAATGTATGGTGATGATGAAAAAGAAATTATGAAAACCTTCATAGAACACGGTAAAGAGATCAGAGATGAATTATATTTTGCCGGAAAGGAAAACAGAAAATTTGATATTCTTTCGCTTGAAAAAAAATGGGGTGGTGTTACAATAGCTTACAGAAAACGTATGATCGATTCACCTGCATACAGACTCAATCATGAAGAGATAATAAAAGGATTTGAAGAAGGAATCAGTTTTGCCGAAAATTTAGCGCCGGTAGAAGCTGTGCCGGATCAATACGGCGCGGTTGAAGAAATGATATTTGAAAGACAGAAAAAGGCTGAAAGCGAAGGTTCGTCAGATGCTGTTAAATATGTTAACTCCGGTGAATTTCTCAGGCTAAAAGCAAAATGCGTAATGATAGCAGCCGGAACCTCTCCGAATATTATTTACGAAAAAGAATATCCCGGCACTTTTGAATTGGATGAAAATAAATATTTTTTCAAACCATTTTTAATTAAAGATAATAAATTAACACCGGCAGGAAACGGTGAGACCGGATTCTTCACATCGTATAACAGTAACGGAAAATATGTTTCTTATTATGGTGACAATCATCCTCAGTATGCAGGAAATGTTGTAAAAGCGCTTGCATCTGCTAAGGACGGATACGGAAGAGTCGTGGAGATTTTTGAAAAAGAAATTTCAGAATTGAAATATGACGCAGATTCGGTTTCTGAAAGAGAAAATAAATTCAGCAGTTTAATATACGGAATGAGCAGAGGTCTGACTGCAACTGTGGAAAAAGTAATCAGACTTACTCCTTCCATTGTTGAAGTTGTGATCAGAGCTCCGTTTGCTGTGGAAAAATTCCGTCCCGGTCAGTTTTACAGACTTCAAAACTATGAAACAAATGCACGCCATTTAAACGGAAAAGTTTTAACTATGGAAGGTCTTGCTATGACCGGCTCACTCACCGACACCATAAAAGGATTGCTTTCTGTAATTGTTCTTGAAATGGGTGTGTCATCCAGACTGGCGGCTTTTCTGAAGAAAGATGAACGTGTGGTATTAATGGGTCCTACCGGTACTCCGACAATAATTCCAAAAGGAGAAAATGTATTGCTCGCTGGAGGCGGACTTGGCAATGCCGTTCTATTCTCAATTGCAAATGCTTTAAAGAAGAATGGCAATAAAGTAATATATTTTGCCGGCTACAAAAATTCATCAGATGTTTACAAAATGGATGAGGTCGAATCCGGAACTGATCAGGTGATCTGGAGCAATGATTCGGGTGAAAGAATTATTCCGCGCCGTAAACAGGATCTGACATTTACGGGAAATATTATTCAGTCTATGACCGCATACGATAATGGAGAGCTTGGTGAAAAATTAATTGACTTAAAAGACATTGACAGGATTATTGCGATCGGAAGTGACCGGATGATGAAAGCTGTAAAGGAAGCAAGATATAATACTTTAAAAGAGCATTTGAAGGAACATGTTGCTATCGGCAGCATTAATTCATCCATGCAGTGCATGATGAAAGAGATCTGCGCTCAATGTCTTCAAAAACATACTGATCCGGAGACCGGTAAGGAGACGTTTGTTTTTTCCTGCTTCAATCAGGATCAGCTGCTGGATAAAGTCGATTTTGAGAATCTGAATCAGCGGCTGAAATCAAATTCGGTTCTGGAAAAGCTGAGTAACTATTATCTCACTTATATACTTTCTCAAAATGAAATAATGAAAAATGATTTTAGAGTAGAGGAAATTTCTGAAAGCATTTTAGAAGGTCACTGAGGATTTTAAATATTAGATGGAGATTTTAGATTGGGAATTTAAAATTTACTGTCAGAATAATATTAATTAAAAATATTCATTGAAGTTTAAAGTTTCAAATTTAGATTTTAATATTGATATTGATAAATAACGATTACCGATTAACGAATAACAAACAATCACATCAAAATCCCTCATCCGTCTTGACTTCTACAAAAACATTTCCTTCTGAATCTTTTCTTACAGTTATTTCCATCGGTCTGCAGCAAACAATGCAATCTTCAATTAATGATTGTTCATCATCCTGAAAATAAAATAATTGCATCATGTTTTTTTCTCCGCAATACGGGCAGATTACTTCGGTTTCCATAATAATTAGTTTTTAAAATTTGTGATTTAAAATGTATATGTTCTTATCCCGTAAAATGACTAATCAGAATTTTCATTGACCCGTCTATCAGGATCAATGTGGATACAAACCCGCCTATTGCACCTCCGAGATGCGCTTCGTGACCTATATTTCCAAGCTTGCTTTTCATTCCGTAAACAGAAAATGCGATCCATAGAAATGCAAACAAATATGCAGGCATAGGAATGAAAAACACATAAAGCATGCTCTGCGGGAAAAAAATTATGTAGGAAAAAACAATTCCCGAAACTGCTCCTGATGCTCCGACTGCTACATAGCCGGGATCATTGTAGTGAAAAATAACGGTAAGTACAGATCCGAAAAGTAAACTAATAAAATATATCAGAAAGAAATAAAGGCTTCCTTCAAAACTTCCGAAATTGCTTATGAAAAATCCTTCGAGAAAGCTTCCGAAAGTGTATAAGGCAAACATATTAAAGAATAAGTGCATGAAATTTGCATGCAGAAATGCTGATGTTATTACCTGATAATATTTTTTATCATGAACAATCTGATAAGGCCATTCGGAGAATTTTTCCATATACAGCGGATTTCCGTAAAAAGCCCAGAGAGAAATTGCTACATTTGCAAAAAGCAGAGTAAGTGTTACAGGTGAATCTAATAATGAATTCAAATTATAATTTTATAAATTAAATACTTAACGATGGTAAAGGATAAGCTTGTCTTTATTTTTGTTTACTTCTATGAATATTAACTGTTACACTGAAAGAATGTTCTTTAAAATAGAAGGTCCTTCATAAATAAATCCCGTATATATCTGAACAAGGAAAGCGCCGGAATTTATTTTATCCTCAAAGTCACTCCGGGAAAAAACTCCTCCTACTCCGATTAATATCAGCGCATTTTTGTTTTTGCTGTTCATAATATTGAGTTTTTTCAGAATATTATCGGACATTTGTTTCAACGGCTTTCCGCTCAGACCACCCTGCTCATTTATCACTGTTTTTAATTTTATTTTCTGAACAGTCGTATTTGTTGCAATGATTCCGGTAATATTATTTTCAACAGAAACATTGTAAATCATCTCTGCCATTTCTTCTGTAATATCCGGAGCTATCTTAAGGAATATACATTTTAATGAGGAACTTTTTGATTTAGAAATTTCAATATTCAGTTTTTGAATCTCCGAAAGCAGTTTATCCAGATGCATCTCTTCCTGAAGCAGTCTGAGCCCCTCAGTATTAGGTGAAGATATATTGACCGTAAAATAATCAGCAGCATCATACAATTTTTCAAAGCATATCCTGTAGTCATTCACTGCATCTCTTACGGGTGTGGCTTTATTCTTTCCGATATTTACACCTATTACAAAATCTTTGCCTGTAAGCTTTTTTGCCTCAAGAATATTGTCCCTTATTTCATCTGCTCCTTTATTATTAAATCCCAAACGGTTTATGAGAGCTTCATCTTTTTTAAGCCTGAATATTCTCGGTCTGTCATTACCTGTTTGAGGAAGCGGGGTAACTGTTCCAACTTCCATATGCGAAAATCCAATCGATTCCCAGAACCTGATCGCAATTCCGTTCTTATCGAATCCGGCTGCAAGTCCCAGTTTATTTTTAAATTTAATCTCATTTATACAGACTTCCGAACTTTTACCGGGTGAATATATTCTCCTGAATAAAGGATAAAGAAATACCGCTTCAGACAGAAATTTCAATACAAAATTATGCACAGATTCAGCATCGAAGATGAAAAAAAACGGTCTTATAAATATTTTGTAGAGCAATATTATTCTAAATTATTAAAAAGAATTTACTTTGTATTAAATATATTCATTATTAATTATGTAAAATAAAAAAGTCCTTGAATTTTTCTCAAGGACTTTAAACTTTATGTACATTATGTACTATCAACTTATTTGTCGGAACGGCAGGATTCGAACCTGCGGCCTCCAGTTCCCAAAACTGGCGCGATACCGGGCTACGCTACGCTCCGTTTTATAAGTTACACATTACAGCTCTTTTTTTCAAACCATTTTTTAATTTTAAATTTGAAACCTGCTGTCACGGCTTTATCAGCGGGAGGATTTATATTCAGAACTAA
>DAIPYG010000130.1:0-6553 GCA_036782875.1 Bacteroidota bacterium | reverse complement strand
TTGGATCTACGACTTTAAAGGTTGCCATATTTACACCTGAAGAAAGAATAAGTACATTCTAATTAATTATTCTATGCCTGCTGAATAATTCAGCAGGCATATTACTAAAACTAAATGTTTTACTATAAGGAGAAAAAATGAAAAAAATTATTTTCTACATAATTATACTAACAACCCTCTTAAACAGTTCTATCTATGCCGGACCAAAAAACAAATTTGGGCTTTCGGCAGGAACAGAATTACTGATACCTGTCGGATCGGTCAGCACTGCTTTGGGGGGATCTAATTTAGCTACAACCTCCGGACTGGATGCAATTTACTGGAATCCCGCAGGTATGACAAATCTGAGTACGAAAACCGGAGAGGCTTTATTCTCCAATCAGATTTATATTGCAGATATAAGCATTAACTATTTTGCAGGTGCTTACAAACTTGCAAATTTCGGAACCCTTGGAATTTCCGTCAAAGCACTTAATTTTGGAAATATCGAGGTTACCACAACAAACAGTCCTGACGGAACCGGTGAAACATATTCACCAACCTATCTTAACTTCGGTCTTTCATATGCAAGAAATATGACTGACAGAATTGCTTTTGGTACAACATTTAAAGTGATCTATAATTCAATCAGCAGAGAATCTGCAAAAGGTTTCGCCTTTGATTTTGGATTACAATATAATGTTATAGGTTCCGGATTACAATTCGGAGTGGCTTTGAAAAATTTAGGACCGGCAATGGTTTTCACAGGACCTGATCTGGAATCTTTCTATCTTCCATCAGGAACACCGGAAGGAACAAATGGAGAGCCAAGATCCATAACACTTGCTGATTTTGAATTACCGACAGCTTTCTCTCTCGGATTGAGTTACGATTTCAGATTAGATAAGAAAAACAATCTGATGGTAAACGGAACATTCCAGAATAACAGTTTCTCTACAGATGACTACAATCTTGGTCTTGAATATAATTTCAGCAAGATGGTATATTTAAGAGGCGGTTATCAGTTTACACAGTCAAACACGGATAATGATAACAGAATCTTTACAGGTCCGACTTTCGGTGCAGGTTTCAATTATACTGCAAGCAGTACATTAAATGTCGGATTTGATTATGCTTACAGGGTTGCAGATAAATTTGATGCTAACCAGTATTTTACAATCAGACTTGGATTCTAAAGCAACAACGGAAATTTGTTTGTAATTTTTTTATAAAAGGTAATCAAGAAATTGATTACCTTTTTAATTTACTCATATTAATATGAAAAGGATTCTATTATTACTGTTCATTTCGGTTCAGCTCTATTCTCAGGGCATATGCAATGATAATATTGTATTTAATTACGATTATTCCGTATTCAGGGGAGAAAACGGCAAGTCGATTCTGGAAATATATTATTCTGTCAGCCAGCAATCACTTTTATATGTAAAAACGGAAAATAAATACGAGGCAGCAGCCTTGGTTCAGATCACTATTACTGATTTACCCGGAAACAACATAATATTCTCAAATATTTATAAAAGTCCATCGATAGTAGATGATACATCCAAAGGCAATATAAGCCAGAAACTCATAGGTCAGGTAAATTATATACTGGATAATGGAAATTACAGACTCTCAATACTTGGGAGTGATTTTAATGATTCTACCAGAAAAGATCTGTTTGAGCAGGATCTGAAAATTGAAGCTTCAAAAGCGGGTGATTTATCCATCAGCGAAATAGAACTTTCTACCTCAATAAAAAAATCCGATAATCAGGAAAGTCCTTTCTATAAAAATACACTGGAAGTAATTCCAAATCCATCAGGTTTATACGGGATGAATCTAAATGAACTTCATTATTACTACGAAATTTACGCTCTTACAGATAATAATATTTCAGAAGATTATTACGTAAATTACTCGGTTTATGATTTAAATAATGTCAACTTGATATCCTCAGATAAAAAATTCAAGAGAAAGACAGAATCAAAAGCTGATTTCGGAAAATTTATTATTGACAGTCTTGACAGAGGATCTTATTTATTTAGAGTTACAGTTACAGATACATTGAAAAAAGTAAAACTCAGTACAGAAAAAAAATTTTATATATTTAAAAACTCTAATTCAACAGTCATTACTACAAGAGACGATGAATTTCTAAGAAGTGAATTTTCAAAAAAGTCTGATCAGGAAATTCAGGAAGATTTTAAGAAGATGACATACATACTGAGTGATCAGGAAAAAAAAAGGTTTAAAAATCTGGAGAATATAAATGATAAAAGAAAATTCATGTATGATTTCTGGAAAGCAAAAGATTACAATCCTAATACACAGGTTTTAGAAACCAAAATTGCTTATTTTAAAAGAGTGAATGAGACTAATAAAATGTTCAGGGAAGCATATACCGAAGGCTGGAAAACCGACAGAGGTAGAATATTCATTATATATGGCAAACCTGATGATATAGAAAAATATCCTTTTGAATCTCAGTCGAAAAGTTATGAGATATGGAAATACAATTCTGTCGAAGGCGGAGGAGAGTGTGCGTTTGTAGAAATACAGCAGGCAACGGGAGTATTTAAACTGGTACACAGCACTTTCAGGAATGAATTAAAGAATCAGGACTGGAAAAACGAGATAGATAAATACTGAAAATTATGGACAAAAAATTCAGAGTATTCCTTTTATCGTTTGTTTTTGCTTCTGCATTATGGCTTTATATAAATTTAAACCTCAGCTATTCACTTGATATATCAATCCCCGTAGAAATTCAGACAACCAAATCACAGGCTCTGACAGAAGATATTCCAAATAAGATAGAAGTAAAAGTAAAAGGCAAAGGCTGGGATCTTCTGAATATTCTGATTTCAAAAGATCTTAAGTATAATCTTGATATCTCCAAGTTGAAAAAGGATTCTAAGATCATCACCGGACAATTTGTAAACGAGCGTCTGAATCTGCAGCAGAATGTCTCTATCCTCGAGATCAATCCTGATACTATTAATATAAACTTTGACAAAGTCTTTGAAAAGCTTGTCCCTGTAAGAAACAATATCACTCTGAATCTGAAAGAAGGTTACAGTATTGTAGGTACTCCTGTTCTGATCCCGGATTCTGTTAAAATTCAGGGTTCATCATATTTACTTAACAAAATAAAATATGTACCAACCGAATATAAAGTAATTAATAATGTTAATTCTGACGTCTCTGGAGTAGTAAATCTGAAAGATACATTGTCCAATGTCATAAAAATTGATCAGAAGCAGGTCAATTTCAGATTTAAAATCCAGCTTTCAGCGGAAAAAAATCTTGATGACATATTAATAAATGTTCTGAATGTCCCGCAGGATAAAGAAGTTCTTCTTATACCTCCCAAGCTCAGTGTTTCACTCAGAGGCGGAGTTGAACAGCTTACACAGATAACTTCTTCTGATGTAATTGTGAATATAGAATTCGGCAAGATCGAAAATGATACTTTAGGATTTGTCATACCCGAAATTATAATTCCGGATGAAACTTCTATGCTTAAATCCGAACCATCAAAGCTCCAGTACATAATAAAAAACAAACAATGATATTAACTTGCTGAATTACATTAGTAATGAATTAAAATCTCTTTTAGTTGAGATAAAGAAATTAGATTTTAAAATAACTTACATTTTCATGTCAGTTGCTGTCATTACTTTTCTTTCACTGTCTTTTTCCTCACCTAATTTTTATTATGAGCATTTCAGCAGGGACAGATTTTATTCCAGAATTTACTGGTTCCTGGCAGATGGAGGAATTATGTTCCTTCTGCCGCTGCTGTCAGTCAAATTTATTTTTAAGGAAAAATTATCTGACTATGGATTTACACTCGGTGATAAAAAATTCGGGCTGATCACATCCGGAATATTTCTCATTGTAATGATAATAGTTGTCTGGATTGTTTCGGGGTCACAGACTTTTGCCATAACTTATCCACAGGGAGGTGTTAAAGTCAGAGAAAATCTTATGATTTTCATTTTATATGAATTGTGTATTCTGATATATATGCTCGGATGGGAATTCTTCTGGCGCGGTTACACGCTGTTCGGGCTGAAATCCAGATTCGGTTACTATGCAGTCTTTATACAGATGATACCTTTCTTTATACTTCATAAAGGAAAGCCCGAAATTGAATTATTTGCTTCGATATTTGCCGGACTGATACTGGGTATTCAGGCAATAAGAAGCAGGTCTTTCATATACTGCTGGATACTTCACTGGCTGGTGATGCTGTCCATTGATGGTATATCAGTACTAAGATCTCAAAAAGATATTTATGGAATAGGTCTGAATGATTTTCTGAAATTATTTTTATGATAAAAAATATATATATGTTTTTAATTCCGATAATTTATATTTTAAAAATCAAATTTGCTTATATAATAAAAATAGAATTGTTAATGTAACAATATATTTTTATAATATAACAGTTTACAACCCTCACAATATTGTTAATTATTTGTGAGGGTTTTTTTTTATAAAAAAAATAAAATTGAAAGGAGAGATGCCGGAAAGATCTTAATACAACTTAACACACACTATTCTTAAAATTTAATAATCAAAGCCATGGATAAAAGAATTGTTATCTTCGCGATACCAATTATGCTTCTGGCAGCTTTCGGGCTTAATCTCTCAGATCAGCCTGAAAGAAACAGGAATCACAATGGTACTTTCCCGCAGAATAATTTATCCAACCCTGATCAGTTACTCGTAATAAGTTCACAACAACTCGATGCAAATCAAATCAGTACGTGGTTCAGAACAAACGGATCATTTAACAGGGATCCGAGTACCAATAATCCGGGATTCATCTGGCCTATTGGTTCCGGAAAAACAGCAAGGTATGCATCCGGCTTATGGCTTGGATGCATTGTCGGCAACGATACTTTGACCGCTGTTGCAGCTTTTGCCTATGATTATACAAATGGTTATGTCGATGCTCAGGGTAATCCGCGAGGCAGTGATGATCCATTATACAGGATTTATAAGATCACAGAAGGAAATACAACAAGCGATGATTACCGTAACTGGCCAGCAGGTCAGGGAGCTTATACTGATTCCGTTGGAAATCCATTGAATCTGGGAACACAGACAATGTTCTATGTTTATACAGATGCATATCCTCACGGATCCGGATCAACAAGCTTACAGTCTCTGAAAGCGCAGATATTACAAACCAACTGGGCTTATAACGTTAATGGTCCTCTTGGCAATATCATCTTTCAGGAATACAGAATAATAAACAAAAGCACAAATGTATGGACTCAGACTTATCTGGCTCAATGGACGGATGATGATCTTGGAGTTTCAACTGATGATAAAGTAGGTGTAGATACTTCATTAAATCTTGGTTATACATATAATGCAACAAACAATGATGGAACATACGGAAGCGCACCTCCTGCAGTCGGATTTGACTTCTTCAGAGGGGCATTGGTCGCTTCACCCGGTGATACTGTAAGATATTACAATCCTCTTGGCACTAATAATCTTGTTGTGAAGCCTGACTTCAGGGATCTTGGTCTTACTGTATTTAATTATTACAATAACGGAACTCCTTCGCCTTCAGATCCATTGAACAACACAGAAACATACAGAGTGCTTGAGGGAAAATGGAAAGCAAATGAATCATGGATCACACCCGGAGGTGATACTACACGAAAATGTTTTACAGGTGACCCGGTTACAGGATCAGGCTGGATTATGCCGGGTGAAGGTGACAGAAGATTTTTACAAAGTACAGGACCTTTTATAATGAATCCCGGAGATACACAGAGTATTGTAGTAGCTCAGGTTATAGCAAGAGGATCCAGCAACCTCGGAAGCATTACTACATTAAAAAGTACAGATGCACTGGCACAGAGAATATTTGATAACAATTTTCAGGTTCCTGCAACAGCTCCAACTGTTCCTGTTCAGGTATATGCACCAGGATTTGGAGCAATATATTTATCATGGTCAGATACATGTGAAAAAATCTCTATTCCGAATAAATTATCGGGAGGAACATATAAATTTCAGGGATATAATATTTATCAGATAAAACCGGGTACATCAGGTTTTAATGAACAGGACAGAGTATTAATGGCAACTTTTGATATAAAGGACGGAGTAGGGGATATACAGGACAGTATTCTTAGTTCAGTATACGGTGTATTCATTTATTATACTGTCCAGAAAGGATCTGATAATGGAATCTCAAGATACTTTGTAATGACCAGAGATTATGTTAATAACAATAACCTTTATAACGGAACACCTTATAAAACAGTTGTAACTGCTTATTTTTATGATTCGCTGGGCGGTCCGTTCTCTGCTCCGAAAGTAAGTGAGTCTCCTATCACTTCAGCAAATGTTATTCAGACCATACCACAGAGTCTGACGGCAGGGACAACAGTTAATTATAATGTTGGCGATACAATTTATACAAGCCAGAAGGATCTTAGTACTCTTCCGATTATATTTGAACCATTGAATCTGATATCTGCAGGTTATACAGTCTCATACGGAGGTACATTAGCAGCACCGACTTCAACGCTTACGAAAA
>DAIPYG010000129.1:4204-6825 GCA_036782875.1 Bacteroidota bacterium | reverse complement strand
AAATGCAGAATGAAGCTGTGATTGTTGATAACCGGGACAAATATTACTAATTACTGATTGCTGATAAGAAGATTTAATTAATGAGAATTTATTTTTAACATTAATCATTATTAATTTCTAATTGGTCAGGAAAAATTGGATTAAATATTAAATAAAAAAAGAGTTAATTATCATCCACTGTATGTAAAATCGTGCAGTGGATTTTTTATGAAGATTCTTTATCTCATTTTTATCTTATGCATTTCATTTCCCGTAACATCAGAAGCTCAGAGTGTCAATGGACTTGGACTTGGCAGCGGATACAGTATTTTGCCGTCTGTTATTTATGTCTCATCGGCGACAATACAGGTAAATGCATTTTCAAAGAATCTTTATGAAAGGGGAGAGACCGAAGAGCTTGACGGAGGTTACGGATACGGGATCTCGATCCGGAAAAAAATATTCAACGAGAATATATCTATAGGATTTACTACGGAATATCTTAAGATCTATGATGATGAACTGACTGAAATATTCTCCACAGAAACATCAAGAATAAGAGCAAGAGTGACCGAAGAGCTGTGGATGATGCCGGTGGAGCTGTCAGGTTATTTCAGCATTCCAAAATTCTCCGAGGATCTTGATATATATCTCGGCGGCGGCGTGGGACTTTATTTCGGCGACAGACAGAGAACTGTACTGAATATTACAAGCCGGACAATTTCAAAAGAACCGAATTTCAGTTTTGTAATTTTAAGCGGTATGGAATTATTTTTCTCAAAACAATTCTCCGGTGTCTTTGAAATGAGATTCAGACAGGGTGAATACACTGTAAAAAGCGTATTCCCAGTTTCAAGCATCACAGCAAATGGAAATACATATCCCCTGGAGCAAAACTTAAATTCAAAGATCTTTGTTGACGGCTTGAAGCTGAGCTTAGGCCTTGCATATAATTTTTAAACTTACTCAATATGAAATTTCTTTTAACTGTTTTAGTACTCTCCCTTGTGATCTTTACAATTCCCGATGTAAGCCGTACGGATAATAATGTCAGTACTTCGCTTTATTCAGGGAATAAATTTTTTGTAAAGACCAATCAGGAACTTAAGATATCCGAAGCTACCGGAAAAATCTCCCTGAATACAGGTATAGCATCTCTTGATTTACTGATCTCAAAGTATAAGATAGAAAGCATTAAGAATCTGTTCAGATTAAATAACGGAGATGCTGAATTATTTGAAAATCTCGGTATGTCAAGAATTTATATTTTTAATATCGGCACGGAATATACAGGTTCAGTTACTATAGAAGATGCTGTAAGGGATTTCGGAAGTGATCTTAATACAGAGTACTCGGAACCTGTATTTACGGGTTCATCAGCAGGAGTGAATGAATACAGATTAAATAAATTATTCAGGCAGGATCTTTCCGGAAGTATTCCTAATGACGAAATGTTCAGTAAGCAGTGGTATCTGAAAAATTCAGGCTCTGTGGATCCGTCATCAAGCGGCGGTTCTGCAAAGATAGGCGCGGATATTAAAATGATCGAAGGATGGGAAATAGAAACCGGCAGTGAAGAAATAATAGTAGCTATACTTGATTCCGGGATCAAAGATGATCATCCTGATCTTCGTGGCAGGATCTGGATCAACAACAACGAAATTCCGAATAACGGAATTGATGATGACGGCAACGGGTACATTGATGATATAAGAGGTTGGGATTTTGCCTATGATGATAAAAGACCGGATGACGGATTTGGTCATGGCACCAACATTGCCACGGTAATTGCTGCAAATATAAATAATTCAATCGGCTTTGCGGGTATCAATGGTAAATGCAAAGTGATGAACTGTAAAAATCTGAACAATGACAACAGCGGTGAATACAGCTGGTGGTCTGAATCAATTAAGTATGCAGCTGATAACGGTGCAAGAATTATAAATATGAGCGAAGGCGGCGATGATTACTCCAGGGTTCTCAAAACAGCAATTGATTATGCACTGGGAAAAGGAGTTCTGATCACAGCAGCAATGATGAATAAAGGAGACGACAGAGATTATTATCCGGCTGTATATAAAGGAGTGTTTGCTGTCGGGGCAACTGATACAGATGATAAGCGCTGCAGAAAATTTTCCTGGGGAGGCGGAAGCTGCTGGGGAAGTCACATATCCGTTGTAGCGCCCGGTAATAAGATCTACGGTCTGGATTATGAAAATGATCTGAACTATGATGTTTACTGGAGCGGAACATCCCAGTCAACCGCTATAGTAAGCGGAATCGCATCGCTTCTTCTTGCTCAGAACAGCTCAAGGACAAGTGAAGATCTGAAAAGAATAATTAAGAATTCCTCAAAAGATCTAGTCGGAGATCCAAGAGAAGACAAGCCGGGCTGGGATAAATTTTACGGTTATGGAAGAGTTGACAGTTATTCAGCACTTACCTATGAATACGACGGCATAATAAATAAAGATGATTCTATTTTTAAAGAAAATGAAACTACTGATGATGAATTTAAATCAGAAGAAAATACAAAGGAACCGGATGAAAATTATGATTCGCAAAATAACGGTAAGGACAAACCTTCAAAAGCAAAAATCCCTGCCAAACCTTCACCGGCAAAATGAGTTTGTAGAGTTTGT
>DAIPYG010000129.1:0-4104 GCA_036782875.1 Bacteroidota bacterium | reverse complement strand
GAGTTTGTTGAGTTTGAATAAAATTTTATAAGGATTAATAAATTTATTCTGCAATTTAGTTAAAGAAACCAAAGGAGCAATGAATATCAGGTCAGTAAAACAGGAAATTCTAAATGAAAGTATGTTAAAGGATATTATTTATTTTGAAGAAATTGCTTCTACAAATGAGTATGCAAAGAACAATAATCTTAACAGTGACACATTAATAATCACTTCACATCAGACCGCCGGGAAAGGAAGGTTCAACAGAAAATGGGAAACTACTCCTTCAAGAGATCTTACTTTTTCTATCATCAAAAATTTCAAAATTGCAATTGACGAGATACATCTGATAAACTTCTATTCTTCATATATACTATTTTCGGCATTAAAAAATTATTTCGGTGATTCAAAAGATCTGGAGTTTTCTCTGAAATGGCCGAATGATATTCTGCTTAACGGCAGAAAGATCGCAGGAATATTGCTTGATGTTAAAGATCTTAATTCGGAAATTAAAAAATTCATAATCGGAATCGGAATAAATGTAAACGGAGCAGAGTTTGAAGACGAGCTGAAAGCAAAAGCAACATCATTGTTAAACGAAACAAATAAATATGCGGTGATTGAAAATCTGCTTAAAGAGATAATGAAAAAATTTTATGATAATCTGTATTTATTAAAAAATAAAAATGAACTGATGAACAGCTGGACTGCCCATACAAATATTATCGGAAAAACAATAAGCTTCAGAAAAGTTTCTGATGGTGAGGAGTTGTCTGTTAAGGTTCTGAACATTGACTCTGACGGCGGTCTGAAAGTGATGTCCGGTGAGGGTAAGATCACAAAATATTATTCCGGAGAAATCAGTCTGAAATATATCTGAAAATTTCATAAATAAAATTCGTGAAAACATCTTTGATTTGTTAGGATTTTGTTAGGATTGATTTTATATTTACATTAAAATTAAATAAGTTTTATTCGGCTATTGTTTCATAAAATAAAATATTTTAATTTTCACCACTCAAAAATTTAAAATTAATTAAAAGAAAGGATCCGGAATGAAAATTTTGTTAACATTTTTATTTGCAATTCTGCTCTTCGGAAGCTATGTGAATTCCGACGCTCAGGTTGCAAGTTATACCTTCACTCCATCTTCAGGTGTGTATACTGAAATAGCGGGTGATACAACTGTTGCTTTTGCAACCACGACCACAACATCCGGTCCGCTTAGCATGGATGACAGTGTTTATGCAAACAACAGACTTCCTTTTTCTTTTAATTTCAATGGTAATGTTTACACAAACGTAGCCATTTCTAGTAACGGATTTATAACATTCGGTACTACACTTCCAAGTCCGACAAGTTATGTCCCAATTTCAGCTACCACTGCTTACGCAGGCGCTGTTTCCGGAGAAGGAAATGATCTGATCGGTAACAGAGGAATTACAGGTAATGCTACTTCTGGAAGCGATACTATTAAATCCATTCCGGCAGCTATGTTTCCAGGACTCGAAACTGGAAGAGTAATTTCAGGTACAGGTGTAACTGCAGGCACAACAGTTATAGAAGTAAATTCCGGACTTGGTTTCATCCGATTGTCAGCTGCAGCAACAGCCAGTACAACAGGAGTAACTTATCTGGTTTGCAGCGGAAGTATAGTAAGAGGAACCACAGGTTCCGTAGGAAGCAGGATTCATACAATACAATTTAAAAATGTAAGAAACTTTACTTCATCGGCTAATAATAATAACTATAGTTTTCAGATAAAACTTTATGAAACTACAAATAAAGTTGAAATCGTTTATGGAAATTACTCAGTTTCATCTTCTTACACTCCTCAGGTCGGTTTAAGAGGAGCATTAAACAGTGATTTCAGCAACAGATCATCTACATCAACCTGGGCAGCACCTCCGGCAGGCGGAACTAATTCCGCTACAATGACCTTGAGCAGTACTGTTTTACCTGCTTCAGGACAGACTTACAGCTGGACTCCTTTTGTTTTATTTGTAAATGACGTCGGAACTACGGCAATTTTAAATCCTGTGACAGGCGGACCTTCAGGAACACAGGCACCTGTTGCAACTATCAAGAATTTTGGTTCTGCTAATCAGTCAACTCCTTTTAATATCACCTGTACTATCAGTCCGGGAGGATATTCAAATACAAAGTCAGATACTATTGGTTCAGGGCTTTCGAAAAATATTACATTCAATAATGTAAATTTATCACCTAATGTTCTATATACTGTTACAGTTTATACTTCTTTAGGTTCAGATCAGAATCGTGCTAATGATACTCAAAGAGTCTCTGTATCTCTTGTCAGCGCTAATTACGGAAACGACAGCGGTTATTTTTATGCCAACAATCTTGCTACTGATCAGCCATCATGGCCGGATTACTGCTGGAAAGATACGACAGGAAGCAAAAATCTTGTATTGAACGGCGTAAATGCAGGCGGAACTTTGGTTGGTTCTTTGGATGACGGCTACTTTGTTTTGAGTTTAAAGAGCATACTTGCAGCTTATGGTCAGGATACAAATAAAACTTTAAAATATAACGGAGTTTGTTATGATTCGATCTTCCCTGCTTCTAACGGTATGGTAGGATTTACACAAAAATTCGGAGTTACTTCATTATCTTCATGGAACGTGGACGGTGCATTAGCTCCTGATAATGCATTCCTTGCTTTCTGGCATGATTTTAATCTTGGAACAATAACAAATCAGCTTGAAAACAGACTTTCTTACAAAGTAAGCGGTAATCAGCTGATATTTACATACTCCAAAATTGCAGCTTTTGCACCGACTACGGACTGGGCGAGCTTCCAGGTGATATTTGAACTGGTTAATAACTGTGCAGCGCCTAATTCCAATATGAGAATAACTTTCGCGGATACTACAAATCAAATGACAAGTTCGGCTTTCCTGACTGATTATCTGACACAGTATCCTGCTGCTTCAGGACAAATAACAACATTCAGAAATTTCCTTAGCGGATATTCTTATCTGGGTGCTCCAATGGTCTATGCAGGATATGTTTCTTCTGTAAATCCTCTACCTGCAACACCTTCGACACAGGTAAATGTAAAACGTCCTTTGTTTAATCTTGTTTCAGGGAACGGTCTGGCTATTGAATTCGGTCCGAATGCTTCAGATCTGAACGAACACGGTTGTCTGATGCTGAGCGTTTCCCTTTCATTACAGGGACCCCAAAGCAATCCTTCAACGAGAGTAAGAGATACTGTCGAAATTGTTGTAAGAGACGGCTCAGGCGCTCCTTATATTGTTATGCAAAAGAGCAAAGTATTGCTTGATTCAGCCTATAATAATGTAGGAAATTATGCTTACGGAAAAGCAAATATCCAGATTTCAAAACTGAAAAGAAACAATCCGACCCCGCTTTATCTTGAAATAAAGAACAGAAATTCTGTAACTTCATGGAGCACACTTACTATGACAGGCGCAGACACATTAAAATATAACTTTACATCAGCTGTAGCCAACACATATGGCGGAAATGCAATACTTGTTAATGGCGCAGCATCTTTTTATACAGGTGATGTCGATTCCTTACGAGATGGTTGTATTGACCTTACTGACGTCATAAGGGTGAATAATGCTTCCAATGTATTTACTTCCGGTGACTATGTTCTTACAGACCTTAACTGGGACGGTATTGTTGATCTTACTGACCTGATTCTGGTATATAATAACGGAAAACTCTTCGTATGTGAATTGAAACCTCCGGGCGCAGTAAGTGCCTTTGATGCTCCGGTTTCAAATCCTGTTCCGTTCTATGTCAATGACAAAGCTGTAACTATTCCGGATCCTTATCAGGTTACAAAGGAAGAATATTTCAGAATGCTTGACAGAAAAGAAGAAAAAAAATAAATCTGATCTCTTTAAGAAGTGAGGCATATTCAGCTGCCTCACTTCTAATATAAAAATTTTTTAAAAGGCATCAAAAGAGAATTGACAATTAGTAATGAAGAAACTAAATTTGTACCAATAAAAGAATAATTAAAAACCTTATTAATTAACCAAACAAAAAAAACAATGAAAAACACATTCAAACTCTTTGTAACATTGTTCCTTCTTGCGTTTGCTTTAAATTCAAGCATGGCAG
>DAIPYG010000128.1:0-7164 GCA_036782875.1 Bacteroidota bacterium | reverse complement strand
GCCATTTCTCAGAATTTCTTAACGGCAATTTTTCACATGCGGGTTTGTTTTTAAAAGAGAAAATTAAGTTTTATTCTGAACCAAATTATGCATATAATAAGCTATTCATATTTATTTTGGAAAGTACTGAAATATGACAGAGTAATTTACCTGTTAATTGTATTCCGGCAAGGTTCTTTAAATGCAAATTTAATTTTTAATCAAGAAATTAAATATTGATTTTAATTTAAATGTAGATTATGTTTTGTGCAATTAATTCTTGAATTAAAAAATTAATTTGCAGGAGGATATTATGCCGGAAGAAAATAAAAAAGATCTTGAAAATTTACCTAAAAATGTAAGAGAGAACCTCAACAAGCAGATCGACAATGCTTTCCTTCACGAAAAGATCAAAGAAGAAATTATGAACAATCCAAAGTATGATAGTTTTTTTGAAAAATTTAATGCCAGCTCAAAGGAGTCTTTTGTCGAAACTTATAAATGGAAAAAAGCAAACTGGATAGAATACGGGGAGATGTACCTCAGGCATGAAGAAGAAAAACTTTTCAAATATCAGAATATTGCCGAACAGTGCTTATGGCAGATTCAGCAGAAAAAACTTTTCAATCTGCAGTGTGAATGGAGAGCTGAAAAGATAAGGATCCCCGGAATAGATATTACATGGGATTTTAAAATATGGGAGAATAATATTAAGAACTGCAGTTTTATAGATCCGATATCTGATGAAGATATAGAACTATATAAAGAATATATTCTCTGCGATGATTTTGAAAAGGATCTGCTTGACATGCTCCGTGACTGGCAGGACTATGACGAGTACAAAGAAAATCACGTTGACAATGAAGATGAAGAAAATATTATGCCGGAGTGGTATCAGTTCTATGACAGCAGGCGCGGAACAGGTATTCTGATCACTCTTCCCGATATCCGTGGTGAAAAGGAAGAATTCTACAGGGACATTCATTTCAAACACGAAAGACAAAAGCAGAAGGAAGAGATAGAAAGGCAGAAGAGGGAAGGTACATACAAAGAACATACTTATGACAAGAGACCATACATGGGAGCTTACGGAGAATATTTGGATGAATTTGTGAATTTGTTTGAAGATGAAAAGATCAAACGATTTTACAGAGCTTATGAATTAATGAATGATGAACTCGATGATGATGAAGAACTTCAGGAAGCTATCACAACTCTGCTGCAGTCAAATGAAAGAATCGAGATCGAAGGCTGGTATGACTGGCGGGAAGCTATCTTAAGAACAGCAAAAAAATTCGAGCGCAAGCAGATTAATAAATATATGGACGGAGCTTATAACGAATATCTGCAGCGCAGAGCTATGGGAATTTCATACGAAAAACCCAAAGAGGAGCATAATGAATCTCTTTCGGAAATGATCAAGTCTCAGATATTTAACGGGAGAAAACTTAACGGTGAACCGGAAGATTTTAATTTCTAGTTTTATCAGCAGGCATTTCTCTGAATCCATTGTATCTTTTAGCTTTAATATTAAATCCGTTTATAAATCAGACGGATTTTTATTTATATTCAGTTCTTAAATTGTTTAATATAAAATGATTTTGTAATTAGGTAAATTACACTTATGGATAGTCTATACGTTAATGTTGCATTAAACCTTCCGATTGATTCCCTTTTTACTTATAAAGTGCCCGGATTTCTTGCCGGTTCTGCTCAATGCGGTAAGAGAGTTCTGGTAAATTTCGGAAAAAGAGCTCTTACAGGGATAATTACAGATATTATTCCCGAAACCTCACTCAAAAAGGTCCGTGAGATAAAGACTATAATCGATGATGAGCGTATATTTTCAGACGAATTAATTCAATTCTGCAACTGGATCTCCTCATATTATCTGGCTCCTGCAGGTGAAGTTCTTTTTTCTGCAGTTCCGCGTAAAATTAATATTCAATCTGATAAATACTACTTTCTTACCGGTATTTACAAATCAAAATTAGATGGACTCAGATCTGATGACGAAGGTCTGATTGAAATCATTAATCTGCTGGAGAAACATAAAACTTCAGGTCTTACGAAAAAGCAGATCGAAAACAGGCTTAAGACAGGGGATACAGGCAGGCAATTGACTCTGCTGGAAGAATCAGGTATTATTTCCAGTGAGAATTTATATTCTAAACCTACTGCTGAAAAGATCATCAGGCTGGTTAGTAAAAACTTTGACTCAGATGAGTTAACTTCTTTAATTAAAAGCAATAAGATTAAATCCATAAAGCAGATTCAGGCATTGAATTTTCTTTCTGATTCCGGTGAAACTGATTTAAATAAATTCTGCAAAGATATTTCTGTAAGTACATCTTCGGTAAATTCATTATTTAAGAAAGGACTCGTTAAAATCCGGGAATTAAGACAGAACCGGGATTCAGAAGAAATATTTTCCGAGGATATGAAGGAAATCAGTTTAAATATAGATCAGTTGAATGCACTGGAACGGATAAATGAAGGTATCGATGAGAATATATTCCGGACATATCTTCTGCACGGAATTACAGGCAGCGGTAAAACGGAAGTTTATATAAATGCTATTAAAAGTGTTTTAAATAAAGGAAAAACTGCCATTGTTCTGGTTCCAGAAATATCTCTTACTCCACAGTTAATTCACAGATTTAAGATTGTATTCGGCAACAAAACCGGTGTCATTCACAGCAAATTATCCGACGGAGAGAAGCTTGATACTTATCACAGAATCCTGAACGGGACATTCAGAATTATTATAGGCGCAAGATCTGCGCTTTTTGCACCGCTGAAAGATATTGGAATCATCATTGCAGACGAAGAGCATGATACTTCCTACAAGCAGGAAAATTCTCCTAAATATAACGGACGGGATGCTGCAATCTACAGAGCGAAGCTCAACAATGCAGTGATTATACTCGGCTCAGCAACCCCCTCAGTCGAGTCATATTATAATGCTGTTTCAGGAAAATATGAACTTCTTTCACTGCCTGCAAGGGTTTTGAATGTCAATCTGCCGGGCATTAAGATCATCGATCTGTTGAAAAGAGATAAGCTTGAGCCTGATGAAGATAAGAGAGATTTCTTTGACAGCATTGATAAGGTCAGGATCAGGTTCATCTCAAAAGAACTTATATTTGAAATAGGCGAGCGGCTTTCCAAAAAAGAGAGCATAATGATACTTCAGAACAGAAGAGGCTATCATTCATATCTGGAATGCCTTAACTGCGGTAATGTAGAAATGTGCGTAAGGTGTAATATTGCTTTAACTTATCACAAGGCATTTGATCTTCTTAAATGTCATTATTGCGGATTTTCCAGAAAGTTCAATAAGATATGCACTGCATGCAGCTCATCGATGGTAATTCCTAAAGGAGCAGGGACTGAACGGGTTGAAGAAGAGTTGCAGAAGATTTTTCCTACTGCTGTTATAAAACGTCTGGATTCAGATACACTGACTTCAAAAAAAGTTTATCAGCAGATATTAAAGGATTTTTATGACAGGAAGATAGACATTCTGACCGGGACACAGATAATTTCAAAAGGTCTCGATTTTCCAAATGTCACTTTAGCGGGAGTAGTCAATGCTGATATTGGATTGCTCAACCCTGATTTCAGGGCAACAGAAAAAACCTTTCAGATATTAACTCAGATATCCGGCAGAAGCGGAAGAAGTGTAAATAAAGGTGAAGTTCTGATTCAGACAAATCATTCGGATTTCTATGTTTTTAATGATGTTAAGAATCATGACTACAGTAATTTCTATAACAATGAGATCAGTATAAGAAAGCAGTTAAATTATCCTCCTTTCAGCCGTCTTACAATCATTGAAACTAAATCCATTGACAAGCTGCTGGCAGAATCCAAGATCAAAGAGATATATAATCTGGTAAAAAATCTGGATAAATCAGACAGGCTTGATATCCTGCCTCCCAACACACCGTTATTTTCAAAATTAAAAGATAAGTACAGATATCACATCCTTATAAAATCCGGCAAGGAAAAAGATGTTTCAGGAAATTATCTTAACGGCATACTCAGACAAATAAAAAATCATGCAACTCAGAATATACCAAAGAAGGTAAGTGTGATAATAGATGTGGATGCGGTAAACCTGTTATGATTTGGAATTGGGAATTATGAATTTGGGATTTGACGATGAGATATAAGTGTTTTAATAAAATAGATCAAATAATTTCAACTATTTCCAAATTCAAAATCCCCGATTCTAAATTTAAGTACCCCTGCAAGGACTCGAACCCTGACTAATGGTTCCGAAGACCATTGTGCTATCCGTTACACCACAGAGGCATTTTAAATTACAAATTTCAAATTACAGATTACAAATGGTTAATTGGAATATTAAATAATTCCTTCACCATTTTAATGCAAAAGTAATCTATTCATAGTAAACTTTCATCTGCAAAATTTATTATCAGAAACCTGTATAACTATTTCAAATTGAGATGAAACATTTTCAGAATGGTCCGGTTGAGTTTTTATTTTAAAATTTCAATAATAATAAAAAATATAAAATATATGTTTTGAGAATGAAATTATTTTGATCAGAGTTTTCCTTCTTTTATTTAGTCAGCTTAATAAAATATTTAGCTCAGGGTCTGTAACAGTGTACAAAGGAAACAGAATTATTATAGCACAAAGTCAGATCAGAAAGATCAGTAATTGAATCCCCGTTAAGGTCAGCAGGGATATGACTTCCGGAAACAAATGTTGAGACATTATTTTGTATTTCAACTTCATCAGTGAGGTCAATATATCCATCCTGATTTAAATCACCGCTGAATAAACAATACTTACTGCCTTTTAATTTTAAATTGCTGTCATATGCCTGAGAACTTGCATAAGTAAAATCATAAACTGCAACAGTTCCGAAATATTCAAGATACACTCCTCCTGCTTTACTCCAGGTCTCTAAAGAGTTAAGATGCCTGAGTGAAATGTAGTAGATACCTGTCGGTGCATTGAAGAAATCAAACACACCTGAAAAATTTACTGAATCAATGATCTCTTTTGCTGAATCAACAATGCTGAAAGGGGAAACTGACTGATGCAGATAAGCAGTTACAGTGTCTTTTCTAAGTAGTAAATTAAATGGCTGAAAATATAAACCTTCAACAACAGCTTTTATATTTACTTTAATACCTGCAGATCGGGTCAGGTAAATATAAGCCCTGCCTCTGCTTGAATTGAACCCGCTTGCACCGACTACAAAGTCCGGAAGTCTGTCACCGTTGAGATCTTCACCTCCCGAGACAGAAGTTCCAAAACGATTAAAAAAACTCTCCCCATAAGTCTGGTAATCTGATGTAGTATCCGTAACAAATCCGCCGTAGAAAACATTTAATTTTCCTCTGTCAACTTCATATGCTTCCGCTCCGATTATCACATCATAGAATCCATCTCTGTTCATATCTCCGGCTGATGAAACTGAACTTCCAAGAGTATATTCAGGTGAACCTGTGAATGTGACATCAGGAATGTTATTCAGTAAAGTTCCGCCGTGATAAATATAAACCCTACCTTCATTGCTGCCGTAGTAGTTTGCAGAAACCATAAAATCAGATCCTCCATCAGCGTTAATGTCCCCGGCAAATGAAACTCTGAATCCGAAATTGTCAGCAACCGTTTCTCCTGTCATAGTCAGGTCTGAAGTATCGTTCATAGGAGATCCTCCGAAATAAATAAATGCCTTTCCTGTATAAGAGCTGAATTCCGAAGCACCGATTATCACATCTGAGAAGCTGTCTCCATTAACATCTCCAGCGCATGCAACTGAATATCCGAATGCATAATGTATGTCTGTACCTGCCAATATGACATCAGCAACATTGTTCATATTTGTACCGCCAAAATAAATAAAAGCCCTTCCTTGATTAGTATTGTATTTGTAATCACCAATAATCACATCTGAATAACCGTCTCCATTCACATCTCCTGCGGAAGCTACTGAAATCCCGAAAGACCTGTCAAGGGATTCGGATGAAAACGTCACATCCGGGATATTATCCATATTAATTCCTCCGAAGAAAATAAATACCTGAGCAATCCTTCCTACATCATTATTTGCTGCAATGATCACATCGGAATAACCATCATTGTTTACATCACCTGCTGAAGCTACAGGATATCCGAAATATTTATTTACCTGCGGATTTCCAGTCAAAATTACATCTGCAATATTATCCATAGAATAACCGCCGAAATATATATAGGCTTTTCCTTTGTTATTACTGTTTTTTGAAGCACCAATAATCACATCATTAAAACCATCTCCATTCACATCACCGGCTGAGGAAACTGAAGCCCCGAACAGATTATTTATTGAATCACCTGACATTGAAATGGAATCCAGCAAGAGAATATCATATATATTTTTTTCACCTGCATAAGAACGATCATTAAAATTTGAACCTGAACCGCCTCGAAACTGACCAGATTGAAATAAATTATCTGCCCGGGCAAATTCTGATGAGTTAAGAAGCAATGCAAGAAGAAAAAATATTTTCATAATAATTTTTTCCTGTGCGTTTAATATTAAATAAAACTAAAGAATTGAATTCTAACATTAAATGCAGTTATTTAAACAGCCTAAAACTAAATTCCTCACTGCTTACCTTGAAAGTTTAATATAAAGAGTAGAACATGTCTGCAACACGCCTGAAGTTAGTCATTAATTTTAAATTCAAACTGAGGCAGTTTCATTTTTTAAATTTTTTTTATTGAATTTAAATATACCCTATATAACTCTGCCGGCTTTTTTGTATTTTATAATTAACAAACTGAAAATTAATAATTGTATGTTAAAAATTGCACATCCGTCTAAAACGTTTTGTTCTTGAACAGTATGCTTTGACTTCTAAAGGAGTCCGCTTTTCTTTTGAAAGAGCAAAAGAAAAGCTTGGCAAAAGAAAACTCTCCCGCTGGTGAAAAATTGCCGGAAATTCATTCGTATTGGCGGCAAAAATTTCAACTCACCACCTGTCAGAAGAGCACTGACAGGTGGCTCAGACAGGAAATTTTTGCTTCCCGCCAATACTCTGAATTTCTTACGGCAATTTTTCACAGGCGGGTTTATTTTAAAAAAATAAAATTGTTTTGATTCCGAATTAATTTATTAGAAAAAAGCTGTTTCCCAAAACGTTTTGGACGGATATG
>DAIPYG010000127.1:5235-7212 GCA_036782875.1 Bacteroidota bacterium | reverse complement strand
CGTCCAAAACGTTTTGTTCTTGAACAGCAGGCTTTGACTTCTAAAGTAGTCCGCTTTTCTTTTGAAAGAGCAAAAGAAAAGCCTGGCAAAAGAAAACTCTCCCGCTGGTGAAAAATTGCCGGAAATTCATTCGCATTGGCGGGCAAAAATTTCAACTCACCACCTGTCAGAAGAGCGCTGACAGGTGGCTCAGACAGGAAATTTTTGCTTCCCGCCAATACTCTGAATTTCTTACGGCAATTTTTCACAGGCGGGTTTGTTTTTAAAAAAATATAATTGCTTCGATTCAGATTTAATTTAGCAGAATAAATCTACTCATCAAAATGTTTTGGACAACATTGATTAAATAATTTAATCATAACTTTGATTTCACAACTAAATTACACCTTAACAAACTTAACAAATTTAACAAACATAAAAAAACTTAAAGAACTTTCAACTTTCAACATTTAACTTTTAACTTTTAACTTTTAACTGACTATAATCTTCATTAATTTAAACAAAAATTTAAATGGTTCGCAAAATAATACTGATATTATTATTTACGCTCTCGGCTTTAGTAAGCTATTCGCAGGAATTGTACATTGTGACACATCCTGCAGCTAATTTATCCAAGAACAGACTCGAGTTCAGAAACGCTGTTATGGGATATGATAATTTTAATTATTATCACAGCTATTTTGCTTTGAATTACGGTTTGCTTGGAAATCTTACCATTTACAATGATGTCTATTATTCTCTTGATCAGGGGTATAAATTTCTTGGAAATTATGAATTCGCCGCCAGATACAGGATCAGGGATTACGATAAAAGAAATTATCATCTTCGGACTGCTTACCAGACAGGTGTTATCATTCCGGTAAATGCACAGCCGATAGTGGACGGGGCAGTTGAGTATGAGATCCATCCGGGGCATAAAGTTAAGTTTTATAATTTTGTTAATGACATTACTATTCCTTCAGTGGATTTTCATACAACGGATAATTACACATATAAAAATGATCTGATCGTCACAAATCTTACGGGAAAATTTGCAGCTACAGGAGAAATGGGTTTTAATATAAATTTCCCGAAAAATGATTTTAAGTTCGGAAATTATTTTGACTGGTCGCTTTCATTCGGATATCTGGTTCTTCCTAAAGTTTATAAAAGCTATGATGATGTGAACATTAATCTTTACTGGGAAAACAAAGCTTACTATTTTTATAAAAATAAATTTCTCGGAACAGAAATAGCAAATTCAGGAGGGTTCCGGCTCGATACTTATCTTGGTATTCAGTCAATTTTTTTCTCTGCTCTGATGTTAGAGTTTTCATTTAAGATACCTGTTCATTCAAATGAATATGTTGAAACTCAGATAGGCAAGCGTACTACTGCTTTACTTATGAGCATCAGATATCTTTTCTTTCTGTAAATAAAGTACAATTCCATGCTGCGTCCGTTATTTAATATTACTGTAGCTGTTGTTTCTATACTTTTCAGTTATTCGAATTCCCGTTCCCAGAGCTTTGACAAACCAATATTTGAGATGGAAAAAGCCCGCCATTTAAATTCTTTCAATAAATATCTTACCGAATACAGAAGCGATACCAACATCAATGCAACATACTATAAACTGGATCTATACATAACCTATGCACCGAATTTTCTGACCGGTGCAGTTACGATAAATTCCACAAGCCGGATAAACAATCTCGCAAATGTATTTTATGATTTTAGTGATAACATGACAGTTGACTCAATACTTTACAATAATGATCTGCTTGTCTTTAATCATTCTCAAAATAAAATATTCATAACCTTAAATAATTCTTTCAATGCAGGTCAGAGCATTTCCCTAAAAATATTCTATCACGGAGTTCCTGTTCCTACAGGGTTCGGCAGCTTTATTTTCGGATCACACGGAAATAATGAGCCTTCGATATGGACTCTAAGCGAACCTTACGGCTGCATTGACTGGTATCCTTGCAAGAATAC
>DAIPYG010000127.1:0-5135 GCA_036782875.1 Bacteroidota bacterium | reverse complement strand
AGAAATGCCGGAATGGAAAATCAGACCATATCATCAATGGGTGCGTTCAATGATGACATCATCGCTCACGAACTTACACACCAGTGGTTTGGGGATAAGATCACCTGCCGCAACTGGGAAAATATCTGGCTCAATGAAGGCTTTGCTACTTATGGTCAGGCGATTTATCACGAAGCTGCTGAAGGAATTTCTTCTTACAATAATTTCATTAAAAATACTATGGCAAATGCAAAGACTGCAGTCGGTACAATTTATGTAGAAGATGTAAATAATATAAACGAGATCTTCAGCGGCAACAGAAGCTACGCTAAAGGCTGCATCGTTCTTCATATGCTCAGAGGAGTTACGGGTGATTCTGTATTTTTCAGAATACTGAGAACGTATGCTGCCGATACATCCTTTGCATATAAGACAGCTGTTACTGATGATTTTCAGAATGTCGCCGAGACAGTTTCCGGAATGGATCTGAATTATTTTTTCAGGGAATGGATCTACGGAGAGAACTATCCGCAGTATAATGTAAGCTGGACGACAGAATCAATAAACAGTAATCAGTATAAAGTCTCAATTAACATTCAGCAAAACGTAAACAACAATCCTGCATATTTTACAATGCCGCTTCAGGTACAAATATCTATGCAGAGTGGAGATACATTGATCACAGTGTTTAATGACCGTCAGATACAGACGTTTGATTTTATCGTGAACAGCAATCCGTTAAATTTTAAAATTGATCCGGACAACCGGATTCTTAAAGCAGTTAGGGGAGAAGACATTATTCCTGTTAGTTATTCCCTTAATCAGAATTTTCCCAATCCATTCAATCCTGCTACAACAATAAGTTACCGTCTGGGCAAACCTTCATCAATAACTATTAAAGTTTATGATTTACTCGGACAGCAGTTAGAAGTACTTGTAAATGAAAAGCAGAGAGAAGGGTATTATGCAGTTGAATTTACAGGAAATAATTTACCGTCAGGAGCTTATTTCTTTACATTGCAGGCGTATGATTATGATAATATAGAACTTTATTTTGAAGAGGCGAGAAAGATGATTCTTGTTAAGTAATTTTTAACTTTGATCATTTATTACTTTGCACTCAGTTTCCCTGTTTTTTTCAAAAGCCAGTTTCTTTCCAATGTGTTAGTGTTATTTCTGATCTCTTCTCCCAATTTCTTAAATTCAGCCTTGTTCATTTTTTCCTTAAGTCTGGCAAGTTTTGTAAATGATCTCAGAAAGTTGCTAATTCTTTCAAATCTTTCGGGCATTAGAACCGTTTTATTCTTTGTCATAAAATGTCTGAATGAATCAATGTTATAGAAGACCTGTGTCATAGAATCGAGTTCATATAAGGTCATCAGTGTAAGTGTCCTGACAGGAAATTTTAGCTCCCTGTGTTTTATGTTGGAAATACTGTTAAGATGCTTTAAAGCTTCATCAAAATTATTCTTTTCAAAGTTAAGTTTTGCGCGGGAATAATTTATTAAGGTATTCATATTTGCGGGTGAAAGCTTTGAGCTGAATTCTTCTATGAAATTTTCAACCCAGGTATATTCTTTAAGTGAAAGCCCGAGATTAACAATGTTTGCAAACATTGTATCTTCAAAATAATCTTCAGATACAGGAGAATAAAGTTTCTGCCCGAGAATAATTTTATATAATTCCATTCTTTCATGCACAAATTTTTTCTCGCCTTCGAAAACTTTATTGATGCAGAATACCTGCAGTATATTATGCAGACTAAACCTGTCTCCGATGCTTAGCTTATCGGCATTATTCTTCAGGACCTTTTTAAGAATGTAAAAATATTTTTCCGACTTATTCTTAAGAAGATAAATTTCATTGAGATGAACATTGATCACGGGATTCAGAATATACTGATTATCCCTGCCTGATAGATAATCAAGAATATGTTCAAGAAATTCAGACCGGAATTCGGTGCGTTTGATTTCATTGCGGTGAAGAAGGTATCTGTATTCACGCAGCAGACTTCCAAGATAATAATGAGTCAGATTATCATATGAATTCTTAAACAGTTCTTCAAGATCTGAGTGATACTCAGATCTGTTCCAGAGATTATATTTTTCCAAGATCAAAGTAAGATTATACTTATTGTTAAAGTAATCCGGATTTTTTACGGACATTGATTCATTGATATCTTCAGTATTATTAAATGCTTTCATAAACACTTTTTCAATCTTCCTGTCGTTAACTTCATTAAGTAAATTGATCCCGCGCTTAACTTTATCTTTCGAATGATTTATATAGATCAGATATTCCTCAAGCAGCTTATTAAGACTGAATATCAGGGTCCGCATAAAACCATCATTGTATTCACCTTTGTCAAACAGACGCCTGTAAATATTCTCCTTTTCAAGATTTTCGTCCTTATAATCCGGATGAAATTTCCTGAGATATTTAAAAAGCTTAACAACATTTTCATTCTTGTTAAAAAAAGGAGAGCTTACAAAATCCTTAAAATCTTTAAAGTCCTGAACGGAGAATGAAGCAAGAGTCTTTAAGGCTGAGGAATTTAACATATCCGGTCTTTCATGTTTTTAAAAACAAAATAAAGCAACTTGTAATGATAAAAAACCTAATATTTATTTCATAATCAAAATAATTTAAGTTTATCTGAATCAAACTCTGTCCAGAATATAAAACATTTGCAAATACATTTCCCGGATATAGTTTTAAAAACATTCCTGATATAATTTCCTTTCAAATTGCTTGAAAATCTATGTTTTGCAGTCATCTCTTTAACATAATTCTAATTAACAGATACCAATTCTGTCAACATTATCAATATCTATTCTTTGTACTGAATATGCTTTCCAATTTATTTTTGTACAGTAATTTTAACAGGGGTGACGCCTTACAAATATTCAGGTAGAAATTTTTATTGATACTTCCCGGTACGTCACCCCGGAAGAAGCCAAGTAAGCTGCTCCGGATCCCGGAGCAGTCGAAAAGCAAAATTTTAATAACTTAAACTCAAATTAAAATGAAAACAAAAATTTTATCTCTCGCTGTGATCTTTTTTCTCTGCTCAAATCTTTATTCACAAAACATTACAAATACTTTGGGAACAAACGGATCTTTTATTGTGAAGTATTCCGCCGATACGCTTCTGAAACTTAAACAATCAAACGGACTGCTTGAGATCGCCGGAAACTTTAAGCTGCTGAATACTTCTGATTCGCTCACAGGCGTGATCTATAAAAGCTCTAATCCATTTATGCATAATTTCCATGCTTCAGGTACTTATGGAAAAAATACTTTTCTTGGAATAGACGCCGGCAATTTCACAATGGCAAATAATTCTGATATGTTTGATGCAAGCTATAATACAGGTATTGGTGAAAATTCATTAAGTCAGTTAACCACCGGTTTTGGGAATACGGCTTTAGGCACTTACTCTATGCCAACCAATACATCCGGGTCTTATAATACTGCCATTGGATCAAACACTCTTTTCTTTAATACATCCGGAAGTGAAAATACAGCTCTCGGTAACACTTCAATGTACTATAATTTGACAGGAAGATCTAATACGTCAATAGGTGTGGGCTCAATGTTTACTAATACTACAGGCAATTATAATACATCAGTTGGATTTAACTCTCTTGTTTCAAATGAAACCGGATCTGATAATACTTCTGTTGGTTTAAAGTCTATGAATTACAATATATCGGGTTCAGGAAATACTTCTTTAGGAAAACATTCATTATTAAATATTGTATCCGGTAATAATAATACTGCTATAGGTCAGAATGCTGCAGCGTTGCTGGTATCAGGGAGCAATAATATTATTATAGGTAATAATGCTAACACCACAACTAATTCTGTTTCAAACCAGATCACTCTCGGTAACAATCAGATCACATCTCTTCGATGCAACGTTCAGTCAATAACAAGTCTTTCAGATATGCGCGATAAGAAAAATATTTCCGGACTTAGTCTGGGACTGGATTTTATTTCTAAGCTGAAACCGCGGCAGTTCCGCTGGGACAAGCGCGAATGGTATGAAAATAATATCTCTGACGGAAGCAAAACTGAAGATAAACTTAATGCCGGATTTATTGCGCAGGAGCTGGATGAAATTCAGACAGATGAAAATGCAGAATGGCTCGGACTTGTCAACAAGGATAATCCCGACAAAATAGAAGCTACTTACGGTAATCTGCTGCCTGTAATGGTAAAAGCAATTCAGGAACTGAAAGAGAAGAATGAAGATCTGGAACGTGAAAACAATATCCTGAAATCAAGACTTGATGCATTCAGTGAGTTAAGTAAAACAATTTCAGAAATGCAGCAGCATCAGATCAGTTTAGATAAAGAACTCAAAGCGCTTCAATCTAATGAAATAAGATCAATCAAATATTAATTTAATATAAGAAGGAGTTTAAAATGAAAGCAATAATAATATTGCTGTTAATATTATCAGTTATTCCTTTACAGATACCGGCTCAAAGCATAGTTGATCTCAGCAGCGGAACGGAGTTGGAGATAGGATCAAATGCAGATGTATGCGCGGACACGCAGACAGGCGACGGGATAATAACAGGTCCCGGTACATTCTGCAGCGGAACACTTCCTGTGGAGCTGACATCATTCACCTCAACATTAATTAACCGTGAGATAATACTTAACTGGTCAACAGCAGAGGAAATAAACAACAGGGGATTTGAAGTTGAGCGAAACACAATGAACGGTCAATGGACAAAGATCGGGTTTGTGGCAGGGAAGGGGACAGTCAATATTCCACAGAATTATTCTTACTCTGATCATAATTTAAATTCGGGGAAATATTCATACAGGCTGAAGCAGACCGACTTCAACGGTAACTTTGAATATTTCACTTTGACAGATGAAGTTATTGTCGGTGTTCCGGTAAAGTTTGAATTAAGCCAGAACTATCCCAATCCATTCAATCCTTCCACAAAGATCGGTTATGCTATTCCCCTTGATGCTAAAGTAAATCTTAAGGTATTTGATATTACCGGAAAAGAGCTAGCATCATTGATCAATACATATCAGCCTGCAGGTTATTATACAGTGGAGATAAATTCATCTTCGATATCAGGCGGACTGACCAGCGGGACATACTTTTATAAAATAAATGCTCAAGCCGG
>DAIPYG010000126.1:0-7367 GCA_036782875.1 Bacteroidota bacterium | reverse complement strand
AATCCCAAATTCCAAATTAACAAGGCTTACCACATTCTCAATATGATACGTATGCGGGAACATATCCACAGGCTGAATTTTTTCTATTGCATACTTTCCTTTACTGCAGATTATCTGAAGATCTCTTGCCTGCGTATGCGGATTACAGCTTACATATATTATTTTTTCAAAATTCGTTTCTGATAATATTTCACAGATCCTGGGATGAAGTCCGGCTCTGGGCGGGTCAAGGATCAGTTTGTTAAATTCTTTTACATTCTCATTTCCTTCAATGAATTCTTTTATATCTGAGCATTTAAACTCTATGTTATCCGCCTTGTTAAGTTCAGTATTGATATATGCATCTTCTATCGCATCATTCACAATTTCAACACCAAAAACTTTATTTACCATATCAGAAATGAAAATAGAAATCGAACCCGCTCCGCAGTAAAGATCAAGGACTCTGTCATCTTTTTTGAATTCACCATAACTGATAACAGTATTAAATAAATTTTCCGCCTGCATAGTATTTGTCTGAAAGAAAGACTGCGGCGAGATCTTGAACAGATATTCTTTACCGGAAATGCTTTTTAGTTTCTCATAAATGAATCCGCTGCCGGTGAGCATCTTTTCAGTTTCGCCAATTGCCACCTGGGCTTTCTTCTGCGATATGGAATTTATTATAGTCGTAATGTACGGGAAATTTCTTAGCAGCTGTTCAGAATATTCTTTCATCAGCTGCTCATCAAAATCATAAGTAATTAGATTAATCATAAAATCATTTGTATTTTTACTCTGACGCAAAATAAGAAATCTCAGAAATCCGGACTGTGTCTTTGTAGAATACACCGATACATTTCTGCTTATAAAAAAATCCCTTGAGAAATTCAGAATATCATTTGATGCTTCGGACTGAAGCCAGCATTTCTCAATGTTAATTATTTTCGAATGAAATTTCGGAACGTGCAGACCAAGCGCAAATAATTCTTTTTTCTGATCAAGATCTTTTTCCGTCATCCATTCATCATCTGAAAATGAATACTCCATTTTATTCCTGTAAAAAAAAACTTCATCACATTTCAGAGTATCCGGAACACTGATATCTTTAAATCCTCCTATACGCTCAAGTGCATTTTTCACAACATCAGACTTGTGCTCTGTCTGATTTTCGTATTCATAATTCTGAAGCTTACAGCCGCCGCACACGCCAAAATAGCTGCAGACAGGATCTATTCTGTATTTGGAAGGGACTATGATTTCAACAAGCTTTGCTTCGGCATAACTCGTCTTCTTTTTTAATATTTTTATCAAAGCTTCGTCCCCCGGCAGCGTGCCTGTTGAAAATATTACAAATCCGTCATCAAGTTTAGATATACCCTTTCCTTCAGAGCTTAATTCAATTATCCTGACTGAGATCTCGTCGCCTTTTTTAACCATTATTAATCATTCAGAATGCTATTTAATAAAAAATGTATATTAATTATTATAACTAAAATTTAAAATGCCATAAGAGTATTCATGAACAGAACAAAAAGCCAGAGAAAGATAATCACCAACGGAAAACGCGTAATCACAATTGAAAAAAATGCAATTGCTGATCTCGAGAAGAGATTCAGGAATAAAGACTTCACGAATAATTTTGCCGAAGCTGTTGAGCTGATATATAAATGCAAAGGCAAAGTTGTAGTAACAGGCATAGGCAAGTCCGGCATCATAGCACAGAAGATAGTAGCAACTTTCAATTCAACAGGCACCTATTCTATTTTTCTCCATTCATCTGACAGTCTTCACGGAGACCTTGGGGTAATGAGGAAGGAAGATGTCGTGCTTATAATTTCCAAAAGCGGAGATACAGAAGAAATAAAACAGCTCATCCCGAATTTTAAAATACTGAACATAAAGATAATCGCAATGATTGGAGATGCTGATTCCGAACTGGCAGCTCTTTCCGACATTATACTTGATACTTCGGTAAAGGAAGAAGCCTGTCCGCATAATCTCGCTCCGACCTCTTCCACAACTGCGGCTGTTGTTCTGGGAGATGCGCTGGCAATATCACTATTACAAAAGAGAGAATTCACTTCAGAAAATTTTGCTTTATTTCATCCGGGCGGAAGCCTTGGCAAAAGACTGCTTTTGAAAGTTGAAGACATAATGGCAAAAGGAGATGATATGCCATTAGTGAAAATAAATGATGAACTAAAGGAAGTGATCTATATGATTTCATCTAAAAGACTCGGCTGCGCATGTGTGACTGATAAATCAAAGATCGCCGGGATTATTACTGACGGTGATATAAGACGACTGCTCGAAAAGAATTTTGATAAACTTATTACTACCAAGGCAAGAGATATTATGAACTCAACTCCAAAGATAATTCCGGGTAATATGCTCGCACTGTCTGCACTTGAGCTGATGGAAAAGAATAAGATCACACAGCTGATAGTTGGAGACAAATACAATAAACCCGCAGGGATCATTCACATGCACCGACTGCTGGAAGAAGGATTATAAAATGTTTGTCCGGAGATTAAATATATTAATTGTACTCTCGGTTTTGCTGACTCTTATTTCCTGTGAGGATAAATTTAAACCAACACAGACAGATCTTAATACAAACGAAGTTCCTTCACAGGAAAGCTGGAATTCAACGGTATATTTTTCTGACTCGGGAAGAATAAAGGCGGTATTAAAAGCAGGTCACATTTCTGTATTTACAGAGAAAGGATATACTCTGATTGACAGCGGGGCTGTTGTTGATTTTTATAAAGACAGCGAAGTAGGATCTACTCTCACAGGGAGAAGAGGCAGAGTCGAAGATAAGACAAAGGATATAATGATATATGACAGTGTAAAAGTTATTAATAAAGAAGGAAGCGAACTCAGAACAGAAAAGCTTTACTGGAATAATAAAACACAAAGAGTTTCTTCTGATGATTTCGTTAGTATTAAGACCTCTTCTGAAACTATAGAAGGAGTTGGCTTTGAGTCAGATCAGAATCTGAAGAATTATAAGATATTCAAAGTGAGCGGGTCTTTCTCAAAGTAATTTAACTCCGGCAGAGACGCAGAGAATGCTTTGTCAGAATGTATTTCAGAAAGATAAATAAAGCTCATTGCTTTGTTTCATATCAGAGTAAGAAAATTATAAGATATTCTAAGTGATCGGTACGTACTTTAAGTATTTTAACTCTCGCAGAGACGCAAAGACCGCAAAGAATTAAACTTTTTAAATCATTGATAGCTTAGGAGAAAATGCTTTATCATAAATTATTTTAGGCAAGTGTAATAAGATTCATAAAGCACTTGGACCGGGATTATTTGAGTCTGTTTATGAAGAAGTTCTTTCATATGAGCTGAAAAAGGAAGGGATCAAAATTCAAAGTCAGGTTATAATTCCTATCATTTATGATAATATAAAAATGGAAAAAGGATTTATTGCAGATCTGATTGTTGATAATAAGGTTATAATAGAAATTAAATCTATTGAAAAAGTTTTGCCTGTTCACAAAAAACAACTTTTAACCTATTTAAAATTAACGGGTCTTAAGTTAGGTCTGTTAATAAATTTCAACGAAAACTTATTTAAAGATGGTATTACAAGAATAGTAAACAATCTTTAAATAAAAAATAATTTAGTAAACGATAAACATAGAATCCTGAATATATATAACAAAATTAATCTCTGCGATCTTTGCGCCTTTGCGAGAAATTTTTTGATTATTAATAAAAAGCAAATTATAACAGATTTAAAATTAACGGGTATTAAGTTAGGTCTGTTAATTAATTTCAACGAAAACATATTTAAAGATGATATTTCAAGAATAGTAAACAATCTTTAAATAAAAAATAATTTAGTAAACGATAAACATAGAATCCTGAATATATATAACAAAATTAATCTCTGCGATCTTTGCGCCTTTGCGAGGAGTAATATTTTTTATGCAGGACTTTTTATTCTGTTCGCAGTAACAGCTTCCTATTCCCAGGATAAAATTGAACTGAAAAATGCAAATGAACTTTCCGGGAAAGTTGTAGACGGACAGAATGTACGTGAAGCAAATGGCAGCGTGGAATTTGTTCAGGGTAATGTGAAGGTATACTGCAATTCCGCTACACAGTATATTGAAGCTAACAGAGTTGAACTCAGGGGAAATGTAAAAATATATCAGGACACACTGACTCTTCTGACTTCAAAAGCTACCTACTTCGGAGATGACAAGCGGGCAATATGCGAAGGCGGTGTCACACTTAAAGATCCGAACGCAACGATAAGAGCAAACGGTGGGACTTATTCTTTTATTGACGGTAAAGCAATATTCAAAGGAGACGTGATCATTATTAATCCCGGATATAGAATTACATCAGATGAATTGACCTATTTGCGAAACACGGAAAATTCCTTTGCTAAAGGAAATGTCATTGCTACAACTGATTCATCTGTCATAAAAGCTGACAACATAGATTTTTATAAAACTCAGGGAAAGACATTTGCAACCGGTAATGTCAGCATTGAAAGCGATTCGACAATAATAACTTCTGATACTGCTACTAATTATTCTAATGAAAAAAAATCTGTTGCTTCCGGAAATGTTAAGGTAGTGAGCCTGAATAACAATACCGTTGCGCAGGGAAACAATATGGAGAATTATGAAAATACTAACTTCACCATTTTAAGAGGAAATGCTTTTCTAATCCAGATAGAAGAAAATAAAGACACCCTGATCATTTACTGTGACACGATGGAAGCCTACAGAAACAAACCGGATTATTATGTTGCTAAAAATAATGTGGAAATAATTAGAAGTGAGTTCCTTTCAAAATGCAGGCTTGGAATTTATTACAAAGAGAAAGAAACAATTTCATTATCCGGAGAACCGATCGTCTGGCAGGAAAAACTGCAGCTTACAGGGGATTCGATCTATGCCGAACTTCCGGGCAATAAGCTTCAGACAATATATGTGAAGAAGACAACAACTTCAGGCTCGACCACATCATTTGTTATTTCACAAAGTGAAGATGAATACTTTAAAGACAGATATGATCAGATAAGCGGCAAAGACATTACATTGAAATTTCTGGATGATAAAATTAATTTAATTGAAGTTAAGAAAAATTCGCAGAGTTTATATTTTCTGTATGATCAGAACAAAGCAAATGGTCTTAACAAAGTCGAAGGAAATGATATTTATATTTATTTCGATGAAAATAAAAAAGTATCGAAGATAAGAGTTGATGAAGATCCGAAAGGTGAATTTGTTCCTGAGCAGATAATTAATACAACCGGTCTTACACTGCCGGGATTTAATCTCAGAGAAGACAAACCGGTTAAAAGATAATTACAAATTTCAAATTACAAATTACAAATAAAGAGAATTCGCAGTTTGGATTTAGATATTAGAAATTCAGAATTTAAGTTTTAGTGATTGATAATTAGAACACAATTTTTTAATATTTGCAATTTGTAATTTGTAATTAAAAAAGCGCCATGTCAAAGATCAACAAACAAAGGTCAACAGCCAGGATAGAGGGAGACTTTGTTGTATTCATAATCGGAATGCGGGTCAACAAATTATGGAAACTTCATAAGTGGATCCCTGTTGCCGCGGCAATGCCGAAGATGCTTAAAGAGCTGATGTCAAAACCGGAGCTAGGACTTCTGGGATTTCAGAATTTCGGCGGAATACCGCCGGTAATGATTCAGTACTGGAGATCGTTTGAGCATCTGGAAGCTTATGCAAAGAATAAAGATGCAGCGCATCTGCCTGCCTGGAGGGAGTTTAATATGAAAATTTCCGGAAACGGGGACGTTGGAATATGGCATGAAACGTATCTGATCCGGGAAGGTAACTATGAAAATGTTTATGCTAACATGCCGGTATATGGTATGGGAAAAGCAGGAAAGTTATTTCCTGCTACAGGGAAATTCGAAGGCGCAGGAGGAAGAATGAAAAATAAGATCAATAATAATTAAAATAAAATTTCTACAATGGAAGAAAATTTAGGTAAACACTATCTCGAAAACTCAATAAAGGAATTCAGTAAACTCAAAGATCTTGGAGATAAATCTTTCTCGCAGATAAAGGATGAAGATTTCTTCTGGTCACCTGATGAAGAATCAAACAGCATAGCAATTATTGTAAGACACCTCAGCGGGAATATGATATCACGATGGACTGATTTTCTGACTACTGACGGAGAAAAGGAAAACAGAAAACGTGATGAGGAATTTGAAAAAGTTTTTTATACAGACAAGGATGATGTAATGTCCCGGTGGGAAAAAGGCTGGAAACGTTTATTTAAAACTATGGAATCTCTGACAGAGGAAGATCTTCTTAAGGAAGTAAAAATCAGAAATGAACCGCATACTGTTATGCAGGCGATCAACAGACAGCTTACACATTATGGTTATCATATCGGTCAGATCGTTTTTATTGCGAAACATTTAGAGAACAGTAACTGGAAGAGTTTGTCGATTCCGAGAAGGAAACTAAGATGAAATGAATTACTTTAAACTAAGATGAAATGATTGAATGATGATTATGATTAATTTTGCACGGTTAAAGTATTTGAAAATTTATATTCGGTTTCATTTTTTCTGATAAATATTTTATCTGACTCCCGGTTATCTATTAAACTAAATCAAAGTCTTCATTCAGTCTTTTATTCAAATTTCAATACCAAGCACAGCATCTTTCAATCTGCCGTTTCCCTGCTTATAAAACGGTATACCTAATATCTCCATGCTTTCAAATTTCATTTCATAATTAAAGCTCTTCATCGTATCACTCTTTTCAGCTTCCAGTGAAATTAAAATAAATTCAGCAAGTTTTTTCGCATCTTCTTTACCATAAGCAAACCCTACAAGTTTAGTATTATATTTCTGTGGAGATGAAACGGGATTTCTCATTGTGAACTGCGTTGCAAGATTCTTCATTGATTCTATTGAACAATAAAATGCTGGAATATAAAAAGTAATATTACCTGAAGTATTATCATTGCTGCCTCCGAAAATATTCTTCAGAAAATTTCCGGACGCCTTGCGTTCAGCAATATTTATATTTGACTTAAGAAGCCAGAATGGTTTGTAGATCATTTCACCTTCACTCCTTATTGCTGCAGCTGCAAAATTAATTTCTATCGGAGTCAGCACACCTTCAATTATCTCAAACCCGCTCCCGCAGCTCGAACAGTAAACAATGTTGTCGTTCACTTCGACCATAAGCCCGCTGTCGCATTTTTTGCATTTAACCGCTTCTAAAATAAAATCAGACATATTGTATTTAGTATTGTGTATTTAGTATCAAGTATAGTGTATTGACATCATAATTTCGTAACTCGTAATTCGTAACTCGTAATTCGTAACTCGTAATTCGTAACTCGTA
>DAIPYG010000125.1:0-7389 GCA_036782875.1 Bacteroidota bacterium | reverse complement strand
TCGAAATTCGTTATTTGTTAATCGTTAATAGCTAAAAATAATTCGTAACTCGTAACTATAGACTCGTAACTCGTATTTTGAAATTGTATGAAGCCAACCGGAGACGTAACATTTCTTTTCACCGACATAGAAGGCAGCACGAAGCTGTCACAGGAATTTCCTGATTCATATCATAATGCGCAGATGAGGCACAATGAAATACTGCAGAATGCCGTCGAATATAATAACGGATTTGTTTTCAAAACAGTAGGCGATGCTTTCTGCTGCGCTTTTCAGAAAGCGGAGGATGCGGTCAAAGCGGCAGTTGATATTCAGATAAACCTCAGTTCAGAAATATGGGAAAAGCCTGTAATCAGGGTCCGCATCGGAATTCATTCCGGAAAATCCGAATGGAACGGAACTGATTATATGGGATATGTGACACTTGCAAGATCAGCAAGAGTAATGTCGGCAGCTAATGCAGAACAGATTATAATTTCCTGCAACACTTTTGAATTATGCAGAGATAAATTTGATGCTGTAAAAGAGAAGTATGTTACATTCCGTGATATGGGAGAAAGAAGATTAAAAGATCTTACTCAGCCGATGAAGCTGTATCAGGTGCTTGCATCGGATATTCCGGCAGAATTTCCTCCGCTCAATACGCTGGATGCGCGTCCGAATAATCTGCCTGAACAGTTAACAAGTTTCATAGGACGATTTGAGGAAATAAATAAAATTAAGGGATTACTGAATCAGACCAGGCTGCTGACACTTACCGGCTCAGGAGGATCCGGAAAGACGAGACTTGCGATCCAGGTTGCCGGAGATGTGATTGACGAATTTGCAAACGGAGTTTGGTTTATCGAGCTTGCTTCATTAAGCGAAGGGTCACTCTTGCCGCCTGCATTAGCAAAGGAATTCGGGCTTAAAGAAGAACCAAACAGAAGTCCTGAATTAACCCTGCGCGAGTATTTAAAAGATAAGGAAATTCTTATCATACTGGATAACTGCGAGCACCTGATCGGATCGTGCGCAGAATTAGCCGAAAGTCTGTTAAGTAATTGTCCGGGATTAAAAATAATTGCAACCAGCAGGGAATATTTAAGATGTCATGGCGAGCAGACCCACAGAGTATCTTCCCTTGAATGCCCGGATCCGAAAGGAAAAACCACTCCTGAAAAAATATCACAATATGAAGCAGTAAGATTATTCATAGAAAGAGCTCTGGCTGTCAATTCTGCTTTCAGGGTGAATAATATCAATGCGCCAGCGCTCGCTGAGATCTGCTATCAGCTCGACGGAATTCCGCTTGCAATTGAGCTGGCAGCGGCAAGGACAAAAATCTTAAACGTTGAGAAAATTCATGAAAGACTAAATGACAGGTTCAGATTATTAACCGGTGGTAAAAGGACAGCGCTTCCGAGACAGCAGACATTAACAGCTTTGATAGACTGGAGCTATGATCTGCTTTTAGAAGAGGAAAAAATAATGTGGAACAGACTGAGTATTTTTTCAGGCGGATGGAAAATGGAAGCGGCTGAAGAAATCTGCTCTGATGAAATGATAAGTAAGCATAATGTGATGGATATAATAAACAGTCTTACAGAGAAATCGATCATTATATATAATGAAATGAAAGCGAGATTTGCTATGCTGGAGACAATACGGCAATATGGTGAAGAGAAAAATAATGAAATCAATAAAATATCGGATAAACATCTTCATTATTTTTTAAATCTAGCGGAGTCTGCAAATAAAAAAATAAGATCGCTTGAGTCACTGCAGATACTGGATAATGAAAGCGGGAATATTGAGAAAAGTCTGAAATGGGTTGTTGAAAATAGTTACACTGAAAATGGTTAAGATTAGCATTTGCAATGGGAAAATACTGGCAGTTACGCGGATTTCTGTCCGACGGAATTCGCAGATTGGAAAGCGTGTTACCCGAAAATCCGGAAACAAAGGATGCTGTATACTGTAAAGTAATCTGCCAGCTTGGGAATTTTGCAAGACTAAAAGGAGATGTCGACAGAGCAAGAAAATTAATTGAAGAGAGTCTTCGGATCAGTCGTGATATGGGAGATAAATCCGGTATAAAGGATACACTTGTCAGACTTGGTATTCTTGAGTATGATCAGGGCAGATTTGAAGAAGCGGCAAAATCTTATGAGGAAAGCCTTGTCATTAACCGTGAGTCAGGTGATAAACTGAGTATCGCAATCTTACTTAACAATCTCGGAAATGTTTATTCAAATCAGGGAGATTACTCCAGAGCTTTTGACCTTTATGAAGAAAGCCTTGCGACCCGCCGTGATTATGGAGATATACTCGGCAGCGCAATTTGTCTAAATAATCTCGGAATTATTGCTTATGAGCAGGGTGAATATGAAAAAGCAGAAGACCTTCTTCAGGAGAGTCTGAAATTCAGAAATCAAATGGGAGACAAACAGGGAATAGCAATAACTTTAATGAATCTTGGAAATACGTCTTATAACCAGGGAGAATATTTAAAAGCTTACGGACTGTATAAAGAAAGCCTGGAAATTTCACGTGAGATAGATGATAAAGGCTGTATTGCAGATACACTTTATTATCTCGGGAATGTGTTATTGGAACAAAACGAAATTGAACAATCATTAAAATATTTCATAGAAAGTCTGGCGATCAGCCGTGAAATAAAAGCAAATTCACAAATTGCCATTGCATTATATGGTTTAGGCAGATTAGCTTTTATTAAAAATGAATATAAAGAATCGGTAAAGTATTATTCAGAGAGTGCGGATTTAAACATTCAATCCGGAAATATAAAAGATATTGCGCTTACTTTATTAAGATTTGCTGAATTGCAGGCCAAATGCGGATCAAACGGATCAGTCGCTAAATTGTTTGGCTTTATAAACAAAAAATACTTTGAGTTAAGTAAGATTAAATTTCCGTTATCAGACCGGATAATTTATGATGGTTTAATGTCTGATTTAAAAAGTAAATTGGATCCGGAAGAATTTTCAAAATGCTTTCTGGAAAGAGAGATGCTGACAATTGAAGAAGCCGTAAATTTAATTACAGATTACAGATTACAAATGGGTAGCTAGTAATAATTTTAAATATTTGAAATAGTAAATAGTAAATCGTAAATCGTTAACTGTAAATCGTTTGTCGTGAATTGAATTCAGAAATTGAATTTAAACAAAACACTTTATCTTGTTAATATTCGTAAATTGTAATTTGTAATTTGTAACTCGTAACTCGTAATTTGTAATTTGTAATTCTATTTCAACCCAGCTCCTTTTTTCTTCCATTGCTGTCGATTATATAAAATAATCCATTCTCAAACCATAAAGCATACATAATTCCGTTATCTGAATTTTCCTGATGCTCGAGGTCAATAGCAATAACTTTTTTGTCATAAAGATATTTTATAGTATCAACTATAGTATGTCCTAAAATCATTTTGGAAGAATTAAAAGCAGAAAGAGTATTGTCAATATCATTCTGTGTTTCCGCTTCATTTACAATTCCCCTGTACCAGAGCGGTCCGCTGCTTCCGATAAAAATGTCTTTCGATGCTTCACCTTTATTAAAGTGTTTGTCAATAGATGATCTTATATTATTATTTATATCGGTAAGTGATAGCGAGTCTGAAGGAAAATCTTTGCTGATACCGGCGTGCATGATCAGAAAGTCTCCGATCTTTTCTATGCTGTTTTTGCTTCTCAGCCACTTACCAAGCTCAGTATTCGCGGCATACCAGTTTTCATATTCAAGTTTAAGTGAGTCGGCATTTATCAGATATTTTCTTCTTACATATCTGAAATCTTTTTTAAGATTCATCATTTCATGATTGCCAAGTATCAAATGAACTTTACCTCCCTGCAGCTCTGCTTCAGATTCAAGCTTATATATCAGCCACAGACACTCGGTAACATTTACACCTCTGTCAAACAGATCGCCGGCAAAAATTAAATTACCATTCCCGAATATCCATTCAAATTTATCATTAACAATGCCTGCGCCTTTTAAAATCATTGTCAATCCTCTGAAGTTACCTTCGATATCAGATACTATCAGCATTTTATCAGGTAGCTCATAAACATCAGATTCAGTGTTTATTGCATCTTTCAGATTAAATCTGAAATGCTCTTCAGTTTCATCAATATAACAGGTTAATTTATCCTTTGCATTTATTTCTACTATAGAAATATAGTGATCTTCTCCTTCAGGAGTAACAGAGTAACTGATGATCTTTCCGTTTTTATAAATAACAACAGGTCCGTCATTGCTGAATCCGGAGGAATCTGTATTTTCATTTTTATAATTCATTATTCTGTTATTGGTTTGAGAAAAACTATAACTCTCTGAAGATTCCAATATTAAAACACCTGCAGAAAACGGCAGGATAAGAAAGATAAATATAATACAAAGCTGCTTTTTAATCATTGTTTTAAAGCGGGAGTTAATTTTAACAGAATTATATTCAATTTAACAAATTTCATATAAAGATGTAATTTGTTTCTGAATACAGGCTGACGACCTGGACTATCCAGTGATAAAAGAGAGACTTTGCAAGCAGCATTTTCTGCATGCAATGTCCTGTAATTACGGTAAGAATATTTATAATTGTTCAATGCTTATTGCTTATTATTCACTGCTGATTGATTAAAATCTGACTTTAAATGACTTATGAATAGGTGTAATTTTGATCAAATCAGAAAACGAAAAGGAGGTAAATAACTATGGATACCAGGTCATATCTAACAACAGATCACATTATAAATAACGATATTAATTTACATGTCTCTGAATGCGAAGCATCCTTATGGGATTTTATGGGTACATCAACATATCAGACCTTTGAAGGAATATCTTCTTATTATTCAACCGAAAGAAATTATGACTCTGATGTACAGGCAGCATATCTTGCATACAAGGATGCGCTTGAAAAAGCCCGTTACTGGATAAATTTTTTCGAGAGCGGAATGAGTGATAAGCCTTTTACAGGTGTGATCAGAACAAGATACATTTCTCCGGCTGTTACAGGAAGATCGGGAAATATCGAACACGGAGATCACATGTTTTGGGTAAAACAAAAAATAAGAGTTTCAATTGCTGAAGTTACAAGAAAGATCAGCTATGATCCCGATGACATTAAGCTGCACGAATCAATACAGACAGTGCTGCCGCACGGAGCTGATCCATACCCTGACCCTACAGAAGTTCATCACAGGGATCAGATCGGCGGAATACCCAATTCCATCTATCATGTTTACGGAGGTCTTGTAAACAACGGCAGGCAGACATTTGAAAAAATTCTTAAACTTACTGAGAAACTGATGAGATATGAAGTTACAGATGTAACGATAAATGATTTTCTGACATTTCACAATGCATGTGAAGAATACGAAATGTTCACTTTCTCAAAGAGCCATGCAGGTGTCAGACTTACGATTCCCGATATATATCAGATGTTTGAGGATCTTAGGACAACCGAAGTTCCTGAGCTTCTGCATGTACCGGTGAGATAAAATTAAAATAAAACCAATTTCCCCCGCTGAGCCTTTCATTAATAAGTACTAAGTTCTGTATGAAGTAAACTGAAAGACCCGGCGGGATGTAATAATAAGTTTTCCTTTCTACATATACATCCATTATTATTTTCACAATTCCCTTAATCTTATTTAAATATTTTTCTTTTCTTTCAGGCGTGATTTTTCATAAGCCTTATTAACCACTAACAGCGGCAGAAAGAACCGGATAAATTGCAACAAGCAAAGTGATCACGCAATTATACTCATCAGCTTTTACCGGAAGAGATTTGAATGTCGCAGGAAGATTCGGGACTGACGCAGGAAGAGTTATTTCAGTCAATGGAAGAAACGGTATATCAGATGGAAGCGAAAGTAACGTCAATGGAAGCGAAAGTAACGTCAATTGAAGGACCGGTAACGTCAATTGAAGCGAAAGTAATGTGAAGGAATTTTCAGTAACAGCCGATTGAAATGTCGGTAAGGTCAATTTAAATGTCGGTAAAGTCAATGGAAATGCAGGGACGGTCAATGGAAATAGAGTGAAATCATAAATACTGAAATATTTTTCAGTAAAAACCGGAAAATTCAGGATCAGGAGCAACTCAAAAACCAGATATAAGTGAGAATTTCCGGATAAAATATATTGCCATTTTAAAGAATATCAGTGAAAACAGTTTGAAAAGCACCTAAATGAACAAAAAACTGACTAAAAATTTTAAAAATGAAAAAAAAGTTGAATTAGGTTTCATCATTTTTTACACAAAACAGAAATTAGTATAAAAAAAAACGGTGTAAAATAATATTCTTACACCGTATAATTAAAATTTAACTATTTTCAGGAAAGATCATTCCAGATCTTTAACTTTTTTATCAGATCTTGTTGCTTTCCAGGTACCGCTTTTTCCAAGATAATTTTTCCATTCTCCTTTACCTTCGGTTTCTGTGAAGCTGCCGGTGATAGTTCCGACATTTTCGAGTTTTTTCAGATAAACAAGCTCACCTTCTTTTACTTTACCGTCAGGTGCAACTACCCCAGAGATCTTGGTCAGATATACGACATTATCAAAATACACATTTCCCTTTACGGAAATAGAACCGTCTTCAGAGATTGCAAGGGTTTTAGCTGCGACTACTTTTCCGGCAGCATCATAAAAGTAAAAATCCCATGCTCCTGAGTAATCCGGCTCTGAAACTGTAGAAATGTTTTTTGCAAAACTTCCGGATGCGACAAAAAGCATTAACATGAAAGTAAATAAAAATTGTATTTTTCTTCTTTTGGTTTCCATTTTTCTCCTCACTGTTTTTAGGTTTATAGATATTACGAAACTTTTTTTGAATTGTTATAAAAAATATTGTAACTGATTTTTCCGGAATTCTTTAATTAGTAAGTCATACGGAAGAAAAAAAAAATTGTTCTGTAAATTATTACACGAAACAATCTGATCTAAAACGTTTATCTTCGTGACTGACAAAAATGGGGAGAATAGCAAATCCGGAATCTTTTCAGAGTATTGAATATTAACTTAACGGCGTTGGTGGCAGGTGAGAGGTTGGAAGGGCATAGATTAATAAATGTTTAATTTGTGTTCTGTTTGAGCAAATCTATTGGTTTCAAATTTATTTTGGACACAACTGTTAAGGGTATTACATCTGTCCAAAACGTTTTATTTTGAAAATGAATCCAGTTATATCATCCGCTTTCTTTTCTATTTTAAATAAGATGAAAAAAAGCTTGACAAAGAAAAATCGCCCGCTGGTGAAAAATTGCCGGAAATTCCTCACAATGGATGCAAAATAACAACTCTTCACGAGTCCCGATTTCATCGAGACTCGCTCGTCAGACAAGTGATTTTTGCTTACGCCATTGTTCAGAATTTCTTAA
>DAIPYG010000124.1:2606-7630 GCA_036782875.1 Bacteroidota bacterium | reverse complement strand
TTACTCCGTTATTGATCTGGATTCCCTTGCCTGTGCCAGCTATTCCTGTTCCGTCTATCTTACAGTTTGTCTTGTCTGCGCCGAGTAATGTCAATGTCTTGTCTATTACAACTCTTTCATTGTATGTATATTCAGCGCACTCTATCACATCAGCCGGATTTGCTGCTGCAATAGATGAGTTGATCGTCATGAAGTATGTGTTCTGCGTAATGTTATGCACTGGTAAGAAGAATGTAAGATTACCAAGGCATGCATTGTCAGGTTTATGGAACAGATTTGTTTCCAGCGTATTTCTCTGTGAGAAATTCATTGCCACCGGTAATTGTAATCCTGCTCCTACATCAAATCTGTTGTTCTCTATGTTCACATCTGTACTCCAGCATGACATTGTTGTTATTGCCGTTGCTCCTGCTCCGATAAGCAGGTTGTAGTCAGGGAATACTGATCCGGTGCTTGCTCCTGTCTGCCCGTCAAGATATATGAAGTTCGCTATGCCGTTCTTGAAATCATTCTCGTTTCCTGTTGTACCTACGGTGAACGTGCCGATCGATGCGGCATCGTTATCGTGATTATGGAAACTCAGAGCTGTTCCTCCCGGTGTTCCCGAGTTGTTGAATGTGTTTCTCGTCAGAACAGCTCCGGTCGTTACTTGCAGAATTGCATTGGAGTTGGTGGTGATGGATTTTGTATTTATGGCGATGTGGTGATATATCGTTGAGCTCGCCAATGGAGTGAATGTGTTGCTGTCTAATGTGACTGTATTGTAATTCTCTAAACTTACTCCCCACTGATGATTTATCAGCGTGTTTCTGTTTACGAGTGTTGTCTTTGAATTGTAATTATTCTTCAGTCTGAGAACTGCAGATCCCGGTGCTGATGAATTTGCAAATGTCGCATCAAATGTATTGTCTGATATTGTCAGCACGCCTGCGCCTGCATTCATGTCCGCAAGCTCTATTCCGCCGCCGATGAATAAGTTGTTCTTGAATTCTATGTTGCCGTTGCTTCCGAATCTTCCGAGAAGATCATGATTGATCGACTGCAATGTATTATTATTAAATACGCCGCCGCCTTCATCAAATGATACTCCCGATCTGAAATATCTCGATACTCCGAATCCGTCGTTAACAACTCCCGAAACAGTATTGCCTGTAACGCTGATATTATCAACGCCTCCGGCTGCTACGCGGTAGTTTGTAGGACCTCCGTAGTTAATGCTGATCGCGTTGCGGTTTCCGTATGAACCGAATGTCATCGCGTTGCTTGAGCCGTATGCTTCTACCGAATCATTCTTTATATTGATATTGTCGATGTCTGTTGCGCTTGCGATCACGCCGCTGTTTAGCTTTGTCATATCTACTCTTATCCTCAGGTTCTCAAGTGTTACGTTCGGTACCGATACATCAAAGATTGTCGGCTTGCCGGAGACTGTACCTGTGAAATCTACTACAGGTTTTAGTGCCCCTACGCCTTTGATGGTTACCTGTTTATTAACGAGTACCTGTTCGTTGTATGTGCCCGGATCTACTTCGATCAGATCACCGTTGTTTGCAGCATTTACAGCCATCTGAATAGTCGGATAAGTAATATTCTGCGTAACATTCTTAACCGGTCCGAGACCGTTACATGAACCTGCTACGATCTGAAATCCTGCTGCTGCAAGATCATCATCAGTTCCGTTTGTTAAGTAAGGTATGAAATTAACTCCGCTTCCGTTTAAAGCAATGACGGAAGAAGGAGCAGCTGATCCGTACCAGTTACAGATGACACTAACCGGATTTGTAGTCTTGTTTAAAATTGCTTTATTTGAATAAGCTCCTCCGAAATTATTTTCTATGACTGTATTTCCTGTGGGCGAATTGTTGACTTTATCAAATTCGCCGAATCTTAATCCGTTAACTGGACCGGATACAAAACAATTTTTTAATGTGAATCCTGTTAAGGTAGCCGGATCTGAGCTGTATGATGGAGAATCATCTCTTGCTTTTACTGCCACTGCAGATGGATTATCCACATTAACTGCTGTACCCATCGCTCCGCAGTTTGTAATTGATGAATTCTGAATTGTAATATTTGAATATGAATCATACTTCAGATTGATATCTATCCCGTTATTAAATCCGTAAGCAGCGTCAGTTCCGCTGTTATCAATGATAACGTTATCTATCAATGCATTTCTTAACTTTTCAAAATACATTCCCTTTTTCAGATTGTTGCTGAAATCAGAATTTCTGATTGTTACATTATCGGCTGTGTTCGCTGCAGGTGTTGTTGCTGCGATGAATATTCCGAAACCGTTATTAATTCCGACTCCGTTTCCTTTTACTTCAGAACTGTCAATCATAATATTGCTGAATGTTTCTGCAGTACCTGCACGCCAGCCTCCGACAACATTATTATTGAATTTACATTTTACAATATTCAGCCCATTTGTCCCGCTTCCTGTATTCAGAGCATATTGACAATTCGATACACTTTCTATATTGTACAAATTTATTGCTGCAGCAGATGTCCTTAACCCGTATACATAATTTGTTATTCTGAGATCTTTGACATTTGAGTTACCAGATGTTATCGTTATACCGTCACCGGTACACGCAACTGTCGGTGTTAATATAGTAGATGAAGGTCCGCTACCGGCAAGTGTAATTGCTTTGTTTAATATAACATTTTCATTAAAAGTACCTGAACCCAGATTAACTGTATCACTTGCAATAGCGATATCAATTCCGTTTTGTATTAACGGCACTGAAGTATTCGGCAAATAAAAACTATTTATAGTTACGTATTTATTGTTTGGCTTTATAGTTACAAATCCTAAACTGTTCCAGTCTATCTTATGATCAATCTTATCTTCCACAGCAAAAAGCTGTGCATTTGTAAGTCCGTATCCCTTCGAACCTCCGAACTTTATTTCCTGAGCATTTATATTTGCTGACGGAACATTGCTTCCGTTTGTGATAAGTCTGATATATTTGCTTAATGAAGTATTGAAATCTATCGGATCACCTGCACTGAAATTGACTGAAGCATCACCCCCTTCAATTAATAAACCTATTCCGGTACCGTTAACATAATTAGTTGTATTGTTTATATTTAATGTAACCGCAGCACTGTTTGTGTTAAGATCATTATCCCTTACCCATATCGCAGTATCACAATTGGTCATCGTAACTCCTGTCATTGCATAAGTGCTCGTATTGGCATTTGAAGAATAGCCGTCGTAATTATTTGCAAATACTCCCGTTTTACAATTTGTCAGAACGCCGCCCGATAAGGTTACGGTATTGATAGTAGTACAATTCCATAAATTATATCCGGCTCTTGCATCTGACACATTATTATTTGTAACAGTTACTCCTACGGAGCTTCCGATCGAACTCAGCACTATCCCGTTATTATTCGGTGCGCCGGATAATGTAGTAAAAACATTGTTTGTTATAATAAATGGAGTTGCATTTGTATATGTAAGATTGTGAAAAATACCGGTACGATACGATTCAACTATATTACCTGATATGGTATGACCTGACCCGAGATCTGCACTGTAGAAGTTACCTGTTTGAATTCCGATACGTACTCGTGTCATTACATTATTAGTAATATCGGTATAACAATTATTATAAATTAAAACTGCAATACCCCATTGGGTTGGTATAATGTTATCAAATAAATTATCGGTTATAATATTATCATAAGTAGCTGCTCCGCTGTTATAATAATTATAAAAATCTATTCCTGCATAATTTAGATTTTTAAAAATATTATTGCTTATGGTTACATTAGATAATCCGTCATAAGCCCCCATAGCTTCAGCTGCATCAATATCCGCTCCATTTATAACTACACCGCTTGTGATAAGATTGTTGTCTCCGTCAAATGTAATTCCGTCTATGATTGATCCGCTTCCGTTAGCTCCAATGTAAAAGTAAGTATTTGCATCCGGATCGGATATTCCCGGCTGAATTATTGTTTCCGGCATTCTGATACTCGTGTTTGGATTAATTCCGTAATTTGCACCTCTGATTTTAAGATATTTATTTAATGTTATATCTTCACGGTATGTGCCTGCTGCTATCAGAACTATGTCTCCGATTGCTGCAGCATTTATTGCAGCCTGTATGGTCGGATAATCTCCAGGTACATTTCTGATTATCGAAGGTGAATTTGAAGCGGGAGGTGTAATTTTTGCTTCCTTTCTTAACTCCTTAAATGCTGCCTTGTCTCCCGGAATTGTTGTAACTGAAAGTATTTCATCGGACTGTGCAAAAGATTTTGCTGAAGCTGATAAAACTGAAAGAATAATAAAAAGTTTTAAAAAACTGTAAAATGTCTTCATGATTTTTATGGGTTATTTAATAAATAATTTTTTCTTGATAAGGAGGAAGAATCAGATTTTCAGATCACAGTAAATGAGTTAGAATATTCTTCCAGGCTTTTTGTTTCTGAAAGAAATTATGTATAGAATTTCATATGTTTATGTTCTCCTTTATTTTTAGATTAAATTTAATTGGGGATAAATATTTATCTGTTTTATTTTACTCTTCACAAAAGAAATTTACATTGAATTTGAACTGCTATTTATTCTAAAATCACCGCCAATTTTTTTAAAAATCTATTGAGTATTTTATTAATTCCTTTCTGAGCTATCAGCGGGAATTATAATCATAATTCAATTCAATATAATGATGTAAAAATAATAATGACTTTTGCCATAATTGCAAATGACAAACATCAATAATATATTTATACAAGATAATATATTACAAGAAAGTTTTAGAATCCGGAATCACAATACTTAGAAATTGAAGTTTCTGAAGTGAGGTTTGAGTATTCATTCCAAATTTGTTTCCCTATTAATCAGAACATTAAATAAAAATACAATTTAGTTTATGTAACTTGAGGACTTGTAATTTTATTTTGATCAATATATATTTTCTTTTTTTAAAAAACAATTCTTTATATTTAAAATCTGTAAAGCAACATTTATGTTGCGCCTGTAAAGCAACATTTATGTTGCGCCT
>DAIPYG010000124.1:1403-2506 GCA_036782875.1 Bacteroidota bacterium | reverse complement strand
AATCTGTAAAGCAACATTTATGTTGCGCCTGTAAAGCAACATTTATGTTGCGCCTAAACTTCCAATTGTAATCATTATATTTTCAAAGAGTTTTTTAAATCAGTTTAAGTTTAAATTTCTGATATATAATTTATACCACATTTAACATAAAATTATTATGAGCTCTATAGAAAACCTAAGTGATTCTGAATTAGATCAATTGAAAAATGCTAAGAGGAAGCTGGAAAATCCGGCATTCCTGATGGAGCTGTCTAATATTGTCGGTAAGCCGATGGAAAGAATTTTCGGATACCTTCCTGAAAGCTTTCAGGAAAATGTTTCAAAAGCGACACGAAGTGTTCTTCTTAAATCCCTCAATATGCTGGTCTATAATATGAAAGATAAAAATATTGTCAAGCCGAATAATCTGCTTCATAGAATTCTTGTCTCAGGTACAGGTGCCGCCGGAGGTTTTTTCGGACTGGCAGCACTTGCAGTTGAACTCCCGGTTACAACTGCTATCATGCTCCGCTCTATAGCTGACATTGCTAGAAGTAAAGGATTTGATCTGAATGATATGAACACAAAACTTTCCTGTCTTGAAGTTTTTGCACTGGGTGGAAATTCAAAGAGCGATGATTTTTCTGACAGCGCTTATTATGTCACCAGAGGTGCGCTTGCTAAAGCAGTTGCTGAAGCAAACAAATATCTCCTTGAAAAAGGAGTAATAAAGGAGAGCGCTCCAGCTATTGTAAGCTTTATTTCAAAGATAGCTTCACGTTTCGGAATAATTGTCTCCGAAGAAGCTGCTGCTAAATCTGTACCTGTAATAGGATCAGTCTCTGGAAGCGCGATCAATCTTGTATTTATGACTCACTTTCAGAAAATGGCTGATGGACATTTTACTGTCCTGCTTCTTGAAAATAAATACGGAAAGGAAAAGATAATGGATTTATATAAAAGCATTTAATTGTAAATTTCACAGGTATAACGTTGTGACTTTATCAAGATTAGGCTCTGTTGCTACTTCAAACATATTAGCTAAATATTGGATCAAACATTACGAACTCTTTAAGCTCTACAAACTCTATATACTCAATAAGCTCTTCAAACTTTATAAACTC
>DAIPYG010000124.1:0-1303 GCA_036782875.1 Bacteroidota bacterium | reverse complement strand
TAAGCTCTTCAAACTTTATAAACTCAGAAATTATACTGCAGCATGAATTCAAACCTGTTAGCGGTAGCAAAAGCTCCATCCTGATTTACTCTTTTTCCAAAACAATATTCCAGCCCTGCCTGAGCTGATGGAAGAAAGTTCCAGAACATGTTTCCGGCAAACTGTATTCCATAACTGTAAAAATCAGGATCGGGGTAATTGATCGGAAATACTTTCAATTGACTGTACATTAATGTTGAGAAAAGATCCTTATTAAAATTATACTGAAGCGCTCCAAAGTAAGCATAAGCCGGAAGCGCTGCAAGTATTCCCGGTTCTCCTGTCACAGGATATACATTTAATCTGTCTATACTCAGATCTTCTATATAATTTCCGATCCCTTCCCCGTATATTGCAAGAAAATACATTTGTACTTTCCTCGAAAAATTAACATCACCTGTTAAAGAAACACCCGCTCCTGTTACAGATTTGTTCTCATTATTTATTGTATCCCTGTAAAGCAGATTTCTGTAAATGCCGGCTAATCTTATATGACTGCTTCCAAAAGAGTATTGCAGAAAAGCCGGAATGTCAGGGACTTTTTGTTTTAAATTTATTACATACTCAAATTCTGTTTTGAAGTCCGGCATTTCCAGACTTAGTCCGGCTTCCCAGACTTTGGCGAATTTATGCTTGTACCTGATCAATGGGTTTAATACTTCTGTCATAGAATTTAATCCCAGATAATTAACTGTTATCGGCCATGATGCCTCATCCGAGAAAGTGCTCCAGTTTTTGCCGAATTCTAATCCAAGATATTTGACATATACCTGATATAGGTTAAATGTGTTATCCACGCCCCTGAAATTAGCACTTAAGTATCCAACAAGATTTTTATCCGAGATTTTCTGTATTACTTTAAAATACAAAAGTGAGGCATTTGCATACATCTGAAATTGTTGCTTCTCATATGAATTCTGCGGCAATTGTATTTTGTAAGTTATAAAATCCAGATCATTTATAATTCCGTCAATATCATATGACGAGGTAAGATTTAAAAATCCGCCGATCCCCAGTGAAAACAATTTGTCCGGACCCTGAATTACAAAGCTTGGAATCTCAGGATTCCGGAACCAGCTGCTCTGCTCCTCCGTGAATGGTGAAAGAGCACTGTCTTTCTTATTGTTCCTGTCAGTTATCATCACTCTTAATGTACTGTCCTGCGCTGAGATACCTGATACTGTGTTTAAGATAATTACTATAATTGATAACAGTATATACATTTTTTTTATAATTTCTTGATTCCCGATTCTGATTTTTTACA
>DAIPYG010000123.1:0-7692 GCA_036782875.1 Bacteroidota bacterium | reverse complement strand
TTATGTTCAACCAATAAATATTAAGCTATATCAGAACTATCCGAATCCGTTTAATCCTTCGACAAAGATTAATTACGAATTACGATCCGCCTTAGGTGGAACGAATTTCGTGTCATTGAAAGTATACGATATTTTGGGAAACAAAATAATAGCATTAGTAAATGAATATAAAACTGCAGGAAGTTATGACATTACATTTTCCGCCACAGAAGAAGGATTGAATCTTCCAAGCGGAGTTTATTTTTACAGTTTAGAAATAGATGATATTGTAGTTGACTCGAAAAAGTTATTGTTATTGAAATAACAAAACACATTTATATGACACCGCCATTTTAAAATAAGAGCAGACCGGAGAATTCAAGCAAGCATCCAGGCATGATTAAATAATTTACATTTGTAAATAAACAAGGGTAAGCTCTGTTTGCTCCTATATTTTCTAAGATATTAAATATTTTTATAGATTTATTAAACAGTATGGCTTTGAGATTCATTTAAAAATATTTTCTAAAGTCATTCATAATTTCTGTTGAATAAATAAATTTACACAATTTATTCATTCTCTGACAGAAGCTGCAAAATTTTCTAATCCTCATATATCATCAAAGCACCCGCAACTATCAGCGCTGTAGCAATTACTTTCCTAAGATAATTTTCTTCCTTAAATAATTTTGCTCCAATAATCACTGCAAACAGGACAGATAATCTTTTCAAAGAGATCACAAGTCCTACCGGAGCGAGCTTTGTAGATTCTATCTGTGTCCACCTGTATCCGATTGTCACGATAGCAATTATTATCATAATGATAACTGCATTCTTATGAATACCGGAGAATAATTTAGCTCCTTTGTTTCCTGATTTGTAAATTAGCCAGTAAATAAAAAATATAATCAGAAAGAAATAATTCTGTATGATTAAAAATGTTACAGGAGGGAGTTTGTATTTGCCGAGTAATAGCTTATCAATGACAGCGGATACTGATATAAGCAGCAGCGCGAGTAAAATTATCCTGTGATATTTTGAATCTATAAATACACGGAACGGATCGGAAAGCTTTTCATTTTTCTTTAATTCTAAAATATATGTTCCGAATACTATAAGCAGCATTCCGCATATTTCAAATAAGCTTAATGATTCTCCCAGAAAAATGAATGCAAGTATTGCAACCAGCATGGGCGATGTGGCAAGCAGCGGCAAAGCCCTGCTGATCTCCAGATGCTTAAGCGCATACATTATGCACAGGAAAGCAGTTGCATTAATTATGGATTTTGAAAAAAGTATCAGGATCGTTGCCGTTCCTGCTGTTGAAAGATCGAGCCTGCTTATCAGCAGTGTGGAAAATAAAGCTATGAATATGGAAACGATCAAAGTAAACCTTAAAGCAGATATGCTTCTCAGAACTTTCTTCTGCATTATTGCAGCGAATGCGGATAACATTGCGGAGATGAGAGCTAACCAGTACCATTCCATAGAGAATTTTTAAAACCGATTTAATTTAAACAAAGAGTTTATATTTGGGATGTTGGAATTCGAATTGGGAATTTTCCTTTAACACGAAGTAATCAGGTATTACAGGAGACACAAAGGCATAAAGGTAAATGTGATTCTTTAAATCCCAAATTCGAAATTCCATATCCCAAATTTTTTCAAAAGATTATTTTCGCTTTAAGATAAACATTCCTGCCCGGCTCGGATGTGACAGTTCCTCTTGCTGTAGAAAGATGATTTCTGTAATTCCTGTCAAAAATATTTTCTGAGCCTGCATAAATCCCAAGTTCATAATTATTCAAATATATTTTATCTATTCCGGTATAAAAATTATAAACAACATATCCCGGCGTAGTTACTTCGCCGGATGCAACCCTGTTCTGACCGGAGTATATCACCGAGTTGAAATTCAGAGTAACAATATCTTTATAAGAATACTTCAGTCCTATGGTGCCGTTTAAAGGAGCGATCTGCGGAAGCGCGGACCCGTTGTCAGTATTCTCCCCGTTAATGAAAGAAGCGCCACCGTAGAAGACAAGACTGTTATAAAAATTATATTCCCACTCCGCATCAAAGCCGGCAAGCCGCGCACTGCTGATATTTGTTTTAATTAGCGCAGGCCTGTTCTCATAGGTTCCGGGAATTTCCGTTACAAGGTCTGAAAGATAATTTGAATAAAGCTCCAGTGAGAGATTAACATCATTGCTCCAGTATTTTAAAGCTGTGGAAATAAAATAACCGGTTTCGGGATCAAGGAATGGATTTCCAAGTCTTACAACGCTGCCGAGATCTATATACTGAAATCTTTCCTCCAGAGAAGGCGACCTGAAAGAAGCTGAAAAATTAAGCGAGTAATTTAAATTTTCATTCAGCTTATAATTCCCTCCTGTATTGAAACTCCATGAAATATCATTGTCTGTTGAAGCGGTCCATAATATTTTCTGATTCTCCGGAGTATTATTTCTGACACCATTAGTAATTACATACAAAGGACTGACCGACTGTTCGTTTGAAATGAAGATCCCGTCAGCTCTTGCGCTGATATCAAGAAAAAGCCTGTCCCTCATAAAGCTGATTTCATCCTGAGCGAATATTCCGAAGCTTGTATATTTCGAATCGGGTATCGGGACATCTCCGGTCTGAACAATATTGGTTTTTACAACATTATTGTTTGAATCCAGAATTTCAATTTTCTGTGTCTGCTCGCGTGATGTAGTTAACTTTCTTCTCCACAGATCAAAACCTCCGATGAGCTTATTGCTGCTGTTGGTTACAAAATTTCCCTGTACGATCGCGCCGCCTGAATAATGTTTACCATCCGGATTGATTGAAAGATTATTTATTCTTTTAGCCGGACTCGTTGCTGTTTTGGGAACATAAACTATTGTATTCGGAATTACCTCAACATCACGGAAGATATTCTGAATGAAAACCTTTGCTGACAGAGCACTTAAAAGTCCGGAGAGTTTATTGTTCGCATAGGTAACTGCATACAGCTGTCTTTCCGCCGGTTCATAAGTGACAGCAGCTTTATTAGGGAACAAAGGATACCCGCCCGGGACGCCTGCATACGGAGTATTGAACTGCTGAAGATCGAGTGTCAGGAAATTATTTTTACCGAACCTAATTCCGGAATTAAGAGAAATACCGTAGTCTCTGAAAGAACTGTTAGGTATGACACCTGTTGGTATTTTTACATCTGATGCTTCACGGTACAGTGAATACAGATTTGCATAAATATTTTTTGAGCTCATAAAAAGCGACAGTCCCCCATTCGACATTTCATTAACGGACGAATAGCTTCCTGAAAGAATCCCTTTGAGTGAGAATTTTTGATTGTAAGTTCCTGAAAGAGTAGTAATGCTGACGACACCGCCTGTTCCGCCCGAACCGTAAATTGAAGATGTTCCGCCTTTGATCACTTCAATCCTTTCGATGGAATTCATATCTACGAGAGAGAGTCTTGCCGAAAGATTATTTGCAGTTTCTATTCTGTTGCCGTTGATTAATACAACAACATTATCCCTGCTCAATCCTCTGATGTTAATGTCTGTAGCCCAGATGCCGTCCCGGACAAGATTAAGTCCTGGTTTTGTGCTTAACACTTCGGAGACCGATACGGCATTATTGTCAGTAAAATCTTTTCTTGTCACAAGAGCGATCGGGAAGATGGAATACTTAAGCTGATTTTCTATTTTTGTTGAATACACTTCTATCTCGCCGGACATTATATTCATCTGTTCTAATCTGATGAGCAGGAAATTATCGCTGTTATCATCAAGGTTTTTCTCAGTTACAGTTTCTTTATATCCGATTCTGCTTACAGTAACAGTAACGTTTCTATTGCTGAGATTCCGGAAATAAAAAACGCCGCTGTCATTGGTCACTTCGGATAAATTATCAGGCAGGATTCTGATCATCGCTCCGGAGACAGGTTCATTTATATTCAGATCTATTACCTTTCCTCTTATTTCAAATTGAGCGAATAAATCAATAGATGAAAAGCAGATTACTGTCAACATCATTATTTTGAATATGAACTTTATCATATACAAAAATAAACAATATTAGTCATATAACTTTATGACTTATGTCATAAATTGTAATGATATTTGCTTTCTGGATGATTGGTTAAACTGTACTGTCCAAAAAGAATTATATATATCAAATTTTATTGAGAATATTTCCAAATTCGAAATATATATTATCATTTCAAAATTAACCTCTCCACTCCCCTGCCCCTCTCCCTGAAGGTGTCTCAAAATTTAATAAATATTAAAACCACTAAGGTACAAAGTCACAAAGTATTTAATTTTCTATAGATTTTTTTAGTGTCTTTGCGTCCTTGTGGTTTATTAAAACTTCCAGGCTTCAATTACTTTTGTATAAGTTGTATCATTGATCATTCCGAGGTATGGATTTTTTTCATCCTTTGAATCTGACAGCCATTCATTATTACCGTACTGAGATTCGGCTGTACTTTTCATCAGATAAATTGTTTTATTATAAAGCCCGAACTGCTTTATAAAATTCTGGATCCCGTTGGTAATCTCATTGAATAAAAATCTCTGCTGGGAAATGAAGTCAGCCGCTTCCACTTTACTTCTGATGTTATCATAATTATTAATGAAAAATGTCCATCTGTCGTCCCTCTTCAGAAGCTGTATGTCTTTAGTCTTCGACCGCATATCCTCAAGCAGTTTCAGTGTATTTCTCTTTGAATTGTAAGGATCGCTGTAAACCAAAGCATCTTTTATTGTAATATATTGTCTGAACAGTTCATTGAATATCATTCTGACATTCTGCGGAGCAAGCTTAGAGTCATCAAATACTAACACGGTTTCAGGGTTGCTACTGTGAGATTTCTCCTGCTTTTTAATAAGTGTATCCTTTTTTAATATAGTATCTGCGGGATTAAAAATTAAACCGGCATTTGCACAGCCGGTAATAGATATTAGTATTATTGTTATAAATAATATTTTCATCATAATAAAATTTAAATAATTGAAGTAAAGTCAGACATCATTGTTATGAAGTAATTTATATTTTAAATTAAGCACTCTACTTATTAAATTGTGCTAAAATAAAATATATAATACTTGAGAAATAAGAAATGTAATGGTAATGTTCAGGCTTGTTACAGGATCTGAAATCGTTAATGAATTTTACATTTACTTATAAAATAAATTTACCGCATCAACAATAATAAAATGATTAATAATATGACCACAACAGATTCTTTCAGAAAGCTGGCATTATCATTTCCCGGAGTCGAAGAACTTCCGCATTTCGAAAAAACTTCCTTCAGAATAAATAAGAAAATTTTTGCAACGATGAATGAAAAAGAGAACAGAGCAACAGTGAAGCTGTCTGAAAATGATCAGCATATATTTTGTCTGAATGACAGAAGCATTGTTTACCCGGTGCCAAACAAATGGGGGCTGCAGGGATGGACAAACATCGAGCTGACAAAAATCAAAAAAAGACTGCTTACTCAGATACTGAAATCATCTTTTAAAGAAGTTGAATCTAAATCAAGTAAATAGCTTCAGTCTTTTTTGAAGATGCGGCCTGGACCTATACTTTTTCAAGCTCACCTATTTTTCTCAGAAGCCATTCTTTGTTCAGTGTTTTATTTTCAGTGATTTCATTTTTCAGACCGGCGAGTTTAAAAGAATCGGGTTTTTCCCTGAGATTAAAAAGCGCTTTAATGTATTCACAATATTTCACTCTTGTCACTATTCTTGATTCATTCGTAAGATTACTGCTTTTAATAAAATGCTTCAGCGCGTCATAAGAATAATCGAATGCTACCCTGTCATTCAGTTCGTAATAAATATTCAGCTGAAGATGTTTTATGTCAAACTTCATAAACAGTTCTTTGCTCTGAACTTTCACTATGTACTCAAGGGATTTCTCAAAATTCTTTTTTCTGTAATTTAAAACAGCCATTGAATAGAAATAAATGTTCTCTCTGAATTCCGGAGGAATTTTGTCTTTATAATTATTAATAAAATCCTCAGTGAATTTAATATCATTTGCAGCGGATACATTTACTATTGAAGTAAAAGCTCCGGGTTCTATAGTCCCGTCAGGCATTTGAATGATCTTGTTCTTAAACCCGATCTGTAAAATGCTGAAATACTCCTGATGAAAATTATTTGTTGTGATCTTTCTGTTACCAAAGCTGGTGAGAAGACCGTTATATAACTCCCTCAGTTCCTTTTCAGAAAACAGACCGCTGTTCTGAGAAAGATCATTCTTAAATTCATTGAAATATTCCAGACTGTCATTTACTGACAGGGCTTTGTACATGCAGTAATAACAGTTTAAAACGGGATAATTTTCAGGGGAATGTTCTTTTGTATATTCCAGAACATTCTTTAATATCGAATTATCTTCCAGTTCTTTTAAGAATAAATATGTAACATTGCTCTTTACCGGGGAGTTATAATTCAGACTGTTGAGTATGACATTATGAAATGTTTCAAAACATTTTATAAGAAAACCGAATATCAGATTTTCCGGAGATCTTACAAGCTCATCTTTTTTTTTGAACTGTTCATTTGACTGAAGAAATCCGACTTTCAAATGATACAGATCCCTCATACCGTCATAATAATCAACCAGAAAATCATATTTAACTGTTTTGAAATTTTTCAGGAATGTTTTTTCTGCAGATTCAATTTTGTTTATAAAGACATTCAGTATTTTCCGGCTTCTTATTGTACTTAAAAAATCAAGTGTACTCTGCATTTCATTTTTTCTGTAAACTTCTTCCGACAGAAAAGACTCGCATAATTTCCCAAGATCGTGTATAAGATTCTTCATAATCCCGTAATTGTAACTTTGCCCCGGAAATAATTTTACCCACGATCTTTCCTTTTCAAGATTATCATTTTCAAACAGCGGTGCGTATTTCTTTATCTCAAGAAATAACTTCAGAACATTTTCCTTTTTATTAAAATAAGGTGACCTGACAAAATCCTCGAACTTTTTCAGCTCATGTTTGGAAAATGTTCGGAGGATCTCGAGTAATGAGCTTTTTAACATAATTTCAAATTACAAATTTCAAATTACAAATATTTTTAAATCTTGGTTTAACTATCAACTAACAATTGTCAACTGTCAATTATCAACTACCAACTACCAACTACCAACTTTCTAAGAAGGTTTTAAGAACAATTGTTTTAATTTCTGCTCAAAAATAAGACTTTTTAACAAAATAAGTAAGTGTCAAGTTGTGAAACCAGGCAAAAAGTTTCTTTGGACAATTGTAATTGCGGATGTATTTTTGTAACAATTAAATACAAACATTAGAACAAAGGAGAAAAAAATGTTTAAAGCCAAATTAGTTATCATTATCGTTACAACGGTTTTTCTTGTGACCCAAAGTAATTCATTTTCACAGGAAAAAGTAAACGGTTCATATGAGAATAAAATAATTCTAACCGGGAATAATTCGGATCCGCAGACAGGAATATTTAAACTGTACAGCAGCAGGCAAACTCAATTTGATAATACAACTGTTATTCAATTCGAACTCGGTGAAGAAGCGAATGTAATGCTCACGGTTTGTGATTCGAAAGGGATAATAATCGAAACTCTTATAGATGACTTAATGGATGCCGGGGTTTACAATATGAATTATAAATCTGCGGAAAAGATCATTCCAGGAGAGCTGACGTATAAATTAGAAGTAAAAGG
>DAIPYG010000122.1:0-7881 GCA_036782875.1 Bacteroidota bacterium | reverse complement strand
TCATAAGATTCATAAGATTCGTAAGATTCATAAGATTCATAAGATTCATAAGATTTGTAAGATTCATTTTTTTTCAACTATTAATTTTTAACTATTCACTTCATACCTTTGACTACAATAAGAATCAACAACGCTAAGTTTTACGCATATCACGGCGTACTTGAATATGAAAAAGAATATGGGAATGAATTTGAAGTTGATATAGAAATGCAATGCGACCTTAGCGCACTTGGAGATACAGACGATCTCGAAAAGACAGTTGATTATCTTTCCGTTTATAAAGTTGTTCAAAAGATCTTTACTCAGAAAAAATTCAATCTGATCGAATCTGTCAATCAGTATATCTGCAGGGAAATAATTGATAATTTTGCGCATGTTAGTTCTGTAAAGGTAAACATAAGAAAGCTTAATGCACCCCTCGGAATTATAGATTCAGTCGAGATCGAAAATAAATTAGACAGGGATTAAGAATGAAAGAAGTATATCTCGGACTTGGTTCGAATAAAGGAGAAAGAATTTCTTTCATAGAAAAAGCAGTTTCTGAAATTGGACACCTGCCCGGAACGAAAATATTTACCAGAGCCGGAATATATGAAACGGAGCCCTGGGGTAATATTGAACAGGATGATTATCTGAACACAGTCATTGGAATAAATACAACAATGAAAGCAGAAGATCTGCTTAAAGAACTCAAAAGAATTGAGAAGCATATCGGCAGGATGGAAAACAAAAAATGGTCTGAACGGGAAATAGACATTGACCTTTTATTTTACGGAGATGATATTATTGATAATGATAATATGATAGTTCCTCACGGTCATATTGATAAAAGAAGGTTTGTACTTGTACCTATGAATGAAATAGCTCCTGATCTTATTCATCCGGTTTTTAAGAAAAGCATATCTCAGTTGCTCGATAGCACTACAGATAATTTAAAGGTCTTTAAATACAAACTCAGCAATACTGAAAAATAATATTATTTGGAAGAAAAGAAGATAAAATATATTGCCATAGAAGGAGTTATAGGAGTAGGAAAGACATCCCTTGCGAAGAAGCTTTCAGAACGGCTTAATGCCAAGCTTATTCTCGAGAACTTCGAAGACAATCCTTTCCTGGAAAAATTCTATCATGATCCTGTGAGCTATTCATTCCACACGCAGATGTATTTTCTTATGAGCAGATACAAGCAGCTTCAGGAGATAAAGCAGATAGATCTTTTTCACGAGTACTATGTCGCTGATTATATTTTTGAAAAGGATAAGATCTTTGCTTACCTGAATCTTCAGGATGATGAACTTAAGCTTTATGAAAAAATAGTTTCACTTATAGAAAGAACTATCGTTGTTCCCGATCTTATCATTTATCTTCAGTCAAATCTTGAACGCCTTATGCGGAATATCCGTCACAGGGACAGGGACATAGAGAAGGAAATAAAAGAAGCATATATAAAAGATCTTAATGAAGGATATAATTATTTTTTCTTCAGATACAAAGCAACAAAGGTAATGATCGTGAATTCAGCCGAGATAGATTTTGTAAACAACGAAAAAGATTTTGAGAATTTAATCAGCGAGATTATGAAACCCGAACATTCAGCGATCGAATATTACAATCCTGCAGCTGTAAAAGCAGCAAAATAAAATTAAATATGACAAGAGTAATATTAATACTTCTTACTGTTTTTATGATCCTGACGATATTAAAGAACCTGCTCAGGAATTACAGGTACAACTCATCCGTTTCCAAAAAAAATTATCCGGACCCGAAGATAAACAACGACAAAAAGCACAATAATGATAAGGACATAATTGATGCTAAGTTTGAAGAAATAAAATAACCGGCAGTCATGCTTAAATATCTATTTAAAATTTTCGGAAGATCCGAAAAGCCGGTTGATCTGACACAGTTCAGTCCAGAAGAAGTTAAAAATATTCTGATAGTCAGACAGCATAATCAGCTTGGAGACATGCTCTGCTCAGTTCCCCTTTTTGCCGCAGTAAGAAAAAAATTTCCAAAAGCCCACATTACACTCGTTGCATCACCTATTAATTATGAAATATTATTCAGTGATATTAATCCGTACATTGACAAGGTTATAACATACAGGAAAGCACCTCTTAAAAATCTCATCGAGTTCTATAAAGAACTCAGAGATCACAATTATCAGATAGGAATAGTCCCATCTACGGTTTCCATTTCGAGAACATCTCATTTCATAAATTATTTTTCCGGTGCAAAAGTAAGGGTCGGTGTAAAGAGTATTGATCATAAAATAAATTCAGTTGAATACCTGCTTAATGTAAAATCAGATTTTGACTGGGATTCACGTAAGCTTCATCAGACTGAAAGAAATCTTGATGTCGGAAGGCAGATAGGATGCGACCTTACCGAAAAAGAGAAAAAAAATGTAATGATTCATTTAAGCAAAGAAGAAACTGACTTTGCAGATTCATTTATTAAAGAAAATTTTCCGGATAAGAATAAGCTCATAGTCTCTATGCATCCGGGAGCCGGCAAAGTTCCGAACAGATGGAAGAAAGAAAACTTTACTGAGCTGACAAAAAAGCTTTTTGATAAGTACAATTGTTATTTCCTGATCACATCAGGAATGATAGATAAGGAGATCACTGATAATGTTAAGGTAAAATTAATGAAGCTGAATATAAATTGTGTCTTACTTGAAAATACACCTGTCAGAAAAGTCGGAGCAGTGATAAAACGCACTGATCTTTACATAACAAATGACACAGGGACTCTGCATGTTGCCGGAGGTGTTGACGCGAATATAATTTCGCTTTTCGGTCCGACACACGGATACGAATGGGCTCCTGAAGGAGAAAAAAAGATATGCATTCAGTCACCTACATATAACATTAATGATATAACTGTGGATGAAGTTTTCAAAGCATCAGCCGGTATACTGGATCAGATTCTCAGGAAAAAAGAAGTTCTATCTGAAGTGCAGCAATAAACTATATTTCATAAAAAAACCTCAATTTCTCTTTTGAATAATATATTAGCGGCAATTGATATCGGAACCAATTCATTTCATCTCGTAATTGCAAAGATAGACAGCAAGAAGAGATTCACTGTACTTACAAGAGCCAAAGAAGTAGTTCGCCTCGGAAACAGTTCTAATGATATGAAATATATTTCACCGGATTCCATTGTAAGAGGAGTGGAGACATTAAAAAGATTCAAACTGATTTGTGATTCTTTCAAAGCTGAGATCATTGCTGTAGCAACGAGCGCAACACGTGAAGCCCTTAACAAACTGGAGTTCACTCAAAAAGTTTTTGCAGAAACAGGTATTGAAATAAACATTGTTTCAGGTTATGAAGAAGCGCGTCTTATTTATCTTGGCGTTCTGCAGTCTCTTGATATTTACAATAAGAAAATTCTTCTGATCGACATTGGCGGCGGGAGCACTGAGTTTTTAATCGGAGAGAAAGGTGAAGTTAAGATCGCAAGCAGTCTGAAACTCGGAGCTGTACGTCTCACAAATAAATTCTCTCTGAATGAGAAAGTTAATAAGAGTGATCTTAAAAATTCCAGAATATTCGTCAAAGGCGCTTTAAATCAGATCGTGAGGACTCTGGAAGGAAATGATTATGAACTTGTCGTCGGATCTTCAGGAACCATTAATAACATCGGATCAATAATAAGCGCAGAGAACCAGACGACTGCTGATTTTGAGATTAATCTTAACGGTTTTATCATTAAGAAAAAACCCTTTCACACAGCTATAGAAAAAATATACAAAGCCGAAACTTTAGCAGAGAGACTAAGCATTCCCGGACTTGATCCCAAACGTGCTGATATTATAACAGCCGGAGCTGTGATACTTGAACAGATATTTTCTGATCTTAAAATAGAAAAGATGACTCTTTCTTCCTTTGCACTCAGGGAAGGAATCATCATGAATTACATTCAGCAGAGAAGCGGTGAATTTGATTTCGGGCACCTGACGGATGTAAGATACAGCAGCGTAAGGCATCTCGGTGAGCGGACAAACTATGACAGGGAACATTCTGATCAGGTTTTAAAACTTGCAAATAAAATATTTGATTTTGTAAAGCTGAAGTTTGAGTTCAGTGATGATGAAAGAGAATATCTCGAAGCCGCCGCACTGCTGCACGACATCGGATATTACATTTCCCATACTGATCATCACAAGCATTCATATTACCTGATAAGGAATGCCGATATGCTTGGATTCAATGATAAGGAAATTGAGATTATAGCCAATATCGCACGGTATCACCGTAAATCACATCCTAAGATCAAGCACGAAAATTTTAACAAGCTCGATGAACAAAGCAAGGGACTAGTAAAAAAACTTGCAGGCATACTCAGAATAGCAGATGCACTCGACAGGAGCCACAAGGCTGTTGTAAATGATATTGATATCGGAATTATAGATAAAGTTCTTGAAGTAAATCTGAAGTCCTGCAGCAGCGATCCTTCGCTGGAGATATGGGGAGCGAATATAAGGAAAGGTTTATTTGAAGAGAGTTTCGGGTATGAAGTAAGGATAAAGCAGACGAAATGATTGTTCCTGGTTTATTTTCTATTACAGAGCAGAGACGCAATATTTTGCGTCTCTATAATAAAAATCAGTGTAATGACGGGAAAAATTTTTGCAGCAATTTCTCAAATGCCTCTTCTGTAAAATCCTGCCTGTAATAAATTTCAAAAAGTCTCTTTCTCTTTTCTGTTTCTTGCAAGCCTTCGGTTAACTGTGACAATATAATTTCCCTTACGGTCTGACACATGCTCAGCATTTTATTGAACCTTTCTCCGGGAGTTAATTTTGAATAGAGCTCAGTAAGTTTCTTTTCTATGTCGGGATGTGTGTCATTCATGATTTGCCTTTTGTAAATAATTCTCTCAGACATAATTTTGCTATCCAGTCACTGACATACTTTTCATCATAGCTCATTTTCATCAAATCCCTGATGTCATTAAAATGCTTTTCAGACTGTCTGTCTTTATCCCAAAACACTTTAGTAACTATAAGATCTTCAATTGAAATCACATTTACTTCAAGACCATTAATTTTCAGAATGTTGCTTCTCTCAAATTTTACATCCTCATACTTATCACTTGTTTTCAGTATAAAATCAATTTTGAAAAAATTCTTTTTATGAAAGACTGTAAATATCATATGGGATTTCAAAGAATCTTTGATCATATTTTTATCAACAAAAAATTCACCTTTGAATAACTTAACAAATCTATCAACATCTTTTCCATTCAAAAGAATAACAATATCAGAATCACGCGTCATTCGCGGAACGGTATAAAAACTCATTGCCATTGAACCTGTCAGATAATAAATGAAATTTCCCTCATCTAACTTTTCAACAACCAGCTTCAATGTTTCAAGTTCTTCAGTCATTTCTTTTTCTTCGGGCTTCTTATTTTTTTATAATCTATCTTCTTCTTTTCATTAAAAGCTTTTATACCGGCGCTTACTTCCGGAGATAAATTATGAATGGAAAGCCAGTCGCGTGCGTGCCCGATCGTAGTATGCCATGAAAGATCCCGCCAGAAATTGAGATGCTGCTTGGCGTAACGTATGCATTCGGGAAGCTTGTTGAACAATTTTTCTGCCATGATATTCACTGCTTTATCTAATTCATCGTACGGTACAACCTGATTCACAAGTCCCCAGTCAAGAGCTTTCTTTACGGGAATATCTTCACACAGGAATAAAACTTCCCTTGCTCGCCTGTCACCGATGATAAGCGGAAGGAACTGTGTAGCGCCGGCTGCTGCAACACTTCCCATAGCAGCTCCGACTTGCTTTATGATGATATGATCCGCTGCTATTGCCAGATCGCAGCTCATGTTGAGTTCGTTGCCGCCGCCGACAACCATCCCGTTGAGACGCGCTATAGTGGGCTTGCCTACATTTCTCATGACTTCATGCAGCTGAATGAACTCATACATCCATTTATAATAATCATTCGGATTTCCCAGAAAATATTTCTCCTGCTCTTCAAGGTCAGCCCCGGTTGAGAAAGCGCGCTTCCCTGCGCCTGTCAGGATTATAACAGCGATGTTATCATCCCAGGAAGAATCTTTGAATGCATTTGTAAGTTCATTTATAGTTTCTAAGTTGAGGCAGTTAAGTTTTTTCTCACGGTTGATGGTGATAATTGATTTGTATTCTTCCTTTTTATAGATAATGTTTTTGAATTTGTAATTCTTCGGAAGAAAAGATTTGAATTTGTCTGACAAGTTAATTTGAATTTAATTTATGAATAAATTTTATTTTAAAAGAATCATTCTTTTTGTCTGATTGAAATTACCGGCTGTAATTTTATAATAATAAACCCCGCTTGCAAGATTGCTTCCGTCGAAATCCGCTTCATACATTCCCGCGCTCTGATTTTCATTTACAAGAGTATTGATAACTTTGCCTGATATATCATAAACTTTCAAAGTGACCTTACTATGCACGGGGATCTCATAAGAGATGATAGTTTTCGGATTGAACGGGTTTGGGTAATTCTGGTAGAGATTATAGTTATCCGGGATTTCGGTGGAGATGTTGGTGATTCCGACACCCTGGGAATATTTAAGTAAACCATATAAATTCTTAGAATGAGCATAATCATCATGAATTCCGGCAATATAAATATTATTATTTTTGTCAATTCCTACAAAAGCTCCTTCATCAAATTCTAAATCATTATAGACATGAAAGCTCTTATCCCACAAAACAGAGCCTTCTGGGTTATATTTTATTGTTAAAAAAGGTTCAACATTACCAAAAACTCTGGTAAAACCTGTAGTATAAATGTTGCCACTATTGTCAATATTAACTCCTAATCCTTTTGATTCTCTGTTAAATTTTGACAGCCATTGCTGCACACCATTTGAATTATATTTAATGGTGCAGCAATAATTCCCATAAGTTGTACCGACATAAATATAATTTTCTCCATCCAGAATAAAAGAGATCTTATTGTAATAATATCCATCATTGTGACCTACACTATCAGTTTTTACATTCCAAACTTCATTTCCATTGTTATCATATTTGATTAGTGATGTGTAAAATCCGGTTGAATTAAAACTTTGTCCAAGTATATAAATATTTCCCATATTATCCATTGTAATATTTGCGGGCTCATCTCTTAAAGCAGGGTTGATTAATACAGATACCCATTGCTGTTGTCCTGATTGATCATATTTTATCGTGCAAAAATCATGGGAATTTGAAGACTCTGAAGTGAAACCGCTCACATATAAATTATTACTGTTATCAAGAATGATTTTTCCGGAAACTTTTATTTTACTTATATCTCCTTCATACCTTGTTGACCATAAAAGATTTCCGGATGAATCATATTTTAATGTGCTCCAAAAATACTGAGATGATCCGTAATAAAAAGTATATCCGGTTACATATACATTATTTTCATTGTCCAAAGCTATATCTGTTGGAACATCACGACCCTGCGGACTGCTGTGATATTTCCTGACCCATATGACTTCACCTGACATATTATACTTAATTGTACAATAGTTTTCTGAACTATCAATATCATAGACAGTTCCGGTTACATATACATTTCCTGTATTATCAAATACAATTGCATTTCCTCCCGCCGGAGCGTGGGCGCTTCCTTCAAAAATCTTTGCCCACAGTAATTCACCATTTGAACTATACTTTATTGTTCCCATAGCAGTAATTGAATTACTGCTACTTAGCGATACATTACCGGTCAGATATGAATTGCCTGAAGAATCCATTGAAAAATCATTCACAAAATTCTTCCCCCATCCTGCACCATATGTCCTGAACCACTCTACATTCACCTGAGAAAAAGAAATACTTCCATAACCCTGAATAAGGAAAGAGATCAA
>DAIPYG010000121.1:0-7932 GCA_036782875.1 Bacteroidota bacterium | reverse complement strand
GTTTTATTATTTCTACAAATATAATAAAAACAATATTTACTTTTTTCAATTTACCCTCATAATTTCCTGTTCGCTCTAAAATACATTAAAGAGTTTTGAGACACTTTCCAAAGGAGGGGGCAGGGGGAGGTCTCGAAATGATTTCTTATTTCTCATAAAATAAAGGAATTGAAAAATCTAAAATTTTAAATTATTACATTTGCGTAACTTCAGTTAAGTATTAGTATTAGGTATAAAGTATTGAAAATGATTAAAATCCCCGGGTGTTAATTTCCCGGGGATTTCTATTTTCAGCAATGGAAATACTATTACTCAAACTATATAAATTTTTAAAGTAAGCAGATCAGTTATTTGATCAGCATCATTTTCTTTGTAATGCTGAAATTACCTGACTTAAGACTATAGAAATATATCCCGCTGGACAGACTTGATGCATTGAATTTTAAGGAATAATATCCCGCTGTTTTAACTTCATTAACAAGTGTTGCAACTTCTCTTCCCGTCATATCAAATATCTTCAGACTTACTTTTCCGTCAATAGGAATATCAAAATTGATGTTAGTAGCCGGATTGAACGGATTCGGATAGTTCTGTGACAGATCATATCTTTCAGGGATCCCGATGCTTACATTATTGCTCAGATTGAAATATTCATAATTTCCATTGAAATCGATCTGCTTTAATCTATAGCTGTAACTTCCGGAAGAAAGGTTTCTGTCAGTGAATGAATAATTGCTTAAAGTAGCAGAAGTTCCGTTTCCGGAAACGCTTCCGACTCCGGTCCAGCTACTGTTTGATGTTGATCTTTCTATGTCATAACCTGAATTATTTGATTCTGAGGCCGTAGACCAGCTTAAAGTTACATCGTTTCCGTTTACAATTGAAGTGAAAGATGCAAATTCAACTGGTAAGACAGCATCATTGGTGCCAAACGCAAGAGCAAGATCAGAACCAAAGAAAGGACCTCCTGTAACGGGGTTTGCTCTTCTGTATTGAATTCCCATGTCTCCTGCGGCATTTTGAATTCCTACGGTATGTATACCCAGAGTTCCTGCATTGTATTTTGACAAAAATCCTGATCCTGTAGTTGCCGAATTATACTGTGAAATTATGATACAGTCCGTGGTCGGTGCAAACTGTGTTTCAAGAATGATCTGAAAACTGACGTAATCTAAACTGGTTGCAAGAATTATCGGAGCTTTATCATAGGTAATTATTATTTTATCACCAATAACTTTATAACTTAATCTGTTAACAGGAACATCTGTATCAGTGTAGTCAAGATTCAGCCATAATGGAAATATTGCCGGTCTTGGTGAATTAGTTGAAGGAATAACCTTAGGAACGGTGGTATTTAATTCTGCAGTCGTATTATTAGCTTTACTGAAAGCGATCATTCCGTTTGTTCCGACATAAAATGAATCATAATCCACACCCATATATTTGAATTTATTTCCGGAAGGCAAAACATTTCCCAAAGCAAAATATCCGTCATTGACCGATCCCGTTAATAATCCTGCTGATGCATTAGCGCCATTAACAATAAGACTGGTACTGCCTGTAGTATCTTCCCATGAGAATATCGGCTGGTCCGGAGCACAGCTTGCATCAGGAGTGGAATTTGACCAGTAATAGCCAGCAACCGGTCCTCCGAAATTAGGATTTTCCACAGTATAGTTTGTATTCAGAATATATTCATCAGAACCGCTGTTACATGTAGAATTTACTTTAATTGTTACAGCTTTTGTTCCGAGTGAACTTGAACTGATCAATAAAGTATTTGGAAAATTAACATCCATGTTAGCTCCGGAAGTCAGTGAGAGTCCGGAAACAGTTTCATCATATCCTTCACTTACTACCTGATACCTTACACTGATTGAAGACTGATTCATAGATCCTGCATTCGTGATGTTTACTTTAGGAGCTGCATTTAAATTTACACATCCGGGAGTTATCACTCCAGAAGGATTTAAATTAGCAATATTGATCTGACAATCAGGAAGAGAAGGAGCGGTCCAGGTTAAAGTAGTTCCGGTATTAGGGGTAATAGTAGAACTCATTGTTAAAGTATTTGCGGATGACGTTCCTGCCTGTGTAGTTGTCCATCCTGCAGTTGCATTTCTTAAATTATTATAATCACTGTTTGAAGTTCCTCTTAATCCAACCTGGCCACTTGTAAAAGCTGAAGCTATGCAAACTCCGTAAACCAGTTCAATTTTATTGGAAGTTTCATAAAGTTTGATCTGAAAATTCATCCAATTTGAATTTGCCGTTGAGCCATAGTTTCTGACATTTTTAAACTGAATGGTATGAACTCTGCTGCCAACTGCTCCTGTAGTTCCTCTTACTAAAGAACCTGTTGCAATTAAGCAAGGTCCGATATTATTTTCAGTACAGACCTGTGAGATAGTTATAGTTCCGGAACCTGCATCCAAAGCAGTAATGGTTGTTCCGGCTGGAATTCCGATCCCGGTTATTACATTACCGACAGCAATACCAACAAACTGATTTGACGGAATATCAGTCAGCACATTGCTGCCTATGATTTTTGTAGCCTGAACACCTCTGTTGCCGATTAGATTCGCTGAAAATACAGATATTGTACCGGCATAACCGGAGGAATTGGAAATACTTCCATAGTTAGTGGTAGAAGGCAGAGTATTACCAAAAGTAATAAATCCGTTAGAACTTATTACTACATTATTGTAAGGAAGATTATTAAAGAAAAATGGAAACGGTAATGCATTATTAGTGTAGATCATATTATCCATGCTGGTAGTGTCACCCAGACTTGTAGTAGCTATAGCTACAACCGTGTCACCGGTGATCTCATTATAAGTGCCAACAGATTGACTGTAGGTATAAGTGGTAACCTGTGCATTTGATACTGAACTATAGCACAACAGCAAAGCTAACGTGAAAAAGGAAATAATTTTATTCATAATTCTGATTTAATTGGTTAATGAATATTCTTGATTATTTTTTTTTAAAGCAGGTCATTTATCAAAGAGAAAAATTAAGATCTCTTTTAGAAAGAGAATGACCGGTCCGGATACTATCCTGACATTTTGAATTAAGGTGTTATCTTTACTATAAAATTCGAGGCATTATTTTTTGTAATTACGAGATCTGAAAGATCGACAAAATTATCACCGTTAACATCTGCCGCCGCATAACCTGTAGTAAAAACTGATGATGAATTATATACTGCCACTAAATCAGCCAGATCTATATTGCCTTCCTGATTTACATCACCGCTGTAATCACAGTATCTTCCTGATTCTAGTATTGTGTTGTTGCCGTAAGCCTTTGAGGAAGCAGTTGTAAAATCATATTGATTTAAATTTGAGCTTAAGTTAACCGGTACGCTGCTCCATGTCTCAAGAGAATTTCTGTGATTGATCTGAATAAAAAAATGCCCTGAGGAAGCATTGCTGAAAGACACTGTACCGCTGCCCTGACTGTAAATAACTGTTTTACTCTGATCAATGATATTGTAAGGTGAATTCTGACTTCTTAAAGTTACACTTATAGTATCGGATACCTGGGTAGTTCCGTTCCAGAATCCCTGTATGCCAACTTTAATTATCATACTCAATGGCGCCGGCGTATGGCTGAATCGTCTGAATATCTGCCAGTATCCGTTGAAATCTGAGACTGCAAAAACACTGTCTCTGTTAGTCATGAAAACATTCTTCAGATTTGAACCTCCGGTATTGTATGATTCCCAGGTAAGACCGCCATTTGTGGTTTTACCAATAAATCCATTTGTTCCGCCGATCATACCATTTTTCTCATCCATCCATTGCATAGCCTGTAAAGTAATACCCGGATAAGGAGTAGGAATATTTGTCCATGAAATTCCGCCGTTTGTTGACTTGAACAATTGTCCGACTACTCCGGATATGTAGATCACATCTCCCGAGATCACCTGGACTTTATTGAATGAACCTACTCCGGGAGTTGTAACTAATCTGATCCAGTTATTTCCTCCGTTTGTTGTTTTAAAGACACTAGTTGTGGTGCTTGGAACAAAATATCCGGTATTCTGATCAACCATGTCAATATCATTAAGCATAAAATTATAATTCTGATCATTAGACTGAGAAACCCAGGTAGATCCGCCATCAGTTGTTTTAATACATACAATTCCACCTCCTGTGGAATTAGGTTTTCCGCCTACAATCCATCCGGTAATTTCATCCAGGAAATCTATATCAACTGCATTTCTTGACGAATACGGAAAAGGTAAAGGTATATTTGTCCAGTTCAATCCGCCGTCAGTGGTTTTGTTTAAATATCCCGAACCAATTCCACCTGCATTTCCGCTTACTGCAAAACCCGTACTTGGATTCAGCATTTGAATATTGTTAGTCTGCTGGGGAGAATTGGAAGGTCTTTGGGTCCAGTTTACTCCACCGTTTGAAGAATGGAGCAAAGTGCCGGCAGTACCTGCAGCGAAAATATTCCCGGTTGGAGATTCAGCCCAAATAGCGCTGAATGTCAGAGCTGTTTGAGATACACAGTTATTTTTATTATCCCAGGTTGCTCCCCCGTCAGTGCTTACATTCACAATTCCATAAAGTCCAACAACTGCAATGTTACTTCCGTTAATATCCATGCCATACATAATAGCAGGCGCCGGCTGATATGGACTACCGTCATTCATGTCAACTGGAGTCCATGAAACTCCATTATCAGATGATTTGAAGATCTTGGAACCGTTATCCCCTGCAATGTAAACATCATTACCGGAAATTGACAAAGCCCACTGACCTCCGGCTCCGACAGGAGCATTTGTCTGTGTCCAGGTAGTTCCGGCATCGGTAGTATATGCAAAATAATAAGCTGAACCGCAAACATATCCGGTATTTGCATCTTTAAAATCTATATCCGAAATAGTGTTAAAAGTTGAACCGGGGAAAAATATTGTGGTCCAGGTATTCCCTCCGTTAGTCGTATAAAGATATTTTCTTCCTGTACCGGAGACCATGATTCGGTTTTCATCAAAGGCATACAGACAGTAATAAGTGTCCGTAACTACAAGCGGAATACCTGCGAAGCTCCAGGTCAGTCCTGCATCAGTGGTTTTATACAGACCGGTATTAACATTTCCGCAGGCGTAACCTGTAGTTGAATTAAGGAAATAAAATCCAAATACATATTGAGATCCCGGTCCCAAAGTTATTCTGGTAAATGTCTGTCCGCCGTCAGTAGTTCTGCCAATGGCATCACCAATCTGGCTAAATCCTCCGACAAGTCCGGTATTAGCATCAAAGAAATGACCTGTTACATTATTTCTTGTTCCGCCGCCGGATATTACAGAATTGTCAAATGGTCCCGACTGTGAATTGAGCAGCCAGGTGTTTCCGCCGTCAGTGGATTTCATAAAATTACCATAGTCTCCCGTAGCATAAATTGTTGTAGGGTTAATGTATTGAACCCAGTTCAAATGCTCACTCTGGGGCTGTCCGTTCATCCAGTACCATCCGTTGATGTTTTGCTGTGAGTATGAAGTGTTTGAGAAGCTTAGAAGGAGTAAAAAGATAATTGATATTGATGATTTATGTTTCATATTAATTTTTAGTTTTAAAAAATATCTTTCAAATTAAACATTTTCGAAAATCATTGCAAAGAGTGTAATTTTAAATATACCCTTGGATATTTCTGATCTTTTTAATTTTATTCACTTTCAATATGAATTATAGGTTTTCTGCCCGGATTTTTTTACCCTTTGAATTAGAAGTTTCATAACTTTTCCGAATTAAGTATTTTGCTAAAATTTAATGACATGTCATTCTCAAATCAGAAATTATTTCAGTTAATAGACTCATTCACGAAAGATGAACTTGATCAGTTCAGGATATTTATTTCCTCGCCGATTTTTACAAAAGGAAGAAATTATACAATTTATCTTGATCATATCCTTGAACTAAAGCACAAAAAAGAATTAACTGCAAAACCGAAAAGAAGTAAATCCGGGATCGCAGGAATTGAGATAAGCGATCAGACCTTCAGAAACAGATGCTCTGAATTATATAAGCTTGGTGAAGAATTTTTGATATATCTGGGATTAAATGAAAACAGCAGTGAAAAGAGAAGAATACTACTGCGGAAACTATATGAAAAAAAACTTCAAAAGTCCTTTATCAGTAATTACAAAAAATCCGCTGATCTTATAAGTAATGAAAAATTTGATATTGCAAAACTTAAAAAACTGATGAGTCTTAGTGAAATATTATCTGAATTTTATGTATCAACAAACAAGATCGAAATACTTTATGATGAATTTTTTGAATTCTCAAAACTTGTTTTATGCCTGAATTTATTAGAACTTTTTCAGCTGGGATTCGAATTTCACCAGCTGGAATTGAATGACAGAAAATTCGCGAATAATTATGTTATGGATTATTTAAATAGTCTTAACATAGAAAAAACAATCAAGGAATTTGAATCGTCAGATAAGCTTGTTTTCAGAATTATTGCGATGAATTATTACCTTTTTAAGGCTTTCGGTAAAGATACCGATGGCAAACTTTATTCGGAATCATACAGGTTATTTACCGGATTATCAGCCGATCTGAAAGAAAATTACAGGATCAATTTATTCAAATGTATGACCAATCTGTGCATCAGCAAACTGAACAAAGGTGAAAATGATTATCGTTTTAAATTATTCGAACTGTATAACAAAAAGCTTGATCAGAATCTTACTGCTGATCTTAAAGTCAATTCTTATGATTTCAATCATTTCAGGGATTATATATACATAGGCATATCTATAAAGAAATACAGATGGGTGATGGAATTTATCAAGAAGTATTCAATATTTTTACCGCTGGAAATGAGGGGCAGTGAGACCAGACTATCCTATGCAAAACTGGATTTCGAAAAGAAAAAATACCAAAGATCACTTGAGAATCTCATTGATATAAAAGCAACACACTATTTGCAATATATTGACATATCTTTATTGAAACTTTGTATTTATTACGAGTTGAAGAAATTTGAAGAGGCTTTGCTTGAGATTGACAAACAAAATCATTATCTGAAAAATCATAAGGAAATACCACGGGTGCAGTATTTATATGCAGCAAACTATTCGAAATTATATAAATTAATGATAAAATATAAAATAGATCCTAACATAAAGGATAAAGGAATAATTGAAACAGAGTATAAAAAATTTAAACAAATAGCGAAAAGAAAATGGCTCGAAGAAAAGATCTCTGAGATCAGTATGTGATTAGACTCAATTCTTTGGAGTATTAGGTATTACACTGTAGCAAGTCATATTCATCTCAAAATGATAAGAAAAATCACATCCGTCCAAAACGTTATTCAAAGACTTTACAATAAATTTAATCCGCTTTTCTTTTGATAGAATAAAAGAAAAGCCTGGCAAAAGAAAAATCGCCCGCTGGTGAAAAATTGCCGGAAATTCTTCACAATGGCTGCAAAAATCACAACTCCTCATTCGCTTCGCTCGCTCGTAGACAGGTGATTTTTGCTTTCGCCATTTTTCAGAATTTCTTTACGGCAATTTTTCACATTAAATGAGAAAATTAAGTTTTATTTTGAACCAAATTATGCATATAATAAGCTATTCATTTTTATTTTGGCCAGTACTGAAGAAAATTCACATCCGTCCAAAACGTTTTATTTAGAAATGAATCCAGTTATATCATCTGCTTTCCTTTCTATTTTTTTATAGATGAAAAGAAAGCTTGGCAAAGAAAAATCGCCCGCTGGTGAAAAATTGCCGGAAATTCTTCACAATGGCTGCAAAAATCACAACTCCTCACGAGCCCCGATTTCATCGGGACTCGCTCGTCAGACAAGTGATTTTTGCTTACGCCATTGTTCAGAATTACTTAACGGCAATTTTTCACAGGCGGGGTTGTTTTTAAAAAAACATTAATAATTTTAATT
>DAIPYG010000120.1:0-7943 GCA_036782875.1 Bacteroidota bacterium | reverse complement strand
TTAAACCGACCCTCTTAATTCACGGATAATAATAACCGGGATTGGAGGGTTTTAATTTATATGAAAGTTAAAAAAGACAAAGTAAAGCTGATCACACTGGGATGTTCTAAGAATCTTGTAGATTCTGAATTCATTCTGTCTCAGTTAAAGTCTAATGATATTGAAATTGTTGATAATGAAGTTGATGCTGAAAATGTGATCATCAATACCTGCGGATTTATAGAAGCGGCGAAACAGGAATCAATAGATACAATAATGCGTGCAGTAGATCTTAAAACAAAAGGTAAAATAAAAAATGTATATGTTGCAGGGTGTCTTTCCGACCGGTATTTAACAGAGCTTGAAAAGGATATTCCTGAAGTTGATAAGTATTTCGGCGCGACTGACAAGCCGCAGACAATATTCAGTATCTTAAATGAACTCGGAGTTGATTACAAGAAAAATTTAATTGGCGAAAGAATCCTAACAACTCCTTCACATTTTGCGTATCTGAAAATAAGCGAAGGCTGTGATAATCCCTGTTCTTTCTGTGCCATCCCAATAATGAGAGGCGGACACAGATCAAAACCTCTGCAGGATATACTTACTGAAGCACAAAAACTTGCATCTAAAGGAGTTAAAGAACTCGTAATTATCGGACAGGATACAACTTACTGGGGAATGGATATCGGTGAATATAAAAAGAGAAGTCTGTCAATGGTTCTTTCAGAATTATCGAAAATAAAAGGAATAGAATGGATAAGATTAATGTATGCTTATCCTTCCCGTTTTCCATCAGATCTCATCTCAACGATAAGGGACACAGAAAATATTTGCAACTACATTGATATACCTGTTCAGCATATTTCTGATAATGTATTGAAATCGATGCGAAGGGGAATAACGAAGAAGACTCTTTCTGAACTACTTTATAAATTAAGAAATGAGATTCCCGGAATTGCAATAAGAACAACATTAATAACCGGATATCCGGATGAATCAGAAAATGATTTCAATGAAATGCTTGAGTTTGTAAAAGATTTCAAATTTGACCGGCTGGGGGTTTTTACATATTCGCACGAGGACGGTACTTATGCAGCCGGTATTCCTGACAGGATTCCGCAGAAGGAAAAGCAGAGCAGACAAAAAATCCTGCTTGATGCTCAAAGATCAGTTTCCATTGAAAAAAATCTTGAAACAGTAGGCAAGGTTATCAAAGTATTAATTGACAGAAAGGAAAACGATTATTACATTGGAAGGAGCTATAAGGATTCACCTGAGATAGATCAGGAAATTTATATAAACAGTAAAGAGTTGACAAAGGGAGAGTTTTATGATGTAAAGATATTTGACGCTGAAGAATTTGATCTGTTCGGAGAAGTAATAATTAATAAATAGAATTTATAAAATTTACAATATAACAAAGGCTTACAACCTGAGGAGGTTAAAATGAAAAATTTATTTAAGCTTGGTTTATTCAATATACTTGGAACCGGGAAAATAAAGTATATTTGTTTAACTGTTTTATTGATTTGCATGTCATCAGTAGATTCGTTTTCACAATTAAAGGATACCAAAATTAAAGAGACTGAAAAGGAATTTTTCTTTGTGGATCCGATGGTATTTTACAGCAAAGATCAGATGAAAGCACGTCTTGATGTATATCTTGAGATTCCACTCGAGAATCTTCAGTTTAAGAAGAACAGCAGTACAAAGCAGTATGATGCAAGCATAAGTTATACGATCAAAATAACAAATTCTTCCGGGGAAATCGTGTCAAACGAATCTATTAAGGATTTTATTTCCACTTCAAAATCCGATCAAAAAAAGCTTGACGAATCAGCTAAATTCATTGTAAAGGAATTTTATCTCAATCCGGGAATTTACGCGCTGGATGTTTCTCTTTCAGATATAAATACAAAAAAGGAAAAGACCTCAAAAGACAGGGTGAACATAATTGATTTTGCAGTAAAAAATATTTCATTCAGTGATATTATGCTGGTGAGCAATTTAAAAGTTGAGAACGGGAAAAAAATTATCACCCCTCTTATCGATAAAAATATTGACAACCTAAAGGAAATATATCTGTTCTTTGAGATATATAATTCACAGAACAAGGAAGTAAAAAATTATTTCAGTTATAAAATTACGGATTTAAAAGGAAAGGATTTTGAGAAAGGAGAATATGAATATAAACTTGCTCCCGGTATAAACAAATTCTTCGAAAAGATACCTACTAAAGACCTTGTATTCGGAAGCTACAAAATTGAAATAAAGGATAAATCAAACGGAGAGCTGATTGCTGAAAAGGAATTTACAAATAAACTCAACGGTATACCTGTAAACATGAAAGATCTTAATATTCTAATTGATCAGCTGCTATACATTGCTACCGGTGAAGAATTAAGTAAAATAAAGAATGCTCCGACTGATGAACTGAAGGAAAAATATTTCATTGAATTCTGGAGGGAAAAAGATCCTAATCCTTACACACATAAAAACGAGTATATGGGTGATTATTACAAAAGGATAGATATAGCAAATGAAAGGTATACGCACTGGATAGACGGATGGAAGACGGATATGGGAATGATATTTATTGTTTATGGAGAGCCGAGCAATATTGAAAGATATCCATTTACTGAAAATACCAAGCCGTATGAAATATGGCAGTATTACAGTTCAAACAAAGAATTTATTTTTGTAGATGAGTCCGGATTCGGTGACTATAAACTTACAATTCCTATCTGGGATGTAAATGGCACAAGGATCAGGAATTAATTGAATCTGGAATTTTCAATTCCTAATGAGGAGGTTGGGATTTTTAGTTACAGGATTACATTAGTTTTTTTCTTTTGTTCAGATAATTCAGCAATGCAGTATCGAAAGGTGTAGAGGTCGAAAGAGTTACAAAATCAATATCATTCCTCCTGCATTCAGTTTTATATTTATTTATAAATTCATTTATCGTTTCCTGATATGCTTTCTGCATAGCAAACGGCTGTGAATACATTTCTTCGTTTGTTTCCATATCTTTCAGTGTTACAGGATTTCCATCCAGAAAAGTCAGTTCTACAGGATCAAGTATCTGAAATATTATCACTTCATTCTTGTCATAGCGAAAATGCTTTAGTGCGTTTATGACTTCATTCTGTTCATCAAACAGATCACTGAAAACAATTACAAGACCTCTTCTTTTTACTTTATCCGCTATTTCATTCAGACATTTTGCCGTACCAGTTTCATTCTGAGAAATTACATTTGACAATTCTTTCAGTATCAGCTGCATATTTGCCTTGGTAGAATGCGGAGGGATATAAGAGCGGATCTTTGTGTCATATGTAGTAAGGGAGATAGCATCCCGCTGAAGCAGCATTAAATATGCAAGAGAAGCAGCAAGATGTGATGCATATTCAAGCTTTGTAATTGAATCATGTTCGGATGTTACATTCTTCTCAGGACCGGAGAAAATTTTTCTGAAAAAGTTTTTTCTAACAGAATTTATACCTTTGAGGCTGTCCGATTTAAAATTCATTGAACGGCTGATGTCCAGAAGAAGGTATGACTTCAGATTTGTCTCTTCCTCAAATCGTTTTATATAATATCTGTCAGTCTTTCCCAGTATTTTCCAGTCAAGATGCTTCAGATCATCTCCGGGCATATACTGCCTGTGCTCTGCAAACTCCACACTGAATCCATGATACGGAGATTTATGCATACCTGCAATAAACCCTTCAACTACCATTCGCGCTTTAAACTCCATGTTTGAAAGCCGTGCGACAACTGAAGGGTTTAAATATTTTTTATAATCTGAAACTTCCTGCACTTATATATTTATTTTAAAATAACTTTTGATTTTTACAGAATTTAAAAACCGCTATTTTTTCACATCAGCAGGATCATTTGTTTTTGATGGAGCTTTTGTTTCAGGCTGTTTGGTGTCATTTTGAATATCTGACGATTTGTCATCCATAATTTTCGTTTTTACTGTATCCAAACCAGGCTGACCGCCCATTTTGTTGATATTCTCCTGAATGATCTCTTCAATGGATCTTCCTGATTGGAGAACTTCCAGCATTGTTGTAGCTGATTCGCTCATCTTATCGTTTGCATCAGTATCCTTCGGATATTTTGCAAGAAAAGCCTGATAGGATTTAACAGCATTATCTTTATCCTTCAGCTGTTCATCATAAATAAATGCCACCATAAACAATGACTGTTTAGCATCCTTTGTATTAGGAAATTTTTCAGCAAGTTCTGTATAAGTTTTTATTCCTGCCTGAGGATTCTTTAATCCGTCGATCTGAATTCCTGCGATCTGATTATAAGCGAATATTGCTTTGTCTGATTTAGGATAATTTTTCAGGAATTCCTGATAGGAAACTATAGCTTCGTCATACTTCTTTTCATCGAGCTTGGTTTTCGCGTCCGTCAGATATTGATCCTCTGTTTTTTTACTTTCAGAGCATCCTATCAAAAATAAGGATAACAAAATTACACTTAGGAATTTCAAATTAATTTTTCTCATATTATATTTATGATGGGTTTAGTTTATGAATACTTAATGATAATGTAATTAAAACGATATTAAAATTTAATGAAAAAACCAGGACTGAATGAAGATTTTATCTGCAGGATATGGGAAGACAGATCTAACTATAATGATCTTAAAACACTGAACGATGAACGTGTGGAAGTGATTGAATTCGGAGTTAAGAATTATGATGCGGGTCCGGATTATAAAAATGCCAGAGTAAAGATCGAAGGTATTGTCTATGCCGGAAGTATAGAGATTCACAGGACAGTGAAAGACTGGTATCTGCATAATCACAAAGGAGATAATAAATATAACGATGTCATACTTCATGTTGTATTTTACGAAGATGAATCCGAAGAGAACTCCGTACATCCGAAAGTAAAAAAATCCCGCAGTATTCCTACCGTAATACTATCCGAACATCTCAGCAGATCTGTTCATGAGATCTGGAAAGAAATTATTAACAATCCTTCTCCCGCATTTAAGCTTCCCTGTTATCCTGAAAACGCTTCTGTTGTTCACTCCGTGAAGACAGGCTGGATAAGTTATATGGGAATGGAAAGACTTAAATTCAAGAAAGATAGAATACGGTCGAACCTTGAAGTATTAAATTCCGATATAAGAAAAAAATCTTACTGGGAGAAAATACTTTTCCGGTTTATATGCGAATCTCTTGGCTATTCTAAAAATAAAGAACAGTTCTTAAAACTGTCTGAAAAAATAGATCCGGAATATATCAGAAAGAGGGATTTCAGTCTAATTGAAATCGAATCAATGCTATTCGGACTTGCAGGTTTTTTGTATGACCTGAATTTCAAAGACAGATATATTTTCGAATTAAAAACTCACTGGCAGAAAATTAATTCTGAATTAAAGAAAGAGTGGATGGACAAATCCGAATGGAACTTCTTCCGTCTCCGACCACCTAATTTTCCTACTCTCAGGATAGCTTATGCTTCCGGAGTTTTATATGATATAATAAAGAGAAATTTACTCAAAGACATTATAGGAATTTTTGAAAATGGAAACAAAGTTAAAAGAGAGCTTGAAGAAAGATTTTCGGAAATCCATGTCTCCGAATACTGGAATCATCATTATAATTTTGGGAGAATATCATCAAGGGAAACAAATAGTATTGGTAAAGAAAGGATCAAAGATATAATTGTGAATGTCATTCTTCCCCTCGTTTATCTTTACTCTGAATTTTTTGATAAGATTAATCTCAAAAAAAGGGTTGTATTCTTTTATAATGAAGAGAAACAGAAAAGCGGAGGAAATGAAGTTATCAGAGTAATGGAAAAGCAAATTGACGTAAAGGTAAGATCGATTTCTGATGAACAGGGATTAATACAACTTCACAACAATTATTGTGTAAAAGGAAAATGCAGCGAATGTGAGATCGGGAAAATCGTTTTTTCAAATGAGAAAGTTAATGAACCTCTGAGGATAATATTGTATTAATATTAAGTATTAAGTAATGAGTATTGGGAATGGGTATTGGGTATTTTAAATTTATAAATATTGAACTCTAAAACTCTACGAACTCTAGAAATCATTTATCAATCCGAAATTAATAATTCCGTCAAGTATTCCGGATTCTTTCCCGAGAGCATAGCTCACTCCGATTAGTCCCAGACCTGTTTCAAGGCGAATTCCGATACCTACGCCATACAGATATCCGCTTTGCTCAGGATAATTATTAACAGGGTCAGCTGGACGAAGATAATAGCCGCCGTCATAGAATCCAAACAGAAATCCTTTCCTCGAAATTGAATAACGAAGTTCAAGGTTTCCGTAAAACAGTCTGGAAGCCAGAAACTGGTCAGTCCTGTAGCCGCGGATGAATTTGCTTCCGCCTATCCTGAAAAAGTCAGCATCTTCTATCTGATCAGAAACAATTTCGCCCCCGAATATTTTTATCAGATTTGTCTGTCTTTTAAAAAATGAAAAGTAATAGTCTATATCTATTGAATATCTCTGAACCGAATAATATTCGTTATATCCAAGACCCTCCAGCTGAGCTGCATTGAAAATCTTCTTGCTGCCGTAAGCATAATAGGTTTTGTAAACAGCGCCGTTTGTCGGCACATAAATATTATCGCGTGTATCATATTTAATTTCTGTACCGAGACTTAAAGTTCTTGAATCGGCTATGACAAAACTTGAATTTATTATGTCTGACGGAATTATTCTTTCATAACTTCCTATACCTGAGATCGTCAGCCTGTCTGAGAATGGAAATTCAGCCTTAAGATCGACAAATCTTCTGGTGTAAGTTGTATCCTGAAGTCTCTGAAGAAAGCCCAGACTTAAATTCATTGGATAATTAAGGAAATAAGGTTCAAAGTATTTAAATCCCAGCTCCTGTGTCTGCCGGACTTCCTGCTGATAATTAGCCTCTATCTTTCTGCCGGTTCCAAAAAGATTTCTGAAGGAAACATTTACCAGTCCAGTAAAATATCCCGGAAGGTCTGTTCCCGCCGGCGGAACATATCCAAGCACTCCGTCGAATGTATTTGTATTTCCTTCAGTCACTTCTATAAGCAGTCCGGATTCATTCTTTGTTTTTAAGGAATATATTTTAGGATCGGATACAGTTTCAAATATATTCAAACGGTCAAGCCTCTCCTTCATTATCTGAAGAGATTCGGAATTTATAGTCTTATTTTTGTCTAATCTTAATTCACGGATGATCACATAATCTGCCGTTGATTCATTTCCTTTTATCTTTACCTGATCGATTTTTACTTTGGAGTTTTCAGTAATGGTAAGTTCAATCTTAATTTTTTCCTTTCCTCCGTCCTTATAAACCGATACGTCATTTAAATTTATTTTTGCAAAAGGAAGATCTATCTTTTCATAAGATGTCAGCAGTTCCTTTATATCGTTGTTGAGAATATTGTCATTAAGGTTATCACCTATTTTTGTTTCAAACCTGTTCAGAATCTGATCTTTTGTAAAGTTTTTATTTCCGCGGATCTCAATATCACCGATAAGTACCTTATTTCCTTCTTCAATATTGATGCTGATATCAACAAAAGCGGAATCTACCCCGAAATCCAGATCTTCATTGGTAATTCTGACATATAAAAACCCGAGAGATTTATATTTATCTCTGATTGTTTTCAGATCTGTTTTGAACTGGTCTTCTTTAAAAGTCCCGTCTTTTCTGGTTATCATAAGATTTCTGATATCGGAAACAGTAAGATAGCTGTTGCCGGATATGTCAATGGAATTGATAGTTGTCTGTGCATTTAACAGAGGTGACAGACTCAGAAGGAATAATATTATGAGATAAGATCTTATCATGGACGTAAAGATAAACTAATTTAATCATATTAAAATTTAAACACACTTCGGAGGATTTGGGAATTGGGATTACGAATTTGGAATATTTTCAATTTTAGATTATAAATTTATATCTGCA
>DAIPYG010000119.1:0-7986 GCA_036782875.1 Bacteroidota bacterium | reverse complement strand
GTTACTTTTTCGAGAATATCAACTTCATTTCCCATTTGATTATACTTTTATTAAGATATGTTTATTAATGTGGACTAAATTAGTCTTATTTCGGTTAAAAAAAAAGGAAGAAGTTCATTCAATTTTCAAAGTTCAGTGTTCTATGTCCAATGAATTTATAAAAAAATGCAGTTTACTGAATCTTAATTTCTAAAATGAATCATTTCAAAACATTGAATTATTGTTCGCTGATTTTTCCGGAACTTCCTGCAGTACGTCCCAGTGTTCAACTATCTTTCCGTTTCCATCAAACCGGAATATGTCTATACCTGCATAGTCACTTATCCCGGGCCATGTTTGATGACAATGCAGGACAACATAATTTCCCTCTGCTATAACTCTTTTAAATTCCACCTTTTTCGCCGGATAATCTTTTTCCATTCTTTTAAAGTAAGCAATGAAAGCTTCCTTTCCGTCTGCTACATCCGGATTATGCTGAATGTAAATATCTCCGGTATATTTTTCCACAGCTTCCTCAGGCCTGCATTGATTAAACATAAGATCATAAAACTCCAAAGCAGTAATTTTATTTTTATCTTTTTGATCTGTCATAATATTTTTTATTTAATTTAATTATATCAGTTATAAATTTCAATTTAAGTCATGAATGATTCACAAGTTAAAGATAAATTTCACTGAGCTTTAGAAATAAGTTCCAAAATTATTCTATCAAATATCTCCGTTCTAATAAGTATATTTGCAGTACACAAAATTAAACATTTCGAATATGAACTCTGAATTATTGGATATAAACGAGAAAAATCTGATTGTCTCCTCTATGGCTGAAAATCTTATAGGCTCTGAAATCATTCTACTTGCCTGGCAGATCAACGAGAAAATTGCAAAGGGTCAGAAAATATTTAATCTTACTATTGGTGATTTTGATCCTAATATATTTCCCATTCCGGATAAACTGACGGATGAAATTAAAAAATCTTATGATGAACATCAGACTAATTATCCGCCGGCTGAAGGTTCAATGGAATTAAGAAAAGTAGTTTCAAAGTATATAAAAGAAAGAGGAAATCTTGATTACGGTACTGATGAAATACTTGTGACAAGCGGAGCGCGGCCGATAATATTTGCAACATACAATACAGTGGTTGATCTCGATGATATTGTCATTTTTCCGGTTCCGTCATGGAATAATAATCACTACTGTCACCTTACCCGATCAAGAGTTATTACCGTTGAGACAAAACCGGAAGATAACTTTATGCCGACAGCAAAGGAATTAGAACCTCATATCAAGCAGGCAACTCTTATATCATTATGCTCACCTCTGAATCCGACAGGTACCTGTTTCACAGAAGATGAGATACATAAAATATGTGATTTAGTAGTAGATGAAAATCTCAGAAGAGGTAATGACGAAAAGCCGCTTTATGTTTTATTTGATCAGATATACTGGCAGCTTACACTGGGAGATACAAAGCACTTTAATCCTGTCGTTATAAATCCTGCAATGAGAGATTATACAATTTTTGTTGACGGAATAAGCAAAGTTCTTGCAGCTACCGGTGTAAGGGTTGGATGGGGTTACGGACCGAAAAGGATCATAGAAAAAATGAAATCAATTACTTCTCATATGGGAGCATGGGCTCCTAAAGCTGAACAGATTGCAGTTGCCAGGTTTCTTGCAAACAACACTGAAGTAAATAAATATCTCGCATCATTTAAAGGTGAGATCTTTAAAAGAGTTGATGCTTTCTATAAGAAATTCACTGCTCTGAAAAATGAAGGTTACAATGTAGATGTAATTGCACCTCAGGCATCAATATTTCTGACTGTAAAAATTGATCTGATCGGATTGAAAAAAGAGGATGGTACTGTAATAAGTTCGACTAAAGACATCACTGACTTTTTAATTGAAGACGCAAAGATCGCCCTCGTACCGTTTGCTTCATTCGGCGCATCAGCTGATTCCACCTGGTACCGCGTTTCAGTCGGGACATGCACAGTAGAACAGATTAATGAAATCATGGAAAATTTAAGAGAAGCACTTTCTAAGCTTTCTTAAAGATATTTATTCAAAATTTTAGCTGCTACGTTTAAAAGTATTTATCGGAATATGAATTTGTCCTTAAAGTATTCTTAAATTAATTTTATTTTTCAAAAATGAATGATCAGATACAATTATTAAAATGGATGCTTGAAGATGTCCGAAAAGAAACCTTATCCGGCATAGGTCATCTTTCAAAAGATCAGCTGTTTCAGACACCGGTTGAAGGTGAGTCTTCAATTGGTTCTTACCTGATGCATCTGGGAGAATGTGATATGAGCTGGCAGGAAATTCTGTCCGGTACAGAGCAGCCGGCAGATCTGAAGAGGAGATGTTATTTTGATAAGTGGTTTGATGTACCTGATCCCGATCCGCCGAAAGAACCTATAGAAGTAAATGAATACCTTGAAACCATTGCTGCTGCCCGAAAAAATTTTCTTGAATATATTTCAGGTATGAATGACGATCAGCTTGAAGAAGAAATTATTATGAAAAGAAGATCGGGTGAAGTAAAAATCAAAAAAAAGTGGATAATATATCATATCATAGAGCACGAAGCACATCACAGGGGTCAGATGTTTATGCTTATCAGAAAAGCAGGCTGGAATAAAAATAAATCATTATAATAATATCAGCGATCATAATTATTCCGTATTAAGGAATTACATTCCCGAAGAATCCATTCCGATTGCGGTTAAATGGCTGGAAGAATTTAAATTTAATTTTAAGATCACAAGGTCAAGAACCAGCAAACTCGGGGATTACAGACCGGCACACAACGGTTTTCCGCATCGCATAACTGTCAATCATAACCTTAACAAATATTCGTTTTTAATTACTCTTACTCATGAAGTCAGTCATTTGACCGCATGGAACAAATACAGAAATAAAATACTCCCTCACGGAAAAGAATGGAAAGAAGAGTTCAGATCTTTATTGCTTCCGTTTTTTGATCTTAATATTTTTCCGGAAGATATTCTGAAATGTCTGACGAGTCATTCTTTAAATCCGAAAGCATCTAGCTGCACTGATCTTCATTTAGTCAAGGTTTTGAAAAAATATGACGCGGAATCCTCATTCGTTCATCTTGAAGATATACCGGCAAACTGTATTTTCAGGCTAAGAAACGGAAGGGAATTTATTAAAGGTGAAAGGATGAGGAAAAGATTTAAATGTACAGATGTAATTTCTAAAAAAGAATACCTCGTCAGTCCGGTAGCCGAAGTAATTCAATGTACAATGTTCTGAAATTTTTCTGATAAACGTTAATGAAAAAATTCACAAGTTTATTTCCCGGAGATTCGTTTATTTATTTTTTAACTTTTCTTGGCTTGCTAGTTCTTTCGGGAATTGTTTTTTTATTTCCAGTTGGTTTCAGCGAATACAGGAATACGGATTCACTTGCTCCTCTATGGTATGCCATAACAGTCACCGGTGGTGTTTATGGTTCTGCGGGGATAATCATTGCTCTGACTTTATATCTGTTAATTTATTTCAGGAAAGAGCCGAAGAAAAAAAGTTCTGTGTTTTTTTTTACAGGAACTGTACTGATCTTTCAAATACTTATATCAGGTTCAACTCTTTTATACTTCAAAGATTTTTTCAGAAATCCAAGGCCTTCCCAGCTATATATTTCAGAAAGAGTATCATCAGATAAAAGCGGAAAGGAGTTTTTAACTATGCCTCCGGAAGCAAAGAGTCTTTATCTGAGAAAGAAAATCGAAGAAAACAAAAAAGATTTTGAAGATGTTTATCCTCCGATTCTGAACAGCTGGTCGGATGAATCGGGATTTTCTTTTCCTTCAGGACATTCGGAGACTTCTTTTTTTCTGGGGACAATACTTGCTTTTGTAATTTTCAAAACCGGTTCAAAAAAATATTACATAATTATTCCCGTGATATGGGCAGTACTTGTAGCACTTTCAAGAGTTGTAATTGGTGTTCACTTTCCTGCAGATGTTGTTGCTGGCTCTTTCATAGGACTTGTCATGGCATATATTACAATATCCTTAAAAAAAATAAAAATTATTTTTAATAAAAATATATGAGTAATATAAATAAAGAATATATTCTCGGAACAAACCAGACTGAACTGGAAAGACTCGAATTTCAGCATGGAGTCTGGAAAGAAATTACGGACAGTTTTTTAGCAAAATTAAATATTCAGAAAGGCTGGAAATGCCTTGATGTAGGCGCAGGTCCGGGATATGTATCGATGGATCTTAGAAGCATGGCTGGTGATGCCGGCGAAGTCACTGCTCTTGAACCGTCAGAGTTTTATCTCAACTATTTTAAAGATCACTGCGAAAGGAATAATTTTCATAATGTAAAATTCATTAACGGTAATCTGGAAGATGTTGATCTGCAGAGTGAACATTATGACCTGATATATCTCAGATGGGTAATTGACTTTGTAAAAGAACCGGAAAATTTTCTGTTGAAACTTCTTTCGGCACTGAAGAAAGGCGGTGTGATAGCCATTCAGGATTACAATTATGAAGGCATAGGTCTTTATCCAAAAGGAGGAGCGTTCGACAATATTGCTGACCATATAAGAGCATACTGGAGAGCAGGCGGAGGTGATCCTTATTTTGTTTCAAAGATCCCGCCGGTATTTAAAAAGAATAATATAAAGCTTGAGGAATATTCTCCTGTCGGGCTGGCAGGTGACAGTGAAAGTCCGGTATTTGAATGGGCTGACAGATTTTTGAGCGGACATTTTGAGATAATGAAAGACCTTAATATTGTTACAGAAAATGAAAAGAACGCTTTGATAAATGACTGGGAAGCACATAAAAAAAATCCGGAAACAGTTTTCTTTTCACCGGTAGTTGTAAATGTATCGGGCAGGAAATTATAATTATTAAATTAATTTTTTTGCTTTCAGGATCATATCGATAATTTCTCTTATTGCACCTTCGCCTCCGTTTTTTTTACATACGTAATCCACATGCTTTTTTACTTCTTCGATTCCGCTGTTCGGGCAGCAGGAAAATCCTACCTTCTTCAATAATGGAATGTCAAATTCATCATCGCCTATATATGCAAAGTTTTCTTTCTTAAGATTGTATTTTTGTTTCAGTTCTTCAAATGGAATCACTTTGTCCTGAATGTCCTCATAGATATGATGAATCTTCAGCTTTTCCACGCGCATCCTGTTAACCTTTGAGCTCATTCCGCTTATAATCGCAAACTTAAGTCCCAGCTCTCTGCCTCTTACAATTCCGAATCCGTCATGAGTATGAAAGACCTTTGTGTCTTCGCCGTTACTGGAATAAATTATATGTCCGGTTGTCAGACAGCCATCCAGATCCATCAATAAAAATTCTATCTTTGCAAGATCTTTTTTTATTTTCTTTTTCAAGTTTGATTAATTAAATTTTTTATTAAAATTATTTTAAGAGGTTTTAGAAGATTGATTAGTCTGTTAACATTTAAATGCACTTATACAGATATCGTTCATAAAACACCCTGCGCAATCAGGTTTCTTTGCTTTGCATATCTGTCTTCCGTGTTCTCCTATTCTCATAGAAAAATAAAACTGTTCTTTACCTGGAATTATTTCTTTCAGCTCGGTTTCAATTTTATCCGGATTATCATTTTCAATAAGTCCGAGCCTTGTGGCAACTCTTTTCAAATGTGTATCAACTATTATCACGTCCTTTTTTCCGAAACAATTTCCCAGCACTACACTTGCGGATTTTCTTCCGACACCTGCAAGAGATGTAAGCTCTTCCATTGTTCCCGGGATTTTACCGCCGAATTTTTCAGTAATTGTTTTGCAGATTGACAGGACTGCTTTGGCTTTATTGTTAAAAAAATTTATTGATTTAATATTCTCCCTGAAGTTCGACTCCCCGTCATTTAAGATTTCAGAAGGTGATTTGTATTTTGATTTGTACAAAGGAACCATCACAATATTTACCCTGATATCCGTGCACTGAGCTGCAAGAACAGTTGACACAATGAGTTCAAAAGGTGATCTGAAATCCAGATGACATTTTACATCCGGATATTCCTTTGAAAGGCGATTTACAATATCCCCTGAAAGTTTTTTTAATTTTTCTTTGTTCATAAATTCCTGATCAAAATATTTAAATATTATATCATTTGAAAGTTAAGATTTATCATCAGGACATGCGAACATCGGCTGACAATTAACACTTAACATCACACTTGAATACTAAAATAAAACTCTCTAATTTTGAATCAACTATGATTGTATACAAATATTTAATGTAAGATTATATTATGTATCTTTACTTTCCCTTCTTTACTGATTCACCTTCTGAATCTTCAAAATCAATCACGGACATTTCGACCACAGAGAATTTAAACAGAATTGTTTTATTTCAATCTGATTTAAACTATAAATTAATTTATTTCAAAACATATAACTTTTTTTAAGGAGAAAGACAAATGAACTTTGATCCGGGAATTACAGGCTTTATGCTGCTTGCAACCAGTCTTGTCATGCTAATGACACCGGGACTGGCATTCTTTTACGGAGGTCTTGCAGGTAAAAGAAATATACTTGGCATTATGATCCAGAGTTTTGTATCAATGGGTATTACCACCATACTATGGTTTTTCGTTGGTTATTCACTTTGCTTCAGCGGGGGTGACGGCGGTGTCATAGGTAATCTTGATAAAATTATGATGAGCGGAGTGACCTTGAATTCTGCTTATTCAGGTAATCCGAAATTACCTGAGTTTGTTTTCATGGCATATCAGATGATGTTCGCAATAATAACTCCTGCACTTATAACGGGAGCATTTATGAATCGTGTTACTTTCAAAGCATATCTGATTTTTCTTATAATGTGGCAGTTATTTGTTTATTACCCGTTTGTTCACATGGTCTGGGGAGGCGGTCTGCTTGCTAAACTTGGAGTTCTTGATTTTGCCGGAGGAATAGTTGTACACGCAATTGCAGGATTTGCAGCACTTGCATCAGTTTTATATATAGGTAAGAGAAGAAATCCGGAAAATAAACCAAACAGTATTCCCCTGATCGCTCTTGGAACAGGATTGTTATGGTTCGGCTGGTATGGTTTCAATGCAGGAAGTGCTCTTGATGTAAATGCAATTACAGGACTTGCATTTTTGAACACAGATGTTGCTGCCTCATTTGCTGCTATCACCTGGCTTGTGATCGAATGGAACAGAGCAAGGAAACCAAAATTTGTCGGTCTTCTTACAGGAGCTGTTGCCGGTCTTGCGACAATAACACCGGCTGCAGGATATGTTTCTCTTCCCAGCGCAGTAATAATCGGAATAGCTTCGGGGATCGTCTGCTATCTTGCAGTAAATTTAAAAAATAAAATGGAATGGGATGACGCACTTGATGTGTGGGGAGTTCATGGAGTAGGTGGTGTACTTGGAACAATTTTACTCGGTGTGTTTGCTTCAAAAGAAGTAAATCCGGCGGGTGCTGATGGTTTACTTTTTGGCGGAACAGGATTTTTTGTTATACAGGTTTTAGCTACACTGGGTGCCGCTTTATATGCATTTGTTTTTACTTATGGTATGCTGAAAGTTATCAATCTGTTTACAAGAGTTCGTGTATCCGAAAGTGAAGAAGATACAGGACTTGACCAGTCTATTCACGGTGAAGTAGCTTATGATGAAGGGGTATTGTAAAAACGATAATTGATTAAAATTTGCTGAAGGAATTTCAAAATTTATCATAAGAGATTTAATTTGAAATAATACGATCCCGTTGATGATTTTTAGAATCTTAAAATACTTGTATTTAATACAAGCTTATATAACCAGATTATTAAATTTCGTTTTCTAAATATTTACAGGCATGATAAGTTATCAGTTTTTTTCATGCCTGTATCAATTTATTGTCTTAAACACTTCCTCAAAAATCCTTATTTTATCTTTAACTATTAACTATTAACTATTAACTATTAACTATTAACTATTAACTATTAACT
>DAIPYG010000118.1:0-8149 GCA_036782875.1 Bacteroidota bacterium | reverse complement strand
GAAATTCTGAGAAATGGCGAAAGCAAAAATCACATGTCTGACGAGCGAGCGAAGCGAGTGAGGAGTTGTGATTTTTGCAGCCATTGCGAAAGAATTTCCGGCAATTTTTCACAAGCGGGAGAATTTTCTTTTGCCAGGCTTTTCTTTTGATCTACCAAAAGAAAAGCGGATTAAATTTATTGTAAAGTCTTTGAATAACGTTTTGGACGGATGTGAAAAAAATACGCATAATGAAATGTTTGTTCGTTTTATTAATAAATAAGGTTAATTAATTTCCTGTGATTGAAAAACTAATTAATTCATACACATAACAAATGAAACGAATCTGCCTCTGGTCATCACCAAGAAATATCTCCACAGCACTAATGTATTCCTTTGCACAGAGAAGCGATACGAGAGTAATAGATGAGCCGCTGTATGCTCATTATTTAATTAATACAGATGCTGATCATCCCGGAAAAGATGAAGTTATCAATAGCATGGAAAAAGAAGGGCAGAAAGTAATAGAAGATATTGTACTCGGTCAATATGAAGAGAAAGTAATTTTCATAAAAATGATGACACATCATTTGACCGGACTCGATGAATCTTTTCTGGATAAAGTAATAAATATATTCCTGATAAGAGATCCGAAGCAGCTTATAAGTTCACTTGCTCAGGTAATACCTGAAGTAAAAATGAGAGATACGGGAATTCAGAGACAGTATGAGCTTTTCATGAATCTGAAGAAAATAGGGCAAAGACCTGTAGTAATAGACTCAGGAGAGATTCTGAAAAATCCTGAAGTGACATTAACAAAACTTTGTGAAGCACTGGGAATATGTTTTGAAAAGAATATGCTTCAATGGAAAGCCGGTCCGATAAAGGAAGATGGTATATGGGCGAAGTACTGGTATGAAAATGTTCATAATTCCACAGGATTTGAAAAGCAGAAGACCAGTGAAAGAGAACTTCTTGTATTGCTTAAACCTCTTTATCAGGAATCATTATTCTATTACAACGAATTATTTAAACATACAATAAGATCCTGAATTTAAATTCAGTTAATACAGAAAGATTTATCATTCAATTCACAGTCCTTACTCAATAGCTCACACAGAATTTTTACATAAAATAATAAAAAACCCTGTTAAAAATATTAACAGGGTTCAATTTATTTATCAGGGATTTTTTATTTTATAAGCATCATTTTTTTCAGATCAGAAAATCCACCTGTAGTAATTCTGTAAAAGTATACTCCGCTTGAAAGATCAGAAGCATTAAAGCTTATTTCTTTCAAACCGGATTGCTGAAATTCATTAACAAGAGTTTTAACTTCTCTCCCTAAAGTGTTATATATTTTTAAGGTAACAAATCCATTCTTTACGAGATTATAGCCGATAGTTGTAGTTGGATTGAACGGATTCGGATAGTTTTGATTTAATCTGAAATCGTTCAGATCAGTTTGATTATTAGATATTCCGATTACATTAGCATCCGAAACTTTTCTGAAGATCTGGAAATTCCTGCTGGGAGGAGCGAGTGCACTCGATCCGTTAAATGAGGCAGGTCCGACACCTGCATCTTTCATATAAGTAAAGTTAAGATCATAAGGACTGGATTTATTCCAGTCTGATACCGAAGGATAACATTCATCAATATCAGGTGTATTAGTAATCTGAACCGGAATTCCCCATGTGAGTCCATTATCAATAGATCTCTGATAATAAATATCCCGTGAATTAAATCCGCTTGCACCTGTATCCGGTTTTACAACTGAATAAACACAGTATAATACAGATCCGTCGGAAGAAAATCCCATAGATGGCTGATCAATGGAATAAACAAACGCCATTGCCTTATAGTAGTCTGAAGTACTTCCGACTGCAGCTGAAGTAGTTACTGTAGATCTGGTACCGTCACTTTTTACAACATATATTCTGCCGGTTGAATATAAGCCGTTTGCTGAAGCAGCAAAAGAATAATACCATTCGTTGGAGTTTTGTTTGTAAACCAGATCACAGCCTCCGGCAACAGCGATCGTATCATTGCCGTCTAAATACGGCGTGAATACCAGCTCCAGCGGACCCCAAGTTGCACCGTTGTCTGTAGAAGTTCTCTGCCAGACCTTGCTGTTACCAAGTGTATCATCTTCCAGAATGCTGTTAATTGCAACTGTCACTCTGCCTGCTCCGTTAGTAGCAATGTTAAATTTCAGATTACTTCCTACAGTTCCGATATATGGAGGTTCTGATACATACAAAATGCTTTTAGGTCCCATTACTGTACCGTTCCAGGTCTGATAAAAAAGAGTATCAAAATCAGAACCTGTTATGTGCTGTGGTCTTGAAAGAACTACAGCATTACCGTTGCCAAGTACAGCTATTTGAGCCCAGATTCCTCCTGGACTGGTTCCGTTATATTGATTAAAAGCACCGCCCTGCGGGACAATATCTTCATAGAGATTTACATTAAGGATACCGGAAGCTGTGCTGTGATTTGCAATTATCGCCTTACTGGCTTTAAGTTTTAATACAGGATATCCTGAACGAATTTCCGGTACCTGACCTAACCTCTCCCAAGTAAGACCGCCGTCTATTGAAACCGAATAGAAAGTTCTTCGGGAAGTAACTCCGGTAGCGTCCAGTGAATCCGCCTGTACATCAATAGCATTGTATAATAACGGATTAGCCGGGTCAACCTGAAGATAGTGATTTGTCTCTCCGTTGGTTTTATAATCATAAAATCCGGAATTAGCGGTAAGTATTTCCGGTCCAATCAGATAAGCATCTGTCTGAAATGCAGGGGCAAGAGTATTAATAAATACACACGGTTCCTGATTCAGATTAAACGGGGCATAGCCGGGACGACTTTCGTTGGATTCTACCCAGGTGGATTTGTCTATTCTTTTAATTTTGTCATCTGCCTTTGACAAATTTACAATAAGCAGCAATACAATAACGCTCTTAAAAAAGAATTTGATCTTCATAATTCTGCCTTTCTTATTTTTGTTTTTAGTTAAGAAAAATTATACAAGTTATAAATATTAGTCAATAAATTAATGTATGCTTAAATAAAAAATTCCTTTAACGAACTTTCTATTCTTGTCAGGAATTTCTGTTAAACAAATAAGCTTTAAAAAATAAATCGAAGAATATATTTGAAAGAACATATATCTTATTTCAAATGGATTTAAATTCCTGCGTTCAAAAAATTATTTTTTAAACTGTTCAATCAAAAAGAATACTTTTCGATCTTCCTGTGTAATTTAGTGGTTTCCTGCAAAGCTGCGCTTCCATACCAAAGATACATTTCTGTTTCCAGATATTTTCCGGAAACAGCCGGATCTGTTTCAAGAAGTATTGCTGCCGCTTCTTTGCTGTCTGCATTAAGTACAAATATGCCTTCATATAAAATATTATCAAACATCGGTCCGGCAATAACCAAATCACCGGATTCTGCCAGACGATTCATGTTTTTCATATGACCTGTGAATACTGAATCCCGGACTTCTTTGGTTGTGTCAGTATTGCTTCCCGGCTTGAGAAGTACCAGTACATATTTTTTCATTCCATAATCATCTGCATTCAGAGATTTTGCAAGTGCTTCATCGTATTTTTCATTCACTGTCTGAGATGACACTGAAACATTTAAAATAAATATTAAAGCAATTGCATTAAGGATTTTATCCATAAATTTTAATATTTAATATTTTTATTAGTTCGAAACTGCTTTTAATCCGATTATTGAACCTATCAGAGTTGTCAAAAAAAACAATCTCCAGAAATCTGACGGTTCTTTGAAAATTAATATCCCAACTAATACTGTTCCCGCGGCACCAACTCCTGTCCAGACAGCATAAGCAGTTCCGATAGGTAAGGTCTGCGTTGCTTTATATAAAAGCAGCATGCTGATAGTGAGACTTAAAAAAAATCCTATCATCCAATACGTTGCAGCCGTACCGTTTGTTTCTTTTGCTTTCCCGAGACAGGCAGCAAATCCAACTTCAAAAAGACCTGCTGTAATCAGTATGATCCAGTCCATATTATTTATTTGTTTAAAAATCAGTTTCGCGAAGAAGAACAAATTTTAATTTTCAAAACTGAAAGCTGTTTATGAAAAACTATTACATACAATCAATCAGAACAAAAAAATGCCTGATTTAAAAGAATGAGAAGGAAATAATAAATGTTATGGCAAATATTATTATCAGAGCCATTAAAAAGAATATATCCGCATACTTCTCAAACTTCAGGCCTGAAGTCTCTTTAGTGCTTCTGATTGACAAAAATGAAAGCAGGCTGCTTGCCATCAGTAAGACAGAAGCAGCACCCGTGAATTCGTCAATAAGTGACATTTCACTGTATTTGCTGATCTTCAATGAGGTCAAAACTATGAGGCAGAATCCCAGCAGGTTAGATGAAGTATTGAGAATGTGAGATGATTTATTGTTTGTCATGAAGTTTGTTCATTTAATATTTCTGTAAAGATCCTATCTCAAATCACTTTAGTAAAAAGTTTGTTTTTAAATCCTGATTGAATCTTAAGAATATTAATCACCTTTATCTTCTTCAAGGTCATTATGATTGTCGCCGCCCAGACTGTAATAATTATTTTCTTCATCTTCACTTCCGATTTCCTCTGCATTGTCATCGAGATCAGCACCCGGAACATCAAGGTCTGCACCGCTTACATCATCCTCAAAACTTTTTTCATTCCATTGGTCGGGTTTGAGATTTGGTTCCTTCAATTTCGATGTGTCATCAGGATTAACCTTATCTGCCTTAGAAGATTTGAAATAGATATCTTCTGATACAGGATACTCAGGGTAACCCGGCAGTTTCTTTCCGGTTTTGTTTTTTTCTGGATTTTTCATATTGTGAAATTATTATTTATATCAATGGTCACTTTCATTTTGATAAATATATGCAAATTCTCTTTATCTGTATTTATGACTTTATGCAAATTAATTGTAAGCATTTTAGTATACAAGTTTCTTTAAAAGTATATTAATCAAAAACAAACTGACATTAAGTATTAAATTGTTTTCGGTATGAATATTTCTGAAAGTATGAATAAGTTCTGAGGAGAGTATTATTTATATTAGGTTTTTTATTTGTTCGAAATTATCATCATCAAAACAGACAAAGATCACTTCGTCAAATTTATTTTTTCTAAAAGAAACTGTCTGACAGCATCTACAGCAATTACAGCGGCTTCTTTTTTGGAAACCTGTAAATGCCATTGCTGATATTAGGAAATGCAATAGTCCTGCATCCGTTATTGACAGCAAGCTGCAAAGAGTTTTTATAACACTCTGCAAGCATTATGCTTTCATTCATATTTCCTCCTTTCCAAACAGGACCGAAAGTATGGATAACAAATTTCGCATGTAGTTTGCCGGCTGCGGTAATAACAGCTTTTCCGGTCTCACATTCACCAATTTCAGAAATTATATTCTTACCTTCCTTCAGGATTGATATTCCACCGGCTTTGTGTATTGATTCATCTACTCCGCTTCCTCCCATTAGGAACTGTTAGCAGCATTGATAATTGTATCAGCCTTGATCCCGGTAATGTCGCCTTTGATAACTTTTATTTTATTCTTTACATTTGCCATTTTTAAAAATATTTTTTATTTCAAGAAAGGGGAGTGACGTATATCATTTATTAACAGGCTCAATTTCCAGTCTGTCTATACCTTCAGGACCCTTATTTATTTTAAGTCTGTATTCTTTACCTTCATTACTGACTAAAATAATATTTCGGGATTTAACAGTTTCAAATTCCGCATTAATGCCATTTTCACATGAAGAAAATAACAGTGGTATAACAGCAAATGTTAACATGATAAAAACTATGCTAACTCTTTTTTAATTAATATAGTTATATGAATTCATAGAATTTAATTTGTTATGGTTTGAAATAGGAAAGTAGAAAATAAATTTGATATTAAATCTCACGGGAAAAGTCTTTCAATTTTCCATTCACTGTTATTAATCAGTGTATAAATAATTCTGTCGTGAAGCCTGTTTGCTCTTCCCTGCCAGAATTCGATATAATCAGGTTTCAGGCAATATCCTCCCCAGTTTTCAGGACGGGGTACCGGCTCATCTCTGTATTTCTTTTCTAATTCTTGAGCTGTCTTTTCAAGAGTTTCCCTGCTTTCAAGTATTCTGCTTTGAGCTGAAGCCATAGCACCTATCTGGCTTCCTTTAGGTCTGCTTATAAAATAGTTATCAGATTCTTCCGCGCTGACTGGTGTGACTTTACCTTCAATTCTGACCTGTCTGTATAATTCAAGCCACAGGAAAGTAAGTGATGCAAAATTGTTAAGCTTTAGTTCCTCTCCTTTTCTGCTGTCATAATTAGTATAAAACACAAAACCATTTTCATCATAGCCTTTAAGCAAAACTATTCTTCCCGAAGGTCTTCCGTTTTTACCGACTGTTGAAAGATGCATGACATTCGGTTCAACTATCTTATCGGTTACAGCTTCACTGAACCATTTATCAAACTGCTGAACAGGATCTTTCAATATATCTTTCTCATTTATTCCATCTGAAATATATTCATTCCTGAAGTTGGCGACGAGCTGTCGGACTGATTTATTCTGAAGATCTTTTTTTGTTATCTGAGAGAATTTCATAAATTGTTAATTGTATTTTGATATTAACTTTTATCAAGCTCTGTACTTTGTCATTACTGCATCAGCAAATTCAATATCTTCTATCTTTGTAATAAATTCCTTTGTAATTTCAAATCCTTTGCTTTTAAAAAATGGCCGGGAAGTGATACTTACCTGAGCCCATATATCTTTGATGCCTTTGCTGTCTGCAAATGACTCAAGCTCGGCAAGCATTGCTGAAGCTATGCCTTTTCCCTGATGATCTTTATGAACATACATAAAATCAAGATACCCTTTATCAGTAATGGATGCGAACCCGGTAACAATTTTATAACTTTCACTTACTATAAAATACTGTTCAGCGATACTTTTTTTCCATCTGTCAATTTTTAAATAACCGGAAGACCAGAGTTTTATCTGTTCACTGCTGTAATCTCTGACATTGATATTATTAATAGTATCATAAAACAGCTGTCTGATCTGATCATTATCATTCTGTACAGCTCTTCTTAATTTAAATTCGTTATTTGCTGGCAAAATAAATTATCATCTGCATTTTAAAATTACTTTTCATTTGATTTTACTCTTTCTTCAACCAGCTGCCTGCTGAGTTCAACCTTTTGTCCATACTGATCAAACGGTGTTTTAAAAGTAAATGCAGAAGGTCCGGATCCGTTGTCGTGAAGATATTCAAGCTTTTCACAGGCTTCCTTTCTGTTGGGAATGTGATCATCATCTACCCACCAGGCAACGTATGTAGGCCATTCGGGTTTTAAAGCCCATTCCTGTCGAAGCTTAAATGTTTCACCATGATTATTGCGGTAAGCAAACGCGCAGACTGATTCAAGATCTTTCCAGAGACTTAGAGTTGCTGGTGCAACTGCATGCTTTTCTTTATCATAAAATCTCGGAGATACATATTCTCCCCAGCTTGGGTCTGACAAGGCTATGAAGCCTACAGAGCTTCTTGCCTGTTTAAATACAGAGTCTATTCTGTCATAGAATCCCTGAACCTGTGGATGACCTTCTTTTTCGCGGAGTATTCCGAATGTATAAAATGCTATTCTTGGCATTTGAAAATTAAGATATTTGGTTTTATAAATTTAATTCAACATATGAAATTAATTTTAAATTAGATAGTTAATGATAAGGTTTCTGATGATTGCAAATCATTTCTGTCTAAAACGATTTATATGTAACAAGTATTGTTGAGAATATTTCCAAACTCGAAATATATTTTATAATTTCAAATTTAACCCACCCTTGCCTCTCCCCGCGCGCGGGGATGGATTTGGGTGGGGTAATGTAAGGATCAAATATGTTTTTAAATCAGTACTGTCCAAAATAAATATGAATAGCTTATTTTATGCATAATTTAGTTTAGAATAAAACTTAATTTTCTCATTTAAAAACAACCCCGCAAGTGAAAAATTGCCGTTTAGAAATTCTGAGAAATGGTTAAAGCAAAAATCACCTGTCTGAGGTGAGAGCGAAGCGAGTGAGGAGTTGTGATTTTTGCTGCCATTGCGAAAGAATTTCCGG
>DAIPYG010000117.1:4966-8753 GCA_036782875.1 Bacteroidota bacterium | reverse complement strand
GTTACTTCCGGTTCATCAAAAGTTGCATCGAGAGCTTTGTCTATTTCATTCTTAAATTCGTTTCTTATCGATTCAACTTTCTTTTCATCAAGAATATTTTCTTCGATGAGATAAGCTTCATAATTTGAAACCGGATCTTTCTTTCCCCACTCTTCAATAAGCTCCTTAGGAACATATTTAACTCCGGATGCTTCTTCATGACCGCGCATTCTGAATGTCTTGCACTCGAGTAAAAGCGGACGCGGTTCGTTTCTTATTGATTCTGCATAAGTCATGATCGTATCATACACGGCAAGTATATTATTTCCGTCTATCTGAAGAGATTCCATTCCGTAGCCGATTCCTTTATCTGCAAGGTCTTCGCATTTGTACTGTTCATTTACCGGTGTCGAAAGTCCGTATGCATTATTCTCGATCACAAATATCACCGGCAGATTCCACACTGCAGCAACGTTCATAGCTTCATGAAAATCCCCTTCGCTCGTCCCGCCGTCGCCGGAGAAAACAGCAGTTACCTTTTTTTCTTTTTTCAGAAGCGTCGCCAGAGCAATACCGTCGGCAATTCCAAGCTGCGGACCGAGATGAGAGATCATTCCTACAATATGGTGTTCATTAGTACCGAAGTGAAAAGAGCGTTCGCGTCCTTTTGAGAAGCCGTTGAACTTTCCCTGAAGCTGCTTGAACAGTCTGTCGAGCGGAAGTCCGCGGACAGTAAAGATCCCGAGATTGCGGTGCATGGGAAGAATGTATTCATCTTTGTTCAAAGCCATTGCAAGCCCGACTGATATAGCTTCCTGTCCGATACCTGAAAACCATTTTGATATCTTACCTTTTCTTAAAAGCAGGAGCATCTTCTCTTCAATCATTCTCGGCAGAAGGATTGCTTTGTAAAGACTTAATAATGTTTCATCATCATAATTTTTTCGATCGAACATCATAACGCGTTTCCTGTTTTCAACTGCCGGCTGTGAGTCCATGTTATAGATTAATGTTATTTAGAATTTTTATAAAAATAACATTTATGAAGCTGATTAGAAATGATTAAAGAATTGAAAAATAAAATATCAGTAATAGTGGAGGAGTTGTAGGATGGTGAGATTGATTTCAAATATTTTTTGCTTTTTTAGTCATATAAATTAAAAGTAAAATTGTTAAAAAGTAAAACCATTTTATATCGATTTAATTTTTAAGATATCTACCGGACAATAGTATTCTTTTTCAGCATTATCCATTTTTTCCCATTAAAATTTCTGTTCGAAATCAATTGTACAAAATTGAACTCAATTTTATCCATGTTCTTACTTCCCTGATTATCAATCATTTTCAAAAGCCAATATAATGCTTTGCAAAAATCACTTGTATATGTAATTAGTTCACGCCGGATCTTTCTTTGTTTTCTTAAAAACTCTTTAAGTTTCCTTAGCTCAATGTAACAATTTTCATAATCCTGCAACTCAAATAATGCTTTTAATCTTATAAACATAACATGTATATAGAATACAGGCTTTCGCGTATTTATTTTATTCAGGAACTCGATACATAAACCAAAATTTTTCATCTCAAAATTTATTTTTGCATAAAAGGAATTGATGTTGTCTTCTTTTAAAGACGGAGAAAAATATTTCGAATAGTCTTTAATGAATTTATATACCCAGTTGAATTTTTTCAATTGTATTGCATTAACAATAATGTCATGGACAATATTGGCAAAATAATAATTATTATTGAAATCGCTTACAAGACCTTCTTTGAGTTTTTTGTTTATTAAATAAAAGAATTCGCGGTGTCCTTTTTCCTCACCTGAGTTTATTACTCTGAGACTGTATGTAATCAGTAAATAGTAAAATTTAAACCTGTATTCCTGTGAAATTGATTTCATATCCCTGAAAAATATTTTCTTTGCTTTTTCATAATTTTTCTTTTCGTCAATACCATTAAAGCATTGCAAAAGCAAATAGGTAAACTCGATCAGCTGATTTGCTTTATCCGGTTTCCCGGAATCATTATTAATGAAACTTATTAATTGCTTCAAATCCTGTTTTTTATAAATTATTTCAATAAGGTTTTCCGGAATTTCTGTACCATTCCCTCTAAGGATACAGATATCAATCATCTCCAGAAGTGTCTCAAGCAGGAACATTTTCTTCCGGTTATCTCTTATTTCATTAACTCTATAATGATACTTCTTAAGACCACTTTCAGTCTTAACATAATCTATATTTTTATTTGTAGTTGTATAAATTAAATCCAAATCATAGCTGACTATCGGTTTTTCATAATACTCATTTATTAAATTTTTATATTTCTGATTAAATGAAGAATTAAGATTTCTTCTCCGGTATTCATCAAGAAGTAAAACCGATTCCTGCAATTTGTTTCTTTCTACATTCTTTAATAGCAAAAATTTATCTGCGATTTTATTCAGCTCGGAATATCTGTTCCATTTTGTCTGGTTGCTGATACTTTTACCTTTCAAAGCTGCCGCCGAATCTGGCTTTATTGAGATCAGCATTTCTGTATAATCTCTCTTTCTTGAAAACAAGCCACTGTTTGCAAATTTTGTGAATTCAACTTTTTCGTTTTCGGTAAACGAACTGTATTTTTTTAAAAAATTGAATGTATGATTTCTGCTCAAGCTGTTTATGATTTATTAAAAAATAACCCTGATTAAAATTAATTAAGAAATTCGATAAATTATATATCTTATTTGGGGTAGGTTAAAAAAATTGGTAGGTTGATAATAAATTTAATTCTTATTAAGTTAGTCATCTTAAATTCCCCAATCAGAAGTTAAGTAATTTATATTATAAAATATGTCTTTCACCAACTTTGAAATATATGGTAAACAGCCTGTTCAGCTGGCGGAGTTCTACAGGCAGGTATTCGGCTGGCAGATTGAGAAAATTGAAGGCATTGATTACTGGCGTGTCACTACTCCGGCTTCAGAAATTAACTCCTTAAACGGAGGACTTACTTACCGCACAATTCCGGATTTTAAAGGCTTCATGCTGTATGTAAATGTTAATTCAATGGATGACACATTGGAAAAAATCATGAAACTTGGCGGATCTGTAGTTCGTCCGAAGACGGCTGTTCCAAGGACGGGATGGGTAACCATCGTGGCAGATCCCGAGCAAAATATTTTCGGAGTATGGCAAACTGATCCGAATGCATTTCCGACTCCTCATCCTGATTAATAAAATAAACATAATTAGAATTTTCATAAATCACCTAATTCATTAATCAATCAAACTTCAAAAACAATGTATTACACAGACGATTCAATTCTGGCTGAAAATATGGCACCGCTCATTATTACAGCTGCACCATACGGTCCGGCATGGCTGCCGGGCGATGCTTCAGATATCGCAGTTACATGGGATGAACAAGTGCAGGCTGCCGTTGACTGCTACAACGCTGGCGCAAGAATACTTCATTTTCATGTCCGCAACCCCGTAACAGGCATGGGTTCCACTAACTTCGATGAGTACAATTATATGCTCAAAAGGATCAGGGAAGCATGCCCGGAGATGATCATTCAGGTTGGCGGGTCAATTTCTTTTGCGCCTCACACGGACGATGCAAAAGCTGCATGGCTTGACTACGACACTCGCCACATGCTGACAGAGCTTGATCCAAAACCTGAGTTCGTAACTGTTACGACAGGCACCACTCTCTGGGACATTGCTTCTATGTTCAGCAAAGAGGATATTAAAGGAACACACATGGATGATCCCAAAGTACTGGAAGCATGGTCCGGCATGGTGGTAGATTCAACACCTGCATT
>DAIPYG010000117.1:0-4866 GCA_036782875.1 Bacteroidota bacterium | reverse complement strand
TTCTGGTCAAGCATGCGCGGATTGATTTCCTATTCGGCAATGGCGATTGTACTTGGTCAGCATGTGCGTGTAGGAAATGAAGATAATCTATGGGGAGCTGACCGCAAGCGCAAAACAACAGTTGAACAAATTCAGGGTGTAGTGAGAATCGCTGAAGCATTTGGCCGAAAGATAGCAACGGCAGATGAAGCTCGTAAAATTTGCAAGGTCGGTGTCTGGTATAACAGTGTGGAAGAAACGTTGGAGAAGAATGCAATGCCGCCGAATCCAACAGAATTCAATCCCGGATTCCTTACATGGCCAACTGATGGAAAGATCAGACCGGCTGTGCTCGGAGGAGATTCGCATCCGATCGCTGCATGCATGATTGCTCCGGAACCTGTTCGCAAAGCTCAGGAGAAACTGATGGCAAAGAGCAAGAAGTAATTTGAAACCCGTTTTCAGATTCCCGCTATATAGTAACTTTAGCGGGAATTTTTTTTCAATAAAAATAATCCAGCTCAATGAAAAATAAATTTTCATCCACCGGACCGTGGGATAATGCTCTTGAACAATTGTATGAATGGGATGCCACATTCGCAGCCGCTTGTGAAAAGATGTCAACCAATTCATGGAAGAATGGAATTCTATCACCGAAGCTTGTTGAATTGATTTCTCTTGGAATCAATGCAGCCTGCACAAACCTTAATGCCGATGGTACCCGGCGTCATATTCGGGCTGCGCTGAACAATGGCGCAACACGCGATGAAATTTTATTTGTGCTCAAGTGTGCATCGGTTATGTCCATTCATTCATGCAGTCTGGGTGCACCTATTCTTCTTGAAGAAACCAAAGCTGCCGGAAAAAGCGCTGCACCAAAACCTGCTGTTGCAACGCCTTCCTGTGATAAAATGAAATCCATCGGGCAATGGAACGCAGCCTGGGATCCGTTTTTTGAACTTGATCCTGAATGGACAGATGAGTTTATGGCGACGGGAGCAAGTATTTACGGAAGCGGAGTGATGTCAGCCAAGGATACTGAACTGATCAGCATTGCATTCGATGCATCTTACACTCACATGTATGCTCCGGGCACAAGGCGGCATATTCACAATGCGCTTAAAGAAGGTGCTTCAGTGGAAGAGATCATGGAAGTGTTAAAGCTTTGCGTTGCCCAAGGTGTACAGGCTTGCAACATGGCTGTACCGATTCTGAAAGAAGAGCTTGAACTCTTTACTGCCAAATCAAAAAAGAGATAGCCGGAAACCCGAAAAGAAAAATCTGATGTAAATTCGAAGAGCTCAGGAGAAATTGATGTCTAAAGCTAAAAAGTAATTGCATCCCGAAAATCAGATTCCCGCTTTCAATAATGATCGCGGGATTTTTTTTCATCTGATGAGAGAGTTAGGAAGATTATCTGACAGATGAGAAGGGATGATTGAGATCTGTAAAATATTTTTAGATATGCAGGGGCTGTCCAAAAAGTAATTATGCATCAGCTAATATTCATTTAATTATTTATTGAAATTATTTGAAAAAGTTTCGAACTTTTTCACTTTGATTTTAATTTGTATTGTTATTAGTTTGCACTCGTTGTTTCATGAATACTAATATTCCCCTGTAAAAATTATTCAAATCTAAATAAATATAATCTAAAAAATCTAAACTCTCTCAAAGATGAAAAAAAAATTATCGGCGCTTTTTTTTACCCTTTTTCTTTTTTCAATGACAAATATATCACATGCACAAATGTCATGGAATCAGGCATGCAGCTTCGCCGGAAATTCCACAAGTTACATCAGAGTTCAGAATTCTTCATTGATAAATCTTACAGGCAGTTTTACTCTTGAAGCATGGGTAAACCCTTCAACTCTTTCCGGACTGTCGAAGGGAATTTTTGCAAAAGGTTCTTCACTTGGGTCATCTTTAAAATACGGATTAAGGGTGCAGTCAAGCGGAAGAGTAGATTTGGTTACTAACGGTTCGTTAAGATTAGTTTCTACACCGGCACATCCCGTAAAAATAAATGAATGGACGCACGTTTCAGCTACATATAACAATTCAACAAATAAATTCAGCATTTACATCAACGGTATACTTGATACAAACACTATTCTGGCAGCAGCTCCGCCATCAAATTCGGATTCCCTGTTTATAGGAATCTCGGGTGGTACAACCCCCTTCAAAGGATTGCTCGATGAAGTAAGAATCTGGAACAGGGAACTGTCTGCCACTGAAGTTTTAAAATACATGAGAACATCATTAGAAACAGCAAGCGGAATTTATGCGGGACTTGTTTTTTCAATGCCGTTTCAGAATATAAGCAATGTAAGCCCCTTCACCACTAATGATTTTATCGATAAGAACAACGTTTTTCCAATGAATGTATCAGCCTCTGATCAGTCTTTTCAGCCTTACCATACAATAATTCCCAATGAAAGCATTCAGTGTTTTTCAAACGGTGATTATCTTGCGGCAAAAGATAATTTACAGAGCTTTCCTTCAGGTGATTTCAGTTTTGAATGCTGGTATTATCTGAAAGTTTCGGATAATATTTTCAAAACTGTTTTTCTCAAAACAGCCGGAGGGGTAACTGCTTTTTCATTATCGGTAAATGCAAATTCCATAAGAGCAATTATTAATAATCAGGGGAGTGTATTTAATTCTGCAAGCGCAATTAACACATGGATCCATGTCACCGTTGTATTTGATTCGCAAACCGGAAATGTTTCCATTTTTAAAAATGCGGATTCTCCCGCTGTCTTTGCTACTACGGAAACCGGTGCCACAACTTCAACTGATTCAATGTATATCGGTGGGGGCAATTCGACACAAAGCTTTGTGGGATTAATTGATGAAGTAAGGATCACTGGAAGAGAATTAACTCCTGATGAAGTAAAAACAAGAATGTACAGAAGTTTCGAAAAGTCGGATGACACTGAACCGTCTGTCACAAATTTATGCTACAATCTCGATGGAAATGCCTTTGACAACGGAGAAAACAGTGGTCCGCAATTTTATTTCAGAAAGAATGCAAGCTACAGTCATGTTGGACAAAGTAACCTTCAGCCACGATCCCCTATACTGAATACTGCTTCTGATGATTTCTACAAAGCATTTTATTTCGTTTCACTGAGCGATAGAATTCCTGCAACCGGAACACAAGGGGTCATTACAAATTTTCAGCAGATAAACCTTGACAATCAGATTAACGATGTTGACTTATGTGTAATGCTTGATCATACAAACCTGAAAGACATTAAAATATCACTTGTAGGTGCTAACGGCGATTCAATTGTTGTCTTTGACGGAGATTCAGCAAAGTCGGCAGATAATAATCTTGCATTGGTATTTAATGATGATGCAGACAGTTCATTGAAAAATAATACATACAGTTCTTTTTGTTCCGAAATAAAACCTCTGAACAGTATGGATGCTTTCTTTGCGGGAACAAATACAAAGGGTACATGGAGAATAAGGATTCAGGATAAAGCATCTTCAAACACCGGAATACTTTATACATGGGGAATTAGATTCAATAATATGCCGCTTCCTGAAAATAATTTTGACATGTCGTTTAAAATTCAGGGATTTTATGATCCTGTGACACAACTTATGCCTACTGATACTGTTGAGGTCATATTGAGAAATTTCACATCGCCATATAACATTGTTTCAACTTCGAAAGCAGTTTTTAATCCAGCAGGAAATGCAAATTTAAGTTTTTCAGGCGTCACTGAATTCACGAAGTACTATCTTCAGATAGCTCACAGAAATTCACTGGAGACTTGGTCAGGAAACAGCGTAAGTTTTTCAAGAGGCATTCCCGCTCTTTATAATTTTTATACTTCTGATACAACCGCGTTCGGAAACAATGAAGTACAGGTATCGGCATCTCCGTTAAGATATGCGATTTACAGCGGGGATGTAAATCAGGACGGCAACATCGACCTGTCGGATCTTACATCAGTGTATAATGATGCGGGTAGTTTTGTCAGCGGCTATATAGTGACTGATGTAACGGGAGATGGCAATGTTGATCTGAATGATGTTACTTTGGTTTACAACAACTCTAACAGTTTTGTAGCAAGAGTGATACCGTAACTATAGTTGATAGTTGATAATTGATAAAATAGAAAAGGGTTTTTATGATGTTGAATTGACGTATAGACCGTCAGAGTCCCAGCTAAAGCAGGAGACTCTGACGGGGTTAAAATGTCTGCTTTTGATTTAATTAAAAGTTTTGCTCAATATATTATTTCCCCGGAGTATACTTCCTTGCACCAAGCTGACTATCAAGAGTCAGTAGTCCGAATCCTTCGCCTTTGATAAGCTTCAGCTTAGCAAGTAATTTTGAAATGGTTGCTTCTTCTTCCACCTGTTCATCCACATACCACTCGAGAAAGCTCTTTACCGAGTGATCATTCTCTTTAATCGCGACATCCATAAGCTCATTGATGCTCTTTGTTACATATCTCTCGTGCTTTAAAGATTCTTCAATCACATTTACAACAGATGTATATTCCGACTTCGGCTCTTTCAGTGATTTCAGTATTACCCTTCCGCCTTTGTCGTGAACGAAGTTGAACATCTTCATCGCATGAAAATGTTCTTCCTGCGCCTGCACGTTGAAATAGTTTGCAAATCCTTCCATCTCAATTGATTCCAGATAAGCAGACATTGAAAGGTAAAGATATTCAGCAAAGAATTCCTTGTTGATCTGCTCGTTGAGAGCGTCCTGAAGTTTTTTGGTTAACATAAATTATTTTTCTCCTTAAGTTTGATTTTTTTGAAAATAAACAATTGAATATTGAGATTAAATGGGAATAAGTTCTTTAAGTTCGTTAAGTTCGTTAAGTTCGTTAAGTTCGTTAAGTTCGTTAAGTT
>DAIPYG010000116.1:0-8806 GCA_036782875.1 Bacteroidota bacterium | reverse complement strand
GAATCTTACGAATCTTACGAATCTTATGAATCTTACGAATCTTACGAATCTTATGAATCTTATGAATCTTACAAATCTTATGAATCTTACGAATCTTACGAATCTTACGAATCCTATTCAGGATTAAGAACAATTGGTTCTTCGATCAATTCCGCCCCGGAGCCATCTACAGGAATTACAAAAGATTTGATATTGTGTTTTTCTTCATTGTTTCTGTTGCGCCATTTGCGCGCAACTTTATTTATTTTAACGGGGTAGATTGTAAGCTTTCCGTTTCGGTCAATATGCAGGCGGAGAAAATTCTTATAATCCTGAATCTTTAAAGCGGAGAAAGCTTCTTCATTATGTCTTCCGAAGAAGTACATTGAGATAAACAGATAAATTCCCATAATTACCGAACCTACGATCCAGCCCAGAAAAAAAATAAGTACAAAGGCAAATAAAAACTGGAAAAAAGTACCGTTTCCGAAAAGGAGAGTTGAAACATACAGACTTCCCCAGCCAATATAAAAAATACTTATCATATGAGCCATGCAGTGAAGGAATCCGCCACCCCATTTATATATTTTTGAATGTGTATCGGTGAAAGTTATGAATGCAGCGAAAACAGTAAAAATCCATATCGCAACTATAGGATTGTCTTTAAAGGCAATTGCTGAAAGGTAAAATGTATCAATAAAATTTATGGGAGCCTTATAATGAAGCGTTGCTCCGACAAGCCAGGTAGTAAGCAGATAGAGTATTGCAGTTACAATTCCAAAACCGGGATTCAGAAATAAAAAAAGGAGATCACCGAAAGCGAGCTTTTTGGAAACATCAATATCGGGATAGCTTTTCTTAAGTGAAAAAGTTCGTTTGGATTTCTTATCCTTGCCGTAATCTTCCGTAATAAGAGAAACATCTATGTCATTGGTAGGATGCAGAAAAGCGCCCCCGCCGCCGGCGGTGATCTTCTGAACTTTCGCATTCTTATCTTTCGCTCTGTTTTCTTCGTGCCTTCTGTAATGATGATAATCTCCCGAAAGAAAGACTTTTACATCGACATTCTTTTTTGCAAGAATCTCATCCTGAAGATAAATAAGATCACTTTCATCATAAGGCTCGTTATATTTTTTATATTTGTGAGCATAGATCCAGTTGGGCTGTGAAATGCAGAGAATTACTTTATCACCTGACTGCATATGCTTATCCGTTACATTCCTGAAATACTCAATCTGCGGAGTATCAATGTCGGACTGAAGCTGACCATCAGATCCGAAAAGCCACCAGCCCGATGTGAGCTTAAGCGCAAAGTAGCTTCTTCTCTGTCTTGTAAACCAGCCTGCGAAAGTTCTGTCCAGATCAGAACAGAATACTCTTGTAAATGCCACCAGTCCGTCATACCAGTCGTGATTTCCCGGAATGGCAAACACATGCGGATTTTCAGCAGGAGTATCATTGCCGAAAGCAGCTTCGAAAGGAGTTATCAGTCTGTTCTGATATGCAATTTTGCTCGGAGTCGGATACACCTCATCACCGCCGAATATCAGAACATCTCCTCTTTTTGTTATGGTATTCTTTCCTTTATCAGAGAGAGCAAGCTCGGGATTTGAAGCGCAGTAAGCAACATTGTAAGTGGAATTCCATCCGTCGCCGGTATCGGATATATAATCTATCCAGATATCTTCTCTAGGCTTATCCTTATTTAATTTCAGATTATCTCCTTCGAGGTCATAGTGAAAACTGTAATCATAAAAATCCTTTTTTGAAGACGCCAGTGCCTGAATGATTCTTTTATCTGACTGTCCGCCGATGATGTTGGAAAAAATTACTTTTATTCCTGTATTGATAAGCTGTCCGATGTCAAACCAATTGACCATCGGCATGCGCTTTATGTCTTTGAGTTTCATTGTTAAAGTAATTAGGGAAAGATAGTTTGCTGTCAGCAAAATACTAATTGATAAATCCAAGTTCAATTTAAGTTAACGAGTTGATTTTTTTTCTTTTCAAATAAAGAAGTACATTAAGAAAAATTAATCGCCGAAAATAATGACCTGCCGGAAAATAGAAAAACTTCCTGATTGATTCCGGATATATTCAGCATAAATCAATCAGCCGAGTCCAGATCTGTAGCATCAGAATTCTTAAAATTATTATTTAACAACATGTAACAATATGATTCAGATTAATGTAGAAACTATATAAATTCATTTGTAAATTAAATCAAAACTTAATCAATACAACAATGGGAATGATCTTTAAAGCCAGAAGCGGAAATTTTTCCAGCTCAATAGGAATACTTTTAATCAGATTATCACTCGGCTCGTTGTTTCTTTTTGCAGGAGCAAAGAAGGTTCTGCATTTACAGGATTTCATCAGGTCAGTACAGGATACAGGGCAGATGGGAGATACAGCCGCATTCATACTTGCATTCGTACTGCCATTTATGGAGATGATATTCGGAGGATTATTTATGATAGGTTTGTTCACTCCGGTTGCATCTTTCTTCATTGCCTGTATGACAATGAGTTTTCTGTTCGTGCTTGGATTCCGACACGAAGAGCTGCCGTTCAGTTACAATATAGTTTTCCTTGCTGTCTCTGTGGCAACTATCTTTACAGGTGCGGGACTTATATCTTTTGATGCAATCATTGACAGGAAGAAAGAACCCATTGCTCAGGCTAATATACAGGGAGAAAAGCGGATGGCTCCTGATCCGTTCATAAATCAGAAACCGAATGAGTCTGATGCTATATTTGTTGATGAGAAAGATGTTTCGCCGGGGAAAGACGTTGACGGGTGAAGGAATTACGAATTACAAATTACAAATTACTAATTACTTATTACTTATTACAAATATTTAATGTTGATAATTTAAAAATTTGGAATATCCTTTAATTAACCAATTAACAAACACAATTAGAAAGCTCAACATATTTAAAACACCTCAGGATTTCCTTGATGCAAATATAAATTATCTCGAAGAGAATGAGCTTGTGAATAATCTGACGCTCGGCATAATCAATAATATCTCAGATAAGACAAAAGAATACAAAGATCACAATTACATTTCAGTTACAGACAATGGAAGCACTGAAGCAATATCTGTCAGTACAAGTCCAAGGATAATTATTTCCGGGGATCAGAAATACAAAGATGCAATAAAGCTGATATCTAAATATTATATTGATTCAGGTCAGACAATGAGCGGAGTAATAGGGGAGAAGGCAATCTCGAAATTGTTTGCTGATGAGACCGGATTAAGACAATTTAAGGAAAGGGGATTGATAGTTCACGAACTTGTCAAGGTGAATGAAGTTCCTGTATGCAAAGGTTCATTTGAAAAAGTAAAACAAGAAGAGGCAGAATTAATAGCCGGTCACAGAATAACATTTGAAAAAGAAACGTTTGGGTTTACAAGATTGAAATACGATGAACTGCTGAAAGATACGGAAACAAAGATCAGAAATGGAAATCTGTTTTCCTGGAAAGTAAAAGATGAGATAGTATCTATGGCTGCCATCATGAGGAACACAAAGAATATCGGGATCATTGGGCTAGTTTATACACCGCCTCAGTTCAGAGGAAACGGGTATGCTACTGTTACAGTATTAAAACTAAGTGAACTTATTTTTGAAAGAGGATTTTCCAAATGCGGATTGTTTACTGACATTTCAAACCCAACCTCAAATCATATTTATTACAAAATAGGATACAGACCTGTTACTCATTTTGCAGATATCTACTTTAATTAATTACAAATTACAAATTACGATTTACTAACTACTAACTACTAACTACTAACTACTAACTCTTAATTATAAGACTTTCCCTCTCCGGTCCTACAGAAACATATTTAATTTTATAGCCGATAAGTTCTTCGATCTTATTTACATATTTTTGTGCGGCATCGGGTATTTCATCAAACTTTCTGCATCCGGAAATATCTTCACTCCATCCGTCCATTTCAATATACACGGGTGCTGCTTTTTGAAGCGCCGGTGAAAGAGGGAAATTTTTTAACAGCTTTCCTTCAACATCATATTCAGTGCAGATCTTTAATTTTTTCTGACCGGATAAACTATCAAGTTTGGTGAGAGCAATTTCATCCACGCCCTGGATCATAGCTCCGTACTTAGTGGCAACTGCATCGAAATGACCAATGCGTCTTGGTCTGCCTGTTGCAGCGCCGTATTCAAAAGCTGTCTCGCGGAGCTGACCGGCTTCGTCTTCCGGCATTTCAGTCACGAAAGGTCCGCTGCCTACGCAGCTTGAAAATGATTTCATAACTCCTATCACTTTATCAATTCTCTTATTGAAAAGACCTCCGCCGACAGGAGCATAGGAAGCGAGTGTGCAGGAGGAAGTTGTAAAAGGATATATCCCGAAATAAATATCTCTCAAAGAACCAAGCTGAGCTTCGAATAAAATTTTCTTACCGGATGCAGCGGACTTTTCGAGTATAGAAGTAGTATCGCAGATCAGGTGTTTGATCTTATCGCCGAAAATGCTGACCCAGTTCAAAATATTTTCAACATTAAGAACTTCACTGCTTTTATAGACATTTTTAAAAAGAGTATTTTTCCAGTTGACCAGGTCAGTGATCCTGTTTTTAAGATCTTCCGGATAAAACAATTCACCAAGCTGAATGCTTTTCTTCATATATCTTTCGCCGTAAGCGTATGCTATGCCTCTTCTTGTAGAGCCGAAAGCCGCGCTGCCGAGTCTTTCTTCTTCGAGATTATCTTCAAGTCTGTGAAAGGGGAAAGTGATCGTTGCTCTGTCGGAAATTCTGATATTCTTTGTATCTATTCCGGACTTTTCAAGCTCGGTCAATTCTTCTGACAAAGCTTCGATGTCTATTACCATTCCGGGTCCGAGAATATTGATGACTTTATCATTGAATATACCTGAAGGAATAAGATGAAGCTTGAAAGTACCGAACTGATTAACAACGGTATGTCCGGCATTATTTCCGCCCTGATATCTGGCAACTATATCAACATTCTGCGCGAGATAGTCCACCATTCTTCCTTTGCCTTCGTCTCCCCATTGAAGACCTACGAGTACAGTTAAGTTGTTATTCATATATAGAATTTAATTTTATGCATAAAAAAATCTTCAAACAGTTTTATGCCTGTAAGAAGATTTTGAAATATTGTTAAGATAACTTTTTAAGCCGTGGTATTGATCTCAAATACATTGTCAAGCTTGGTAAGCTTAAATATACTCAATATCTTTTCATTGATATTGATAATTTTAAGAGAGCCTTTAGATTCTTTTATTTTTTTCAGACAGCTGATAAGAATTCCCAGACCTGAACTGTTGATGGAAGTCAGATCAGTAAGATCAAAACTAAAAGATCTCACGCCGTCTTTCATTTCATTGGATACAAGTTCGCTCAGAGTATTGAACTGATCAAGACCGACAGAATCATTCTCAATGTTGATTATTACTGATCTGTCCGCGCCTTCACCGGAATATTTTTTTTTAATCTCAGGCATTTACTTTTTTAACTTTAGTTGAAGCAAGTTTTGGTTTGCTTCTGTTTCCCAAAGATTTAGTACTTGAAAGTGTTTCACCCGTTCTCAGCTTCCAGTCAACAACAAGAGCGCTCGCAATAAAGACCGATGAATATGTTCCTGTAATGATACCGACACCGAAAGTGAAAGCAAAGCTTCTGTTCACTTCACCGCCGAAAAGGAATAAAACCAGTACAGTAAGGAACACCGTACCGCTTGTGATAATTGTTCTGCTCAAAGTAGCATTGATACTATGATTCATAACATCAATTACATTTTCATTCTTATGTACTTTCATGTTTTCCCTGATCCTGTCAAACACAATAACAGTATCATTGGATGAAAATCCTACAAGCGTCAGGAATGCAGCAAGCATTGACTGATTAAATTCGAGTCTGAGTCCGGGAAACAGGAAATCCGCAATTGCAATTACCGCTATGGTGATAAGAACATCATGGAAAAGAGCAATAACAGCTCCCATTGCAAATATAAACTGAAATCTGAATGACAGATAGATCAGGATCGCAAGAAGCGAGAATAGAACTGCAAACAATGCATTTCTTCTCAGCTCAGCTCCGATCTTCGGACCTACTTTATCAGTTCTTAGAACCTCAAAAGTATTATCCGCAAATTTAGCTTTTATTCCGTTTTGTATTTTATCAGAAACTGTCTGACCTTCTTCCTGCAATGGAGTCCTGAGAAGCACATCCCTTTCAGAGCCCATTGATTTGATCTCCATACCTGCAAAGCCGGCTTCGTCCATTGCATTTCTCAGATCCGAGATATCTATGTCTTTTGAAAATTTTATCTGTATTTCTGTTCCACCGCTGAAGTCAATTCCGAGAGGAATACTCTTTGCAGTTAAAAGAACTGTAAATCCTACTATAATAATTATTGCTGAAACGACATAGAATTTTTTTCTTTTGCCTAAAAAATCATAATTTGTGTTATGAAAAAGTCTCATTCTTGATATATAAAATTATTGTTACTAATAATTAATTTAAATTTAGCCGAAACTGATCTTCTTTCCTTTTTCGATCATAATGTCAAATATATAGTGAGTGATCACGATAGCCGTAAACAGGTTGGCAAGTAAACCGAAAATAAGAGTAAGAGCAAATCCCTGTATAGGTCCGCTTCCGAACTGATACAGAATAATACCTGTAATAATACTGGTTAAATGCGAATCAATAATAGCCGAGAAAGCCCTTTTGTATCCAAGGTCAACTGCAGTTCTCAAAGGCTTGCCTGTCCCTAGTTCTTCCCGGATTCTTTCAAAGATAAGAACGTTTGTATCCACGGACATACCGATAGACAAGATCAAACCTGCAATACCGGGTAAAGTAAGAGTAGCTTTTAAAGAAGCCATGAAGCCCAGAATTATAAGAAAGTTGATAAGCAATGCTACATCGGCAATAGAACCTCCGAATCTGTAGTAGAATATCATAAACAATGCTACAAGTACCAATGCGGCAAGGGATGAAAATATACCTGAACGGATAGAATCTTCTCCGAGTGATGGTCCTATAGATCTTTCTTCAATGATCTTAACTGGTGCAGGCAAAGCTCCTGCTTTCAGTACGATCTCAAGAAGTTTTGCTTCCTGAACATTAGCCATACCTTCGATCTGTGAATTTCCTCCCGTGATCTTATTTCTTACAACAGGTGCAGAATAAACAACCTTATCAAGTACAATAGCAATTCTTTTGTTAATGTTGGCTCCTGTGATCCTTGCCCAGTCGGCAGAACCTTCGGAGTTCATTTCCATTGAAACAATAGGTGTATTATTGGTCGGATCTATATTTGAACGTGCATCAGTAATAACTTTTCCTGTAAGCTCAGCATCTTTTTTTACAGCATACAGCAGGTGAATCTTTTCACCGCCGGATTCAAATGTTCTGTTGGACCAGGCAAACTGCATATCAGAAGGGATAATAGCCTTCACATCTTCCCTGTTTAATATCCTGTCAACTTTTTCCTTGTCACTGTCTTTAACATAACCATCAGCAGTTCCGCTTTCCTGATTTAAAACAACAAGAGTAAAGAACGGATATTTTGCTTTAAACTCTTCTTCGGTAAGTTGAGCCTTATCCGTTGTATCGCCTGCAGCGCCGGTATCAGTAGTTGTTAAATTTGTATCGGTCTTTTTAGAAGTATCAGTCTTATTCTTAGTAACAGAATCTTTCTTATCAGCAATATTCTTTTTATCTTTTAAAGAATCTTTTTTTACGGTATTAGCTACTTTATTTTTATCCTTATTTATAGAATCCTTCTTGCTTGCAGCTGAATTATCAGTAGTATCCTTGGAAGTAATCGACTCAGTTTTAGATTTTAGAGAATCCTTTGAGATGGAAGTTGTAGCTGAATCTTTTATGGAAGTTGTATCTCCGACAATTACCTTATTGATAGCTTCCATTACTTTCACAGTTGCCTGCGGGTCATAGACAAGTTTGAATTCAAGAAGAGCAGTTCCTTCGAGAAGCTTTCTGACTTCAACAGGATTACTTACACCCGGAAGTTCGACAATGATCCTGCTGTTACCGATCTTCTGGATCTGTGGCTCGGCTACACCATACTGATCGACTCTGTTTCTGACGATCTCAACAGCTCTGTCAAGAGAATTATCAATTTCCTTTGTAAGCTTTGCTTCAATATCGGCATCGCTGTCTCTTAGCTCACCATAATATGATTTCAGGCTGAGACCCTTATCTTTCAGTTTTACTTTGAAAGTTTCGAGTATAAGTTCTTCATTGTTTTTAGAAGTTTCCTTGACCTCAGCAAGAACTGCGATAAGCTGGTCATCTTTTTTCTTTGCCATGTCTTCCAGAAGCTTGACAATATCCACGTCCATGACGACATACATACCGCCTTTGAGATCTAGACCAAGTTTAAGTCTTTTATCTCTGGCACTCAGTAATTCCTGATTATTCTTATCGAGAAAATCTATGCTGTCCTGACCTGAAAGATGCTTCAGCTCCTTATTAAGGGTATAATCCTTATATGTGGGGTACAGGAAATAGAGAGAAAGTGCGATAAGTACAATCGTAATGATAATTCGAGAAAGGTTTTTCTTCAATATTTAACTCCGTAAATTATTAATTATTGTCTTAAAAGGTTTAAAAAATAAGTCTTTAATATACTTTTAATGCTTAGAAATGTCAATGTAATTTACAGCATTGGAGTGAGAATTGATTCGAATTGATTCATTGCCGTCCAAAACAATTTCATTTATGTAAAAAATATTTTATTCAACTATAAAATCAAAATAAATTGTAAGCAGTTCTAAACAACCCCACCCTGCCCTC
>DAIPYG010000115.1:0-8880 GCA_036782875.1 Bacteroidota bacterium | reverse complement strand
CTCGTAACTGAAAAAACCCCCTGCTACATTATGGAGAGCAGATTAAATCAACTGCATATCAGATTATTTCGTATGGCGTACGATGTATGATATTGGATATGTAAACAGGGGGTAATATTTTTATCGTAAAATTTTATTACACCGTTACGCCAATGAAACAAAAATATTGTTTTCAATCAGGTTTGTCAAAGAAGGAAATTTCTGTTTTTAGAAAAATGCGAAATGAGTTTTTTAAAAAATACTTGAATATATAATCAATTAGACACTTATTGTGTTTTCCTGCAATAAGTTTTTTAGAAAATGACCTGGTGTTTATTCTCCTGTTTATCAGAGCTATTTGAAAAAAAAGCAACCGGTTTTTACACCGACTGCTTCTTTTTACTATTTCTTAAATACTAACTGTTAAACGTTAACTGTTAAATGTTAACTACTAACTGCTAAATGTTATGGTGTTGATTTGATAACAAAAACCGCTGCATTGTTATATGTAATTAACAGATCTGTAAGATCAACAATTTTGTCACCATTCACGTCTGTCCTGAGATATCCGGTCAGAAATATATTTACATCATTATTGATAGCTACCTGATCTGTGAGATCAATGAAACCATCCTGATTTACATCACCTTCATAAAATACCCATTTCGTCCCGGCTTTCTTCATGTTCTTTCCGTAAGCTTTTGCAGAGTCTGTGGTAAAATCATAACTAAGCGCACTTCCTAAAGTATAAGTTTCACCGCCTGTCTTGCTCCATGTCTCCAGAGCATTCCTGTGCCTGATCTGAATGTAGTATGTTCCAGATGGTGCATTTGCAAACAGAAAACTTCCCGTGAATGTCACTGAATCAATTATCGATTTAGCAGAATCAACAACTGCAAACGGGGTTGAGAAATTTCTTAAATACGCTCTTACTGTATCCCGTATATTCATTCTGCCTGTTCCTGTATTAAAATAACCTTCCAGTAATAATTTTATTGTAGAAGAAACTGCTGCAGCAGAACTGGCAGACCACCTTGAAAATGAACTTATTCCGGAAAGCGTGATTGTATTAACAGAGGTATTCACCGATCCTCCCTGTGATGTCCATGTCGATCCCGTATTTGTAGATTTGTATAGTGACATCGCCGATTCTATTTTTCCGTTTAATTCCGAATCATCATATTTATAAATCAATGTTGCATTTAGTCCTGAGTTTGAAGTTGGTGAAATATCAAAATATCTCCATATGCTTGTATTTCCGTTCAAACCATTTTGGACAGAATGACCTCTTCTTATTTCTGTATTTCCAAGATTAACTGTCGTTGTCAGGATTGCACCAAGTCCGCCGACATTAAGTGATGAAGGCGCATTCAGACTTCGTGTGGTTGTAATGTATCCCGAAGATCCTGTTACTGTATTGCCCTCTGTTTCTGTTAAATATCCTGAAGGTGATAATGTTAATACAAAACCGTTCAGATTCAGATCACCTAATATTACTGAAAGCGAATCGTTTACGGTAGTTGCATTGGACAATGACGTTCCGGCAGGATTATTAATTCTAAGTTTATTATATGAAATGTTTGTTGTTGAAATACTCTGTAGTGAAGTTCCGTTATATTCAACAGAACCGGTTGCAGTGCTGAATGTTCCGTTGTTTACAATTGGATTTGAAGCTGTCAGTGATAGATTAAATGTTGAAAGATTGAATGTTCCGCCTGTATTTACAGTCACACTCAGCAGCTGGTGATTTGATGCAAGTGTTACTGTAGAACCATTGACAACTGTTAAATTTGTTCCGCCTGAACCCGTACCCTGAAGTGTATGAACTCCGGGCTGAAAATTTAATATTGAAGGATTTATATTACCATTATTTGTAATTGTCGTCCCGTAAAAATTTACAGTTGATCCTCCGCCCGATGTTATGGTACCGTAATTTGTAATATTATTATTCAGCCTTATCGAATATCCTCCGCCATATGCTGACAATACAGCGCCGGTATCTACTGTAACAGTTCCGTTGAAAACAGCTGTGTATGGACTGCCGTCATCCCAGGCTGATGCAATGCCTGAATGTACTTTTAAAGTCGCATTGAAAGCAGAACCGTTTTTAATATTCAGCATAATATTTCCCTGTGTCATGAATATTCCTGAATTTACAGTCGTTGATCCGTTATACATTGTAAATGCATATACCGAAAGTGTAATCGTATATGTATTTGGATTTAAAATTCCTCCTCCGTTTATGTAAAAATTAGACGTCGGTGTGAATAACGTATTACTCGCAAGTGAAACATTTCCTGAACCCGATATAGTAATGTTAGCCGGTGAGTATGATCCTCCTCCCGAAATATATGTTGTGGTATCAAAATATAAATTAGTTGAATTCAGAGTGCCGTTATTTATGAATGAAGGTCCCCTTACGATAAAGCTTGAAGCCGAACCTGTTATGGTTCCGTTATTTGTCAGATTATTATTTGCCTGTACAAAATATCCTCCGCCGTAAACATTCAGAACTGAGCCAGCATCTATTGTCATGCTTCCGTTAAATTTTGCAATATAAGGACCGGCGTTATCATATGCAGTGGTTGATCCAGTATTGACTTTAAACGGCGCATTAAAGTTCGAACCGTTTCTGATATTCAGCGTAACTGTTCCCTGAGTCTGAAAAGTACCTGAGCTTGTTATGGTCGCTCCTGAATTTAATGTAAACGTTCCTGAACTCAAGGTAAATATCTTCGCATTCAGATTAAATATTCCTCCTGTATTTATAGTAAAATTAGACAACGGGGAGAATGTTAAATTATTTGCTAAGGAAACATTTCCTGAACTTCCGATCGTTATCATAGAGCTTGTATAGTTACCTGCTCCGGAAAGAGTTATCGTAGAATCTAAATAGATATTAGTCAGAGAGATCAGACTATTATTGACCAAAGTCGCACCTCTCATAATAAAGCTTGAACTGCTTCCCGTTATTGACCCGCTGTTTATAACACTGTTGTTAGCCTGAATTGAATACCCTCCGCCAAATGCATTTAAAGTTGCTCCTGCGTCAACAGTAATTGTTCCGCTGAAAATTGCAGCATAAGGCGGATCGCTGTTATAAGCAGTAAGAGTTCCGGTATTTGCTTTTATAGCGCTGTTAAAAGTAGAGCCGTTTCTGAAATTAAAATATACATTTCCCTGAGTCTGCATTATTCCTGCACTTGCACCAGTTCCTGATACCACAGCACCGTTAAAAAGCGTGAATGTACCTGAAGTAAATGTAAATATTTTATTTCCGGGATTTAAATAACCCCCGGAGTTAATATTAAAAGTGTTCAGTGGAGAAAAAGTAATGTTGTTAATTAATGTAACATTACCTGAGCCGGATATTGTTATTGAACTGCTCGTATAAGATCCTGTTCCAGTTACAGAAGTGACAGTATCAAACTCAAGTGCAGTAACTGAAATGGAGCCGTTGTTTGTTAGCGCAGCTCCTTTCATATAAAATGCTGCGCTGCTTCCCGTTATTGCACCGTTAATTGTAACATTATTATTTGCCTGAGTTGAATATCCTCCGTCTCCGACATGCAGAGCTGCGCTTATATCAACTGTAATGCTTCCCTTTAAATTTGCAGTGTAAGGCGGACTTTCATCGTATGTTGTTGTAATTCCAGAGTTTATATTCAGCGGTACGTTGAAATTCGATCCGCTCCTTATATTCAGAGATACTGTATTTTGTGTCCGGAATGTTCCGGAGTTTGAAACTGTAGCTCCAGGACTAAGCTTGAATGTGCCGGAAGTAATTGTCAGAATCCTTGTATTAGGATTTATCAAACCTCCGCTGCTGACTGTCATTGAATTTAGTGGTGAAAAAATGACATTATTTGCAAGTGATATATTTCCCGAACTTCCTACAGTTATGTATGAACTGGTATTCACTCCTGTCCCCGATAATGTCGTTGCTGTGTCAAACTGGAAATATGTAGCTCTGATAGTATCATTATTTACCAGAGATGAACCCTTCATGATAAAATATGAACTGTTAGCGTTGATTATCCCGTTATTTGTTAAAGTATTGTTGACTCTTGCATAATAGTTTCCCCCGGCTACTGCTAATGAAGCTCCGGCATCAACCGTGACTGTTCCGTAGAATTCAGCCGGATTCGGATAATCGGAATTGTAAACAGTAGTGGTTCCGGTATTTATTTTAAAAGCCGCATTAAATGCCGAACCAAACCTTATATTCATTATCACTCCTCCTCCCTGTGTCTGAAGAGTTCCTGAACCTGTTATGATTCCGTTTGAATATAAAACAAGATCCTCTCCGCTTCCGTCCGTTATCGTAAGTATCATTGAAGCATTAATGGAAATAGTGCCTCCAGTGTTTACTATAAGCTGATTTGCATTTACGCTGACAGTCACAGTGACTGTGTTCGGACTTTGTATTGTAATTGTACCTGCTGAATCATTTGGTGTCTTCGTTGCGACGAACCAGGTTCCTCCTCCGTCTGTTGACATTTGCCATGTTGAAGTTGAATTCCAGTTTCCTGAAGCAACGCTTTTAAAGTATTCATTTGCCGAAAATGAACTACTGCTGAAGAGTATTGTGAAAATGAAGGTCAAAGCAAGTGGAAGTAATGACTTTCTCATTATAGTCTCCTTTCAATGTTATTTGAATTGAAGAATAATAAATAATTATTCCATTTTTATTTTTTTCACATTTAATATATAATTAATAAATCTAAATCTTTAGTTACGCAGTTTATATTTGTATGCTTCAGTAGAGAAAAGGTGTGAAGAGTTGAAATGAAAAATAAAAGAGATTGGAAAAATCCTAGCTCTTCGCATCACTGATTCTTATCCGGGTGCAGATGTTACGTAACTCAGAATTTTAATTAAAATAATCTATAAATTATTATTTTCCTATGACGCAAGTCATAGTTTTAATATTTATTTTATAAAAAAAAAGGACAGGAATTTAGCTCCTGCCCTTTAATTAAACTGCTAGTGTTTAATAGTTATCTGTTCTTCCCTGCTATTTTGTTTCCTTTAATAATATTCAGTGTGTTTCCATCCTGCTTTATTACCATATCCGGAATTCTGTTCTGACTGTTCTGTTGATTTCTGAACCTGTCATAGATATCGTTATCTATCGCTTCTTCTCCCGAAATATAATATGTCTTTTGTGCTGCAGAATTCTGAATTAAACCGTCTTGCTCATTCTGCTTTTCAGCAAGAAGCTGCGGCTCGGATAATGGAGTCTTTCTCTGAACAAATACAGTGGAATTATTATATGCAAGTATTACATCTGTAAGATCAGTGAAGTCATCACCGTTGACATCTGTCTTTATGTAACCTGCCGTGAATACATTTGCATTATTATTGATCGCGATCACATCTGTCAGATCAACGAATCCGTCCTGATTTACATCTCCTCCGAATACTACCCACTTGCTTCCCTGCTTCTTCAGATTGTTGCTGTATGATTTTGCGGAATCAGATGTGAAATTATATGCAAGATGATTTGAACTGAAGCTCTGTGTCGTCTTGCTCCAGGTCTCGAGTCCGCTTCTGTGCTTTAGCTGTATGTAATATGGTGTTCCGTTTGATGCATTGTTAAATACAAATGAACCCTGACCGGCAGCATTCAAAAATGCTTTCGCCGAATCAATTTTCGGGTATGGATTCACTGAACTTCTTAAATATACTCTCATTGTATCGCTTACCATTGAATTTGTACCTATGTTATAAAATCCTTCAAGCTGAGCTGTAAGATCCAGAGCTTTGGCTCCCGTATTTACACTTTGTATCCAGTCAATGATCTTTGTATATACTCTCACAGGTCCCATTATATTTAATGAAGGTGAACCGCCTGATGTTCTGAGACTTGAAAATTGATTTGACATAAAGAAAGTGTTATAGTTTGTACCTGCAAAGCTGACAGCAATACAGGAATCAGCTCCATTGCCTGTGACTGACTGGGGTTTGAAAGCCGCACTTCCGCCGTTTACCGGTTTGATCAGATCCGGTAAATGCGGATCTGATACAGAATCTTGAGTAATGCCGTCAAAGAATCCTATTCCTCTGAACCGGCTCTGGCTCGATGGAATATTATCGGTCCAGTTCTCGCTTATGATCATGGATTTAAGATACTGCCTGTAAAATATGGAATCAGCCGGAGAAGGAAATCCAGAAACAGGATCATTTACATTAGAGATTGCATCGCTGAATATCGCCAGTGTTTTCTTATTGCCGGCAGTGGAATTATCTATGAACATTTTTAATGAGTCCCTGATCCACGGAGAGTAACTCATTTCAGGATTAAAGTTAACAAACATAATTTTCCATGGTCTGTATGAACCTGTATAATTCATTCTTACAGTATCAAAATTATTAGCATACCTTCCGTCCTGATTTACCGCTCTTACAAGACTGTCTCTGTCACTTTGCAATTGCCATAATATGCAAATCTGTTTTGCAATCCTTGGAGTGATCGTTGATTTCATGACATTGTTTGACATGTTTCCGTCAAATGTAAGAATAGTATCTAATATTGTGTAAGTTGTACCGGAAGTAAATGTCCATGGGTCAAAAGTTACGTTTGCATTTCCGCCTGAAACAAGACCGGATACTGTTTTTGTACTGGTGTATCCGCCAGGTGAAATTGTTCTTTTTATGTTAAATGATGATAATGCTGTTCCTGCATTAAATACTTTAACTACAGGAATATGCACAGTATTAGTAAAGTACTGATCATATATTAAGCCCGGATCTGAAATACCGTTGTCTATCAATAACTGATCTCCAATCACTGCTTCGATCGCATAGTTCTGACCCCACTCCCTTGGAAACTCATAAGCTCCGACATTTGTACCTGCCGGTGCCAAAGATGCATAATAATTCGCATCCGGTTTTGCCGGAGCTTCATAAAGAAACTGCTGAGGTCCAAAAGCTATATCTGTTCCTGAAGCATCTGTCTGCGCCAGACCGACATAATAATAGTCATTTGTCACCATTACTGGCATAGGGTCACTGATCTTAAAGGTTTTATAATCTCCCAGATCCGATTCTTTTATTTTATAATGAGTAGATTTTCCGGCTACAATGCCGCTGCTGTTTATTACATATCCGTAGACTATCTGTCCAACATTTTCTTCTCCGCCGGTGATTTTTACATTAACATCCCTTATCTGACCGGTTCCTGACATGTAATATTTAGTCAGGAACGAATAAGCACCGACCCAGCCAACACCTCCGTTGCAGCAGTTGGAGTCAACATGCCTGATGGCATTTGAATTTACATCAATGTATGAAGTCTTAATGTTGTTTCCCGGATCTTCATCATCCGGAATGGATACTGAAACATCGCAGATCCCGTTGAGAACAGGTGTAAAGCCAAGAAAATCAACCTGCATAGTATCTCCAGCTCCTAATACCGGAATTACTATCGAATCTGTCAGATTATTTGCTCCTGAAATATTCAGATAAACACTCAGATTAAAGATCGTTGATGCTCCCGGATTATTTATAAGTACCGGGATTTTATCCGGCGTTCCGTAACCTAAAGGAAGCTTGCCTTTTGCCCATACAAAATCCACTGAAGCATCATAACTTGAGTTTACTGCTCCGACTCTGATATTATCTACAAATAAATTATTCGAGCAGTTTTCATATACCTGAAAATACAATTTGTATGTTCCTTCCGGAAGATCTATTGCTTTTGTTCCCCACTCATTGCTTTCAGGTACAAAATAATTATCTGTAGCCGGGGAAGTCTGAAGATCGGTTCCCGGATAATACACCAGACTGTACCATTCCTTGTTATTAATATCATAGTAGAATATTTCCATATCGTCATAATATGTAGAACCGTCATAATAAGGAGCATAGGCATAATCGAAAATTAATTTGTCTCCTGATGCTGTAGGAGTGAACTCTTCTGTCTGAATTAATGTGTTGGAGTAATTACAGTTCCAGCTTGAATAAAACATGCTGTAATCTCCTGTACCGTATCCGCTTACATTGTACTGATCCCATTGTGTGTCACCGCCGGACATTGTCCATAGTGGCGGCGGAAAAATCCCTGATTCAAAATCTTCATCCAGTATCCATGTACCGTTAAGATCTTTCTTAAATGATCTCGTATTCCTGCTTATTGAATTTAATACTTCTTCCTTACTTACTTTCACCGGACCTTTTTTAAAATCTTTTGAGGTCTTGATTTTAATGCTCTGCGAAAATGAATCTGTAGGATTTATTGATAACAGAAGAAATCCTGCAATGATAAGTGTGATAAGATGTTTCATTTTTTCTCCTTTTTTGTTTTATTTTTAAAAATCTTAAATGAATTTATCCTGAACTCCTTTCAGATAAGGGAATATTATATTTACTTTAATTACTTTATTTATTTAACTTTAGTTATATAGATATTAACAGGGAAATATATCTTGAATTCTGATTGATATTAAAACCATCATTACGCCATTTCGAACAAAATTATGGATTTGATATACATTTGTCAAAGAAAAATTCTACAGTTTTTAGAACATTTTTTTAATCTTTAAATAAATTCTATAACGAAAACCTGATTTTTTGTTTGTTTTCAAAGATTTTCGTTAATTTCCTCATTATATTTTTAGAAATTCAATTATCAGATAAACATGTTCAGAAGAATATTTCCGGTATCTTACTGTATTAATTTTTATTCAGATTTGAAGTTATTTATTTTTAAAAAAAAAGGACAGAAGCTGATTGCATCTGTCCTACATACTAGAGATATATTCTGTATCTAACTGGTTTTACCTTTTATTTTTTTCTTATTTAATATTATGTTCATTCCTTGCTTTTATAAATCGTAACAGAATTAATGATTCGGTTGCTCTGCGTATTTCTGAACCTGTCATAGATTTCGTTATCAAT
>DAIPYG010000114.1:0-9078 GCA_036782875.1 Bacteroidota bacterium | reverse complement strand
ATGGATTATATTTATTCCTGTACTCCATCGGCGTAAGCCCTGTGATCTTTTTAAAAGTACCTCTGAAGGCTTTCGGATCTGAATATCCGACATTATACATTACTTCATTAATATTTTCACGTGTTGACTCCAGGCTCATCTTCGCCGCTTCTATCTTCACCCGCTGAATATATTTGGTGACTGTATCTGTTGTTGCTTTTTTGAATCTTCTTTCAAAACTTCTTCTGCCGAGAATTGTCATAGTTGCGAGATGTTCAACAGTGATCTTCTCCTGAAAATTATTTTCAATATAATCCTGAGCATTCTTTATCGGTACATCTCCGTGTTCCTTCTGACCCTGGAAAATGGTAAACGGTGACTGGCTGTATCTTTCGATCTCAATTGCAAAAACCTTGGAACATAAAATTGCCATTTCCCTTCCGGCATATTTTTCAATCAGATATAAAATGAGATTAAGATAAGAGTATGCACCGCCGCTGGAATAAATTCCTCCCTCGTCCGTAATGATCTTATCCGCTACAAGCTCTACTTCAGGAAACATTTTCCTGAACTGATTGGCAGCCATCCAGTGAGTAGCGCATTTCTTTCCGTTCACCAAACCTGTAGAAGCCAGCAGGAATGCACCAATACAGAGACTCGCTATTTCAGCTCCCTTTTTTCTATGCGCCTTTATCCAGGGAATAAAGTCACTATTGACTTTCATTGCATATTGCAGATCACCGTCTATTGCCGGAATGATGATAAGGTCTGTTTTTTTCAGATCATTTATCAGATGATCAGAATGAACTGTAAAAAGTCCTCCGCTCAGAGGAGTTTCTTTTGAAATTCCCACAAGCTGAATTTTGAACAGCGGTTTCTGTCCCCTATCGGCAAAAAAATTATTTACCTGTGTAAATAACTGACGCGGACCTTCTACGCTTCCTAAAATTGCTCCTTTGGGGACGAGAATGGAAATATGCTTCATGATTCAGTTAGTAGTTAATAGTTAGTAGTTAGTAATTAATTGTTAGTAGTTAGTAATAATAAATTTTTAAAATATTATATATTATTTGGTTTTAAAATAATTATGAAATATGTCGCAATCAACCCTTTAATAAGTCGTTTTTACACGTATTATTTTTTTAAGAAATAATATAATTTTGTAAAGCACATTAAATGAATCAACACAATCAACAAATTCAACATAATTAACATAATTAACCAACCACCAATATGCAAAAAATAAAACCATGTCTTTGGTTTGACGACCGGGCAGAAGAGGCTGTAAATTTTTATGTGTCAGTATTTAAAAAAGATTCAGAGATCCTGAATGTTTCAAGATACAGTGAAGAAGGAGCGAAAGTTTCAGGAAGACCAAATGGCTCCGTGATGACTGTTGATTTCAGGATCTACGGACAGGAATATCTTGCACTTAACGGCGGACCGATGTTTACTTTTTCAGAGGCAATTTCATTCATTATTAATTGTGAGAATCAGGATGAAGTAGATGAGCTTTGGGAAAAACTGTCTGAAGGCGGATCTAAAAGCAGATGCGGATGGCTGAAAGATAAATTCGGTCTGTCCTGGCAGATAGTACCGGATGCACTGAGAATGCTTATGCAGTCCAAAGATCATGAAAGAACTAAAAGAGTCATGGCGGCTTTATTTAAAATGGATAAGATCGATATAAAAACACTGCAGGCGGCTTATGGAGATTAGTTAATTAAGTTAAATCAGTTAATTGTGTTAATTAAAATGATTCTGTTGTTTGCATATCAAAACTTTTTTTAATTTATACTTTCAACTTTTAACATTTAACTTTATACTTTTAACTATTAATTTTCAAACACCGAATTTCAACACTAACTAAAAAAAATGGAAACCAAAACAGCATCCACCCGAATGCAGTCGTTAATTGTTCTTTATGACATGCACACAGATTTTTTTCCTAATGCAATTTCAGGAATTTCGGATAAAGACGCGAACAGCCGTTTAAAAACCAAGGCAAACCATGTTGCATGGATCTCCGGAAGTCTGGTTCAGGGAAGATTTGACCTAGCAGGCTTACTAGGGATAGATATGAAACAAAAAGCATATGATCTTTTCAAAGATCACAAAGGAATTCAGGAAGATGTTGTTTATCCTTCTTTGAATGAATTTCAAAATGACTGGGATTTAATCTCACCCGTTCTCAGAGATGCGCTTGTGAAAGTCAGCGATGAAAAATTAGACAGCATGTTTGAAATACCTGAAATGAAGATGCCATATTATGATTTCATCGCATTCATTATTTACAGGGAAGCTAATTGCATTGGTCAGATAGCACTTTGGAGAAGACTCCTTGGATATGATGCTATGAAGTATATGTAGAATTTGCAGTTAGCAGTTAGTATTAGTTTGTAGTTAGTAGTCCAAGGTAAAAGAAATAATTCGAGTAATTCGCGACTGAAATGAAATATAATTAATCATTAAATATAAAAAAATAAAAAATGGAAAAGAAAAAAACAAATGCGCCTAAAAAGTCCGTATCCAAACCGGGATATGTGGATGGATTTTTATTAACGGTTCCTGTGAAAAGACTTGCGGATTACAAAAAGATGGCACAGTTAGGCTGTAAAGTTTGGCTGGAACACGGTGCACTGGATTTCTGCGAATGTACCGGTGATGATCTTAAGATAAAAATGGGAATTCCCTTTCCGGCACTTAAGAAAGCAGGCAGAAATGATGTTGTCATATTTTCATGGATTACTTATAAATCACGAGCGCATAGAGACGCTGTTAATGCAAAAGTAATGAAGGATCCCAGAATGAGTTCAATGGGAGGCATAGAAAGTATGCCTTTTGACTGTAACCTTATGTCTTTCGGAGGATTTAAAGTATTAGTAAAGTCATAGTTATCTGAAGTGCTTGATTGTCAAGTTACCCGTAGGTTTTAACAGAAGATGTGTGTGGGCATAAAAGTAAAAGTCCAGTTTTTAATTCGGCTGAATTTTTAAAAAGTACAGCACTATTCAGTTAAGGAATTATTAAACAGCAAAAGTAAAAAAGCAGGACAGATTGTTATGCATTCTATCTGAATAATTTTATTTACATTTGCAGAAAATTATTATTCTTACCATGAAAGAAACAAAACGAACTGAGAAACTTTTTGAAGATATTTATGACGGTGAACCGTGGATTGGAGTTTCACTTTTTGATACTTTGAAAAATATTTCAGCCGGGCAGGCTTCAATTAAGATCTTTCCGCATTGGAATTCTATATGGGAAATAGTTAATCATATTATAAGCTGGAGAATCACCGTTTTGCAGCGGGTTCATGGTGAAGTCACAATTTCACCTGAAGATAATTTCATAGAAGACATAACTGACACATCAGGAAAAGCATGGAAGGCAACGCTGAACCGGCTTGAGGATTCACAGCAGCAATGGATAAATTTTCTTAAAAAATTCCGGCAGAAAGACTTTGACAATGTTTATTTACATAACGGACTTTCATACTATGAGCATATCCACGGCATAATGCAGCACGACGCTTATCATCTGGGACAGATTGTTTTACTGGCTAAAAGTGCAAATGATAAATAAATAAGATGAGACTTCTGACTGCACAGCATTGGCCGGCTCAGATAACTTATAAATATTGAAACAAAAAAGATTTTAAGAATAACAATTGAGACTTCGTAACCGGTAAATCTTTTATGTTTTAAAACAATCAGATGTCTTAAAGCATAAAGGATAATCTGATCACGAAAATTTTCAATTCATTATTTCATTCATCTTATTAATTATCCATTTTTTTCCGATCAAATTCTTTCCGGATAATAAAAACTCAAGTTCATTAAGATTATTCCTGTCTGGATTCTGGCATAGCTTTACTAATAAAGAGAAAGCATTGCAGAATTCTCTTGCATAGACTCTCAGATGATCCTGAATGATCCTTTCCCTCCTAAGGTATTCATTGAATCTTTTGAGCTCTTCAAATGATTCGTCAAACTTTTTAAGTTCATATAAAACCTTTAGTTTTAAAACTGAAACATCCACAAAGAAGAATGGATTTTTCTTCCTGATTTTGCTTAAGTAATCATAGCAAGCAGATAATTTTTTCTCATGGAAAAGTACAAGAGCTTTGCCCAGTAAAATATGATCTTCCCTGATGTCCTCCGGCAGAAGGGGTCCGTATTTATCTATAAACCTAATCGCCCATCTGTATTTCCCCAGATTGATTGAAGCAAATATATAATCCCGGAATCCGTTTGCGGCATTATTACCATTCAGCATATCCTTAACAAAACCTGTTTTCAATTTTTTGTTCATTAGATCAAACAATTCTTCCATAGAACCGGCTATAGAAAGATTTGCTCTTTCAATCATAATTTCTATCATATAATCGAAATACTGAGATTTCTTTTCATCAGATAATGTTTTCAGATCTCTGAAAAATATTTTCTTAGATTTTATATAGATTTCTTCATTCTCAGGATTTTTCAGGCTTAAATAGATCAGATGTAGAAATTTTATAATCTGATAAAGCTTATCCGGAGATTTTGAATTTACGGAAAGAGTAAGAAGTATCTTTTCGAAATTCAGACTTTCAAAGATCTCTTCATTAAGAGAATTGAAATTCAAAATACCGACAGCTTTTAAATTCCATATTTTGATGAGATGCTCCAGTAATTCAATTATGTAAACCCCGGTTCTGATAGTTCCGGATTGAGTAAATCTCATCAATGAGTTTTTATCCTGATCAGATCTGTTATACTCACTGAAAATTTTATCAAGCTGTGCAATGTGATAATAATTATAATCAACTATAGGTACATTAGATATCTCAGACATAAATTTCTTATAATTATGTTCAAAAGTTAATTTCATATCCCTTCTCTGATACTCTCTTAATAATAAGAATCTTTTCATAAAATTACATGATTCTATGGATTTCTGAGTGAGAAATTTTTCTGCAAGCAGATTCAGTTCTGAAAGTCTGTTCCATCTGGTCCTTCCTGTCCCGGCTTCCGGGTATTCAATAATTCCATTTTCGCTTAGTCTCAGTGACGATAATATTTTACTGTAATTTCTCCTGCTGTTACCCCGACTGTATATTACAAATTTTTTAAAATCATTTTTCTCGGTTTCAGTAAATGCGTTATAAATTGTGAGAAATTTTATATTCTTTTTTCTTTTGACACTCATAACAGTTAAAAATTTATATTAAAGGGTTAACTCTTCATACAATTTTGGTCATACAACTAGAATAGTAATATTGCCATTACACAATGCAAAATAAAGATTAAAAGTGGGTAAGTTTGCATTCATCAGAGTTTGTAAAATTAAATAATTTCATCTAATTTGCATTAATTATTTTATATAATATCCCCGAAATGTATTATTTTAAATTACTTTTTCCTTCAGTTTTAAAAAATACTTTTACAGAGGTATTCTTCTATTATAAACTGTGGAGAAAAGACACACATTCACAATTAATCAATTATATTTCGGAGTTATAGCGGTTTTAAACTGGCACATATAATGACTTAATTTTAATAACATTATTTTGAGCAATTACAAAAAAACCAATTTCCTAAAACAAAAAGACAAAAAATCATGAAAACTAAAAATTTAGTAATTTCAATGTTATGCCTGTTATTTGTTTTGTCAATAAATTCGTCTGCAAAGGCTCAGAATGAAAACAGTTTTGAGGTTTACGGATTCGCAATGGCAGAAGCAGGTTATAATTTCAAAACAATAAATCCGGACTGGTATGACGCTCTAAGGATAACAAAACTACCTTCTTACAAAAAGGAATTTGCTCCAGACGGCAAAGTATTTTACAGTGTAAGGCAATCACGTCTCGGAGTAAAAAGTACTACTCCTACAACTATAGGTACTTTCAAGACCCAATTCGAATTCGATTTGTTCGGAGTCGGTAATGATGCCGGACAGACTACAATCCGCCTGAGACAGGCATGGGGTTCCATAGGAAAATTCTTAGCCGGTCAGACCAACAGCACTTTCATGGACGGTGATGTATTCCCAAATTCACTTGAATACTGGGGACCAACAGGTATGATATTTTTCAGGAATATTCAGATCCGATATACACCATTAATGACAAAACAGGATAATCTTGCATTTGCACTTGAAAATCCGGGAGCAAGCGGTGACGGCGGAGTTGTAAATGAATTTACAACAGTTCTTTCGACTGTAAAACCTGTATTTAATGTTCCTGATTTAACGGCACATTACAGATACACAGGAAGCTTTGGATATGTTCAGCTGGGTGGTGTGGTCGGAAGTATAAAATGGAGAGATATTGCTGATACAGCTGCCTTTCAGCTAAACGGAAGCGCAATCAGATGGGGAGGAACTATTAGTACTAACATTAATTTGGGTAAGAAAGCTGTCTTCAGAGGACAGTATGTTTATGGAGAAGGAATGGAAAATTATATGAATGATGCTCCTGTGGACGTTGCCGTTACAAGGAATTATGAAGGTAACACAACAGAACAGCCTATCAGAGGAAAAGCTCTTCCGGTTTGGGGAGCAACAGCATTTGTGGATGTAAATTGGAGTAATCTTTTCTCGAGTTCATTTGGTTATTCAGTAACGACAATAAAAAATACTAATCTTCAGTCGCAGGATGCTTACAAGCAGGGACAATACGGACTGGTTAACCTGCTCTACTATCCTGTAAACAATGTAATGGCAGGTGTTGAATATAATTTCGGAAGAAGAGATAATTACGGCGGAAGTTTTCATTCAACAACATCCGAAGTAAGATTTGCATTTAAATATAACTTTTCAAAGATATTTACCTGGTAAGGTTATTAAAACAAATTAATTAACTAAGAATAAACTAATATGAAAAATAATATTGAAAGAAAAGTAAGGCTGGTTTTAGCATCATTACTGTGTTTAATTTTTATTTCAGGTAATGTATCTGCTCAGAAGAATCAGCTCACAAAAGAAGATATAACAGCTGCAGTCAACGAAGCATACAACAAATACAAAGATGTAAAAGAAGGCGCGAATGCTGATTATATTCCTGCATTAGCAGAAGTTGATCCAAATATATTCGGGATTGCCGTTGTAACAGTTGACGGAACAATAGTTGAAGTCGGTGACATTGCAGCCATGGTTTCAATGCAGTCAATTGAAAAAGTTTTTGCAATGGCAATGGTGATTGAGGATCTGGGTTCGGATGCATTAAAAGAAAAAGTAGGTGTGGATGCAACAGGAATGAAATTCAATGCAATAGAACCCATAGAATGGAAAAAAGGAAAAGAAATGAATCCATGTGTCAATCCCGGAGCGCTTGCAACGACAAGTCTTATCAAAGGCAGCACTGCAGAAGACAAATGGACAAATATTATCAATACATACAGTGATTTTGCAGGCAGAACATTAACAGTCAATCAGCCTGTATATGAAAGTGAAGCCGCGACAAATCAGAGAAATCAGGCATTATCATGGCTGCTGTTTGCTTATGAAAGAATGTATTTTGATCCTGTTAAGACTACAGACATATATACAAAGGCATGCGCAATAAATGTTAATGCCAAAGACCTTGGAATAATGGCAGCAACATTAGGTAACGCCGGAGTCAATCCCATAACAAATAAAGTAGTAGTATCACCAAACACCACCGAGCATACCCTTCCTGTAATGGTAACCGCCGGACTTTATGATGATTCAGGAATCTGGATATATGATACAGGAATGCCGGGCAAGAGCGGAGTTGGCGGCGGAATAATCGCAGTGGCTCCCGGTAAATTAGGAATTGGAGTTATATCTCCTCCTCTTGATGAAGCAGGAAACAGTGTAAAAGCTCAGTATGTTATAAAATATCTTTCGGAAAAATTAGGATTGAATATGTATAATGTTCAGCCGAGCAAGTAATTGAATTAAGTTTCTATTGCGGGTGATCAAAGTTTGCACTTAATATTTCAACTTTAAGAACCCCCCGCAAACTTTGGCACCACCGGCAATTGCAGAATGGTTTTGAAATATAAATTGAAGCAATAATTGAAAGTAAAAGAAATGTTTTCTATTAATCTGATACATACTTTTAATTCAGAGTAATTTCGGATAACCTATGATCAGATATTCCAGCTCCTGGTTTATCAGGACTTTTTTTGAATGTTAGATTGCTGAGACTAAAAGAACACTTTAAGACTCCGAATAAAAATTTGCGGAAAAATTTTAGGAGAAAAAATTGAAGATTTATATTTTTTATATACTTCTGTATTCATTTGTACTGATTTTATCCGGTATAATATCCGGACAAGCAAAGGACATAACCAAGGATACCCTCATACATAAAAGCAACAGTTCATTGGACTCACTAGGCTCAAAAGACATTCACCCTCAGGATTCCCCTGAAAGCAGCGGTCTGATAATTGAATCAAAAAATAAAAAGCTCAGCATAAGATTTTATGGTTCGGCAAGAGTATACGGTTCTTATGATTTTAACGGATTGCAGGGAGGGACAGGTTTTTCCATAAGTGAAATTCCAGTTGGTGAGGAAGCAAACTTTGAGAAAACATTTTATATGACCGCTAATGTAACCAGATTAGGGCTGGAAGTTAAGAAAAAAACTATCGTGGGAAATACACTTATAAAAGTCGAAACTGATTTTAACGGTACAGATAACAAATTCAGAATACGTCATGCATACGGACAGACAAGTCATTTTATAATCGGTCAGACGTGGACCAACTTCAGTGATATTGAAACTCTTCCATTGACTGTTGATGTTGACGGACCTCCAACTGCAGTCACAGTAAGAAATGTTCTGATAAAATATTATTTGGATTTCAAACCCGGCTGGAGATTCCGGGCGAGCATAGAATCACCCAGCGCAACAATTTTTGTTCCTGATACTGTATCAATTGAAGAAGTGACACAAAATTACCCTGCAGTCTCATCAAACATAAAGAAAGACTGGAAAGCTGTTCAGATAAAAGCTGCCGGAATTCTGAATCCTATTTCAGTAAGAAATATTTCAGGTGACAGAGGATCATTATTAGGTAGAGGGGTTTTGTTAAGCTTCAATACAAATGTCTCTGAAGAATCATCCATAAAGTTTCAGGGAATTTACGG
>DAIPYG010000113.1:0-9134 GCA_036782875.1 Bacteroidota bacterium | reverse complement strand
TTTTCGTAAGCGTTGAAGTCGGTGCTGCTAATGTACCTCCGTATGAGACTGTATAGCTTGCTGAAATCAGGCTGAGCGGTTCAAGAACTAAAGGCATAGTACCAAGATCCTTCTGGTCCGTATAAACCGTGTCGCCAACATTGTAATTTACAGTAGTTCCTGCAGTCAGATTCTGTGGAATCGTTTTAATAATATTTGATGCAGTAATAGGTGTCTCATTTACTTTTGGAGCTGAGAACGGACCGCCTAATGAATCATAATAATAAGCAGTTACTACTGTCTGATATGTCGTTCCGTTATACAAAGAATTATTATTTATATAGTCTCTGTTCATTACAAAGTATCTGGAGATACCGGTGTTAGCGCCTTTCTGAACTGTATAGTATATGAATACTCCATATGCTGTACTGAATACACTGTCCTGAATATCCCCCACACCATCTTTCAGGTCATAAGTTGCCATTAATACTCTGTCATTTTCATTTGTACCGTTAGTTCCCGGTTTTACCTGATAAATATTGTATCCCTGGAATTTGTATGTTCCGCCCGATAATTTATTCGGGATTGAGATTTTTTCAGCTGTATCTGACCAGGACAAATAAATAATTCCGTTACCAGGTGCATAAACCTGTGTTGGAACTACAGGAGCAGAAGCAGGAACCTGGAAATTGTTATCAAATATTCTCTGCGCCAGAACGTCTGTACTCTTTAAAGCAGTTATGCTTCCAAGATTACTTGATCCTTTTGCTATAACCTGAGCTACAACTATTATCTGAGTATCATTCGGATTCATAATAAATGGTCCGGTACTTTGTAAAAATCTTCTGTCCTGTTCACCGGGATTCAGCCAGCCGGTTCCTGTAACAGGATCACCGGTAAAGCATTTTCTCGTAGTGTCTCCGCCCGGTGTTACCCACGAATCTCCTAATCTCCATTTTCCCTCAAGTACTCTGTATGTTTCAGTATTGTTTAGAGGATCTGATGGCTGCGGACTTCCGTTATTATAGTAATTAAAAACAGTCAGACCTAGATCCCTGAAGTTAGGCTTAACAACAAGATTACTACTTCCAGGAGGACTGTAATATTTCACTGTATCGCCGGGTGATGCAACAAGTGCGCCTCTGAAGAAGTCAAATCCGACTGCAGGAGGTGCGCTTCCGTATGTTCCATCATTGTTTGTTGCATTATATGTATAACCAAGATTTAATGAAGTATCTACACCTACTTTATCATCAGTTGAAACTCCAAGATCATCATCCGTCCATTGAGCCAGATAAGTCTGAGTCCATACATTTGTGCTTTTGTTTATTATTCTGTATTCCTGAAAGATGATATTGCCAAGAGGACCATTAACGTTATAAGCCCAGTTGGTTTGTAATATCTGCGCTTTCAGAGACTGTAAGCTTGTTGATCCGGAGCCGTGAGGATATGCATCTGTGTAAGAATAGAACATTGTCTGTGTACCGAGACTCAGAGGATTTCCTGCAGAATCAGTATAAGCTCCCTGACTTACAGGCCAGTTCATGTAATCTGCACTTGTAGTATTTCCTTGTGTGATAGTATAAATTCTGTATAACGGATCATCGCTGCCCTGAGCATTACCTGCATTATCGACATATCCGTTTGTATAATCGTATGAATATTCAGCCACTGCAGTAAGTGTGTCATTGCCGACAACACATCCAAGCCATAAGCCGGAAGCATATCTGGCATATTTACCGGAACCCTGTGGCCATTCAAATCCTGCATTTCCTGTTGACGGATCCCTGTTAAATGATCCGTTGGTTCTGAACCAGGTACTGATTTGATTCGCATTGAGCTGTGACGAAGAAATCGCCATTACCTGATTTGGATTTGTGTTATTCCTAAGTTGTCCGTTATTGTTTCGCGGCTTATCATTTGGTTTAAAACCGTAAATTGCCACTAACAATATTGGAATTATAAAAAACAATATTTTTTTGACCATTTTTTTTCCCTTTTAAATTTATTTTTTAATACCGGACATATTAAAGTTATAAAATATGTCCGGATAAAATTTTAATTAAAAACTTAATTTCGCTCCGAATCTGATTTGCTGAGGAGGTCCGAAGTTGTTTACATTTTTTGATCGGAGATTATATAAACTCTCATATTCTGCAGAAGTAGTTCCATTTGCAGGATCCTCATACGCTGCAGAAACCTGTTGTCCCTGGCTGGTATTCAAATAACCTGTAGAAGATGGTGATCCACTGCTCGCCCATACGCTGTTAACCAGTTCTGAATCAAACAGATTAATAACGTACATATAAATATTCAAATCAACTGCTTTAAAAGTAAATGTCTTGTCTACTCTCAGATCCATTCTGTTATTCCATGGTGTGTAAGCACCGTTTATAGATGAAGTCAGAGGAGCACCGGCGCCTGTTGATGCGAAAGGATCAAGAGTCGGACTCTTCAGAGAAAATGGTCTTCCACTGTTAAATGTATATAAAAGGTTTACTCCGAATTGTGATAGTACATCACCCCAGAATCCTTTAGGTACGTCAGTGGTTCCGAATCTGTAATCAAGATTGATTAATCCTGTATGTCTTTGATCATAATTCAGCGGTGAAGTAAGCTTAGGTTGTCTTGTTCCTAACCATGCAGCTGTAGAAGCAGCATCCGGATTTGAACCGGTCCCTGAAGCATAAGCCAGTGCATATGACATATTGAATGCTAATCTGTTGGTTCTTCTCAGATCAACTGTAAGATTTAAGCCTCTTAATGTACCATAATCAAGATTTTCATAAACCTGAAGTTGATTAGGTAGCTGTGGATATTTCTGAATTCCAATAAGATCGTATGTATCTTTGTAATATGCCGTCAGATCAACGGATAATGCGTCACCGACCTGTTGCTTTACTCCAATTTCATATGCAGTAGTTCTTTCAGGCTGTAAATTCGGATTTCCAAAAGATCCTGCGAATCCTGATGTATTTACCCAGTATTCTAAATTTGCTCTGCCAATATAAAGATTTTCTAAAGTAGGAAGCTGAATGAACTGACCATACTGTGCATGGAATATTGTATTATTTGTAACAGGGAATGAAAATCCTATTCTCGGACTTACTGCCGATGTTGGATCAACTGATTCTGTGTAGTCTGCAGCGTCCAGCTTATTCGGATCTCCGTATTTTGTAATGTTTGCTATGTCTTTGATTCCCCATGAATTTGCATCCAGATAATCCCATCTCAGACCAACATTCAAAGTAAAATCTTTGAATTCAACTTTGTCCTGGAAATAAAGCGCAGCAACTATTGGATTCTTGGCTCCATTTACTCCGCCATCTACTTCCTCTGTATTGTCAAAATTATAACCGAAATAGTTAGCTAATAACACATTATCATATACATATTGTAATGAATCCTGATTCTGAATATTCTGATAATTAATAGCTCTTAAAGGAGCTACATTATAATATCTGATTGTATGATATCTGTAACTTCCTCCGAATTTAAGCTCGTTTTGTTTTACCTGAGCTGTCATATTCAAAGTACCTTCACTATATTGTGTGTTACTTTGCTCAAAGTTATTTACAACTCTTCCGTAAAGGGCATACTGATTATATTTATCAAAACCAATATTAGAGCCGTTGCTTCTGGATCCGTAAGCGTAGAAGTTATTTGTAAAGAAAGGATTTTCTTCAACATTACTTACGTCAAAATAATTGTACTGTAGTTCATAAAATACATTTGGAGAGATCTGCTGATTGATCTTAGCATAATATTGTGTATTTTTTGAAGTAACCTGTGGATTATTCTGATAGTTATAAAGCATATATGAGCCTACATATGTTCTGGTAAGAACATTGGATATGTTGGTACCCATTTTAAGCTGTATTGGTGTTTTTTGATTTAATTGTGAAAAATCAAAGTTCAATTTTACATTTCCTGCCCAAACGTTTGAACTGAAACCGGGAAGAACATTGTTTCCGATTCCCACTCCGGGTTGTGTTGGTGTACTTGGAATGAATAACTGATCTGAAATCCAGCTTGGATTCTGAACTAAATTGTAGTCTCTTTCCAGACCTCCATAGAAATTAATGAATCTCGAAAGCTTCTTTGTGGGGATCAATGGTCCGCCTAATGATAAGTTATATACATTGTATCCCTGTGAATAATCTTTTGCCAGGAATGCATCTGTAATTCCTTCAACTGATCCTGTATAAATATCACTTCCTGATTTTGTTGTAACATTAATAATACCAGAAAGCACGTTTCCGTACTCTGCGCTGAATCCACCGGTCAGAACAGCTAATTCTTCTAAAGTAGAAGTACTAACTACTGCTGAGGATGTTCCGTTTAACGGATTTGTTGTTAATACCCCGTCAACGATAACAGCTGTTTCATTTACTCTACCACCTCTTACATTGATGCTGTTTCCTTTTTCATCCTGTACCACACCTGAAGTTGTCGACGCCAGGTTTTGAATTCCTCTTATACCTGAATTGTCAATAAATTCCTTATTAATTATAGCTCCGCTCTGATCAGGTGAAATTGCACTTCTTTTACCTACTATTTCAATTTCATCTGTTGTTATTTCAGTACCTTTTAATCTTAAAGAAAAATCCAGCTTTGTTGTTAAATCTGCTGAAATTCTTACATCTGAAATAGTTTGAGGATCGTAACCGATATAAGATGCAGTTACTGAATATGTTCCTACATCTACATTAAGGATTGTATATTCACCAATGTCATCAGTTATTGCGCCTAAATTAGAACCTTCTACTTTGATTGTAGCTCCGACTAACGGAGATTTGTCCTTGGCATCAATAACCTTTCCGGTGATTTTTCCGGTTGTTCCCTGTTTGTCAATTGCAAAAGAACTCCCTGCAATGAAACTGAAAACAATCAGAAGGGAAAGTATAAATTTAACTGAAGTAACCATTTTTTCCCCCTTTTTAGAAATAATTAAGTTAGTAATTTTTTTTGTCATAATCATTCTGATTTTAAAAAAACCCTCATAAAATACAATTTCTTGTTTTCTATGAGGGTCGGTTTTATTTAAAAGTATTTAAACAAATATTTATTATTTAATCAACATCATTTTCTTTGTTTCCTTTATTTCTCCTGCACTTAATGTATAGAAATATATACCACTGCTTAAATTTGAACCGCTGAATGAAATTTCTTTAGTTCCTGCAGTTACAAATTCATTCTTTATTAATGTTTCTACTTTTTGTCCGTTTGCACTATAAACTTCTAATGTAACTCTGGAAGATTTTTGAATGTCAAATCTTATAGAAGTTGTAGGGTTAAATGGATTTGGATAATTTTGATGCAAAGAGAAGTTACTTGGAACTGAACTGTTGATCTCTCTGATTCCTGTTAAAGGAACATCTACTCTTACTGATGAGAAATCTGCAGTTCCCGGAGGTTGTGATGGAGCAAAAGCACCGGCATAATCGTGGTTTTGAATAACCATTTGTACTGTCCATTTATCACCTGCACTATTCATTGAATTTGTATGTGATAAGCTTACATATCTCCAGTCTTTTAAAGGTGTTGCAGGGGTAATTCTTTCAGGAGCTACCCAGCTGTTTCCGCCATCATATGAAACTGTAAGATATGTTGCATAATAAACATTTGAATCAGCTGCGATTTGTGCAGTTGCTGCATTCATTCCAACGAATAACAAGTTGCTTGATGATGAATTTGTTTTTCCGATTGCAGGTCTGCAAAGTGGTGTGTAAACACCATACGAAGCTGAAGGACCTATATTCGGATTAAACGGTATGTTGTTTTCTCCTGCAATTTTCTTAGAATTTCCACCATTAACTGTTGGTGACCAGAAATAAATAGAACTTGGTAAGGTTGGGAATAAACCGGTAGCTGTTAAATAATCAACTTCAAATGTTACGCAAGGTGTATTTCCAAGATAAATCATGCTGATTCCTCTGAATGCACCAAGACTGTCTACTGCAATATTTGCATCGTAGATCTTTATTGGTGTACTCCAGGATAATCCATTATCTGTTGATTCTCTGAATTCAACGTCACCTTGATTTACATCACCTTGTGAGATAAATGCATTTCCGATTCTTCCGTCTGCAGCTAAAGCTAAACTGTACTGCTCAGCAGTTTCTGATGGATAATCGATCCAAGGACTGAATGTTCCCGGAGGTGTTAAGGAAGAACCAGTTGTTGTGGATGCAATATCAGAAGTGTTGAATGAATTTGCTAATACCCATTTGATTGGATTTGCAATGTTGCTTGTTGCTAAAATTCTGCCCCAGATCTGTGCATTTCCGTTAACTAAACCCGGATTGAATCTGTTAAATGTTCCGAATCCCGGTCCAAGGTCAACAAATACCTGACTCAGTGCTGCAGGCTGTCCGCCGGCGGTTGTGTGCATTGTTACAATTGCGGAACCGTCAGATAGACCGTCTATAGATGGAAATCCTGATTGTGCTTCTGCAATGTTTCCAAAACTATCCCAGGTTAATCCTCTGTCTGTGCTTAATAAATAAATACAATATCTGGTCGATCCAAATACCGGCATGACCATTACTGCTGCATGAACATACAACGGATTTAATGGATCCTGCCATACTTCGTTTGTGGTACCATTGGATTGTAAATCGTAATATGAAGCTAAATTGAAAGATGTAAAATTAACTGTGTAACTGCTTGTAGATAACGGTTGAATATTATTATCCTGGACATGCTGAACGAATTTGCGTGTATTTGTATTCGGAATTCCTACTTCCGAACCATCAACTGCTGTTTGTCTGTATTCTCTTCTGTCCTGTGAGTAGGAAGAATTAAAAGATAAGACAGCCAAGACAATCAGTAGAGATGTTGTAAATTTCTGAAACATGTTTTTCTCCTTAGTTTATTTAATTAATAAATTAATTTCTATTTTATTTCTGTCGCTTAGAGGGTTTTAATTTTTGATAAATATACTACTAATGCTGTAACTTGTCAATATATATTTTCGTATTAAGAGATTGTAAAATTATTTTTTTGCAAATTATATATAAGATTTTGTTTTGTCAATAATCTATTAAGTATATTTTTAATTAAAGAGTAAAATTATTCCGGAAATATTTTTACATTTAACATTTTTTGGTATCGTGTATCAGTGAATAACATTTCACTAAGCCCGCAGTGCCTGTAAACAAAGGCTGCGCGGAGCAGATTCCATTCCGGGTAAATGCAAAACAGTTTACATAAAATTAATTTTCACTTTTTATTTATTTGTTTAATAATATTTTATTCACATCGGAAGAAATAACTCTTCAGCTTTATTTATACTTAATTTGAAATTCTTTGAATATAATGTTTAACAAATTAAGTCTGTGCATTGAGTTATAAAAAATTTATCTGTCGGTAAAAACACAATAGAGCTTTACAATATTCACATTGTATTATTTGATTAAAGCATTCTTCTGGTTTGAGTAAAATCTCCTGCAGTTAATTTATAAAAATAAATTCCGCTGCTTAAACCTGACCCGTCAAAAGTTATTTCTTTTTTACCGGAAAGAATAGTTTCATCATTAATTAATACCACTATCATTTTCCCACTTACATTAAAAGCTTCCAGTGTTACAAAAGATGATCTCTCAATTTCAAACGTGATGGATGTTGAAGGATTAAAAGGATTTGGAAAATTCATTAATAAAAGATCTTCCGTTACAGGATATTGGATTTCATCATCTTACCAATAAATTACTTCAGTTACCATAGAAAGCAGTTCACTTGGTCCCGGCGGTTGGTTCGGTGCAAATGTACCTGCATAATCATGAGCCTGCACGATCATTTGTATATTCCATCTGTCATCTGCGTTATTTATTGAATTTCTTTGAGAAATGCTTACATATCTGTAATCCTTTAATGGCTTCAGAAGAGTAATTCTCTCCGGTGTTAGCCAACCTGCTCCTCCATTGGGTGAAAAGGTAAACTAAGCAGCATTATAAACATTTGAATCTGCTGATGTTACTGAGGTAGTTGCGTTCATTGCCAGGAATAATATGCTGCTGGATGGTGAATCTGCTTTACCTATCGCAGGACGGCAAAGCGGAGTGTATCTGCTATATGATGCCTCAAGTCCGGTATTAGGATAAAACGGAATATTTTCCGGTCCTGCAATTCTACTTGCTGCTCCACCATTTACTGCCGGTGACCAGAAATAAATGTATGATGGTTTTCTTGGGTATTTTCCGGGTGCTGTCATATAATCTGTCATATAATAAGGAGTGATATGGGCTGCTTCAAATGTAACGCATGGCGAATTCCTTAAATAAACCATGCTGATACCTCTGAATGCGCCAAGACTGTCAGCCGTAATATCAGAATTAAAAATTGTTGTAACCGGGCTCCACGTTAGTCCATTGTCTTTCGACTCCCTGAACAATACATCTCCCTGATTGTGAATTTCCTTTGAAATATATGCATTTCCTATTTTTCCGTCCTCACTTAATGCCAGACAATATTGCTCTTCAGCCGCAGATTCATACTTTAACCAGGGGCTGAATGATCCCGGAAATACTAAAGAAGAACTTGTCGTTGTAGAAGCATTGTTTTTGATTTTTGAAGAATTTGACAGTAAATATTTAACCGGATTTGCACTATTCCCAGTTGCTAATATTCACCCCATATCTGTTAATTTCCGTTCACCAATCCCGGGTCAAATCTGTTGAATGATCCGAATCCCGGTCCAAGGTCCACAAATTCCTGACTTCTTTCAGTTGTGAGACCTCCGGCTGTTGTCTGCATTGTGACTTTTGCCGTACCGTCACTTAAACCATCTATATAAGGAAATCCGGACCGTGATTCTGCAACATTTCCATAGTTATCCCAGTTCAAGCCCCTGTTTGTACTTTCAAGATAATTAACATATATTGCTCCTCTTTCAGATCCGTCTAAGAAAACGTTTTTGTAAACTTTATTGCTTTTGGGAATATAAAAACTGAATCGAAAAGAATGATAAAAAAATGTTAATATTAATAAAAGAGTAGTATTAATTTTATCTGACATAATTTCCTCCTTTTGCAAAACTTTGAATCAAATTACTAATATTAACTAACAATACTATTTTCACATATCAATTAAATATTTCCCAACCCTGTCCAAAACGTTTTAAAATTGTAATGTAAACTATGAATAACGTCCGC
>DAIPYG010000112.1:0-9441 GCA_036782875.1 Bacteroidota bacterium | reverse complement strand
AAGAAAATTTCCGCTTGCTCCAGGCTTTGAAACCCAGCTCAAAGCTACTGTTGACCCGGTGGGCATACTCAAGTTTTTACCGCCGTTAGTAGTATAAATAATTACTCCGTTGAGACTGCTGACTGCCCAGCCTTTGTTGTTATCATAAAAAAATATGTCAACAAGGTTAGCCATCATAGGATTATTTTCGAATCTGAAAAAGTTGCTGCTACCGCTCTTGTTGTTTCTGATAAAACCGCCCCCGCCGCAGACATGTACATCATTTATAGCCGAACCGGTAACTCCTTTTATGTCACTGCTTGTTCGTGTTACAATACTTGTCCAACCGCTGCCGGTATTTGTAAGAATGGTTCCATACTCACCTACTGCAACCCTGTCAGTTCCGAAATATCTTACTTTAAGAAGATTTCTGGATGTTGAGGAAGTCTCAAGTGACCAGGTACTGCCTCCGTTATTCGTAACAAATATACTTCCGCTGTTTGCAACAATCGTACCGTTATTTTCATCTGTAAAGCAGACTGAATTCAGAGTTCCGTTACCTGCTGAAATTCCTGTATTGCTTAAAGTCCAGTTAACTCCGCCGTTAATTGATTTATAAACTCTACCTGATGGTCCGCATACAAATCCGGTATTGGAATTCACAAAAAATACTGAATTAAATGTTCCGGCATCACCTGAATTATAAACCGTATTGGAAGAAGCCGTTTTTAATGTTTTAATAATATTTCCGTTATCGCCTGTCATCCATACATCATTACCGAATGAAGTTACTGAATAAAGGTTTGGAGATCCGGAGACAGTTGTGCTGATATAAGTTACACCTCCGTTTGCTGACCGGTAAAACTTACCGGAATTTCCCACTGCTGCAATGTTGATGCCGTCGGGTGATGTAACACTGTTGAATCCCTGAGCAGATACTGACTCAGTCAAAGCCAGCAGTATTATTACTGCCAGCGATAGAAATGAAGTTACTCTTTTGTACATTTTCTAGTTTGTAATTGTTAATGAATAATGATTTATATTATTTGATTACTTCGATGTCAATCCGGTTTCAATATTGAAAAATTTGAAAATACAAACTACGACAGACACAAAGAATTATTCCTTTGTGTCTGACGGGTGGTGCCAATATTAAATATTTTCAATTAAATTTATTGTAAATATTATTTACTCAATTCAATATTCCTTTTGAAATATTCATCAGTACTATGCTTCATTAAATTACGTGCAGCCCTGATATCTTCCGGCGATGTCATAGGGGTGATCTTGGTAACAAATGCCGTAGAATTATTATAAGCTAAAATAATATCTGTAAGATCCGAAATATTATCACCGTTAAGGTCTGTACTTACATATCCGCCTGTGAATAATGAAGCATCATTGTAAATTGCAATTACATCTGAAAGATCTATTACTCCATCCCTGACAACGTCACCGCTGTAGAAGCAGAATTTTGACCCGACCAGTATCATATTATTGCCAAATGCCTGAGACTGCAGAGATGTAAAGTCATAATTAGAGGTTATGCCTTTGGTAAATGTTTCACCGCCTGTTTTACTCCATTCTTCAATTGCATTCCTGTGAATGATCTGTAAGTAATATGTTCCGCTTGCTGCATTTTTAAATACAAACGGAGCTGTGAGTGTTAATGAATCTATAACTGCGACTGCTGAATCAACTGCATTAAATGGACTAACACTGTTTCTGAGATATGCTTTTGCAGTATCTCTGATGTTCATTTCAGATCCGTTATATAAACCTTCAGTTGTCATTTTTACATTGTACTGTGTATATAAACTGCCACTATAAATTTTTATGCTGTCCAGATAAAGATTATCTCCGAATCCGCTTACAGCTCTGAATTTGATCTTATTTGTTCCTGAAGGTAAACTCCATCTTCTCTTCAGCCATTGACCCGGTCCCGGAACAAAATTTCCACCGGATGTAACAGTATTCAGAGCATAGATGCCGCTGGCTCCCGTGTTACCGTATAATCTTGCAAGTGTTGAAAATGAGCTGCCGCCGTCTGTTGAAGATTCTATTATGAGTGAATCTGTTGCGCCTGAATAAGGTGCGTAAGCATAATCATATTCCAGAGAATCACCTGCAATGCTCGGGGAAAATGAAGGTGTTATCATTGACTGATTTGTAGTTGCAGGAGCTGACCAGAAATTATATTTAGCAGAACCTATACCGACACCATAACTGCTGACAGAATTGTATTCCCAGTAATTTGTTCCTGAAAAATTAAAAGACCAGCCGGCGGGAGGAAATGTCCCGGTGAAGCCCTGATTAATTCTTGTTACAGATTCTCCAAGGTACGGAGTGATTGTTCCGGTTGCAACATCATTAACCGGGTTGGTATCATCAAAAATATAAACTGAATCTTTAACAGTATAAGTCGTTCCTGCACTGAATGTCCATGGATCGAAATTAACTGAAGCGGAAGTGCTGGCTGCAAGACTGCTTACAGTTTTTGTGCTGACATAACTTCCCGGACTGATTCTTCTGGTAACATTGAATGTAGCAGTAGCAGCTCCGTTATTATTTTTTACTGTTCCGGAAGGAATTATAGTCGGTGTTATATAATAATTTACTCCTGATGCTCCTGTATTTAAAGCCTGAACATCAATGTTTACAAGCACAGGTGTATCAGTATAGACTATGTTCAATTTATAAAGATTTCCTGTCTGCATATTCAGCATAGTGCCTCTTTCAGTTACCATCATTCCTGCGCCTGCACCGGACAATCCCGCATCTACATTAAAAAAATTCACTCCGCCGTTAGTTGATAAATATGACTGAGCTCCGTAATTTCCGGTCAGCACAACATTCGGATCTTCATGACACAGATCTGAACCCCATCCGCTTCCGGAATTATTAGATACTAAATTCCAGTTGTCTCCGTTATTATTTGTTTTAAATACCTGAGTACTTCCCCAGGTAGTTGCGTAGCATATTGTTTTGTCGAACACTGAATTACACATCGAAGGTACTTCAGAAGATGAGTTAGCTTTTACCTGCGTCCAGGTCAGAGCTGAATTTGTAGATTTATAAATATCAGATCCGTCATCACCCATATATAAGACATTTGAGCTGTCCCACATAATAATCAGATCACAGGGCTGCCCGATATTTGAATTACTGTAAGCAGCTACCAGACTGAAGCTGGCTCCGTTGTTTGTTGATTTGTAAACTCCTTCTCCGGCTCCGTTCGATGGCGCAAAATAAAAAGTTGAAGGATTATTCTGATCCATTTCCAGCGGCTGTCCGTATGTGCTGAAATCCTTAGCTAAAATGTTGCTCCAGGAAGAACCGTAATTAGTGCTTCTGACAATGCAGTCAACAGAATTTTCCATTGCTGCTACCCATACATTTGTATCCAAAGGACTTACATAAAATGAATGCGCTCTTGAGCCGATGCCAATCGTTCCTATCTGTGTCCAGTTATCTCCCTTATCACCGCTTCTGTAAACTTTATTTCCGTAAACTACAAACATCGCATCTCTTATTGTCGGATGTCTGCACAGATTATTTCCAATTCCGCTGCCTGCAGGTGTTTTGGTTATCCAGTTGAACGCAACAGAAGAACCTGTCGGCATATTCCAGGTTGTTCCTCCGTCAGTAGTATAAATTATCACATTATTCTGACTGCTTACTGCCCAAGCTTTACCTGCATCATAAAAAAATATGTCGGCAAGATTTGCGAGCATGGGATTTATTTCAAAGTTAAAGAAATTACTGCTTCCGCTTTTATTGTTTCTGATGAATCCGCCTCCCCCGCATATATGAACATCATTGAATCCTGTTCCTGAAATTCCCCTTACATCTGATTTTGTTCTTGAGTTGACAGATGTCCATCCGCTTCCAGTATTTATCAATATTGTTCCGTATTCGCCAACTGCCGTAATATTGCTTCCGAAATATTTTACTTTTAATAAATTATATGAAGTACCTGATGACTGCGCCGTCCAGCTTGCTCCTCCATCTGCTGTAACATATACAGTTCCGTTATTACCTACGATAGTACCGTTATTATTATCTTTAAAACTAATTGAATTTAGTTTAACCGGGGCTATACCTGAATTGCTTGAAGTCCAGTTTACTCCGCCGTTAACTGATTTATAAACAACTCCTCCGTCACCACAGACGTATCCAGTATTTGAATTCAGAAATGTGACAGAATTGAGATTTGCAGAACTGCCTACATTATAAGTACTGTTTGGAGATGAAGTCTTTAAGGTTTTGATCACATTTCCGTTTTGCCCGGTTAGCCATACATCATTTCCTGAAGATGTTACGGAATAAAGATTTGGTGTACCTGATACTGTAGAGCTGGTATAAGTAACTCCTCCGCTTGCCGATCGGTAAAGCTTTCCGGAATTACCAACAGCAATAATATTTACTCCGTCAGGAGTGGTAATACTGTTAATCCCTGTGCATTTGACAGATTCGTATACAAAAATAATAAAAGTATACAAAACGATACTGAAGATCGTATGCTATTCTTCTGTATTATTTGATTATTGGTTGATTTGAGTGTGATAAAATAAGGTTATTGAAAATAAGATTCAATATTAAACTGTATTAAATTGTAAAAAGTCTGAGAATTTAAAAATTGAACCTTACCTGTCTTTTGTGTGAGAAAACCGGATATGCTGCTTTAATAATTCCGGTTTAAAATAAAATTATATATAAGTTTTCTAATTTAATATATTCAATAATCAGAAACATCCGTCCAAGACATTTATATTAAATCTCACTTCCTGCTAATTATTCTACTACTAATTTTGAAAATATAAAAAAAATTGGGCTGCTCAGATTTAAAACCTTTCGCGCGCCTTGCGAATGTTAAGTTCCGGGTCTTTCATTATCATTCGACAGTTTAACATTGTCATCGGATTCCATAAACTCCATAAAGCTGAAATCACTTTTTATCAGGGTTAAAAATAATTCCGAAATTTTCAGCTCAATCCGCGTTATGCGCTTTCTTATTATTGAGTTATATGGTAAATATTATTGAAAATCATTACCTGATCAGAATAAACTTTTTGGTTAATATCTGATCAGCAGAAATCATCCTGTAGAAATATGTACCTGATGATAATTGATATGCGTCAAAATCTATTTCATAAGTTCCGGGATTTCTGAATCCGTTAAAGATAACAGCAACTTCCTTTCCCGAAATGTCAAAGACTTTGAGTGATATAAATCCTGAGAAAGGTATTGAGAATTTAATGACAGTGCCCGGATTAAATGGATTTGGATAATTCTGATATAACCGGTATTCACCCGGAATTTGATCAGCCGAAACTATTCCTGTAAGCTGAGAAAATTTAATAACTCCGAAATCCGTTCCGCCGGCTAAGCTTGTCAGGAATCCGCTTACAATTACATTTCCGTAAATATCCAGTGAAATATTATTTGCTGCATCGTCTCTGTTCGCAGCTGAGTTGAATCTGTTTACCCATAATTCATCTCCTACGGAATTATATTTTATCGTCACAATATCATCCATAGTTCCTGTGCCTGCACTCAGACCTGTAACAAAGACATTCCCGCAGTTATCAGCAGTTACAGACCTTGGTTCATCAAAGTTATTTCCAGACGGACCGTTATATCTCCTTGCCCAAATCTCTTCCCCTGCAGCGGAATATTTTACGGTCATATAGTCATATGAAGAAGAACCTGTAGAAGTTCCTGTCACATAAATATTTCCCGAAGAGTCACCGGCAATTGCCTTTGGCTCTTCAAAGTTGACAGAATTAGAAGTAAATCTTTTCAGCCAGATAACATCACCGGAAGGTGAATATTTAATTGTTGCAAAATCCAGACCTGTTCCCGAACCGGCGCTTGATCCTGTAATTACCGCATTACTGTTATTATCAATTGTAATGAAAGTAAAATTATCATTTCCGTTAACGGGACCATTATATGTCCGTGTCCACAATTCATCACCGCCTGCACTGTATTTAATAATGACAAAATCATTTATTGTAGCTGCCCCGATAGTGCTGCCTGTCACATAAATATTTCCTGAATTATCAATATCAAGATCATTGGCAAGTTCATTTCCGTTTGCCTCACCGTTAAATTTTCTTGTCCATAAAATATTCCCTTCACTGTTGTATTTGATGGTTACAAAATCAAACAAAGTACCTGTTTCCCAGCTGTGTCCGGTAATTACTGAATTACCTGCCGAATCCGTAATTACCCGTGCGGGAATTTCAACACTGTTGCTTTCTCCGTTGTATCTTCGCGACCACTGTTCGACACCCAGCGTATTATATTTTATCAGGACATAATCGCTGTTAGTATCAGATCCTTTGCTTTCACCGGCAACAAATACATTTCCCGAGCGGTCAATTGTAATAGAATAAGCAATATCATTCCCACTGCCCGGACCGTTGTATATCTTTTCCCATAACAAACTTCCGGATGAATTGTATTTAACAACATATATATCAAACCCGGTTGCTGATCCCAGGATCTTTCCTGCTGCGTAAACATTTCCGTATGTATCAGTTGTATGAGTCAGCGCTTCATCATTTCCATTAACCGGTCCGTTATAGCTTCGTACCCATTCCTGATTCAGCTGCGCATTTAATAATGATGGTAAAGAAGAATTCAGTATTAAAGCAAATAATATTATTGATCTCATAATAATATGGAATTAATTTTATAGGATTTCCAAAAGAATTATATAATTTAAATAATTTATCTGAACTAGATTCTATGATTTGCTAATATCGTAAGCTATAATTTTTAATTCAATAAATCAAAACATATTTTACATCTCCCGGGAATAGAAAGAATAGTAACATTATTTCTCTCCCTCATTAGATTTCAATACACCGGCTTCATTTGATATAAATCCTGAGTACTCATTCAAGAAACTGCACAAATATTAAATTTAAAAATTGCCGGACTGTTTTGATCTGTCCGGTTTAATCCCCTTCATTAGTTCCGGAATTGTACTGCTTCCGGTAGGTCTGAGGGGATGTATAAGAAGTGTAAGTAAAACAAATATTTATTGATATAAAAACAAAAATTAGATTTATCATTTTGCTTCTTTTATTTGCATAGATTAACTAAGTTCCTGAAATTTCAAGTAAAAATTAAAAAAGCTGAAAGATCATTCTTTCAGCTTTTAGTTTGTAGCTTAAGGGAGTATTCTATTTTATTAAAGTCATTTTTTTTGTATTTACGATCTCATTAGTAATGAGCTTATAAAAATAAACTCCGGATGTTAGAGCTGATGCGTCAAAACTAATTTCATAAGTCCCTGCGCTTCTGAATCCGTCTGCCAGATCTGCAACTTCCTTGCCTAATCTGTCATAAACTTTTAAAGAAATATTTCCTGAGTTAGGAATTGAGAATTTTATATTAGTGGTCGGATTGAATGGATTAGGATAATTCTGAGACAATTCAAATTTATCAGGAACATTCAGTGAAACAGTATTCTCATTTACTCCTGTAAGAACTGTATATAAAATATTCATTTTATAAAGACTGCCTGTCTGCATATTCAGAAGAATTCCTCTTTCAGGAACCATAATACCTGCTCCTGCTCCGCCCAGACCTGAATTTACGTTAAAGAAACTTGCTCCGCCGTTGGTACTGAAATAAGACTGTGCTCCGTAATTTCCGGTCAATACAACTGTCGGATCTTCGTGACACATATCTGAACCCCAGCCGCTGCCGGAATTGTTAGATGTAATATTCCATACGTCACCGGAATTTGTTGTTCTGTAAACCTGTGAACTGCTCCATGTTGTAGCATAGCATAAACTTCTGTCATAAACTGTATTGCACATAGAAGGAACTTCAGATGAAGAACCGGGCTTTACAAGTGTCCATGTCAGGGCTGAATTAGTTGACTTCCAGATATCAGCGCCGTCATCCCCCATATACATTACATCTGAGCTGTCCCACATTATTATAAGGTCGCAGGGCTGATTTATTCCGCTGTTATTATAAGGGGCAACCAGAGTGAAATTAGCTCCGTTGTTTGTTGATTTATATACTCCTTCGTTAGTTCCGTTAGACGGTGCGAAATAATAAGTAGATGGATTATTCTGATCCATTTCCAATGGCTGTCCGTATGTACTGAAATCTTTTGCAATAATATTTGTCCAGGTCGCACCGTAATTTGTTGTTCTTACAACGCAGTCAGGAGAATTCTCCATTGCTGCAAGCCATACGTTTGTATCTACAGGACTTACATAAAAAGAGTGAGCTCTTGATCCTATTCCGACGGTTGCTATCTGAGACCACGAATCGCCTCTGTCCCTGCTTACATATACTTTATTTCCATAGACAACGAAATAAGAATTTCTGTCTTTCGGATGCATGCATAAATTATTTCCGATACCGCTTCCTGTTGGAGTTTTAACTGTCCAGTTCATTGCTACTGATGTTCCTGCAGGCAGATCCCAGCTTGTTCCGCCGTTGGTCGTTCTGATGACAACATTATTCAGGCTGCTGACTGCAAATCCATTATTATTGTCATAATAAAATATGTCTGTAAGATTGGCAAGCATTGGGTTTATTTCAAAGTTAAAGAAATTGCTGCTTCCGTTTTTATTGTTTCTTATAAAACCACCTCCGCCGCAGACTGCCGCATTAGTGAGAGAAGAACCAGTTACGGCTCTTATGTCAGAATCAGTTCTGGTGATCACAGAAGTCCAGTCTCCGGATTCTGTTTTTGTTAAGATCGTTCCATACTCACCGGTGATAATGATTCCGTCGGTAAAATATTTCACATCGATCAGGTTTCTGCTGGTTAAGGTTCCTGCCTGCTGTATCCAGGATAAACCCCCGTTAGCAGTAGTATAAATGGATCCGTTTTTCCCAACTGTTACACCTTTATTTTCATCTAAGAAACTAATTGAAGAAAGGGAGACTGCTGACAATCCGGTATTTGCAGGATTCCACGAAATACCTCCGTCAATGGATTTATAAACATTCCCGTTATCACAGCATACAAAGCCTGAATTTGAATTTACAAAATACACAGAATTGATCGTGTAAGATGCACCGATATTATAAGCTGTGATTGGAGAATTCAATTTAGTTGTCTTATAAATATTTCCATTGCTTGCTCCAATCCAAACATCATTTCCAAGAGAATAAACAGATTTGAAATTGTCTGTTGTATGAGTATAACTTGCCCAGGTATTACCGGTATTGGAAGACCGGAATATCAGTCCCTGATCCCCTACAGCTATTATGTTTACACCATCCGGTGTATAAATACTGTTAAACCCTGCTGCAAAAACATTATTGTTTGCAAAAGTCAACAACAATGCAAGCAGAAAAAAACCAGAAATTTGTTTTTTCATTTTTTAATTGATTAAAATTTTGTAATAATTGCCATAAAATTAACTCCTATGGAATTCAGATGCAATGAATTTTAGGTTTGAGAGATGTCATAGCTTG
>DAIPYG010000111.1:0-9737 GCA_036782875.1 Bacteroidota bacterium | reverse complement strand
TTTCTCAGAATTTCTTAACGGCAATTTTTCACATGCGGGGTTGTTTTTAAAAAAACAGAAATAAGTTTAATTATGAATCAAATAAAATAATTAATTATCATTTAAAATTCGTATTAGACGCAATGTATAAATATAAAATATCTTATTCATTACTCAATTGAATAAAATTTTATTAATGATTAGTTTTGTTAAACAAATAAACAAAAGGAGATAATAAGTTAATGGCAATTATGATTACAACTGAATGTATTAACTGCGGTGCCTGCGAACCGGAATGTCCTAATACTGCAATTTATGAAGGCGGTTCCAATTGGGTATTATCAGGTAAATCATACGGTGAAGGTGATGCAGCTCCGTCAGGTGCATCAGGATTTTATTCAAGCGAGTTCTTTTACATTGTTCCTGATAAATGCACTGAATGTGTTGGATTTCATGATGAACCTCAATGCGCTTCAGTTTGTCCGGTGGATTGCTGTATTCCTGATCCGGCGCATGTGGAAGACAAAGAGACTTTATTAAAGAGAAAAGAAGAACTGGATCTGGAAGGCAGATAATTTATTTCAGTTAAATAAGTAAGATTTAAATTTATATACGGTCAATAGATTTATTTTCGGAGTCGGGATTTTCCGGACCGGCGTTAATTATCTGATCTTTTAATGCCGGTTTTTCAGAAGTATCAGTATTCTCTTCATTATTTATATTAAGATGAGAGTCAGTTTCTGATGCTGAATTATTCCCGGGAATAATTGAAAGACTGTCTGATTGATTTTCAGTCTGAACGGATTCATGAATTTCTTCTTTATGAAAGATCTTTTTATATCCTAAGAGTATCATCAGAAAGCCGGCGGATACTGAAATATCAGCTATATTAAATATTGGCCATGAATAAATTGTTTTTCCGAATATCGTAAAATTTGGAAAATCAAGATGAAGAAAGTCAACAACTCTTCCGTAAAAAAAAGGCGCATAGTCATATATCTTTCCGTAAAAGACCCTGTCTATGAGATTTCCAATTGCACCACCGAGGATAAAAGCAAGAGCCAGTCTCAGTAAAAATACCTCCGTTCGGTTTTTGTACAGGAAAAAAAACAATAAAACAGTTGCGAAAATGGTGAATACAGACAGAAACAATTTTCCGCCTATCTGAAGACCGAAAGCCATACCGGGATTTTCTATAAATGTGATCTTAAAAAAATCACCAATCACGTTTATAGAAGATTGATAAGGCATTCCAGGAATCGAAATTCCGAGCTTAGGAATTGAAATACCTTTGACATATAATTTGGTGATCTGATCTGCTAATACTACAAAAAAAGTTACAATTAAAACCTTCAAATTTTATATTTAACCCCTTAAGTTTTTGCATTCTATACAATGCTGTGTGATAGGAACAAGTTCCAGCCTTTCTTTTACAATCAGCGGACAAGTTCTGCATAAATTCTTAGGCTCATCCCTGCAGTCCACGCATATTCCATATGTTCCCTGATCTATTCTCATCAATGCATCCTGAAGATAACCCAGATACTTTTCATCTCTCTGTACAAATAAATAATTTTTTTCTCTCTCCATTTCATCCGTTCCCTGCTCAGCCATATGAGAAGAATATGATAAATTGTCACCTTTATATTCTCCGGATTCCTTATCAACCAATGCTTCCATATTTGCTTTAGCGCTTTCAAATATAGCTTTTCTTTCAAGAAGTATTATATCCCTGAAATGCTTTAACTCAGCTTTGGAATACCTTGTCTTTTTATTAGGCTTGAATTTCTTAATCTTCTTTACAGGAATTTCTGCTTTTTCATTTAAATTCTTTTTACCTGAAAAAGCAGATGCTTTGACTCTTTCAACTGTTTTCGGAGTTGATTTTTTCTGAACAGAGGATTTTTTTACCGAAGCGGTATTGATTTTTTTACTTACTGTTTTCAATACAGTCTTTTTAGATTTAGTTGAAACAACTTTTTTGGGTAGTACCTTTTTGTCTTTAATCCCGGATTTTGTTTTTGCCAAATTTATGCTCCTTAATTTAAAAATTTTAATTGATTTTTTCTAAGTAGAGTTCGCATGACTCACCATTTATTTCTGATTTAGAGAAATCAAAATCATGTCCGTTTGAGCCTGAGATATTAACACTCATAGTCTCTGATTTAATGTACTCTAGGTTTTTATTAATTACAGAACTTATTTTCTCAGAAGTCCTGTAGAATATTCTGACACTGTCACTTACATTAAAATTATTGGACCTTCTGAAATTCTGAACCCTGTTTACGAATTCCCTTAGAATGCCTTCCTCCGTAAGTTCATCATCAAGTTTTGTATCAAGAGCAATTGTAACTCCTCCGTATGTTTCCACTATCCAGCCCTCGATATTATTTGTATAAATCTCAACATCATCATTTGTAAAATCAAATCCTTCAGCATTTAATCTGCCTGTTTTCTCAAGTTCGGAGATTTGTCTGGAACTGAGTTCGTTTATGATCTTCTGTACTTTCTTTACATCTTTGCCAAATTTAGGACCTATCGATTTGAAATTCGGTTTTGATTTTTTTACAATAATTTCAGAATCACCTTCTATTATATTCAGCTCTTTCACATTTACTTCTTCTAAAATGATTTCTTTTATCTTCTGAAGTTTCAGCTTGTCTTTATTATCAAGAACGGGTACAAGTATTTGTCTTAAAGGCTGGCGCACTTTAAGATTATTTTTTACTCTTACAGATCGGACAAGATAAACAATGTCCTGTGCAAGTTTCATCTCATCCTCAAGACTTAAATCTATCAGGGATTCATCTGCTTCAGAAAATTCTGACAAGTGTATAGACTCTTTTTCATCATTCATCAGGGAAAGATAGAGCTTTTCAGTGAGAAACGGTGAAAACGGAGCTACCATTTGCAATAATTCAATGATAACCTCATGCAAAGTCTGGTATCCGCTTAACTTATCATCCTCATTCAGCGGACTCCTTAAGCGCTTTCTGTTCCTTCTGATATACCAGTTGGACAGTTCATCTATAGTAAAGTCATACAAAACTCTTGTTGCCTTTGTAATGTCATAATCATCCATCAATTCGAAATATTTTTTCTTTACCGAGTTGATCTTTGACAGAATCCATTTATCTATGACTGTTCTATCCCGGGGATCCATTACAGTTTCTTTTTCATAATCAAAATCTATTATCCCCGAATATAAAATATAAAATCTAATTGTATTAATAAGAGTATCAAAGAATTTATTCTGAACTTCAATAAGGTCATCTTCATTGAATAATTTTGAATTACCCACAGGAGATGAAAATACGGAATACCATCTTAAAACATCTGCACCGTATTTTTCCATCATCTCAATAGGATCAACTACGTTACCAAGAGATTTGCTCATTTTTTTACCGTTCTTATCAAGGATATGCCCGTTTACGATCACATTTTTATAAGCAGATCTGTCAAACAGAAATGTACCGATAGCATGAAGTGTATAGAACCAGCCTCTTGTCTGATCAACACCTTCGGCAATGAAATCTGCCGGATAATTCTTTTCAAATAATTCTTTGTTCTCAAAAGGGTAATGATGCTGGGCAAAAGGCATTGAACCGCTGTCAAACCAGCAATCTATTACTTCCTCCACTCTCTTCATTTCCTTTCCTTCCTTTGATCTGATGATTATCTTATCAATGTATGGTTTATGAAGATCGAGTTCAGTATTATTGTTATAAACAGATTCGAAATTTACAGATCTGCTCTTAAGCTCCTCCAGACTTCCGATACATTCATAATGTTCAGTTCCGTTTTCATCAATGTAATACCAGACAGGCAGGGGAGTGCCCCAGAATCTGTTTCTTGAAATTGCCCAGTCCTTATTCTCTTCCAGCCACTTTCCGAATCTTCCCGTTCCGAAAGTTTCCGGATGCCAGTTTATTTTCTGGTTCATATCCAGCATTTTCTGCTTATAGTCTGTGGTCTTTATAAACCAGGAATCTGTTGCATAATACATTAAAGGTACATGATGTCTCCAGCAGTGAGGATAGGAATGAACGAACATTTCTTTTTTGTAAAGTCGGCCGTCATTTTTAAGATCCAATATTATGTCATTATCAGCGGATTTAAAATTTTTCCCTTTATATGGTGTAACGGCTTCTATGAACAAACCGTCTTTTCCGACTGCTTTTAAAACAGGTAAATCATACTTTAATCCGGTCATGTAATCATCTTCTCCGAATGCAGGTGCTATATGAACAATTCCGGAACCGTCTTCCATAGTAACAAAATCTCCAAGCGTAACATAATATGCCTTCCTGTCAGGTTTTAAAAAATCAAAAAGGCTTTTATATTCAATAAATTCGAGTTCTTTTCCCTTGAATTCTTTTTCAATTTTATACTCATCTTTTATAACTTCCAGCCGGTCTTTAGCTAATATTAAATTTTCACCTTTGACTGTTTGGATCCTGACGTAATCTGATTCAGGATTAACAGCAAGTGCAGCATTTGAAGGTAGCGTCCACGGAGTAGTTGTCCATACAAGGAAATCAGAATCATTGTATTCTCCGGATGTGATTCTGAATTTTACATAAACAGAAGGGTCTTTCAGATCTTCATATCCCTGTGCAACTTCATGAGTCGAAAGAGGTGATTCGCAAATCGGACAGAAAGGCAATATCTTAAAGCCTTTATAAATGGACCCGGAATCGAAAAATTTTTTCAAAGCCCACCATACGGATTCGATATAATTATTATGATAAGTGGCATAGGCATCATCTAAGTTAATCCAATATCCCATTCTTTCTGTTAATTCTTCCCACTCATTAATATACTTGAAAACAGATTCTTTGCAGGCTTTATTAAAAGCAATTTCACCAAATTCACCGATTTCCTTTTTGGATTTTATCCCAAGCTTCTTCTCAACTTCTACTTCTACAGGAAGCCCCTGCGTATCCCAGCCTGCTTTTCTGTAAACCAGATAGCCTTTCATTGCTTTATATCTGCATATAAGATCCTTTACTGTCCTTGAAATCACGTGATGAATACCGGGAAGCCCGTTGGCTGTAGGCGGTCCTTCATAAAACGTAAAGGTTTCTCTTCCTTCCCTGAAAGAAATACTCTTCTGAAATGTATTGTCATCTTTCCAGAAAGACAATATTTCTTTCTCTAAGGCGGGTAAAAAAATATTTTCGGGTAATTTTTTAGGCATTTAAATAAATAAGTTGTTAAGCTAAAAAAATACTCTTATAATTTCAATGGAATAACAGATTATTTTTAGTAATTTTGAAATTTCAGGTGTGAATATGAGGATATTTCTGAAATATTATCGTTAATTCCTTTAATATAGAATAAATTGTATTTTTATGAGGATTTTTTAATTGATTATAAACTAATACTTACTTTTTTTCACGTTTATTAATTTCTTTTCGCATTACTTTCTCTAAATTTTTTCTTAAAATAATGGTTCGGGCTATTTGCTGGGGTGTCAAAAATGATTTAAGATCTGTAATGAACTCCTTTTTAGAATCCAGAATTCTTGTCTCAAGCTCTATCAGCCTGTCAATCTTTGACTCCATGTCAGATGCCGAAAGATCATTTTCAATTACTTCCATTTGTGACTTTTTCTCTTTAATGATCTTTCTTATTTGTTTATTGCTTTCATTGTAAGTCTCTATGAACTTATTAGCGGAAATTGAATCCAGATCTGCATTTTCAATGAGTTTCTGCTTCATTACGCTGTCAATTTTTTCTCTGAACTGCTTTTTATGCGAATCCTTTTGGGCAAAAGAATTACTGAAATTAAAAAGGATCAGAAGAAGAAATAATAATTTAAGTATTTTCATTATTTTAACCTTATATTTTGGAGTTATATAAATTTTCTAAAATTTCTTTTTCTTCTTCAGGTGTAAGCTTCATAATATCATCGTCATCAAGATTAAATTCATCTGTTTCTTTTATAAAAAGATTATCTTCTTCCTGCTCAGAAATATCTGAGTTTTCAATATTCTGAATATTAATAGCTATCAGACCAAGATTCAGATGACTTTCTTTTAATATGGATTCCTTATCCTGTATGGAAGTTGATTCTGAACCGGTGATAGGACTATGAATTTTTCTGAAAGAAGTGTTGGATCTTACCACATTTTTACTTAAAGTAACTGACTGATTATTACTTTTACCGGATTGTGAATTAATATTATTCCCGAGAGAGGTATCTGCTGCTGAAATTTCCTTTTCTGAATTATCAATATTATTGTTATTATTGTTTGTAACCTCAGACTTAGAAATGATTTCTTCTTTATTTTCCGGGATCAAGTTTTTATCTGAATTTAAAAAACTAAACAGGATTATAAATGCAGCAATTATTGCAAGACCGGATGGAATAAATATCTTTCGAAATCCTGCCATCTTATCGAGAAAACTTACATGATGCTTTTCCTGATCAATTGAATTGTTAATTTTCACGGATAGATTGTTGAAGTAAACTTCAGATGGACTTTCAAGACTGGCAGATTCAAGGAAATTAAATGTATCACAAAGATCAGCGTACTCATCTCTAAACTCGGGATTGATTTCAATTTCATTCCTGATAAGATTTTCAAGTCCGGGATCGGATAATTTTCCTGAAATGAAGTCAGGCAGACTGTGATAAAGCTCTTCTTTGCTAAATTGTTTATTCATAATTATTAAAATTTATCTGTGATTAAACAGGCTCAAATTTATTGTGATTTTTTAAAAATTTCTCCAGTTTCTTTATTGCGTGAAAATAGTTTGCTTTCATACCACCGACTGATTTATTAAGAATTTCAGATATTTCATCATATGTAAGATTATCATAATACCGCATATTAAATACTGCCCTCTGCTGTTCCGGTAACGATCTGATTGCTTCTTCAAGTATCAGCGTCCTCTGCTTTGAATTCAACTCTTCATCTGCTGACTTGTCGGTTGATCTGATGTTAGAATTGTCAATATCAGATTTTCTCATATTTATCTTTTTATGTTTATTTATGTGGTTAATGGAAAAGTTAACGGCAATTTTGTAAATATAAGTGAAAAATTTAGACTCACCCCGGAAATCACAAAGAGATCTGTGCAGCTTCAAAAAAACTTCCTGTGTAATATCGTCCGCATCATCATGATCGAGTACCATTTTCCTGATTATCCAGTAAACTTTATTCTGATACCGGCGCACAATAAAATTGAACGCATTTTTATTTCCATTCTTAAATGAATCTATAAGTTCATTGTCAGTACTGTTTATATTTAAACTATCTTTTGCCAAGTTTTTCGATAAGGTTATAATTTAAATATAAAATTTTAATAATTTTAAGACCAATGATTTAATTTATCCTGAAGATACAATTTATAGACAAAATTAGTTGGTTTAAAGTTTAAGAACTTTGTAATGAATAATTAACATTACATAATGCACAATGATTTAGGAGCAAACTGAATCAACACATAAAACTCTGTAAACTTAAAAACTAAACGCTCTATATAATCATCCTGTACGTTTTCCATTCTTTTAGTTCTTTAGCTCCCAGTTTGTAATAAAATTTTATAGCATTAACATTCCAGTCAAGGACAACCCATTCCATTCTTCCGCATTTATTCTTCTTTGCTATTTGAGTAAGCTTTTTGAAGAACAATTTCCCGATTCCCTGATTCCTGTATTTACCGGAAATAAATATGTCTTCAAGATAAAGGGTTTTCTTTGCAAGAAAAGATGAATATGTGAATAAATAAAAAGCATATCCGACTATTATGTTGCTTTTTTTGGCAAGCAAGATTCTGAACGGAGGATCTTCTGAAAATGCATCTTTAATAAGTCTCTTTTTAGCTGCACTATCAGGAGGCACTAGGTTTTCAAATTCCGCAAGCTCGTTGATAAGTCTCAAAATATTCTTCGAATCTTCTTTCCTGGCTTTTCGGATTAAAATATTTAAGGCAGGTTTCATTATTGTTTTTCGTTTAAATTAAAATTAATAATGTTTAAATTAATTAAAATCTAAAAAAATGAACTTATTAAGAAAGATAATAAAACCGGTTATCTCAGTTATTATTATTTTGTTAATCTCAGCACAGGTAAATTCAAATTCAGTGCTGAATGATTCCGAAAAATCAAATCTTACAAATCTTACGAATCTTACTGGTATTCAGGATGATTATGAAAAAATGAAATGCAGTAAAAAGCTTAAATCATTTGACAAATCCTTAAGCAGTCTGCCTCTGAATGAAGTGATAATAGAAGCGGGTAAAACATTTATAGGCACACCTTATATTGCCGGAACGCTTGATGAAAATCCCGGCAGTGAAGAAATTGTGATAATGATCACAGGATTGGATTGTGTTACATTTGTAGAAAATGCGCTGATTTTTTCAAGACTTATAAAAGAAGGTAAAACCGGTATTGATGATTATAAATCTGAACTTGAACTTATCAGGTACAGAGGCGGGAAAAATACAGGTTATACTTCAAGGTTGCATTATTTCTCAGACTGGATATATGATAATGAACAGAAGGGAATTGTAAAAGATATAACTAAAGAGATTGGCGGAGTTCCTTATGACAAGACAATTGATTTTATGAGCTCTCACAGGAATTCATACAAACAATTGTCAGATAATGATGAAAATGTAAATGAAATGATATCAATAGAGAATATTATCACTGCAAGAGATATTTATTACATACCTAAAGAAAACGTCTCAAGTGTTTATGACAAACTTCAGTCAGGAGATATAATAGGAATCACTTCTAACATAGACGGTCTTGATGTAGCTCATACCGGATATGTATATAAACAGGATGGCGTAGCATATCTTTTAAATGCTTCGCTAAAAGATAAACAGGTGGAAATTTCTCCAATGGATCTGCAGGATTATCTTATGGGAAATCCAAAGCAGGGCGGTATTATAGTTGCAAGAGTTTTGGATGTAAAATAGTCGGATGATGTCATTAATAATCGTATGTGTCATATACTATCTGATAGGTTCTTTCCCAACGGCATATTTACTGGTCAAGTATAAATACAAAAAAAGCATTTTGAAGGAAGGTACCGGAAATGCAGGTGCGAGTAATACTCTTGATGTTACTCATTCGAAATTTGATGCGGCTATTGTCTTAATCACAGATCTGCTTAAAGGTCTTATTCCGGTTTTATGGTTTATAAATTATTCCGGCTTAGATGTAAGTTATGTAGTCTTACCGTCATTGTTCCTTCTCATCGGACATAACTATTCAATCTGGCTGAAGTTTAAAGGAGGCAGGGGACTTTCCACAGCAGCAGGGATTATGATTGCAGTTAACTTCACTCTCGTGATTCTATGGCTGGTGTTTTGTTTCATATTTTATAAACTGTCAAAGAGTATTCATGTTGCATCGTCTGTTGCTTTAATACTTTTACCTTTTTCAATTATTTTTCTCCAGGATTTTATTTTAAAATTCAATAATCCTGAGTTGAAAATTATAGATGATCAGTTCAGGTTTCTATTTTCATTTTGTTCGTCCGTTTGTATTGTTATTTTGCTCAGACATGTTTCTCCGGTGATTCAATTTTTAAGTAAGAAGTAGATTCATAAGATTCGTAAGATTCGTAAGATTCGTAAGATTCGTAAGATTTATAAGATTCGTAAGATTCGTAAGATTAATAATTTGTGTTAGGAACATTAAGATTAATTATGAAATAAATCAAATTTACTAAACATCAACTATTAACTATTAACTATTAACTATTAACTATTAACTATTAACTATTAACTAT
>DAIPYG010000110.1:0-9742 GCA_036782875.1 Bacteroidota bacterium | reverse complement strand
AGCGGGAGATTTTTCTTTTGCCAAGCTTTTCTTTTGCTCTTTCAAAAGAAAAGCGGACTTATTTAGAGTCAAAGACTGCTGTTTAAAAACAAAAACGTTTTGGACGGATGTGACGGCAATTAAATAAATCAAATACTTTCTGACGACAGTTTAATAAAACAATATTTTTCTGGCTGCAATTGATTAAATCTATTACTTTAATCCCCTAGGTATATAATATTGGTAGAAATTTATTTTCTGAAAAAACAATCCCGTAGGGATTGAATATTGGAAATACTTTTAGGTCATATTATAAAAGCAAAGATGTGCAGGGCGCTAAATTATTTCAGGTCTTTGTATTTTTCAAGAAACATATTCAGCTTGGCTTCTTCATAAGGAGAGTCCTCACCGGGATACCTGAGAACATCTTCATACCTGCCTGACTCTTTTGCTATAGCCCAGACAATGCTTTCCCCGGCGGGAACTATTGAAGGATATACATTATAAATACTGTCTTCATAAGCTTCCGGTGTATTTACCATTATAAAATTATCCTTTTTTAATTCTTCAATAAGGTCTTTTAAAAACAAAGAATTTAGAAGATTATAATGTAAGAGCAGAACGTGCTTTATCTTTCTTCCTGTCAGTTCAGTTGCAAGACTGTCATAGTAATGACTGCGTTCTTTTATGTGGTAAATATAAAATTGTCTGAATCCCTCGAGATCAGCCGATGGATTAACTTTCAGAGTCTCATTCATTATCCCGTCAATGTACCAGTCGGAAGCATCAATGGAAACATAACCCATTTTATAATTTTCATTTTGCAGAAACTCCCTGCAGGAGTCGATCTTCTCTCTTGTATCTCCTTCTTTAAGGAAAGGAAAGCGGTATCTTTTGTCATAATTTTTATAATCTCTTATCAATACTGCATTTCTCTGAAAATCATTTTTGAAGTCTTCAAATGACATTTTTTTAGAACCATAATTTCTGTGAGCATAAGAATGGTTTGATATGGAATGACCTTCAGCATCCCATTGACTCAGAAGTTTTATTCCTTCCGGGGAATCAATTCCTTTTCCGCTGACATATAATGCAGCTTTTAAATTATTATCTCTTAACGTCTTTAAAATACTGTCGTTTCTGCTCTGCCAGTTAAGCAATAAAGTATCGGTAGTCCGTGGGTCATCAAAGCTTAATGAAATGTAAGACTGACATTTTGCAGAACTGTTTAATAAAATCATTGAAAGGAAAAAAATAGAAGCGAATATTAATTTCAGATTAACGGAATGTATTACAGCACTGAGTGAATTAGTTTTTATCATTCTTATGCGTTCTGATCAATTAATTTCTTCAGTTCAATAGCAGGGACAACTCCCGATTGTCTCCAGACTATTTTCCCTTTTTTGAAAAGTATGAGTGTGGGAACTCCCTGTATATTGTATGCGGCTGATGCCTGCGGATTTTTATCTACATCTATTTTTAATATCAGTGCCTTTGAACCTATGGATGATTTTAATTCATCCAGTATCGGTGCCATCATTTTGCAGGGACCGCACCACGTGGCTGTAAAGTCAACAAGGACAAGGTCTTCCGTCCTGAGTATTTCTCCGAATGTTTTTGGTTTTTCTTTGGTATCCATTTTCCTCTCCTGTAATTTATGAGCTAAATTAATTTAGTTAAAAATAACCACCTCAAGTTATTCATTCAACGGAATAATCAAATATCCGTATCTTTAATTTCTCTTTTATATAATTCAATGACCATATCATATTTTAAACGCAGATCAGCTTTGTCTTTAATGCTGAACAATTCTTCAATCTCTTTTACAATTTTCTCCGGGAGTTCATCATATAAATACCTCAGCTCGAAATTGTAATGCAGCGGATTATACTTTATTCTTAACAATCTGATCAGCGGCTTCAACATCAGATCAAAGTAATACGCAAGCGCATCGATATACCTTCCTCTCAGGATCTCCTTCTCAGCCTGAAAAAGAAAGAATTCGAAAACATTCTTTGATTTGTTTTTGAAAGCATCAACCTTATTCTGAAAAGCTTCCGTATCAAATTTCTGATCCTTCATATATCCGTATCTGTCATAGTGAACTAAGAATTCTCCGTGAATCTGCTTGTCAAGTTCCTTGGCAGGATTTGATCTCTCAACTATAAAAAGATCGACTATAGAAAATCTGTCAGCTCCTTTAAGCTTATAAAACTTATGCTGAAAATCCTTATTTTCCGCAGCAGTATATATTGCGCTGATGCCGGCAATCTTCTCCAGAAAGTCTTCAAACTGTTTTACGGTCTCTTCTGCTTTGCCGTCTTCTACATCCACCATAAGGTCCAGATCAGACAGCTCATCGTAACGGCTGAATGCTTTCGCTCCTCCTTCTGCCAGCAGATTGATCTGAGGATAAGATAATAATTCTTTTATTATCTCTCCGAAAATTTTTTCTTTGTGCATATTGATTTAAATTCTTTATGTGTTTTCTTCAGATAGTATGATAAGATCTCTGACTTCAATTACAGATCTGTCATACCCTTTAAGAGTTACATTGATCATCGCGAGTCCGAGTTGTTTTAGAGTAGATACGTGCGAAGGTATTATAAGTTTAAACAGGGGATACAGCCATTTACCGAACTTATAATAGACCAAAGTATTCTTTAATCCTTTTGTCGGCTGCATATATCCCGGTCTGAAAGCAAATACTTTTTTAAACGGTAGCTTTATGAGATCATTTTCAGTTTTTCCCTTAACTCTCGCCCACATAGTTTTTCCTTGTTCTGTACTGTCTGTTCCATCACCTGATACATAACAAAATGTCATATCAGTATTAAGCCGTGATAGTATTTTTGCAAAGTTAAGTGTAAGATCATAAGTAAGCCTTTTGTATTCTTCTTCCTTTTTTCCTACCGAAGAAACACCAAGACAAAAATAACATGCGTTGTAACCAATCAGATCTTCCTCAATAGTTTCAATATCAAAAAAATCCTTTATGATTATTTCTTTAAGTTTCGGATGGCTAATACCGCAGGGTTTTCTGCTGATTGTTAATACAGATTCCACATCAGGATGAAGCAGGCATTCGTGAAGAACTCCTTCACCAACCATCCCGGTAGTACCTGTGATAATTGCGTTAATTTTCATTTATGAATATTGACGTAATTAAATTTCAATATAAATCATTAATTAGCTGAAGTATAGAATAGTTAAATGAGATTAAACTAATTTTACTCTAACATAAGTTCATCTTTAGAAACAATCACACCATCCTCGTCACAATAAATAAATTCTCCCGGATTAAAATCAATTCCTGCAAAACGCACGGGCACATTTTCCTGTCCTTCATTCTTTTTACCGCTTTTCAGAGGGAATGCGCATAAGGCTTTGACCCCGAGATCAAGTTCACCAAGCGCAGCTGAATCCCTTATGCACCCGTTCACAATGATTCCGCTCCATTTATTTTTTACGGCTATTTCCCCGAGCATATCGCCAAGCAGAGCGCACTTCACAGAAGCGCCGCCGTCAACGATAAGTACTTTTCCTTCGCCATTTCCTTCAAGCGCTGTTCTGACAAGGGGATTATTCTCAAAACATTTTATTGTATGTATCTTTCCGGAAAAGATCTTTCTTCCCCCAAAGTCAGTAAAGACAGCGGGTTCTGCAATTTGAATTTTATCTGAAAAATTATCACAGAGATCTGTTGTTTTTAAGTTCATGATAGTATGTTATATTTTTTGATAAATTCCATTTTGAACAGCCATTTTGTTTTCACTTATGTTTCTTAATACATTCTTAAGCTTCTCGATTGACGTTTCCTTCATAAGAAGATTCAGTCCCATCTTTGGCGCACCCTCTTTTGCAACTTTCGCGAACATTTCCTTTATGAAGTTTGCTGAATTTTCTGTCTGATCTTTTTTCTGTACTTCGATAAAACCCGTTTCAGTGAGCAGTTTATTGTAGTCAGGTATCGTGATTAGATGGCTGATAGATCTTTCCTCAGCCCACGGAAGCGGGAAATACAGTGGTTCGTCTCCTACACTGAAAATATCATAATAAATAAACTGTCCTCCTTTTTTCAGTACCCTGTATATTTCAGAATAAAGAGCTTTCTTTTCTTTTATATTCATCTGAGCATGCTGCGTCCATACGATATCATAGCTTTCATCAGCAAAAGGCAGTTTAGTTGCATCAGCACATATAAATTCCGTGAGATCCTTTAATCCAACAAGTTCAGACAGAAGCCCTGCAGTCCGGATGAACTCTTCCGTCAGATCCACACCTGTAACTTTACTACCGAATTTTTCGGCTATCATCCTTGCAGGTCCGCCTATACCGCATCCAATATCGAGTACTTTCGTATCTTTGCTGAACCCGGCTTCCATCACAAGCTCCTGCGTTGCCTGAGAACCGCGCAAATGAAATTCATCTACAAGTGAAATATCTTTGCGTGTGATCATATCCTTCTCTATGCCGTTATCTTTAAGCTTCTGAATTATTATTTCAAAGAGTCCGTCCCTTGTATAGTGTTTCCGGACGGATGATTTATAATTTTCCATACTGTTATAATTTTGTGTTTAATAAAATTTATTGATTAATATTATATTTTAAATCATTAATTATCCAGCCTGCATATATTGTTATGAAAATATCTTAAATAATATTTTCTACAATAATTAATTGTGATCATTAATGACTGACACTTTTATAATTCCGGATTTTTCTGATATGTATTCCTGAATTCATCCTGTATTACGTGAGCTTCGCCTCTTATTTTAAATATTACTTCTTCGGTCAGAGTTCGGGATTTAAATGTCCAGCCTTCAGGAAGCTTCAGCTTTCCCTGCAATGAATCCAGATCTTCGGGTTTCTGATCTTTTATGATCTCCTGAGATGCAGCCTGCAGTGTATAAACAATTCCTTTATCAGAAATTAATTCATAGATCTTTTTTCCTTTATGAAAAATAAAATCCGTATATCTGTTAATGCTCTGTTCTGTATAATTATCTCTCCGTGAAATATCATATGCTTTTCTGCTCAATCTTGCTACGAGATCAAAAGTGTATCCGGCGAATTCCCGTGATTCCCCGGTATAATATCCTCGCAGTTCATCCATTACCCAGAATCTCGGACCATTTTTTATGATCGCTGCTGCGCCAAGCTCCTTTTTTATATTCTCTGTATCAAGATTTTCCCATATATTTAAAGGTACAGGTATTCTCTTTATCGTGTTGTATATACCGGCTTCAATGTTCCTGTATTTTCTGTAGGCGGTGAACAGCTCAAAATATATTTTACCTCTTACATTTTCAATTACCGCCGGCTCATCTTTCATTTTCATTTCAAGTCTTTTCAGCTGTGCTGAAGAACTTCCTCTGAACTTCTTGATTCCCAGAGCCGCTCCGGTAAGAAGTGTTCCTCCTATTATCTTCAGTTTAGTTTTTCTGTCCATATCAAATCAAAAGTAAGTTTATATTAAATTCTTAATTATTTACAAATTGTAAAATAGTGAAATCAAAAGAAATGCACTGTTAACTAATTCATATAAATTTTACAGATAAACTCTGAAAAGCAGAACTTCTTCCTCTTCGCCATTTAAAAGTATATTTCTTTCAAATTTAAGTCCTGATTTCTCGAGAAGTTTTATTGAATTAATATTTCTCTTATCTGTTATTGCCACAACTTTCGTAATACCAAGATCTGTTTTAGCATAATTTAAAACAGCAGCGACAGATTCTAAGGCATATCCGTTTCCTTCATATTCAGGAAGCAGAGCAAACCCGATATCAATGTCTTCCAGAGAATCTCTTTTTATCAGACCGCACATACCAACAGGAATATTTTCTTTCTTAAGTTTTACAATGCAAAGTCCGAAGCCATTTTCCGCATAACTTTTCACCGGACCATTGATAATATAATTCTCTGCATCTGAAATTGTTTTCGTATTCTTGTTACCTATGAATTTAAGCCAGCCCGGAGAATTAAGTAGTTGAAGGATAAATTCTGAGTCTTCAATTGAAAGCTGGCAGATCATCAGTCGCTCCGTTTCTATAGTTTTCATAAATTAATTTTTAATATCAGCCAAGTCCGCCGCTGATCCGGTTATACAATCTCTCGGGTTTCCATTTCCTGAGTTTTCCATAAATCATTCTTTTTGAATTCTTGATCCGTGTAAATCCATTTTCAGTAAAGAAATTAAGCGCAGTGATGTTATCAGCCGGGAATCCGGCAGTTTCTCTCTCTGTCATTCTTAATTTCATTAATTCCGTTCCTGCTTCCTCATCACAGGCTATTATCAATCCATCTTTAAGTGCCGGGAAATAAACTCCTCTTACCTTGTTTCTTTTCAAAAATAAATGTAAGCTTTCGATATTCTCCGTAATTATCCTTTCCCTGTATTCTCCGGATACAGCTCTGTCCAGTTTAAGGATATCTTCCCTGTATTTCTTGTCAAAAGGAATAATGGAAGGGGAAAGCTGAATGACTTTGTTCAGACATTCACCGTTGAAATGAACATATTCCGATTCTAATTCAAATCCGGCTTTCAGATAAACAGGATAACCGAGTTCAGTTGCAATCAGATAAACTGTCCGGATTCTGTACTTTTTAAGACTCTTTAAGAGTGCATTAGTAATCTGTAAGCCGAAACCTTTGTTCCTGTGATCTTTGTGGACTATTATATGGGCAAGCCAGGCAGTAGTTTTATGCCGGATATAACTACCTACACCGGCAATCTTTCCTTCGTCTGTAATTTTAAGAGGTTCACAAAAAGGAGAGCTAATGTATGAGCTGAAATGCGGTCTTATATCATCCCAGTCTTCAGGTTGTAATTCAGATAACTTGATTATATCTTCAGGTTGTATTTTCTCTAAGATCATATAATTCTGCTTATGGAAGTATTAGTATGTAACTAATTAGATATTTGCTCTAAGTGTTATAAAATTAAAGAGATGCTTATGCGTATCTGAATCAGATTATACTGTCTGATAAATTGGCAAATTTCAAATCTTTCTATATCAATCCTTACTGTTTAACCGTTACTAATGCTTCACGAATTTGACTTTATCTCCCGGAAACAAAAATTTATTACTGCAGTACAGAACATCCGGATCATTTTCATCCTGTTCCATTTGAAAATTTTCAAATACCACTTCTGCAAGAGACGGATTTAGTGAAAATTCAAAGAAGTTACTTTCCTTTAAATCAACTTCGATTACAGTCGGCGAGTCCGGGAAATAGTTATGAATCAGCTGTATTTCCCTGCAATCGGGCATATCCGCAACGGCAATTCCCTCGCTGTTAGTTTCTGCTAAGACAGTATCTTTGCCGTTTGAAAATAAGCACACAACGCTTTGTATAAGGAGTTTATTTTTATCGGTTATACTCACTGTGATTCCGTTTCCTGAATTTTTCTTCTGAATAAGGCTGAAATCTTTACCTGCTGTTTTGGTACCTGAAAGTACAATTTTGTTTCCTTCATTTCTATAGGTACCATTTGCCTGCCTGTCGCTTGCTCCGTAAATATAAAAGAACTGAAACGTGCTGTCGCTGTTAAATCTAAATCCGGAAGCCATTTCAGGAACGCCCTTCAATGAGTATTCTCCGGTAATGTCAGAAATTGTTTGTTGTGCTTTCACTTTAAATACTGTTAATGAAATTAAAAATAATACTAAGTTAATTTTAATGGTCATATTACCTGAATGATTTTCATTTGAAACAAATATGCTTAAATTAATTTCCTCAATAATAAAAAGATATATAAATTTTTTAAATTGGATTCCGGTCTGAATCATATCCGTCCAATACATTTTCCGCATTCTATTCATCATGTTATATTATAGAATCAAATTTGTTAGTTAAATTTCAGTTTAAATTAATTTGACAGGTAAGAAAAAATGCAGTGCTGTCCAAAACATTTTTCAAAATATTCAAATCATCTGAAATATATCTAAAATGGATTAAAACGTTCTGGTTTTAATAACGGACCCGCCTGAGAAAAATTGCCGTTAAGAAATTCTGAGCAATGGCTGGAGCAAAAATTTCCTGTCTGACGATTTCGGCAGCGCTCTTCTGCCGAACGAGGAGCTGAAAATTTTGCTGCCATTGCGAAAGAATTTCCGGCAATTTTTCACCAGCGGGAGATTTTTCTTTTGCCAGGCTTTTCTTTTGCTCTTTCAAAAGAAAAGCGGATTAAATTTATTGTAAAGTCTTTGAATAATGTTTTGGACGGATGTGAAAAGAAATTCATTAATGAGAAATTCCTATCCTTGCATTTACTAATTATACATCATATATTTACACAGTCAAAAAACGAACCCGGAAGGAGGGATGTCAAAATGAGAAAATATAAAACAGAAAATTACATATCAGGCATCCGCCATCTTAATTATTTATTCCGAATTATTTAAAGTAATATTTCAATTACAAGCAGAATTTTTAAGCTGCGGATGCAATAAAGTATCCGCAGTTTTTTTATATGCTTTTTTTAAACTAAATAAAAATAAATTGAAAATTACATTAAACAACATCGAAGATGTATCAGAAGAATCAGATTCTTTTGAAAAGTTCAAATCAAAGAAAAGAAAATTATCACAGGGTAACAGAAACATTCATCAACTTGTTTCTGAAGACGTAAATGGATATTCATTTAAAACTTCAGATCTGGAACAGCTTCTTGTAAATGGTATAATAGACGAACTCATATGCCAGATCAAAAGCGGCAAAGAAGCTTCAGTTTATCTGGGGAAAGCTTACGGTGAATATCTCGCAGTTAAAATATATACGGATCTTCGGGTACGATCATTCAGAAAGGATGACATATACAGGCAGGGGAGATTTATCGGCGATGCAAGAATGGAAAAAGCAATCAATCAGGGCTCAGAAAGGGGACTCGACGCTCATCAGTTGCTATGGGTGTCTGAAGAATTCAGACAGATGAGTTTCCTTTATAATGCCGGGATTCCTGTTCCTAAGCCGGTTGCTATTTCGGGATTAACAATCCTGATGGAATTCATCGGCTCTGACGGTGAAGCAGCTGACAGATTGTCGGATATACATCTTGAGAAGGATGAAGCTGAGGAAGCTTTCAGGCAGTCATTGAATATACTTGGATCAATTATTTCAACCGGAAGGATTCACGGTGATTTTTCTGCTTTTAATATTCTGTGGCATAATGGAAAAGCAATTGTAATAGATTTTCCGCAGATTGTGAGTATCGACAGTAATGTTGCAGCGAAAGATCTTCTTCACAGAGACATTGTATCTCTCTGCAAATCTTTTAAAAGACATAAGATTCAGACTGACCCTGAGAAAATTTATAATAGACTTGTAAGAAAAATAGAATTCTGAAAAATCTTTTTCATCAAGGGAATATTGATGATGTATCAAATGAATTTCTATAATAACGATGATTAAAATGATTATGATTACTAAAAGTTTTTAAAGAAATAACATGTTCTCTTATATGGAAAAACTAAAGATCTCGCCGCAGAGAAGCAGTGGTGCTTTCGAGTCTTCGTGATTTGAAATGATGTCTCGAGACAGATTTTGTAAGAAGGGTGAATGTAATTATTTTTTAACTACAGTTAGAACTAACGGAGTATTCTCCGCTGAAATCTTAGTTTTTGAGACACATTTAGAAAATGAAGGGAAGGTTTTATTTTCTATAATACTACGCAAGCAATATCGGGTTAATCTGTTTTATAATTTATCACATCCGTCCAAAACGTTTTATTTTGAAAATGAATCCAGTCCTCGCGAGTCC
>DAIPYG010000109.1:0-9820 GCA_036782875.1 Bacteroidota bacterium | reverse complement strand
TTTCTTAACGGCAATTTTTCACATGCGGGTTTGTTTTTAAATGAGAAAATTAAGTATTATTCTGAACCACTTTATGCATATAATAAGATATTCATATTTATTTTGGACAGTACTGAACTCAGTTGATAATTGATAGTTGATAAAGGTAGGATTATTGGAAATAGAATTTAATTGTGTTGTAGAGTGAGAAGAGAGTAGTTAAGATAAAAATCAACATCACAAATAATGTTATATAAAAACCGGGGAATTAAATTAATTAATCCCCGGTGTAGTATTCGATTCCGGATGTCAGATATTTGACATCTGAAATTTGTAATCTGAAATTACTTTATCAGAAGCATACGTTTTGTCTCAGTAAAACTTCCTGCTTCGAGTTTATAGAAATACATTCCGCTGGAAAGATTGCTCCCGTTAAAATCTATTTTATATTTTCCCGCAGGTTTGATCTCATTTACCAGGGTCATTACTTCTTTTCCAAGCACATCATATACTTTCAGCGATACAAATCCTAATTTCGAAATTCCAAATTCCAGTTTTGTTGTCGGATTGAACGGATTCGGATAATTCTGTGCCAGAGAATAAGTCAAAGGAATTGATTCACTAAAGTTATTTGAAATTCCCGTTACGAGTCCGATCTCGAACTGTACATTAGGTCTGTTGAAGCTCTGTGTGAGACTTGTCGGATATTGTGTATCACTCTGTCCTCTTCGTGTTTTGTAACTGGTCAGAACAGAATAGGCATATCTCGGATATGTTGAAACATAAACAAGATAATCCCTGCAGATAGATATCATAAGATTCTGATTATTGTTGATATATATAGGGGTGGTCAAAGTAATCTCCTGCCATCCCGGAGCTTCTAGGCTTGTTGTCGTTCCCGAGAATACCTGTGTCATCCCGGTCGAGTCCCAGCCGCCCGTTGGTAAAAGTGAATCTGTAGTAACTTTCATAAATATTCTCATATTATCGTTTGAAACTCCTCCTACAGAATTGTTCTGATAGAATTTAATTTTTCTTATTGTACCACTAGTTCCGATCTCCGAACCTGTATAAATTCCCTGCCATCTGTAATAATTATAGAATCTGTTAAGAGGGTAAGATTCATCAGCAGTACCGTTACCGATGGTAACAGTTGTGACAGGCAGTCTTCTGATTTTTAAATTATAGGTCTGAGCAGATGCCAGTGAATCTGCAGCGCTGTATGCATAGACTCTCCATTGTCCTGATATAGAATCATTTACGCCTACTCCAAGACTTGCTGCAAGTGAATCAAGTTTTGAATTCCTGATGCTGACGGTTGTATCGAATCCTGAATTATCAGACTGATAAATTGCTTTAATATTTGCAGGGGTAAATGTAGGTGAAGCAAATATCCATTTGTACTTAACTCCCTGACCTGATCGTGTCCAGTTTGGTTTTATAAGAGTAAGGTCTGTCGGAGTAGTTAATACAGTAGTACCGGTTGGAGGTGAAGATAAATTAAAAGCAGTCAGAGCCGGAATTCCTCTTTTCAGAGTTATAGCTCTCGGTCCGTTAGCTGCTTTCAAAGAATCATTAGCTTCATTATTTCTGAATGCCCAGACATCCCACTGACCTACAAGAGAATCACCCTGAGCCAGACCAAGTCCGGCTAATAAATTATCAAGCTGACCGGCAGTAATTGTCAGTGAATTTCCGCCTGAAGGAATTGTAATTTTTCTCGGACTTGTGGTCGGGCTTCCGAAGATCCACTTGTATGAAGCAGTTGATGCTGATGTATCCCAGGTTATAGTAGATGATGTTGTAGAGTTTGGGAATGAAACCAATCTTGTACCCGCAGCCGGAGTTTGTAAATTAAATGTAGTCAAAGGATAATTGGCCAGCTGAATTCCGGCAGTCCAGGCATTGTATATTCCTGCCGCATCATCCATCCATAAAGGCCATAACTTGCTGTTTCCTGATGTGAGTCCTATGTAATCACCCTGATATCCGGTAGCAATTCCGCTGACACCGATGGATTTTGGTTTAAATCTGTGATCGCTTACCAGAGCATCTGCCCAGTTATCTCCTCCGTTTATTGATCGGGATAAATAAATCTCGCTTGAATCTGATGCTGTATTTCTGTCATCATAATAAACAATGTTAACCCCGCCCGCTTCATCGACTCTGATAGCAGGGAACCACTGGTATTTTCCGTTATTGATCGGATCCTGATTAACTCTGATACCTGCAGACCAGTTAAGACCGCCGTTTGTGGATCTGTGCATTATTATATCCGGATCACTACCTGCCGGAGCAATATTTTTTTCGCTTGATACGACATAGATCCAGCCGCTTCTCGGACCGCCTGTTCTGTCAACGTCTATTCTCGGAAAGCCGTTTACTCTTATGTTTGATTTAGTTGCAAATGTACCTCTGATGCCATTCATGTCATAAGCATTATCTGTGACAGTCCAGTTGACTCCTCCGTTAGTCGATTTTGCAAATCCAAGAAAATCTTCAGTATAAGGTGATGCTGAAGTTGGCGCAGCCCATACTACATAGACTTCTCCGTTTGGTCCTACTCTGAGATCCGTTCCCTGGGAATAGTGACCGGATACAGAAGTATTAACCTGAATAGGAGCTGACCAGCTTACGCCGCTGTTGGAAGTATATGAAACTCCAACCGGAGGATTGGACAAATTAAATAAAGACCATGCAACATACGTTCTGCCGTAATAAGGAGACGATGGAGCATCATCTGTTGTAGCAAGATTTTTATCCTGTGAGCCGGTAGTGATTACAAAATTTGCAGACCATGTAGCGCCGTTGTCTGTGGAATAATTTCCGAACATACCGGAAGTTGTATAACCTAAGTGTGTCTGAATAAATGTACCGTTCTTATCTATTGCAATTCCCGGATCACCGCCCTGATTGAGAACGGGTGTTCCGTTGCTTAAGCTCATTGTGTCAGAACCGAACCAGTTTGCACCGCCGTTTGTCGTGACATATACGCCTTCGCTTATAAATAAAGTTCCTGTATTGTTGAAAGCATTCGATGAACCGAACATTATGAGCGGATTCAAAGGATGTCTTGTTATTATAACTTCACTCTGATAACTGTTGCTTCTCGGAAGCACTCTAACATTAGGTGCAATCACGAGAACTTCATTCGGAGTTCTGATGATTCTGTTTTCTGTATTTGGATTATTATATTCATAAACCTGAGGTAAAGGTGATGTTACTCTTACACTGGGATCATAAATATTTGTCGGAAGAGTGAGATTCCATTTCTCGGCTTCCGGACTTTTTTGTCCTGTCATTAACATAAAGCAGATTAAAAGTGCAGGTAAAAGGCAGATAATTTTTTTCATAGACTGGATTCCCTTTCTGTTTGTGTTGATTTATTTAATAAATAAATTTTATGTCATTAATGTAAAATTAAGATTCGACCGGGGTAATTAAAATGATTTGAATAAAATTAAAATATTAAAAGTAGAAATACAATTTTCAATTAAATACTATTCTAATGAGTAATTTGCAGTTAATTAAGTAAAATGAATAATGAATAATGTAAATGCTCAATACTTAAAGCTCAAATTTTATTTCAGTAAAACCATACTCTTCGTTTCAGAATAAGCATCAGTTTCAAGTTTATAAAAATAAATCCCGCTTGGATAAGCTGATGCATTCCATTTTACTGAATACTTTCCGGGGTTTTGTTTTTTTTCAATTAAAGATTCAACTCTTTTTCCGAGAAGGTCATAAATTTGCAGAGAAACATAATTTGTATTTCGCAATTCGTATCTGATAATTGTTTCGGGGTTGAACGGATTCGGATAATTCTGACTCAGCTGAAAACTTTTTAAATCACCGGAAAAATTTTCTGAAAATATGTTACTCGGAGTCTCAGTATATTTTGCGATCATACCGTTACCGCCTGCAATCCAGCCGTTATATCGGTCAGTAAAATAAATTCCGAAGAGTCTGGAATCGAAGTTGTTATTGTTTTCCTGATACCAGCTCTGACCTCCGTCAGTCGAACGGTAAATGAATCCAAAATCACCAATGGCATAAAAATTCAATTCATCAATTGCAAAAACATTATTAAGATAATTGTTGGCAGGTATGTTTGTCACGCTCCAACTAATCCCTCCGTTTGAAGAATGCAGTATTTTGTTATCATAAGTAAAAGCAATGCCTGTATTTGCATTGACAAACTGGACAGCGCCAACGCCTCCGCTGAACACAGTTGAATCAGGAGTAAACCAGCCGGTGCCTCCGTCTGTTGTCTTATAAATTTTCTTTTCTCCTGAAGCATACCATCCTGTATTCGGATTTAAAAAATAAATATCACTGATGTATCTGCTGCTTTTTGAATCAATATAGTTAAAGCTGTTCCCTCCGTTTGTAGTCAGTAAAAGCTTTCCGGAATCACCGCAAATCCATCCGGTGTTTTCATTGAAAAAAAATGAAGAGTAAAGTCCCGAGAAAACTCCTGAATTCAATGCAGTCCAGTTACTTCCTCCGTTTACAGATTTAATGATAAGCCCTTCTTCGCCAACACAATAGCTTGCATTAGGTCCTGCAATTTCAATATTATTCAGATATGCATTTTCACCTGCAGCCTGAATTCTCTGCCATGAAGCGCCGCCGTCAGAAGTGACTGCGACAGTTCCCTGAGCTCCGCAGCTCATTCCTTTATCCAAATCAATAAAATCAACAGAGAACATTGTATTTCTGAAACCATAAGAAAGATCATGCCAGTTGACTCCTGAATTATCAGACTTAATTATGGTCCCTTTGTTTCCGACACTGATTATATCATTAACATTGAAAGCCTGAATGGCGTATTGAAATTCTGAAGTTGAAGTTCCGTAACCTATCCAGCTCGAACCTCCGTTAGTTGTCTTATAAATATTTCCGTAATCACCTGAAGCAAATCCTGTATTCAGATCTCCGAAAGAAATTGAATAAAACCATCTGTTAGTGGAAGTAGTTGTACCTGACCAGCTGAGACCTGCATTAGTTGAACGCAGTATTGTACCGTAAGCTCCGGCTATGAAAGCCGTGTTAGCATCTTTGAACATTACATCAAAGAGATAATTATTATTATTTGGATTAATGATCTGAAAAGATTCTCCGTAATTGGAAGATCTGACCAGTGTTCCGTATAATCCTGCAGCTAAAACAATTGAATCTTTGACTGCACAGCTTGTAAGAGTATTGGAAACATTTGTTGTCTTTCTGCTCCAGGCGGATCCTCCGTTGGAAGTTCTGAAGACAATACCTGTATCCCCGACAATGAATCCCGTATTGCTGTTCAGGAATCTGACTGAAAATAAATTGCCGGTAGTGTTTAATATGATTTTATTCCAGTTGACACCGCTGTTTGTAGAAGTAAGTACGGTTCCGTAAAGTCCGGCGGCAAAGCCTGTATTTTCATTTACAAAGAAAACCGATCTTATGCTTTGTTTAGTCTGAGTGGAAGTTACAATCCAGCTAAGACCGCTGTTTGTTGTTCTTATTATTGTTCCGCCGTCACCGCATGCCCAGCCGGTATTTTCATTGAGATAAAATGAACCGAACAGAATATTTCCCTGCGGCATGGGATTCTGCCACTGCCATTGTGAATGACAGTATTGAGAGTTTAAGGTTGTAAGTGTGATTAGAGATAGTATGGTTTTCAGATATTTTGAAACCGTAGGATTTAACATGGTAAAATAGTTTAATATAAACATAATTAAAAAATTATAATCTTATTTTTTAAAAGAATTAAAAACAAAAGAAACGGAAGAAATTTACATCTTATATATTACTTATGAGTTACTGAGTCTAAAAATAAATTTTATAAATCAGGTTCTTAATACAAATGGCTTTTAGTAATAAATCGTTTCTGTCACATTTCATACATTTATTAGAAGAGTAAAATTGATTAATTTACATCTGACAAATCATAACCAACAATTGAAAAAAAATAATTCTCCTAAAAATCCGATTGGTGTGTTTGATTCCGGAATCGGCGGACTGACTGTTGCAAAATCATTGTTTGAGATTCTTCCGAATGAAAACATAATTTATCTCGGTGATAATGCCCGGCTTCCTTACGGTACAAAATCCAAAGACACAGTTACAAGATATTCAATAGAAATTACAAAATTTCTTTTGAATAAAAATGTTAAAATGGTTGTAGTCGCGTGCAATACAGCTTCTTCTGTTGCATTGCCGTTCTTAAGAAAGATATCAGATGTTTCGGTACTTGGAGTTATAAAACCCGGATGCAAGGCAGCAGTTTCGAAAACCAATAATTTCAGGATCGGAGTGATAGGAACACTTGGGACCATTCAAAGCTATGCATACAAAACTCAGATACATAAGATCGACAGGGATATCGAGGTATTTCAGAAAGCCTGCAGCCTGTTTGTGCAGCTGGCAGAAGACGGCTGGACTGAAAACAAGATCGCAGATCTGATAGCGAAAGAATATCTTTCTGAATTCAGGGATCTGAAAATAGATACGCTTATTCTCGGGTGTACCCATTATCCAATTTTAAAAAAAACGATCTCAAAAATAGTCGGTAAAAAGATAAAGCTTATAGATTCCGGAGAAGAGACCGCAAAGGAAGTGAAAAGAATTCTTGAACAGGAGAAACTCCTTAATACACAGAAAAAGAAAGGTCAGCATAAATTTTATGTAACTGATTTTCAGAAAAAGTTTAAAGAAATAAGCGAAAGATTTCTCGGGCAACCGATTCATGATGTAAAGAAGGTTAAGCTAAGCTGATAATTACAAATTACAAATTACAAATTATAAATTACAAATAAGAACATATATGGTTCAATACTCATTAAAAAATGACAAGTGATCAGATAATAGAAATCTTTAAAAAGACCGGAGCAATGCTTGAAGGGCATTTTGTGCTGACTTCAGGTTTTCACAGCCCGCATTATTTTCAGTGTGCTAAAGTATTACAGTATCCGGAGTATAATTCACTTTTTGCAAAATTAATTGCTGAAAAATTTACCGGTAAGAAAACAGATGTTGTAATAACTCCTGCAGTAGGAGGAATCGTATTCGGAACGGAAGTAGGGAGACAATTAAATGTGAGGACGATTTTCAGTGAAAGAGAGAATAATGTTATGACCTTGCGCAGAGGATTTGAAATATTTGAAGGAGAGAATGTGCTTGTATGTGAAGATGTTGTAACGACAGGAGGAAGTGTCTTTGAAGTTATAGATCTTGTGAAAAATCATAAAGCTAATCTGATCGGTGTAGGATTTATTATAGACAGAAGCAACGGGAAAGTTGATTTTGTAACGGAACAGCATTCTCTTGCAAAGATCGATGTGATAAAGTATGATGAATCTGAACTTCCTGAATGGCTTGCAAAGATTCGGGTGACAAAACCGGGAAGCAGAGCGTTGAGCAATGAGTAATGAGTAATGTGCAATGTGCAATGTGTAAATGAATAATTTGATAATTATTATTAAATATCGACTATTAACTATTAACTATAAGTATGGGTCTAAATTTGATATATAACTCAAAATATAAAATAAGTATATTTGCAAACCTTTAATAAACTACAAAAACAATAAATGGATTTTAACTTATCGGAACAGGAACTTGCGGTGCAGAAGCTTGCAAGGGATTTTGCGCAAAATGAAATTGCTCCTTATATAATGAAGTTTGATGAGTCACAGGAGTTTCCAATGGAAATAGCCAAGAAGCTTGGTGAGATCGGATTTCTGGGAATAATTTTCCCGGAAGAATACGGAGGCTCAAATTTTTCAACTGTGGAATATGCAATTATAGTTGAGGAGATATCTAAAGTTGATCCGTCAATGGGTCTGACAATCGCTGCACATAACGGACTTTGTACAAATCATATTTTTAAATATGCAAATGAAGATTTGAAAAAGAAGTATCTTCCGGATCTGACCACAGGCAGGAAAATGGGAGCGTGGGGACTTACTGAAAATGTATCGGGCAGTGATGCAGCAGGAATGGCAACGACAGCAGAAAGAAAAAACGGTCATTATATTATAAACGGAAGCAAACTTTTTATTACGCACGGAAGCGTTGGAGAAACCGCTGTAGTGACTGCGGTCACAAATAAATCCGACAGAAAGAACGGCATCTCAGCATTTATTCTGGAAAAAGGATGGAAAGGTTTTAAGATAGGAAAGAAAGAAAACAAACTCGGAATGAGATCTTCCGATACAGCAGAGCTTATATTTGAAAATGTGGAAGTTCCGGCTGAAAATCTGATCGGTGAAGAAGGACAGGGCTTTAAGCAATGTATGCAGATACTGGATGGAGGTAGAATTGCTATTGCTGCATTGTCATTAGGAATTGGTCAGGGCGCACTTGACGCTTCCATAAAGTATGCAAAGGAAAGGAAGCAATTCGGAAAAGCGCTATCTGATTTTCAGGGAATTCAGTTCAAGCTTTCTGATATGGCGACTGAACTTGATGCCGCCAGACTTCTTACTTACAAAGCTGCATGGCTTAAAGATCAGGGCAGAGACATTAATCTTTCTGCTGCTATGGCTAAATACTATGCAAGTGAAGCAGCTACACGCGCAACTAACGAAGCGATTCAGGTACACGGCGGCTATGGATTCATTAAGGATTTCCCTGTGGAAAAATTATACAGGGATGTGAAATTGATGACAATCGGCGAAGGAACTTCAGAGGTTCAGAAAATGGTAATCGCAAGGAATATTCTGAATATGTTTTAAATTGTTTTAAGCAATTAGTAATAGGAATTGAGTATTAGGTATTAGGTATCAGGCTGTTTAAATCTATTTGCTCCTGATATTTAATACCTAATACATTTAACATTCAACTATTAACTGACAAATATCAACATAAACTATTAACTGTATCAGACTTGTCTTTTTTAGATAAAATAGGATTCAAAAAACTTAAAGACGGACTCAACAAAACCAAGGACAATCTCTTTGGAAAAGTGAACCGGCTTGTAAATGCGAGGGGAGTAATAGATGATGAATTTCTTATTGAGCTTGAGGAAATTCTGCTTTCATCAGATATCGGCTTCGACACATCTGAGCTGCTTATAGAAAAAATAAAGGAAAGAACACAGCAGGATAAATATGTTGGACAGGAAGAGCTTAATAAACTTATAAATAATGAACTGAAAAAAGTTTTTTTTGATACTACCTCGGAATTCAGGACATTTGATTTTACATCCGATAAAAAACCGTTTGTAATAATGGTTGTCGGAGTGAACGGTGTCGGCAAAACAACTTCTATAGGAAAGCTCGCTTATAATTTCAAGAAAGCCGGAAAGAGCGTGCTTATCGGTTCGGCGGATACTTTCAGAGCAGCTGCAAACGACCAGCTTGAAATATGGGCAAAGAGGGCAGAAGTTGAGATCATTGAAAGTAAAAGTACTTCTGATCCCGCTTCTGTTTCATTTGATACAATTAAATCAGCTGTTTCGAAAAATATAGATGTTGTCATTATTGATACTGCTGGACGTCTTCACAATAAATCTCATCTTATGGAAGAGCTTAAAAAGATCAAGCGCGTTATGCAGAAAGTTATTCCTGATGCCCCGCATGAAATTTTTATAGTAATAGATTCCACAACAGGACAGAACGGACTAAATCAGGCAAAAGAATTTTCAAATGCGCTTGACGGACTTACGGGAATTATACTTACAAAACTTGACGGTACGGCAAAAGGCGGAATTGTTTTAAAGATAAATAAAGAAATGAAACTGCCAGTGAGATTTATAGGAGTAGGTGAACAGATAGACGACCTTCAGGTATTTGACAGTGAAAGTTTTGTAGAAGCGCTTTTTAACAATGAGCAATGAGTAATGAGTAATGAG
>DAIPYG010000108.1:0-9946 GCA_036782875.1 Bacteroidota bacterium | reverse complement strand
CGAATCTTACGAATCTTACGAATCTTACGAATCTTACAAATCTTACAAATCTTACAAATCTTACAAATCTTACAAATCTTACAAATCTTATGAATCAGTTAATATACTTTCCCCGTTTCACATACTTTGTATGCAGCAGCTTATGCGAAAGCTTTCCGCACGGTCCGTCTGTCAGGAATTTATCATAGATATATTTTATTCTCGGATTCTCGTGTGACTTTCTTACCGGCATTGTTGCTTCTTCTTCATAGATAGCTTTAGCTCTCATTTTTCTGATAAGATCAGAAGTTGGGATCGGCTGTCCGCCTCCTCCGATGCATCCTCCGGGACATCCCATGATCTCAACAAAATGATAACCATTCAGTTCTCCTTTTATAAGCATTTCCATGACGTGCTTTGCATTGGCTGTTCCGTGCGCAACTATGAACTTTAGCTCAACTCCTTCAAGAAAAGAATAATCTTTCTTACAATTTTCGAGTTTGACTGAAGCTTCTTTGATCCCTTTCATGCCGCGGCATACATCAATATTTAATCCTTCGAATGGAACCGGTCTTCCGGTTACCAGTTCATAAACAGTCCTTAATGCCGCCTCCATTACTCCGCCTGTAGCGCCGAATATTAATCCCGCACCTGACGCATCGCCGAAAGGTTCATCGAAATTTGTCTTCGGCAATTCAGGAAGTCTGAGCCCGGCTTCGCGTATCATCTTTGCCATCTCTCTTGTTGTTAGTCCGTAATCGACATCTTTATATCCTGATGAATTCATCTCCGGTCTGTTGCATTCAAATTTCTTTGCAGCGCACGGCATAAGCGCAACTGTAACTATGTCTTTCGGATCAATTCCTTCTTCTTTTGCATAAAATGTTTTTATTACAGAGCCGAACATCTGCTGAGGAGATTTCGCAGTTGATAAATAATCCAGAAACTCAGGATAAAAATGTTCTATGAATTTCACCCAGCCCGGTGAACAGGAAGTGAACTGCGGGAGCATAACTGAAGTGTCTTTATCTACAATAGCTTTTTTAAGTCTGTTGAGAAGTTCTGTTCCTTCTTCCATTATAGTAAGGTCTGCAGTAAAATTTGTATCGAACACTCTGTCAAATCCCATTCTTTTTACAGCCGTATTTAATTCTCCGGTCATTGATATGCCTGCCGGCAGTCCGAACTCTTCACCTATTGCGGCTCTTGGGGAAGGAGCTGTCTGCAATACAACGTGCTTCTTCGGATCTTCTATGGCTTTCCATATTTCATCCGAAGGATCATTGGCGTGAAGAGCGCCGGTGGGACATCTGTTAATGCACTGACCGCAATTGATGCAGATCACATCTGCAAGCGGCTTGTCCATGAATGTAGATATCTTCGTATCATAACCTCTGTTAATGGCTTCCAGAACCCCGACTTCCTGAAGGTCAATGCAGGTTCTCACACATCTTCTGCATAATATACATTTATCCATATCTCTTACAACTGCATAAGAGGATTTGTCAACTTCAAATCTCGATTCGCAAACGTGTCCGAATTCATAACTGTCAACACCGTATTCCTTTGCAAGTGTCTGAAGCTCGCAGTTATTGTTTCTGACACAGCTGTAACATTCACCGTAATGTTCGCTCAGCATCAGATCGACAATATGCTTTCTTGCTTTCCTGACCTTATCAGAAAAAGTTTTTATTTTAACCGGAGATGTTATCGGAAATGCGCACGCTGCCTGTAAGGTTCTCATACCTTCCACTTCCACTACACACATTCTGCAGTTTCCTGCAATACAAAGATCATCATGATAGCATAATGTCGGTATGTGAATTTCATTTTCCCTGCATACATCAAGAATTGTTTTTCCAAGCTGTACAGGTATTCTTACGCCGTTTAGTTCTATGGTTACAGTCGCGCCGATTCCTGTTGCGCTGTGAATGTTTTTCATTTCCATTGGTCTCTGAGACACCGGACTTCTTAATTCCTTTTCCATAATATTTTAATTTAAAACCACTTTATTATTAAAGATCTCATCTTTAAAGTTATCGAGTATAGATATGAACGGATTCGGGCTTGTCTGTCCCAGTCCGCATTTGGAAGCAACCTGCATGGTTCTTCCCAGTTCTTTTAATTTTTCTATGTATTCAATCGTATAATCATTTCTTTTGATCATTTCCACACCTTCGAGAAGTTTCACATTTCCGATCCTGCACGGAGTGCATTGCCCGCAGGATTCTTCTACAAAGAATTCCATGAAGTTCTTCAGTATTTCAAGCATGTTTCTGTCTTTGTTAAAAATCATGATCGATCCGCCTGTGGCAATATCTTCATAAGAAAGTTTCCTTCCGAACTCTGAAGCCGGCAGACAGATTCCCGAAGCGCCTCCGACCTGTATTGCTTTGGTATTTTCGGCGCCGGTGATTTTAATAATTTCGTTTAATGTCGTTCCCCACGGCAGTTCATAAACTCCGGGATATTTACAGTCACCTGAAACTGAAAAAAGCTTGGATCCGGTGGACTTATCCGTGCCGTGCTTTTGATACCATTCTGAACCTTTATTTATGATATGCGGAACAGCAGCGAGTGTTTCGACATTATTGACAACAGTAGGAAATCCAAGATATCCTGTGTTAACAGGGAACGGAGGTCTGTTCCTTGGCTCACCGCGGTGACCTTCGAGAGATTCTATGAGCGCAGTTTCCTCACCGCAGACATAAGCTCCCGAGCCGAGTCTTATTGAAATATCAAAATCAAATTCTTTTCCGCAGATATTATTGCCTAACAAATTCAGCAATCTCATTTCTGCAAGATAGTCTTCAAGAAATTTCAACATATAAGAATATTCAGCCCGCAGATAAACTATTCCTTCCTTAGCACCGACAGTATATCCGGCAATGATCATCCCTTCAAATACAAGTTCAGGATATTCCATCAGAAGAACCCTGTCCTTGAAAGTTCCGGGTTCGCCTTCATCGGCATTACATACAATGAATTTTTTTTCTGCATTAGCTGCAGCACTTAACATCCATTTAGTGGAGACAGGAAATCCTGCGCCGCCTCTTCCTTTCAGGCGGGAATCTTTAATTGCAAATAAAATGTCATCTCTTTCCCATCCGAGGGCTTTTCTTACAGCCGACCCTTTTTCATATTCCGAAAATAATACAGGACCTGTTCTTTTAATTTTATTTATAGTATTCATTTTAAATCCTTTATCAGGTTTAATGCGGTTTCTTTATCAACTTTTTCATAGATCTTGTCATTCACAAGCATCGAAGGGCTTTTATCGCACATCCCGAAACAGTTGGCATATTCAAGAGTGATTTTTCCGTCGCCGGTCGTTTCATCAAAGCCAATTCCGAGTTCATTGCAAAGCGCTTTTGCAATTTCCCTGCTGCCGTGATAATTACAGATAATATTTTTGCAAATCCTTACCGTATTTCTTCCTCTGGGTGTATCATATAAAAAAGCATAGAACGATATAACGCTGTTCACTTCTACCGGATGTATATTCAGCAGTCCTGCAACTACCTGCTGCGAATGTTCATCTATATAAAAGAATTTTTTCTGAATCTCCTGAAGTATGGGCAGCAGCGATGAGCGTTCATTCCCGAATTTTTCCACTAAAGACTGAATAAATCCGCTTCTCATATTTTTTTCTGAATCATTCATACTGGTTATTTTTTCAATAGTTTTTCAATGGTGTTTAAAAGTATTTCCGGTTCAGCCGGCTTATCAATGAACTCGTCCACCCGGATCAGACTGTTCTTTCCGAATTCATATCCTAAAGCATTCGATACGGAAGAGTAGATTATTACAGGTGCGGTAATATTATTCTTTTTTAATTTCTTCAAGAGAAAGAAACCGTCATCCGGTTCAATCATCATTATATCAAGAATAATAAGGTCGGGCTTATTGCTAAGGGCTGTTTCGAATCCTTTGTCAGGATCTGTTTCGGATAGAACCTTGTAGTTTTTTGACTCTAAGAGAACTGTCGCTGCTTCGATTATATCCGGATCATCATCTATTATTAGAATTTTCTTTTCCATTATTTCCTCCTGTACAAAATTACGGAAATTCATTATTACGGAGTATGACTTATGTCATAATTTGAAAATATATTTTTGGGATTGATTAATCGTGTTAATTAAAAATATAAAAAGCATTAATGTCCACATCCGTCCAAAACGTGATTCAAAGACTTTACAATAAATTAGCTTGGCAAAAGAAAAATCTCCCGCCGGTGAAAAATTGCCGGAAATTCTTTCGCAATGGCAGCAAAAATCACAGCTTCTCACTCGCTTTGCTCGCGCGTAAGACAGGTGATTTTTGCTTTCACCATTTCTCAGAATTTCTTAACTGCAATTTTTCATATGCGGGTTGTTTTTAAATGAGAAAATTAAGTTTTATTCTGAACCAATTATTCATATAATAAGCTATTCATATTTATTTTGGACAGTACTGGATAGTCTTTGCAAAAAATCAGATTTTATACGCTGACTTTTATATCGAAATAAGCTAAATTAACAATTCGAAATATATCTAATCTTCTTTACATTGAAAAAATACAAAACATCCACCGGCTCCAGTACTGATATCTTTATTTCCCCTAAAAAGTACGATTTCAAAGAATATGATCTTCCTAACGGACTGCACTGTGTGCTTTTCAGGGATGATAAAAATCCAATCGTAAATGTGACTGTAGGTTATAAAGCAGGATCAAAAGATGAAATACCAAACAAGAAAGGACTTGCTCATTTATTCGAACATCTGATGTTTCAGGGTTCGGAAAATGTCTTAAAAAATGAACACTTTCAGCATATTATGAAATCAGGCGGTGTCTGCAATGCTTTTACTATGACTGATGTAACAGTTTATTATGATACTATGCCTTCATGCAATCTTGAAACTGCTTTATGGCTGGAATCAGACAGAATGAATTCCCTTAATCTTACAGTTGAAAATCTGGAAAATCAGAAAAGTGTTGTGATCGAAGAGAAAAAGCAGGTGTTTGATAATGCTCCGTACGGAACCGCTCTGGAATATATTTTCGCCAATGTATTCCGCGGATCGGGTTATGAATCCACCACTATAGGTATCACAGAAGATATCAGGTCTTTCACTGTGAAAGATGCTGTTGATTTTCATAATGTTTATTACTCTCCTCACAATGCGGTACTGCTGATCTCAGGTGATTTTGAATATTCAAATGCCGAAAAACTCATAAGTAAATATTTCAGCGGCATACATAAAGACTTTAATCTGATCAGGAAAAAGAATGAAGTAAAGGAAATAGAAAAAGATATTGAGATCGAAGTAGAAGATAATGTTCAGCTGCCGGTAATTAATATCTGTTACCAGGTACCCGAAGCAGGCGCAATTGCGGATTATTCACTGGAATATTTCATGGAAGCGCTTGCAAACAATAAAAGCAGCCGGCTTTATAAAAAACTCGTTTATGAAAAACAGCTTGTAAGATCCATCAGCGCTTCCAAGTTTGCAATGGAAGACAAAGGTTTACTTATCATCAGCGCTATGATAAATCCGGGCGTAAGTGTTGAACAGATAAAAGATGAAATTATTCTTGCAATAAATGAATTAGGAGAGAATGGCTGCACGGATGATGAATTCCAAAAGATAAAGAATCAGATCGAGTTTCAAAATACATTCAAACATCTGAAAATCCAGAATATCTCGGTTGAAACTATATTCAACTACCTTTACTTTAAAAATGTAAACAGAATAAATGATGAGATCGGGAAATTCCTGAGTGTTACAAAACAAGATGTGATAAATTCCGTAAATGATTTTATGATAAATAAAAACAAATTTATACTGACATACCTTCCAAAAAAATAAACAGCTTTTAATAAACTGAAAATTTGACAAATCAAACAGCAGAACAGATCAGATTCGAAATTCCGTCCGGTATTCCTTCAATAGAATATAAAGAAGAAACTCTTGACAACGGTCTTAAGATTGTAATGAGCAGACACGGTAATATTCCCATGGTAGCAATGAATACAACCTTTCATGCCGGCTCCAAGGATGAACAGGAAAGCAAAACAGGACTGGCTCATTTGTTTGAACATCTGATGTTCGAAGGATCTCCGAATATACCCAAAGGGCAATTTGATGAGATACTGATCCGCAACGGAGGGGACAGCAACGCTTATACAAGCTGGGACAGTACAAGCTATTATATAGCTTTGCCCGCAAGCCATCTGGAAACAGGGCTCTGGCTTGAGTCAGACAGAATTGCGGGCTTCGGGATCTCAGAGGAAAGTCTTGAAATTCAGAAAGATGTTGTACTCGAAGAAAAACTTTTATATGTTGATAATTCACCTTACGGTTCGGTAGAAGAGGAAAGCGCAAAAAGATTATATAAGAACAGCGGTTACAGATGGCCGATCATAGGAAATATGGACGATCTCAGGAAAGTCACTCTGGATGATCTGAAGGAATTCTTTGAAATGTATTACAAACCGAACAATGCAGTCATTTCAATTGTCGGTGACATTGATTATGATAAGACGATAAAGCTCGTGGATAAATATTACGGCGACATAAAGCCCGGAAAGGAAATCGTCCGCAGAAAATACAAAGAGGAAGATATTGTGAAAGAAATACAGGAGAATATTTATGATAATATTCAGCTTGACGCTAAGTTCATGTTTTACAGACTGCCGGAATCCGGATCGAAAGACTATTACGCAATGAATATACTGAACGGGATATTGTCTGAAGGCGAAAGCTCAAGATTCTTTTATGAACTTGAATACAAAGATGAACTTGTAAGCGAATGCGATTCCAATCTTTACGGAATGGAGCACACAAGCCTTTTCTGTATCAGCGCGCTTGCAATGAGCGGAAAGAAAATTGAAGTCATAGAGAAAAAAATTGATGAGATTCTTGATGATATTAAGCTAGGGAATATCAGTGACAATGAGATCACAAAGGTTAAGAATAAAATAGAAACATATTACAATTCCAGAAGGCAGTCGATCATTGGTCTTGCAGACAAGTTTTCTTATTTCAAGACTTTTTTCAATGACTGTGAGAGGATCAATTTTGAGATAATGGATTATCTTGCCGTCACAAAGAGCGATGTCGCAGAATCAGCAAACAGATATTTAAATAAAAATCAACGGGTAGTATTAAACTATTACCCTAACAAATAAAAATATGTCACAAAATAATATTAAAGAAATAGGAAAGCAGTTTAAATTAGACCGTTCGGTTCCACCCGTATCCGGTAAGCCAAAAGATGTAAATTTCCCACGGTTTTTTGAAACAAGAACAGAAAACGGAATCACCTTGCTTGTCATAGAAGATAACAGGCTGCCGCTTATCACTTCGAGATTTGTTTTTAAATCAGGTTCATACCTTGATTATTTTTACGGTGAAAATAAATCCGGACTCGTATCATTGACATCGGAGCTTCTTACAAAAGGCACAGCACTAAGAAGCGCGACTGATATTGCCGAAGAGGTTGATTATCTCGGAGCAACTATCTCAAGCGGCTGTGATTACGATGCTACTTACGTAAGCTCATATTCGCTTAAAAAATATTTTGACAATGTATTTGAAATATTAACGGATGTGATACTCAATCCGAAGTTTGAAGATGAAGAGATAAACAGACTGAGGGATCAGAGACTTAATTCATTGCTTTCAATGATAGACGACGGTGATTATCTTTCTGATAAAATATTCAAGAAGAATTTATACGGCAATACTCCTTATTCGTTGCCTGTAGAAGGTACTCACAGATCAATTCAGAATATAAAAAGAGAAGATATAGTCACTGTTTATAAAAATATTTTCAGACCTGAGAATCTCATAATTGCTTTGGTAGGGGACATAACCCCCGCTGAAGCAGTAAAGAAGATCAATGAAAAATTTTCAGACTGGCAAAACAGTCCGGCGACTGAAATGAAAGTTCTTGTGCCGGAAGCTGCCGGAAAAACAAAGGTATATCTTACTGATAAAAAAGGCGCTGTTCAGTCTTCAATAAAAGCCGGTAACCTTGGAATTACAAAGGATAACCCTGAATTCATAAGTGTAAGCGTAATGAATACAATGCTCGGCGGATATTTTACTTCAAGGATAAATAAGAACTTAAGGGAGGATAACGGCTATACGTACGGGGCAAGATCTTCATATTCTTCGAATAAATATTCCGGAGATTTTTCAGTTGTCACAGAAGTAAAGAATGACATAACTTCCAATACTATCAGGGAGATCATAAAAGAAATCGTGAAAATGCAGGAAGAATTTGTAAGTGATGAAGAGCTTCAGAATGTAAAAAATTATATTTCCGGAAGTTTTCCTCTTCAGCTTGAAACTCCAAATGCAATCGCTTCGAAAGTAATAAATCTGAAGATGTATAATCTTGAGGATGATTATTACAATACTTACATAAGAAAAGTAAATGAGCTTACAAAGGAAGACATTAAGAATGCAGCCGGGAAATATCTTCATCCCGGAAGCATGACGATTTCCATTGCAGGAAATGTCGGAGAGATACAGGAAAGCATGAAGGAATTCGGTGAGGTGGAAGTCACGAAAGAAAATATTATAAAACTATAAATTTTATATGGCTGAACAGAAAATTCAGAATAATTCAGATGTGGAATCTGTAAGAATATTGAATTCAAAGTACAGTGAATTCAAAAAAGAGATATCAAAGGTCATAGTAGGACAGGACAAAATAATAGAACAGATAATGATCTCGGTATTGTCAAAAGGTCATTGCCTCCTTGTAGGTGTTCCCGGACTTGCAAAGACACTTATAGTAAAGACGCTTTCTGAAGTACTGGATCTGAATTTCAGCAGGATACAGTTCACGCCCGACCTTATGCCTTCGGACATAACCGGTACGGAAATACTCGAGACAGACAGGGAAGGAAAGAAAATATTCAAATTTATAAAAGGACCCGTATTCGGAAATATCATTTTAGCCGATGAAATAAACAGGACGCCGCCGAAGACACAGTCAGCTCTGCTCGAAGCAATGCAGGAGCATAAGGTGACAGCAGCCGGAACGACTTACAGGCTGGATGAACCTTTCTTCGTGCTTGCAACGCAGAATCCGATCGAACAGGAGGGAACTTATCCTCTTCCCGAGGCGCAGCTTGACAGATTCATGTTCAATCTCTGGCTTGAGTATCCTGAATTCAATGAAGAGCTTGAAATAATAAAAAGAACCACAAGCTTATATACTCCCGAATTAAAAATTATTTTCTCCAAAGAGGACATAATGTTATTTCAGGATCTTGTAAGGAAAGTGCCTGTTGCCGATGAAGTAATAAATTATGCCGTTAGTCTTGTTGCAAAGACCAGACCGTTAAGTCCGAATGCACCGAAATTAATAAAAGATTACATCAGCTGGGGAGCGGGACCCAGAGCATCGCAGTATCTCATACTTGGCGCAAAAACAAACTGCATACTTGAGGGAAGATTCTCGCCGAATATAGATGACATAAAGAAGGTCACACAGCCCGTATTGAGACACAGATTAATTACGAATTTCAATGCCGAAGCTGACGGTGTGAATGTGATATCGATCATTGATTCGCTGACGGGTTCATAGAGTTTGTAGAGTTCATAGAGTTTGTAGAGTTCATAGAGTTTGTAGAGTTCATAGAGTTTGTAGACTTTATAGAGATAACAGTGATTATTTAGGTTGCAGTGTTTATACAGTTTCTTACCCGGGGTTGAAATAGCTCCGGGTATTTTTTTTTATTACAGGCGAGGTTGCTTAAAACATAAATATTATTTAATTCACAAAGACACTTTCAATTCTGATTATAAACTGAATTATTAGTGACTTAAAAACTCCTACTATAAGTCATTTATAAAAAGCAACTCCGTCCAAAACGTTTTGTTCTTAAACAGCTGTCTTTGCCTCTAAGTAAGTCCGCTTTTCTTTTGAAAGAGCAAAAGAAAAGCCTGGCAAAAGAAAAATCTCCCG
>DAIPYG010000107.1:0-9947 GCA_036782875.1 Bacteroidota bacterium | reverse complement strand
TTAATATCAAATACTTATTGGACAGCCCCAGCTTGGCAAAAGAAAAATCTCCCGCCGGTGAAAAATTGCCGGAAATTCTTTCGCAATGGCAGCAAAAATCACAACTCCTCACTCGCTTCGCTCGCTCGTCAGACAGGTGATTTTTGCTTTCGCCATTTCTCAGAATTTCTTAACGGCAATTTTTCACATGCGGGTTTGTTTTTAAATGAGAAAATTAAGTTTTATTCTGAACCAAATTATGCATATAATAAGCTATTCATTTTTATTTTGGACAGTACTGATTTATAAATGTCAGAACTAATTCTTAATATTTCCGTAAGCCTGTTTTAAAATCAGATTGTTAATAAAATCACCCCGTATATTTCAAAATTAATTATTTTCAGAAAAAATACTTTATAACTTGATACTTTTTAATATATGTAATAGTTTTAGCTGCATCAAATAACACACCTTAATACTTCTAAGGAAATTATTTATATCTTATTGAAATCATCACATTTATTAATTAACAGTACTTTTAAATTAAACTAACTAACGAGTTACCCTCAGTTTTTATCCCATCATGAAAGGATTATAAAATGGATACAAAGACCAATAACACCAAGACAGCCTCGTTTCAGGATTCCAAAAATGTTACCGATTTGAAATCAAAAAAAGTCTCGGAGCTAATAGAGCTTGCTAAAGATCTGCAGGTTTCAGGATACAGTGATCTTAAGAAACAGGAACTTATATTTAAAATTATAGAAGCTCAGACCAAAAAGGACGGATTTGCCTTTGCAGTTGGAGTGCTGGAAGTACTGCCTGACGGATACGGTTTTCTCCGGTCAGTTGACTATAATTATCTTCCGTCTCCGGATGATATCTATGTCTCGCCATCTCAGATCAAAAAGTTTTTGCTGAGAACCGGTGATACTGTAAGCGGACAGGTAAGACCACCGAAAGAAGGAGAAAGATTCTTCGCTCTTCTTAAAGTCGAAGCAGTTAACTTTGAAAGTCCTGACACGATTCGAGACAGGATATTATTTGACAACTTAACTCCGCTTTACCCGGAAGAAAAAATAAACCTTGAAACAGCACCGGGTGAATATTCAATGAGAATAATGGATCTCTTCACGCCTGTGGGTAAAGGTCAGAGGGGATTGATTGTTTCCCCGCCTAAAAGCGGTAAGACAATTCTGCTTCAGACACTTGCCAACAGCATAACAAGAAATCATCCTGAAGTACATCTGATAGTTCTGCTGATCGATGAAAGACCTGAAGAAGTTACAGATATGGAAAGAAATGTAAAGGCAGAGGTGATCAGTTCTACTTTCGATGAACCGCCTGAAAGACACGTACAGGTTTCAGAGATAGTTCTTCAAAAAGCCAAAAGACTTATAGAAGCGAAGAAAGATGTAGTGATCCTGCTTGACAGTATTACCCGTCTTGCGAGAGCTCATAATACTGTAATTCCTCACAGCGGAAAGATCTTGTCAGGTGGTGTGGATGCAAATGCATTACACAAACCCAAGAGATTTTTCGGAGCTGCAAGAAATATAGATGAAGGCGGAAGTCTTACAATAATTGCCACAGCGCTGATCGAAACAGGAAGCAGAATGGATGAGGTTATCTTTGAAGAATTCAAAGGAACCGGTAATATGGAAATTGTGCTTGACAGAAGAATTTCTGACAGAAGAGTTTTCCCTGCAATTGATCTCAACAAGTCAGGAACAAGAAAAGAAGAGCTCCTGCTTACAAGCGAAACACTTAACAGGGTCTGGCTTTTAAGAAAACTGCTTTCAGATTATAATCCGATCGAAGCAATGGAATTTTTACTTGGTAAAATGAAGGGCACCAAATCAAACAAGGAGTTTTTAGCTTCCATGAATTCTTAAGATATCAATGAACATACTACAGCCTGAATGAAAAAAGTAATACTTATCAATTCCATTTCTGAAGATGTCCGGATTGCTATTACCGAAGACGGTAAGCTGGCGGAATTTTTCCTCGACACACCGGATAAAGAAAGAAACGTCGGAGACATATATCTTGGAAAGATCGGCAAGGTCATTCCCGGTATCAGAGCAGCTTTCATAGATATGGGATTTCAGCAGGATGCATTTCTGCATTTTTCAGATATCGGAAGCTCACTGGATGAATACTCAGCTATTATTGGGGATGATTCGGATATTGAGGAAGATGATGAAGAGGAAGAGGAGACCAGCCAGCCTGCAAATTCAAGATATGATAACGGAAGGAACCCCAATCCAAATCTCGAAAGAGGCCAGGATATTATTGTACAGATCACCAAAGAGCCGGTTGGCAATAAGGGTTTCCGTGTAACTTCCAAAGTTTCCATTCCCGGAAGATATCTCGTTCTCATTCCATTTGAAAAAAAGATCGGTCTGTCAAAGAAGATCTATAATCCCAAGGAAAAACGCAGATTAAGAAGCATAGTAAAATCAACACTTCCCAAAGGATTCGGAATAATCATCAGAACAGTTGCCGCCGGACAGGAAGAAAGTCTCATACTCGATGATCTGAATACTCTTATCAAAACATGGAATGAGATTCAGGCAAAACTAAAAACTGCAAAGTCGCCTTTCATACTTCATAAAGATGTTTCCACAACTTCCTCTGTCGTAAGGGATCTTTTCAAAGAGGATATTTCAAAGGTCATAATCGATTCGAAAAAGATCTACAAGGATATAAAACTTTACGTTGATGATACTTCTCCGGAATTTTCAGAGAAGATAGAAATGTATAATTCCGATCAGCCTTTATTTGATGTATATAATATCGAAAAGCAGATTGAGGAATCCCTTCAGAGAAAAGTATGGCTTAAGAACGGAGGTTATATAATTATTGAAGCGACCGAAGCGATGACGGTTGTAGATGTCAACAGCGGCAAGTATGCAAAGCACCGTGATCAGGAAGTTAATTCTTTGAACACTAATCTCGAATCAGCCAAGGAGATTGTCCGGCAGATCAGACTGCGCGATATCGGCGGAATAATTGTAATTGATTTCATAGATCTGTATGACGAGAAGAACAGGAAAAGGCTTTATGAAGAAGTAAAAAAAGAATTCAAGAATGACAGAGCGAAAGCAACTATACTTCCTGTAAGTGAATTCGGAATAGTCGAGATAACCAGACAGAGGATAAGACAGAATATCATTCATACAATTTCCGATACCTGCCCGATGTGCAAAGGTACCGGACACGTTCAGTCAAAAGCTACATTCATGAACAGGATGGAAAGATGGATAAGAAGATACAAAGGCGGTAACAACGGAATGAGCATTTCGCTGAAAGTTAATCCATATATAAAAAATTATCTTACCGAAGGCTTCATAAGTACGCTTACCCGTATGAGAGTCAGAAATATGCTTTTCATAAAGCTTGATGACGATGAAAATCTTGCTCTGGATGAATTCAGGGTCTTTTCAAAAAAACTGAACAAAGATATTACCGAAGAGTTTGATTAAAGTAAAATACAACTTATCAATTAAACTTCACTAAACTTTCACGGAAATTTCTTTCAGAAATTCCCACGAATAAATTCCGGTATTGTGTTTATCTTTCCAGATTATCTGCACGGCATAATTTCCGACAGGTTCAATTTTCTCGATCTCATAAAATCCCGCAGCTTTGAAGGGTGACTTGATAGGTATATAAGAACTGAATATTACAGTTTCCCCCTGACAATGCACGCATGGACATTTGTCTCTCAAATCAGTGAGGCTTATCTCTGTTGTTTCTTCATCATTCCAGGTTATCTGAAGATGGTTGTTTTCTGTTCGTTTTATTTTCTGAGGAGGCATCATTTTATTTAGGTATTATATATTAAGTAATTTTGTGTATTGAAATTTATTCATTGTTCAATATTCATTACTCATTGAACATTGCTTATTGTTCATTACGGATCAACAAATCATTCCCGGAGACAATATCATCTTTAGTAATATCATTTTTCCTTCTTTCCTTTACATTGTAAAAAATAAGTAAAGCATTCACAAACAGCATTATACCCGCTATAAGAAAAATATATTTAAGAGGAAGTTTTAATAGTAATAATGTGCAAAGCAAAGGTCCAATAAGATTTCCTAAAAGAGTAAAGCTTGAAGCAATACCCATCACGCCTCCTTTTCTGTCATCAGAGATATTCTTGTTAATATAAGCATAAAGAACGGGAATGATACCGCCAATACAGAATCCGAGAAAAGCCCTCACAGGAAAGAGCAGAAAGGGATTTGTGATAAAAGTATGAAGGCAATATGCCAGACCTGCGCCTGTTATTGCAATGATTATATTCTTCTTAAAACTTTTCGTGTCATTTCTTCTTCCCCACCACGGAGACGATATTACGCTGAAGATTCCCAGAGTTCCGAATATAGCTCCGGTCAGTGTAGATATGTATTCTGTTCCTTTTGTTATTGATTCCACAAACAAAGCAAAAACCGGCTGAGCGATCGTTATTGAGATCTGAATGAATGTAATGGAGATCATTGCTGTAAGTATAGCCGATTTTTTAAATACATATCTGTAATTTTCTATTACCGTATAAACTCTTTTCGAAGCCATCCTTTCAGGTTCTCTTACGTTGATCAATACCAGAATCCCGCTTATGAAGCATATCCCGGAAGTAACGAAGAATACGGTTCTGTAAGAGGTCATATCTGAAATGATTCCTCCTATAAATGGACCGATCACAGTTCCGGATGAAATTGAAGTTTGTAATATACCGATCGCATAACCGGATTTTTCCTTTGGTGTGCCTGCAGAAACAAGTGCAAGAGACGAAGCTATGAATCCGCTGATCGCTCCCTGTACCATTCTGAAAATGAACAGCTGAACAACATTAGCAGAGAATCCTATAAGCAGCTGAGATACAGCAAGTCCGAAGATCGCGCGCATTACCATGGTCTTCTTTCCGAATCTGTCTCCGAGCATTCCCCAGACAGGAGTGAGGATGAATGAAAGAATAAACGGACCGCTGAATACAATTCCGCTCCAGTGCTCAAGCTCGTCAGGATTTGTGACTCCAAGTTCGCGTATATAAAACGGAAGGAAAGGAACCACCATGCTCATACCTACCATAGCAACAAACTGCGCTACCCATATACTGTATAAATTTTTTCTCCAGACTTCCAATTATTTTCTGTTTAAAATGAAAATATACATAGGTGAAGATTTATTAAATGTAAAAATCATAAGGCCTTATAAATCTTACAAATCTTAAAGATCTTATGAATCTTAAAGATCTTATGAATCAAAAGTATATTTCATTGCTGACTCATCTTTCTTAATTTTGCATATGTCACTACAGGTCTGGTCATTAATAATAATTTCAGCAGCAGCAGTCATTATGGTTTTGCTGGAAAAATATTTCCCCTATACAAAAGGTCAGAAGATTTTCCGGGAAGGATTTTTCAACGATATTGTAATGTATTCGATAGTTCAGAGTTATCTGCTTGGTCTTATAATTTTCGGATTGCTGAACTGGATAAAATTCAACACTGATCTTTATCAATATAGTCTGGTCGGCAACTGGCCGGTCTGGGTACAGGTTTTGTTTTTTCTTATCACACACGATTTTTATATTTACTGGTTTCACCGGTGGCAGCATCACAACAGATTCCTGTGGCGGACGCACGAAGCACATCACTCTCCAAAGACCGTTGACTGGCTTTCGGGAGCAAGATCCCATTCTCTTGAAATATTAATTAATCAGTCGGTTGAGTTTGCTCCGATAATACTGCTGGGCGCTGCTCCGGAAGTCGCGATATATAAAGGGATGATAAGCGCAATATGGGGGATGTTCATTCATTCAAACATAGATGTGAGACTTGGAAAGCTTCAGTATTTCATTAACGGACCGGAGCTTCACAGATGGCATCATTCAGACGAGGCAGGAAGAGAATTTCAGAATAATTACGGAACAAAATTAGCTGTATGGGACTGGATCTTCGGTACTGCATTTTTCCCTGATCCGGAAATCCGTAAGCCGAAACAGTTCGGGCTGAGCGACACTCCTGATTACCCGTTGTCAAAAGACACTTCTCAGAATAAAAACAGAATCGCGGCTGCAGGTGAGATTATTTACTCGGATATAAAAAGTTATATCAAACAGCATGTCTATGCTTTCAGAAAATTTAAAGATCATTAAAAATTTCGAAGTGATATGTGTTAACAGAATTTAAATGCGGTCTGATTTTTTTAATATATCAGATATCGTGTCATTTATTTTCAGATCTTTCAATTCTTCAAGCGCGAAAGGTATTACCATTGACCAGTTATTTCCGTCGACCGTTCCCGGAAAATTTATCCTTTGATTCCATCCGCTGTATTTCTCAAGAGTGTTTTTATCAAGATAAAGATATTCCATGATAAGCTGTATGCTGAAAACGGAAGAGGTGCTGTTTATCATTTCAAGAGTATTTTTTATAAACGAGACAGGATCTGCCAATTCAGTCTTTTCATCCAGTCCAATATATCTCCGGAAATTATTTTTTTCACCAAAGCTCGAAAGATAGATCTCCGTAATTTCTTTCGCTTCATCGTAATTCATTTCAAGAATTTCAAGAAGTCTGTATACATTTGAAACTTCTTTTCTCCACTTTATTTTTCCGGTTTCTGAATCTTCATTTACAAATAACATGCTTAATAAATTCAGATATCTGTGATCCTTTACATTCAGTTTTTCACAGGAAAGTTTAAAGGAAAGTTCGTCAACTGTGCCCGCCTCATATTTCCACCAACCGGGAAGTGAGCTGGAATCATGGGTGGAGACAGTAGCAACGGAATTGATCCTGTATTCGTCCGGAGGAAGAAAATGAAAATTCCCGCTTTTGGTCTTTTCCCAGCGCTGAACATTTATTCCTGTAATTCCGAATTCTTTCAAAACTTTTTCGGAACAAGCCGGTACCGTTCCGAGATCTTCGGCACAAGGAAGCATTGAAGTGCTGCTGTTCATTATTCCCAATATTCTGCTTCCGTGATCTTCCCACTGACGTTCATCTTCAGGATCAAAGATTCCATAAAATCCTGCATATTCCGGAGGTGTTTTCAGATCAATTGTCCAGACTCTGAAAAGCCCGACGAAGTGATCGATACGGAACATATCAAAGTAATTTTCCGCATACACTAATCTCTCTTTCAGATAACTGTAATTATCAGCTGCAATATTCTCCCAGTTATAAGGCGGCATTCCCCATCTCTGCCCTTTAGAAAAGTACACATCAGGAGGCGCGCCTGAAGAAAGATTCAGTTTAAAATAATTTTTATAAGCCCAGACATCAGCGCTGTTGCGGGATACGAGAAAAGGCAGATCACCCATGATCAGCACATTCTTTCGCTTTGCATATTTTTTTATCGTAATTAGCTGTTCGTACAGCTGCCACTGAAGCCAGTATTGAAATTCGACTTCATCATTATGAGCGTGCAGAACTTTCTGAGATGTAAGTGAAGAAACATACTGATACTTAAGCTCCCATTCATTCCAGTTTCTTCCGTCATTCAGTCCTGTAAGTATCTTGAACAAAGAGTAGTACTTCAGCCAGTGAATATTCCTGCTTACAAATTCATTATACTTTGAAATACTTTTCAGATCAACTGTAGCAAAAATTTTCCTCAGAAGCTTCAGCTTTTCATTTTTTATTTCATAATTTACCCTGTCTCCTCCTTTTGGAAATCTTTTCCTGAGACTTCTCAATTCTTTTCTGAAAGGAGAAAGATCAGCTTTTCTCAGTTTCTTTATCGAAATATACATCGGCTCAAGAGCAAAGGTGCTTATGGAATTATAAGGCGCAAAATCATTTCCCACTTCATTAAGCGGAAGCAGCTGAAGTACGGACATTCCTGTCTGACAGCACCAGTCTATTATATATCTCAGATCAGGAATTTCACCTATACCGATACTCTTATCCGAGAAAACGGAAAACAAAGGCAGAGCAACACCAGCCCTGCGTCTGATGCCTGTCTTCTTCCATTTTTCAGATGTTTTGGAATTTAAAAGTGAGTTATAATTCAATTAGCTTTCAGTTTCACAAAGTTTGATTTAATTACTTCATTTAAATACAATTCTCTTCCGTCCTTATATTTTTTTAAATTACTTTCAGCAGAGGATAATCTTATAAGAAATTCTTTTTCAAGATCTGTCCCGGAAACTTCCTTTGCAATTTCCATAGCGCGCGTTGCATACTGCAGTATCTGAATTGTTTCAATGCCTGAAATATCGGAGAAGAACCAGCCGCAGCTAGTGAACATCTGCAAAGAGAACTTCTGCATTTCGAGGAGCTTTATACAACGGAGAGTCTCAGATTCATCCAGAAACTTTGCAGCATTGAAATATAAAAACTTTTCAATGCTTTCCTTTTCAGGATTAAGAATTACATTAATATATTCATTTCTTGCTTTCCTGACATCTGTCAGATATATGCTTCCGCTGATTTCGTATAAAGACCAGAGCTCATCTCTCAGCCAGTTAAGACTTTCTCTGAGCGGTTTTCTCCATTCCTGACTCGGATATTCATCGCTTCTGCCGCATCCGCAGTTTTCCTTCCATCTTCCGACTCCGTGCAGACAGCTCCAGGATGTCCCTTCTCCGTTAACTCCTTCTTTTATCTTAACTTCATTTTCAGGAGTATGCATTGACAGGAATTCACCGAAGTTAACATTTTTAAATTCGGAATCAGGGATGATCTCTGAGAACAGATAGGACAATGTACGTTCCGTATAATGCTTGTGATGTCCGAAAGTTTCTCCGTCAACCGCAACGCTTATCAGATAATCACTGCTCTTCGAATTTACCGGTACCTGCCTGATTCTGTTGATGAGTCTGCCTGAATCAAAGATATGGTCATCGAATGCAATGTTCTTGGAAAGAGCACCATTATAAAAAAATATATTAATAAATTTACCGGACCGCATATTTACAAAACACTTATATGGAATTCCTGTATCAATATTTCCGGAAGAAACATCCTTCCATTTTCCTTTGTGAATCTTTCTTACTTTAGCTGCCTGTGAAGGATCGAGTACAATGTATTTGATTCCTTCTTCGATAAGAACTTCAATTGTCTCTTCATTGCAGGCTGTTTCCGGAAGCCATATCCCTTCCGGTTCTCTGCCGAAATTATATTTAAAATCTTCAACACCCCATTTTACCTGAGTGATCTTATCATTCCTGTTTGCAAGCGGCATTATAGGATGACTGTAAACCATGGCAATGGCATTTCCGTGACCATTGTGATCTGACACACTTTTTCTGTCAGCTTCAATAATCCTTTCATATGTCCTGTGATGTTTTTTCCTTATCCAGCTCAGGAGAGTCGGACCGAAATTAAAATTAAAATATTCGTAGTTATTCACACGCCGGATCACATTATCGTGTTCATCTACAATTACAGCTTCGGAATTAGGCTTATAACATTCCTGATGAATACGTTCATTCCAGTCATGAAAAGGAGCGGCAGACGGCTGCGGCTCTATTTCTCCTGTCCAGGCATTTTCACGGGGAGGCTGATAAAAATGGGAATGTATACAGAGAGATATCTTTTTATTCAAATATAAATTCATTTTTTTTCAAACTAAAAATAGTAGATCAAAAATGTTAGTAAGAAAATTATCTTACAATTTTAGATTTTCAGTACTGTCCAAAATAAATCTGAATAGTTTATTATATGCATAATTTGGTTCAGAATAAAACTTAATTTTCTCTTTTAAAAACAAACCCGCATGTGACAAATTGCCGTTAATAAATTCTGAGAAATGGCGAAAGCTAAAATCACCTGTCTGACGAGAGAGCGAAGCGAGTGAGGAGTTTTAATTTTTGCTGCCATTGCGAAAGAATTTCCGGCAATTTTTCACCGGCGGGAGATTTTTCTTTTGCCAGGCTTTTCTTTTGATCTAGCAAAAGAAAAGCGGATTAAATTTATTGTAAAGTCTTTGAATAACGTTTTGGACGG
>DAIPYG010000106.1:7200-10034 GCA_036782875.1 Bacteroidota bacterium | reverse complement strand
GAATATTTTTGATCTTCTTTCCCAGAGTAGAGCTGAGCCAGCCGATTATCGGAATTGCGCAAAGATAAATTGGAGCAATGATCCAGTGAACACTAAGCGCATATATACCCACAAAGATTATTCCGACTATAGAGGTAAAAAGAATATTAACTCCGGCTGAAATTAATTTCTCTGAATCAGTTCTGACCTTCTGAAGAATTCCGAGAGTCTGCCCGCTTCTCTGATCTTCGAAAACCGAATATGGAAGCTTGAGCGAATGATTAATACCGTCAGAATATATCTGAGCTCCCAGTCTTTGAGTTATAACATTTATAAAGTAATCCTGAAAATTCTTTGCAACTCGCGAAACAAGCGCAGCGCCGACAGCAAGCAGCAGGAGAAATCCCACACCTTTAAAAAACTCGGCAGTAGTATATTCTTTAAATTTTGTAGCATAATCATCAATGACGTGTCTGAAGATCGCCGGATCGAGAAGAGAAAAAACCTGATTTACGGCTGCAAGGAATAATGCAAGAATAACGAGATGCTTGTATCTTTTTAAATAACTTATTAGTAATTTCATGAGTCAAATTAATTCTTGGGAACAAGTAATTCAATTGAAAAAAGTTCGAAGAGTTTGTTGAGTTTGTAGAATTTGAAGAGTTTGTTGAGTTTGTTGAGATTCTTCGCCTGAGATTTCGGAAGTTTGAGAACTTATCGAAATGAAAGAGCACTAAAAACTCCGAAGTCTTTCGGACTTTTAAAAGAACAAGAATCCCGTGTAATTGAAGCAGCCTCATGGTCAAAAGAAGCAAACTCTTCGGTGATGGAACAAGCTCTTTATATGAGGTAGTATTCTCTTAGTCGTTGGAAGCGGTTTTTCCATTTATGAAAACTATCTCTCTGTCGATGGAAGCTTGTTCGCCGACGATGGAAGCTTGTTCGCCGTCGATGGAAGCTTGGTCTTCGTCGATGGAAGCTTGGTCTTCGTCGATGGAAACTTGGTCGTCGTCGATGGAAGCGGGGTCGCGGTCGATGGAAACGAGGTCGCGGTCGATGGAAACAGAGCCGTTTCAAAAAAATTGAAATATATTTCAGTAAAAGTTCATTTCTGAGTAAATTTTAATTCAATACTTTTTCAAAAATAGACGGTAATTCCAAAAAAATATACTGAACTTTATTTACATTTTATGTTAAAAATATGAATTTTAAGAGCAAAAGCATAAGAAATTTCATCAAATGTGCTGAAATGCCCGTAAAATCTTATTTTCTCAATGCCTTTATATCTTGCTGATTTAAGTCTCAAACATACTTATTTAACGACAAAGTCATAAATACACTAAAATAATTATAACCGAATATTTAAGGAGAAAACTCTTGCTTTTGTTATTGATCAGAAAGTTTTGAAGGGCAATTTTTCACAATATTTTTCACAGAAATATGCAGAAATTTTTTACGCAGAGCTTCGCAGAATAAAAGGAAACATATATAATTTCTGAAGCAATTTTTTTTTGTGAACAACTGTGAAAAGATTTTTCATTGTGAACAAAGGTATTTGAAAACTATCTCAAACTTGAATTGAAATTGCCTGTCTTTTTGAGTATTTTCAAAGTTATTATGAATTTCATTTAAAAGAATACATGAGCCGGTTAGAAAAAATCAAAAATCAGTTTTCGGATTTAAAAATAGATTCCTTTCTTGTTAAGAATTTACCAAATATAAGATATATTTCAGGATTCTCAGGCAGCGCAGCCAGCGTACTCATTACAAAGGAAGCCTCTCATTTTATAACTGATTTCAGATATAAAAGTCAGTCTGCAAATGAAGTCAGCAGCGATTTTGATATAATTATCTATGTTCAGAATTCATTGCTTTATTTGAAAGATATGATACTGAAGCATAATCTTAAAAGAATAGGTTTTGAGTCTAATTTTTTAACTTACAACGATGCGGAAAATTTAAGAAAAGAATTCAGTGAGGTTGAGTTTGTTCCTGTTGACAGTCTGATTGAGAACATTATCATTTGTAAAAATGAGAATGAAATTGAGCTTACAAAAAGGGCAGTTGAAATTACAGACAGAACTTTCACAGAACTTCTGAAAATTATAAAATCCGGAATGTCTGAAAGGGAAGTGTCTGCGCATATTTCATACCTTCAGAAAACTTTCGGTGCAGACGGTGATTCATTTGATTCCATTGTAGCATCAGGCGAGAGAAGCGCTTTTCCTCATGCCCGTCCGACCGATAAGAAAATTCAGTCCGGAGAACTTCTGAAGCTTGACTTCGGGTGTACATATGAAGGTATGAAATCGGATATGACAAGGACGATCGCAATCGGCAATATTCCTGAGGAATGCAGGAATATTTATGCAATTGTTAAGGAAGCGCAGCAAAGAGCGCTGGATACTGTCAAAGCAGGAATAAATACAAAAGTGCTTGATGCAAGTGCAAGAGATTTTATTAAAGAAAAAGGATTCGGGAATAATTTCGGACACGGACTTGGTCACGGACTGGGTTATGACATTCACGAAAGACCTTCCGTCAATGAAAGATCCGATTATATTCTTGAAGTTAATAATATAATCACAATCGAGCCAGGTATTTATGTCGAAGGACTCGGAGGTGTTAGGATAGAGGATGATGTGATTGTAAAGGAAAATGGATGCGAAATTCTGAATAAGTCTTCGAAAGAACTGATTATTATCTGATGATTTGGAAATTGGGATTTTGAATTTGCGAATTACAAGTTACGAGTTACGAGTTACGAGTTACAGTTATGAATTTAAAATCGATTAACTGCTAACTGCTAACTGCTAACTGAAAAAAGCGAAACTAAAATGAATAATTGAATAAAG
>DAIPYG010000106.1:0-7100 GCA_036782875.1 Bacteroidota bacterium | reverse complement strand
TAACTGCTAACTGCTAACTGAAAAAAGCGAAACTAAAATGAATAATTGAATAAAGTTTTAATAATATCGTATTATTTTCCTCCGATGGGAATGGGCGGGGTGCAGCGAACACTTAAGTTTGCAAAGTACCTGAAGGAATACGGCTGGGATCCGGTCGTTCTGACTGACAGTCCAAAGAAGTATTACGCAGTCGACGAAAGTCTTCTTAATGAAGCCATAGAAAGCGGCATTAAAATAGAGAGAACAGGCGAAGAGATCACTGATGTAAGCAAGATTATTATTAAAACGCCCAACGAAAAGCTGAGAAAGCTAAGAAGTAGAGCCGGTCAGTTTTTCCTGATACCGGATAATAAAAAATTCTGGCAAAAGCCCGCGTTAAAGAAAGTTGATGAGATATGGAAAAAATACAACGGCTTTAATGTTATCTTTGCTACTGCCCCTCCGTATTCTGATTTTCTGATAGGACAGGATGTAAAGAAAAAATATAAAGTGCCTCTGGTGATAGATTACAGAGATGCATGGGTTGACAGTCCTGTTTTGAATTTCTATCCGACACCATTTCATAAAATGTCAAATATGCGTCTTGAAAAAAGTGTACTGAAAGATGCTAACAGAATAATCACTACCAACAGGCGTGTAAAAGAGCTGATCATTTCAAGGTACGGAAATATTGAATATAACGATGTGAAAATAATCCCTCATGGATTTGACGAAGAGGATTTTGAAAAAGCTAAAACGATGGATCTGCCGATTACAAATAAAATGAGGATCACTTACTCGGGCAGTTTTTATACAAGGAATCCTAAATTTTATCTTGAAGGCATACAGAAATTTTTCATAAAATATCCTGAATTAAAAAACGAAGTTGAGTTTTGTTTTATCGGTATAATTTCAAAAGATAATCTGGCATTAATCAAAAGTTATAACATAGAAGGTTCACTGAATATACTCGGATATATTAATCACATTGAATGTATCAAATATCTTCTGGCATCGGATGTTCTTTTTTTCATGATCAGCAGGGGTGAGAATGATGATGCGGCTATGCCCGGAAAGGTCGGTGAATATATAGGCAGCAGAAAAAATATAATTGCCTGCATACCTGAAGGTGTTACAAAAAAAATGCTGGAAAAATATAATGCTGTAAGATTCGTTGATGAAAATCCTGATGAGCTAAGAAATACTTTTCATGAATATTATATGATGTATAAGAATAATACCCTCCCTGCGGCAAACAATGATGTGGTGGAGCAGTTTGACAGGAAGTCACTTACATATGAACTTGCTAAGGAATTCAATTTGCTGGTGGATATAGAATAGGATTTACATTTTTACATTTATCAAAACAGTTTGAAAAGTATATGATCCTGAAAATATTCTGAAGTATGAAGATTTTACTTGTCGGTAACGGCGGAAGAGAAAATGCACTTGCCTGGAAAATATTTAATTCAGCATCTTTTAAGAAAGATGACAGCCGACTCTACTGTACTGCCGGGAATCCCGGGATATATGAATTTGCGGAACCTGTAAACATTGATCCTTCTGATATTGAAAATCTTCTAAGCTTTGTAAAAAAAGAATGCATTGAATTTACGGTTGTCGGACCTGAGTTACCGCTGTCTGCGGGAATTGTAAATGCTTTTGAGAACAATGGCCATAAAATTTTCGGACCAAAAATGGAAGCTGCTCTGATTGAATCCAGCAAGGTCTTTTCAAAAAAACTAATGGAAGAAAATAATATCCCTACTGCATCTTACAGAAGTTTCTCAGAAATTAATCTTAGAGAAGCAAAATTGTTTGCCGGACAGAGTAAGTATCCGCTTGTCATTAAAGCAGACGGTCTGGCTGCGGGTAAAGGAGTTATAATTGCTAAAGATGAAAAGGAAGCATTTGATGCGCTTGATGAAATAATTTTAAACCATATATTCGGTAAAGCAGGGGATAATTTAATAATCGAAGAATATCTTGACGGTGAAGAAATTTCAGTCTTTGTAATTACAGACGGAACAGATTTTAAAATACTGCCGTTCTCGCAGGATCACAAGAAAATCCTTGACGGAGAAAAAGGAAAGAACACCGGAGGAATGGGGGCAGTTGCTCCTGTTATGAAATATATGAACTCAGAAACAGAAAACAAGATCAGATCACGGATCATTGAACCAACTCTTAAAGCACTAAGAGATTCAGGAAATGAATTTAAAGGATGTCTGTATTGCGGACTAATGATTGTAAAAGGCGAACCGTTTGTGATCGAATATAACTGCAGATTCGGCGACCCGGAAACACAGGCTGTACTTCCTCTTATAGAATCAGATTTCTTAAAGCTTCTTCTTGCATCTGCGGAAAATAAGATCGGAGAATACGAACTGAAATTAAATAATAAATTTGCATGCTGTGTAGTTCTTGCTTCCCTGGGTTACCCTGATAAATTTGAAACAGGAAAAGAGATTACCGGTTTTGAAAATTCAGATAATATATCAGATTCAATTGTCTTTCATTCAGGAACAAAATTTTCAGAAGATAATAAAGTTGTTACAACCGGAGGAAGAGTTCTTTCTGTTGTGGGATTGTCAGACATTTCTCTCCTTGAAGCTGTGAATAATACTTATGATAAAGTATCCGGCATAAGATTCGGAAATATGTATTACAGAAAAGATATAGGAGCGGGGCAGTTGATAGTTGATAGTTGACAGTTTAAAATTACAAGTTAAAAGCTACAAAATATTTATTTACAATTTTTTAGAAAATTCTTATACATAATTTAATTTACAATAATATTGAAAGTCCTTGTTACAGGCGGAACGGGATACATCGGATCGCATACAGTGGTGGAACTCCAGAACAGCGGATATGAAACTATAATAGTTGATAATTTATCCAATTCAACTGCGGATGTTACAGACAGAATTGAAAAGATTACAGGAAAGAGACCGGGCTTTGTAAAACTGGATCTGTGTGATGCTCAGGGTCTTGGAAATTTCCTTGATGCCAATCCCGAAATAGATTCCGTGATACATTTTGCAGCATTCAAGGCAGTAGGTGAATCCGTTCAGGATCCGCTGATGTATTACAGAAACAATGTTTCAGGAATGATAAATCTTCTTAAGGAAGTATCAGAGAGAAACATAAACAATTTTGTTTATTCATCTTCCTGCACAGTTTACGGAGAAGCAGATATGCTTCCTGTGTCGGAGAATTCACCTATAAAAAAAGCCGAGTCACCTTATGGTTTCACGAAACAGATCGGGGAGCAGATGTTATATGATCTGTCAAAAGTATCAGGACTGCAGACAATAGTTTTAAGATATTTCAACCCGACAGGTGCTCATGATTCTTCTTTGATCGGAGAGCTTCCGATGGGAATTCCAAATAATCTTGTTCCATATATTACACAGACAGCCATAGGTAAAAGAGAAATTCTTACAGTTAACGGAAATGATTATGATACACCGGACGGAACAAATATAAGGGATTATATTCACGTAGTGGATCTTGCTAAAGCCCATGTTACATCAATAAAAAGATTATCTGAAAAGAAGAACGCCTCAAACATTGAAGTATTCAATCTTGGAACCGGGAATGGAAATTCTGTACTCGAAGTAATTAATACTTTTGAAGAATCGACAGGTGTAAAATTAAATTACAGAATCGGTCCCAGACGTGAAGGAGATGTAGTCAGTATTTATTCCGATACAAAAAAAGCTAATGATGTACTAGGCTGGAAAGCTGAACGAGATCTGAGAGATATGATGAAGACTTCCTGGAGCTGGGAAAAAGCGCTTTCTGAAAATTGAATAACGTATAACGATTTACAAATCAAAAACAAAAAAACTATTCTTCCTTGAGCACAGAACCGGATATCATAAATAAAATAATAAATTCTGATAAGCGGGCTGTGGCTAAGGCACTGACACTTGTGGAGAATGATGAAAAGGGAAGTGAAAAGCTTTTAAAAGAATTATACAAATATACAGGAAAAGCATACAGGATAGGCATTACCGGACCGCCAGGAGCCGGAAAGTCAACGCTGACAAATTGTCTGGTAAAGCTAATGTCGGAAAAAGGTTATAAAGTAGGAGTAATAGCTGTTGATCCAACGAGTCCTTTCACCGGAGGTGCGCTTTTAGGTGACAGGATCAGAATGCAGGAATCAGGATTACTGGAAAATGTATTCATCAGATCAATGGCAACCAGAGGCAGTCTAGGTGGATTAAGCAGGACCATAGTGGAAGCCTGTGATATTCTTGATGCTTCAGGAAAGGATTTCGTAATTATTGAAACTGTAGGTGTCGGACAATCAGAACTCGACATTGCTCAGACTGCAGACACTACAATGGTTGTGCTTGTTCCGGAGTCAGGTGACTCTGTTCAGGCAATGAAAGCCGGACTTATGGAGATAGCAGATATTTTCGTTCTCAACAAAGCAGACAGAGAAGGTGCAGACGGTGTAGTCTCAACGATAAAGAATATTATTCATCTTAAACCTCTCTCAAGGGATAACTGGACAATTGATGTCCTTAAGACAACAGGGAGCCAGAATAAGGGAACAGAAGAATTGTTCAGTGAGATTTTAAAGCACAAAGAACATCTTGAAAAAAGCGGTTATTTAAAGATTAAAAGGAAAGAGCAGTTAAGCAAAAAAATAAAAGAGCTGGTGAATACAAAACTTGAAGTGTCATTCTGGGACAATGAAAAAATGAATGTACTTAATGAAAGTCTTGAAAAGATCAATATGAAAGAATCTGATCCATACAGTTTTGTGGAAAAAATAACGGGATAATTCCTTATAATTAAGAGTTTATTGAAAGCTGAGTAATCAGAAAAAAGTTGGCGCAATTCTAATAAATTCATTGCTTTTACAAAGCAAAAATTTTAGTTTTAAAATTAACATAATTTTTGAAAACCGCCTGGCGGAAAAATAATAATTAATCAATACTTAAGGAGTAGTTTTAATTAATGACCAATAAGAAAATTCAACACACGGGTATTATGAATAAGATGAGGGACAAGATGCCTTTGATCATCATCATACTGATAATTGCTTTTCTTGCAACAATAGTTTTTGAATGGGGAATGAATTATATGGGAATGGGCGGTAAGAATGACGCTTTTGCAAAAGTGAATTCCAAGGAAATATCTTATCAGGAATTTGAAAGAATTGTGCAGCAGCAGGTCGAGCAGATGAGACAGCAGAATCCCAATAATGATATTGATGAAGCTACAATGAATCAGATCAGGGATCAGGTGTGGAACAGTCTTGTCAGTCAGACTATCTCACAGCAAGCAATAGAAAAATACGGAATTAAAGTATCCGATAAGGAAATCCTTGACTGGATATATAACAGACCGGAAACTCTGCCGGAACCTATCAAAAAGAATTTCATGGATTCCACAGGAGTATTCAATGCAGCATTCTATCAGCAGGCTCTTGGAATGAAAACAAAGGAAGCTACTCAGTTCTGGTCACAGGTGGAAAATTTCTGCAGAGAATCTTTGTTATCCGAAAAGCTTCAGGCAGTTCTCACAGAAGGAGCAGTTGTCTCCGAAGGTGACGTTCTTGATAAATACAAGGAAGACAATATCATAGCAAACTTTAATTACGTGCTTCTTGACCTTAGTACGGTGACTGATACTACGCTTTTCTCAGTTAATGATAAAGAGCTCAAGGATTTTTATGAAGCCAACAAGAGTGATTTTAAGCAGAGTGAAAGTGTGAAATTAAAATACATTCAGCTTTCAGATGCTGCTACAGCTGAAGATTCTTTATCGGTTAAAAAAGAACTTGAAGTCTTAAGGAAAGATTTTGTAAAGTCAAATCTTGAGGATTCAAGCTTAATAAAACTTGTTAATGAAAATTCTTCAATACCTTACAATCCGGAATTTCAAAAAACCAACAGCTTTAAACCAGCGGTATCTTCATTTTTATTCAATGCCAAACCTGGTGATATTTCGGACGTTCTGGTAACAGATGAAGGTTATCAGCTTGTAAAATATATTGATTCAAAAGAAGGTGAAAATTTATATGTTAACGCTACGCACGTATTAGTGAATTTCGGAACAGATACTGCCGCTGCAAAAAGCAAAGCACAGGATATATATAACAGAATTAAAAACGGTGAAGACATAAAAACGCTTGCATCCGAACTGTCAGAAGATCCTTCGGCAAAGCAGAATAAAGGTGATCTTGGCTGGTTCACTAAGGGCAATATGGTAAAGGAATTTGAAGATGCTTCATTTAATGCTAATGTAGGAGATCTTGTAGGACCTGTAAAAACAAATTTCGGATTTCATGTAATTAAAATTTTCGGAAAAGAAAAAAAAGAATTCAAGGTTGCCCAGATAAATAAGACGGTAGTTCCGAGCAGCAGAAGCAAACAGATCGTGAAAAAGAAAGCCGAAGATATGTATTCTGAATTGAGCAAAGGAAAGATCCTCGATTCGATCGCCAGGGAAAATAATCTTACTGTGCAGACTTCTCCGGATATTAACCGGGACGGGCAGGTTCCTCTTGCAGGTGCAAATAAAAAGGTACTGAGAGCAGCTTTTGATAATAAGGTCAATTTTATTATGGAGCCTGTGAAAATTCAGGGAGGATATGCGATTTATGAAGTCTTTGAAAAGAAGGCTGAAGGTTATCAGAATTTTGATTCTATAAAAGTAAATATTATAAAACCAAGAGTTGTAAATCAGAAGAAATACAATATACTACTCGGTACGGCTACAGATCTGGAAAGCAAAATAAGTAATTTTGATTTAAGCTCGCTTAAAGATATTGCTCCTCAGTATAGTTATGGTGTTGCCGACAGTTTTAAAGTTTCTAAACCAAATCCGAGTATCGGAACTGATTATGCATTAAGCTATGCAGTTATGAAAATGAAACCGGGTGAAATTTCAAAACCTATAAAAGGCATCAAAGGTTATTATATAGTAAAGCTAAATTCCATTACTGAATTCAGCGAACAGGATTATGTACTCAAAGCTCCGGAAATAAGAAAGACACTGCTTACTGCCAAGAAACAAATGTTCGTCTCCGACTGGCTGGCTAAAATGCAGAATGAAGCTGTGATTGTTGATAACCGGGACAAATATTACTAATTACT
>DAIPYG010000105.1:0-10068 GCA_036782875.1 Bacteroidota bacterium | reverse complement strand
AATCTCCCGCCGGTGAAAAATTGCCGGAAATTCTTTCGCAATGGCAGCAAAAATTTCAACTCCTCGTTCGGCAGAAAAGCGCTGCTGAACCTGTCAGACAGGAAATTTTTGCTTTAGCCAATGCTCAGAATTATTTAACGGCAATTTTCACAGGCGGGTTATTTTTTTAAATGAGAAAATTAAGTTTTATTCTGAACCAATTTATGTATATAATAAGCTATTCATATTTATTTTGGACAGTACTGGCTGAAATGCAGCGGTGTCCAAAACAAATTTGAATCCAGTAAATATGCTGCAGGTAAAGCAAAAATTAAACAATGATTCCTATATGCCCTTTCACCCCAAACCACTCCCAGCGCGCGGGAAGGAGAAGGGGTGGGGTTAATTAATAATCAGATATATTTTTTAAGTTAATAATAATTGAATAAAAAATTTTACAGTAATTATTTAAAGTGATTGGACGGATGTGAATGAAATGTGCAATATTAACTGAATGCGTTTGACAGTGAGACTAAGGAAATTAATACATATATGAAAATACCTGAAAATAAAATTGATTCATTCGATTGGTATACAATCTAACTTAAGTTAAATATCAGAGAATCACTAAATTCTTTGAGATTAAAAAAATTTAATCAACATCAAGATATTTATTTCTTTTTAAATATTTATCTATTAAATTAAGCCATACCAAACAAGGCAAATTTTTAAAACTTTAAAAAAAACAAAATGAAAAAATTATTTTCAGTTTTGAGTATTGCTATTCTGTTTACAGTATTTTGTAACAGTTTAAATGCTCAGGTATCTGTAACACCGGCAGCAGCAAATTATCCCACTTTGACAGCTGCGTTTACAGCTATAATGGCCGGAACTCACGGTGCGGCACCTACAATAACCATTACAGCTTCTTTTACAGAAACAAATGCTGCAGGACCTATACTTACAAATAACAGTCCTACAGCTATTACATCACTAAGAATTTATACTGCAGGAGTATTTACTGTAACTGGCGCTGCTGCAGTTGCAGCTCCGATCATGACTTTTAATGACATAGATAACTGTGTCATTGACTGCAGAATTGGTCAGGCAGGAAGCAACAGAGATCTGACGTTCAACCACTTAAATACTGCAAGTACTTTAATGGGGATTTTGAACTTGTCTAACGGTTCTTCCGGTAATACAATGAAATACTGCAATCTGACCACACTATCTTTAAACGGAAGAATGTGGAATGTTGCACAGTCAACAGCTGTATTCGGCGGTAATAATAATAATACAATTGATCATTGTTTGATAGACGGCGGAACAAGAGGTGTTCAAACTTTTGGAACAGCCGGTGTTAACGATAATGCCAATACTGTAATTACAAATAATATCGTAACAAATGCAAACACGCTTCCGATATTCATAGGATCTTTATTAAACGGAGTAGTTTGTAATAATAATGAAATATATAACACAAGAGGTTTAAGTGCAGGTCTTGCAACAAGTTACAGAGGAATGGGTGTTCAGGGCGGAGGAACCATTGAAATAAGAAATAACCGTATTCACGATCTGGAAAATACTACAGCCGGAAACACTTACAATTACATTGGAATTATAACCATTCCTCAGCCTAATGTAACAGGAAATCCATGTGTTATAAATATTGTAAATAACTGCATTACATTGATGAATAATGCTCTTGCTGCAAATTATGTTTACGGAATGTTCCCTGCAGATAATGCAACTTCACCTGCAAGCACACAAAATATTTATAATAATACTGTAAGAATCGGTGGAACAGGCGTTACTACTTCAGCAAATGCATATTATTCAGCAATGCCGATCGGCCTGTCTATCGCAGGTTCAACAGTAAATTCATTTAACAATATTGCACAAAACGAAAGAAGCGTATCAGACGGTGTATCTACTTTTCATATCGGTTATGATCTCACCGCATACCCGGCAGCCGGTGTTACATTAAATTCAGATTACAACAACGGATATTCAGTTCTGACAAATACAGGTGGATGGTCTGTCGGATACGGTACAACTGTTTACCGTACAAACGACGGTCTTGCAAATTATAAGGATTCAACCTGCAGTGTAGGAATTGAGCAGCATACATCAGTTGACAGTACTTCCTATGCAGCACTTAATTCATGCGTATTCGCAGCAGGTTCTGTCTGCGGTAACATGAATGGAACACCATTAGCGGGAGTTACTACCGACATTTCAGGTACGGTAAGAAATGCAAATTATCCTTATAAAGGAGCTTATGAAGGAGCAGGATTACAGGTCCTGACACTTTCAGGATGTCTTGAAAGCAAAACAGCCACAGGAGAAATCTTTGTAGAGCTACTTAACGGATGCTCTGTAGTATGCGGAAGTTATGCAGATCTTAACTCTGGTTCCGGTACAGCAAAAGTCTGCTTTGGCGACAAAATTACTTCCGGTTCATACAGACTTAATGTAACTTCTCTGAACCATTTACAGACATTCAGTCTCGTCGGTACATCATTTACAGGTTTACCTAATTCTGCAGCAGCATATAATTTCCCTGTACAGGGAGCTTTTGGCGGTAATTTAATAGGTGGATGTTTCTACGGCGGAGACAGAAATCAGGATAGTACAATTGACTTAACAGATATAGTTGCAATTAACAATGATGCAAATGCATTCTTGTCAGGCTGCAGATTAAGATCCGATATCAACAGTGACGGAATAGCTGATCTCGGAGATATTATTGTTACATTCAATAATTCCAAGCTATTTATTTCTGTAGCATCACCATGTCCTGAACCAGATGCAATGTTTGATTCAAATATTGAAAAATCAGAAAGGAATGAGTTAAGAATGATGAATATAAATAAAGAAGCGATAAGAACCTTAAATTTTTAAGATAAAAAAATATTTTCAAAATTACCCTGTCAGTTAGGTCTGACAGGGTTTTTTATTTTAAATTATTATCTTGATTTTTTTAATAGATATATAAACGTTTGATAAAAAATATTCAATCATGAAAAATAAAATAATTTTTATAATTATTACCGTATTATGTCTTAACTTCACCGGTTTTCTTCCTTCAGATAATAAAGACGATATAGAAAAAGTCAGGAATAATAACATTACTTCCGAAGAAATATATCAGCACATAAAGTATCTTTCTTCAGATGAACTCGAAGGGAGGTTTCCCGGAACAAGCGGTGATCAGTTAACAAGAGACTACATTGCATCAGAATTTGAGAAATATAATTTAAAGCCTGCAGGTGAGAACGGTTTTTTTCAGCCCTTGGAAATTTATTCTCAGGTGGTATTCTCCGGTGAAAATAATTTTAAGATAGAATCAGGCGGATCAGTCAATACATACAAAATCGAGGAAGATTTTATTCCTTTCGGATTTTCAGGATCCGGAACAGCAGACGGTGAACTTGTATTTATCGGTTATGGTATATCTGCTCCGGAGCAGAATTATGACGACTATAAAGGAAAGGACGGAAATGACATTGACATAAGCGGAAAGATACTTGTGATGATGAAATACTCACCTGGTGGAAATGATGCTCATAACAATCCGTTTGAGAAATATGAGCCGACAAGATTTAAAACTCTGAATGCAAGGGATGGAAATGCAAAGGCAATCATAGTAGTAAACGGACCCAATGCGGGAGAAGACAAACTCATTCGCATGACATATGATAATGTGCTGCAGGATGCAGGAATACCTGTCATTGACTGCAAAAGAGAGATAATCGAAAATATTTTTAAAGCCAATGGACTGGACATGCTCAAGATTCAGAATGAAATTGATTCTGCAAAAACTCCAAATTCATTTGTTCTGAATAATGCTAAAGCATCTATAGTAGCCCACGTCGAACCATTGAAAGCAGTGACTGATAATGTGGTCGGATTTATAGAAGGCAGTGATCCTGTTTTAAAGAATGAAGTGATTGTCATAGGAGCACATATGGATCATCTCGGATACGGAGTTTATGGTTCATTATATTCCGGGTCAGATAAACAGATTCATAACGGAGCTGATGATAATGCTTCAGGGACAGCCGGACTGCTGGAAATAGCTCAGAAAATTTCTGCAGGGGGAAGTAATAATTTAAGGAGAAGTGTACTGTTCATTGCTTTCGCTGCTGAAGAAGCAGGGCTTCTTGGATCGGCATATTTTACTAAATCAAAGTTCTTTGAAGGTTTGAATATAGTAGCAATGCTTAATATGGACATGATCGGAAGGCTTTCAGATAACAAAGTAATAATATACGGGACAGGAACATCTTCAGTCTGGAACAGCCTTATAGATTCACTGAACAATCCTTATAATTTTACTATCACAAAGACACCTGACGGATTCGGACCTTCTGATCACTCAAGCTTTTATGCTAAGAACATTCCGGTGCTACATTTTTTTACGGGAACACATAAAGATTATCATTCACCTACGGATGATATCGAATTTATAAATGCTGAAGGAGAAGTCAAAGTCGCGGAAATGGTCTACGATATCGCAATGGCGCTGGATGAGATGGAAAGCAAACCGGACTTTGTAAAAGTAGTTACAAACAATGATGAAAAAAGATCTATGGGAAATGTGAAGGTATATGTCGGGACCATACCTGATTATTCTTCAACTGCCGAGGGAATGAAGCTTGCAGGAGTAAAGGAAGGAAGTCCGGCTGAGAAAGGCGGATTAAAAGCTGAGGATATTATTATTAAATTCGGGAGTAAGGATGTAAAGAATATTTATGATTATATGTATGCAATGGGAGAATTCAAACCCGGGGAAGAAGCCGAAGTAACTGTTCTACGAAACAATGAAAAGGTCATTCTGAAGATAGTTTTATCATCAAGATAATTCAAATAGCAAAGTTTGAAATCAATATATAATAAAAAGCCGCAGGTCAAAGGCAAAGAGGTTACAGATCTAGGCTTAGGCAGTAAAATATTTGATAAAAAAAACCGTGTAATTAACCGGGACGGAAGTTTTAACCTGAAGAGAAAGGGACTTCCATTTTTTGAATCATTCAGCATATATCACTGGTTGATTTCGATGTCATGGTTTAAATTCTGCAGTCTGATCTTAGCTGCTTATTTACTGGTTAATATTTTTTTTGCAACACTATATTTCATTGGAGGAGATGCAAATTTCGAAGGCATTCAGACTAATAATAGTTTCGACAGATTCTTAAATGAGTTCTTTTTCAGTACACAGACATTTACTACGGTTGGATACGGGAGAATAAATCCGGTAGGAGTTTATTCTAATATTATTTCTTCCATAGAATCCCTTTCCGGTTTGCTTTCACTTGCTCTGGCAACCGGTCTGTTATATGGAAGATTTGTCAGACCGGTGGCGAAAATTATTTACAGTGATAATGCATTAATTGCTCCATACAAAGACATCACAGGGTTTCAGTTCAGAATAGCTAATAAAAGATCCGATCATCAGATGGTCGATACGGAAGTAGATGTGTTGCTTTCAAGAGTTGAAAATGATGCATTGAAATTTTATAACTTAAAACTTGAATACAAAAAGATATCAATGTTTACTGCTACCTGGACGGTGAATCATCCTATCGATGAAGAAAGTCCTTTGTACGGTCTTACTGAAGAAGATCTTAAAGAAATGGATTCTGAGTTTTTTGTTCTGCTTAAAGGATTTGATGATACATTTGCGCAGCAGGTTCATTCAAGGTCTTCATATAAGTATAATGAAATAGTCTGGGGAGCGAAGTTTGTAAGTGTTTACGGAAAATCGGATGACGGGGAAACTACGATTGAGCTTGACAGGATAAGTGAGATAACTAAGATTGAATGATAGAATGAAGACTATGATTTTGAAATAAGATTGAATGATTGAATGAGGACTATGATTTTATACTAATATTAAATGATAGAATGAAGACTATGATTTTGAAATAAGATTGAATGATTGAATGACTATGATTTTGAACTATGATTGGAATGATAGAATGAAGACTATGATTTTAAACTAAGATTGAATGACTGAATGAAGACTATGATGTGTTGAATTATGATTTAATGTTTGATTAGATAAGGGAATTTTTCTATAACATGAAATTTCAACGAAATCAGAAAAATCATAGAATTCATCCAATCATTTCATCATAGTTTCCAAAACATTCTTGAAATTTCAACGACACCAGAAAAAATTCATAGTATTCATTCAATCATTTCATCTTAGTTTCCTCTTTAGCTGCTCTTCGCTTTTCATAACTCTCCGGAATTGTAATTTTTTTGATCCAAAATTAATGAGAAGTCCAACTCGAAGTTTAAAGGCTTCCAGATAATTTATCGCCTGAGCAAGATGAATGTCGTCCAGCAATATAATAGCTTTTGTTTTTACCAATACTTTTTCTTCAACCAGAAAATCCACCTTCCTGTTGCCTATAGGCTTAGTCAGATCTTTGTAATAAATATCCATCTCAATTTCTCTTTTGTATCTTAAACCTTCAAGTAAAAATTCATATTCCAATGCTCTCTGATATACAACTTCCATAAATCCGTTTCCCAGATAGCTGTGAACTTCCATAGCGCACTTTATTATTCGTGCAGTCAAATCCGAATATTTATATTCATCGTTGATCATATTCATTATATAATATTATTGGTTATAAAAATCTTTCAAATAAAATTTTACAATTGAATAAAAAAGTAATTTTAATAAAATAACTAATCAGACTTTAGCTAAAGCATAATCATCAAAGTAATTATCAATCTTAAACATCATAGTTCCGCATCATTCCATCCCGGTTATACCCAGCTGGTTCGATCCAGGCTCCTGTACTGAATTGCCTCACTGATATGAGCAGTTGAAATATTATCCACCCCGCAGAGATCAGCAATCGTTCTGCTCACTTTAAGAATTCTGTCATAAGCCCTTGCCGAAAGCCCGAGCTTTGTAATTGCCATCTTCATCAGATTCTCGCAGTCTGCATCTATTCTGCAGAATTCTCTTATCTCTTTTGTTGTCATGTTTGAATTTGAATAAATTCCTTTTCTGTCCCTGAATCTGTTCAACTGAATTTCTCTGGCATTGATAACTCTTTCCCTTACTTTTTCTGATTTCTCATATTCTGTTTTACTCGAGAGCTCCTGATATTTTACAGGGTTTACATGAATATGCAGATCTATTCTGTCAAGTATCGGTCCGGATATTTTCGTGAGAAATTTCTGAATATCAAACTCTGAATACATAGAAGCTTCTTTCTGCGAACCTGCCGGAGTCGGATTCATAGCAGCTACGAGCATGAAATTGCAGGGATATTGTACTGTTATCTTTGATCGTGAAATTGTAACTATTCTGTCTTCCAGCGGCTGACGCATTACTTCGAGAACATTTTTTTTGAATTCAGTAAGCTCATCAAGAAATAAAACTCCGTTATGTGAAAATGAGATCTCACCCGGTTTGGCATTTGGTCCGCCGCCTACGAGCGAAACATCGCTTGCAGTATGATGAGGTGAACGGAATGGTCTTGTTGAAATTATTGCTGTGCTTACCGGAAGTATCCCGGCTATGGAATGAATCTTTGTTGTTTCGAGCGCTTCTTCAAGAGTCAGAGGAGGAAGGATTGTAGGTAGTCTTTTTGCAAGCATTGTTTTTCCGGAGCCGGGAAGTCCGATCATTATAATGTTATGCGATCCGGCGGCTGCTACTTCCATGGCTCTCTTGACTTCTGCCTGACCTTTTACATCAGCAAAGTCAACCAGATATCTATTGTCCTGTTCAAACAGCTGCTTCACATTTATCTTAAAGGGCTGAGGACATATCTCGTCATTTAAAAAATCAACAACCTCTGTAAGTGTTTCAAACGGATGAACATCTATATCCTCTACAATAGCAGCTTCCTTAGCATTTTCTGCCGGAAGTATAATACCTTTGAAATTATTCTTTTTGGTTTCAAGTGCGATAGGCAGAATTCCCTGCACAGGTCTGAGCTTCCCGTCAAGCGAAAGCTCACCGACAAAGATATAATCCTTTACTTTAACAGGTGATGCCTGAGACGTCTCACAGAGAATACCTATTGCCATCGGCAGATCAAATCCTGAACCTTCCTTCTTTACGTCAGCCGGTGCCAGATTTACTGTGTATCTTCTTATTGGAAAATGAAACATGGAGTTTTTTATTGCGGCGGCGACTCTTTCTTTTGATTCTTTTACTGCATTGTCAGGAAGTCCGACTATGGCAAAAGCAAAGAGGGTCTTGTCTATATGTGTTTCATCCCTTATTATATAGGCATCGACCCCGTATGTAGAGGCGGTGAAAACTTCTGTGATCATATTTTAAATTTAAATTATTTTTCTTAGTGCTGCCCGCACAATCAGGTTAATCAAAATTTAAAATGATCTTAAAGAACAGATTTAATACTTACTTAAATATTTTCTATAAACAAATTCAATCTTACTTTTAACTTTCAACTATTAACTTTCTACTTAATTCTTCTTCTTGAACACCAGCTCTATCGGGACACCTTTAAACGGAAATCTCTCGCGTAATTTTTTCTCCAGGAATCGTCTGTAATTGTCTTCAATTCCGTCTGGATCATTTGCAAAGAAAGCAAAGACCGGCGGTGAAGACCTTATCTGCGTAATGTAATTAATTTTTATTTCCTTTCCTCTCTGCGACTGAGGCGGCTTGAGTCTTATCTCATTGAGAAGAGCTTCATTAAGTTCGCTCGTCTTGATCTTTCTTGCTCTTTCATCGTAAATTGCTTTTGCTTCTTCTATGACCTTGTGAATGCGCTGTTTTGTAAGCGCTGATATAAATATGAATTTCAGATAAGTATAACTCTTCAGATGTTCAGTGATCTTCTGTTCGACTATCTTTGACGTATTTGCTTCCTTTTCGACAAGGTCCCATTTATTTATTACTATCAGCAGTCCTTTTCTCAGTTTGATCACCTCTTCAATTATTTTTACATCCTGCTTATCTAATTTAAATGTCGCGAGCTTTATGTCAGAAGATCTGTTGAGCTCATCGAGCAGGTCAGCCGCGTCAATTACCAGTATTGCAACATTGCATCTCTCAATGGCTTTGTAAGTTCTTATAGTAGAATAGAATTCGATAGATTCATTTACCTTTGTCTTTTTCCTCAGACCTGCAGTATCTATAAGAATAATCTCATCACCGAAATATTTTAAAGTGGAGTCAATCGTATCACGTGTAGTTCCGGGAATTTCAGTGACAATATTCCGCTCTTCATTTAACAATGCATTTGCTATTGAAGACTTTCCGGCATTTGGTTTTCCGATGATGGCAAATTTAATTTTATTGTCTTCACCGTCATCTTCGTAAGGTTTAAAATCCTTTGTAATGTCATCGAGCAGATCACCGGAATTGTATCCGTTGATCGCTGACAGAGGGAATGGTTCGCCGAGACCGAGCGAATAGAATTCGAGAACGTTCGGCTCTTTGTCCACTATATCAACTTTATTCGCGATGAGTATTATTTTTTTTTCTTTTGAATGCTTCCTGAGCATATCAGCAATTTCCTTATCAACGGGATGAATACCGTTCTTGGCGTCGACTACAAAGAGAAGCACATCGGCTTCTTCTATTGCCTGATTCACCTGTATTCTTATCGCCTTTTCGAATCTTTCTTCCGAGCGCGGAACAAAGCCTCCGGTATCTATAAGAAAGAACTTCTTGTCAGTCCACTCCACTTCCCCGTAATTTCTGTCGCGGGTTACACCGCTTGTTTCATGAACTATTGCCACCTGTCCGCCGACAAGCCTGTTGAAAAGCGTTGATTTGCCTACATTAGGTCTTCCTACTATTGCTACTATTTTTTCCATGAAAGAATTTACTCTTTAATATAAAGTGATTCAATGAACTAAAACCAGATTCAAATTAAATCTTTTACACCGGAATTGCTAATTGTAAATTTTACAGTTTGTGAAATTAAAATTTAAATCTCTGTAAACACTTTGAATTCGGTATTGCAATACTTTAATTTTTGAATTTGAAATAATTCAGTTCGGTCACAACCGTCCAAAACGTTATTCAAAGACTTTACAATAAATTTAATCCGCTGGGGCTGTCCAATAAGTATTTGA
>DAIPYG010000104.1:2574-10173 GCA_036782875.1 Bacteroidota bacterium | reverse complement strand
GTTCCTCCTGAAACCCCCGACGGCAAACCCTGGCCAAAGATTTCCATAGTTACTGTATCATTCAATATGGTGAATTATATAGAAGATACGATACTCTCAGTAATATCCCAGCAATATCCGAATCTCGAATACATTGTCATTGACGGAGGCAGTAAAGACGGAACTGTAGATATAATAAAAAAATATGAACAGTGGATCACATACTGGATTAGTGAACCGGATAACGGAATGTATGATGCAATTCAGAAAGGTTTCAGTAAAGCTACAGGAGAGATAATGGCTTATATTAATTCGGATGATAAATTTCATTATAATGCTTTGTTTACCGCTGCCACAATATTCAGTTCGATGGAAGATGTAGAGTGGATACTCGGAAGAGCTTCGTTTTATAATGAAGAAGGTTCGATCGTAGATGTGAAAGATCTTAAAAAATGGTCCAAGTTTAATTATTATCTCGGCGACTATCAGTGGATACAGCAGGAATCAGTATTCTGGAAAAGAAGCCTCTGGCTTAAGGCAGGAAGCAAAATAAATACTAGCCTTAAATATGCAGGCGACTATGAGCTCTGGCTGAGATTCTTCAGGTTTGCAAAGCTTTATTCCGTAGAGACTGTCTTTGCCGGATTCAGATTCAGGACAAAGGATCAGCTGTCTCTGGATAAACTTGATTCATATATTTATGAAGTGGATCAGGTTACAAACCTGGATACCCTTCCGCGTGAAGATAAATACGCAATTAAGAAATTAAAATTCTTTCAGAAATATATTTTAAAGATACCTCTTATCAGACGGTTTAAATTCCTGACGAGAAATTATCTCAATACTTTCGACTACCCGCCGAAGATCGCTTATGACTTTATGCAGAGAAGATTTTTTAAAAATCATTCTTAATCTATTTTAAAATATATTAATCAATTTTAATTTATCCTGAATTGATAAACGTTACCAAGACTTTCCTTCCTCCTCTAGAAGAATATACCGAAAAATTAAAGCAGATCTGGGAAACTCACTGGGTCACTAATCAGGGTCCGATGGCTGAAGAACTCGAAAACCGGCTTAAAGAATATCTCGGCGTAAAAAATCTTATGCTTGTTTCAAATGGCACCATCGCTCTTCAGATCGCAATAAAAGCTCTTGAGCTTTGCGGCGAGATCATTACAACTCCTTATTCTTATGTTGCTACTACAACTTCCATTCTCTGGGAAAACTGTACACCTGTTTTTTGCGATATCGAAGATAAAACTTTCTGTATAAATGCAGATAAGATCGAGAGTTTAATTACAGATAAAACAACCGGGATCATAGCCACTGATGTATACGGCTTTCCATGTGATTTTGAAAAAATTAAATCGATTGCCGATAAATACGATCTGAAAGTTATTTATGACGGAGCACACGCTTTCGGCGTAAAGGTCAACGGAAATTCTTTATTCAGCTTCGGTGATATTTCTACCGTCAGCTTTCATGCAACAAAGCTTTTTCATACAATTGAAGGCGGTGCGGTAATAACGAATGATGACAAACTATATGAGAAGATGTATTTATACCGGGCTTTCGGACATCTCGATGATGATTATATTTCCTTGGGAATTAACGGCAGAACATCTGAATTCCATGCTGCAATGGGACTTTGCAATCTTCCGAGAGTCAGCGATTTCATCAGAAGAAGAAAAGAAATTAATCTTTTATACAGAAATCTGCTGAAAAATATCCCGGTTATATTTCCCGCCATTCCCGCAGACATTGAATATAATTATTCCTACTTCCCTGTTATTTTTCCGGATGAAGATGTAATGCTGAAAGTAAAAAAAGCACTTCTGGAAAATGAGATCGGGACAAGAAGATATTTTTACCCTTCTTTAAATAAGCTGCCTTATCTCAAAGGTAATGATTGTCCTGTATCCGAAAATACTGCATCCCGTGTTCTATGCCTTCCTTTGTTCCAGGAATTAGTAAATGATGAAATTGTAATTATCTCGGGAATCATTTCGGAATTTTTTAAATAAGCCCGGTTCAAATATGAATGTAACCGGCAAAGAACCCCTTTCAATATCCGGCAGCAGCGGCAATACTTCCGCATTAAATTATATGCCTCAGCTTGATACACTCAGAGCATTTGCAGTAATAGCAGTATTAGTTGAACACTGGCTTTCCGACAGAATCTGGCTTAAGATTGTACCATTTGGAATGCTGGGCGTGACACTTTTTTTTGTGCTCAGCGGATTTCTTATCACACAGATATTACTGCAAAGCAAGGTAAGATCCGGAAATAAAGATCCGGGAATAAGGCATTTGCTTAAACAGTTTTACATCAGGCGGACCCTGCGGATTTTTCCAATTTATTATATTACAATTTTTATTCTGCTGGCACTAAACATACAGAATATAAGCGCAATATTTCCATGGTTTTTCTTTTATGCCTCAAATATTTATTTTTATCTGATAAATGATTGGGCAGGTCCGCTTTCACATTTCTGGACACTGGCAGTCGAAGAACAGTTTTACATTATCTGGCCGTTAATAATTTTATTAACACCTAAAAAACATCTGCTGAAAGCTATATCAGGAATAATACTTACCGCAATGCTAACACGTGCAGTACTTTTTTTATACAGCGATCAGACAGATTATAACGCTACATTTATATCAATTCTAACTCCATCCTGTATGGACTGTTTCGGACTGGGAGCAATTCTGGCTTACTACAGGGTCTTCTCCAGCCGGAGTTTTCAATTTAAAGGAAGGATTGCTGTTATTTTCCTTTTGATAAATTTTCTTTCAATAATAATTTTGCTTTTATCAAAGGAAAGCGTATTAAGCATGTTCCTGTTTAAGTTCAATGCTTCCGTTATATTTATGCTTCTGATCTCTAAAGTCAGTACAGGATTTAACGGTCCCCTGAAAATAATATTTGAGAATCGATTTCTTATGTATCTCGGAAAGATAAGCTATGGTATATATCTTTTCCATCATTTCATTCCAATGCTGTATAGTTGGCTAAAATTACCCTCAATAAGTAATATTTACATTCGTTTTTTTATCATGGGAATATTTTTATTAATTTTATCTTCTATTTCATGGTATGTTATTGAAAAGCCTGTAAATAATCTCAAGAATAAATTCAGATATGATTAGTCTGATTTTATTCTGAGGATATATGCAAAATGTAATCTGATTACAGTCAGGTGAAAAAGTATATGAAATAATTCCTGATTATTAAATTATATTTTATTAATAAATTTTTCAATTTACAGCCGGATAAAATGAAAGCTTCATATTAAGTTGTTGCAAATGACAGTTGTATAAACTTCTATTTTTAACTTTGTGTTTTTAGAGAACCAATATATGATGAAAAAAACTTTTACGGAAAGTATGCAGATAAAATTAAATTTAATTATTCGGTTAAAACAAGTAAATTACATTCAATCAAAAAAACCGTATGAAAAACAAACCTGTAATTGCCATTGTAGGAGGCGGCTATTGCGGATGTGTTACACTGATACAGCTTGTAAGGCAGTCCGATATTCCGCTTGAAATAATTCTGATCAATAAGGATAATCCACTCGTCAGAGGAGTTGCTTATTCCAGCTATAATCCCAAGCACATATTGAATGTGATTGCTGCAAAGATGAGCGCATTTCCTGATGAACCGGAACATTTTATCAACTGGATAAAATCAAAGCCGGAATACAGTGAATATGATAATGAAGAACTGAATGACAGATTTATGCCGAGAGTGATTTATGGAAAGTATCTTGAAGAGATATTTGAAAATACTATTAAGAATCTTCCCGAAGGCATTGAAGTTAAAATAATTGAAGATGAAGTAACTGACATTATTCCAAACGTCATTGACAGTGAAGTAATATTAAAGAACGGCAGTCCGTTCAGAGCTGACAAGGTAGTTCTTGCTCTGGGAAATTTCGGTCCCGTAGATCCGAAAGTAAGATATAAAGAGTTTCTCAGTTCAAAGAATTATTTCAGTAATCCGTGGAAAAAGGATGCTGTCGAAGGATTGAAAGACGGCGATAATATTCTGATCATAGGAACAGGTCTGACAATGGTTGATAATGTACTCAGTCTTCTCGATAAAGGTTACAAAGGTAAAATATATTCCCTGTCCACCAACGGATTTTTTCCGCTTTCGCATAAAAAGAGAAAACCTTACACTGATATACTTAACGAACTTCACCCTCCTTATACAATGTCAGGTCTTTATAAACTATTCAGAAAGCATATTAAATATGTTTTGTCACACGGCATTACCGGCGAGGCAGTAGTGGATGCAATCAGACCTAAAACTCAGGAAATATGGATGAGTCTTTCACTTGATGATAAGATCAGATTTATGTCACATATAAGACATCTGTGGGGAGTTGCAAGACACAGACTGCCTAAAGAGGTATTTGATAAAATGCAGGAACTGATAAAAGAAAACAAGCTTCAGATCCTCGGCGGAAGAATACAGGATATTGAAGAAATTAACGGAAAAGTAAAAGTAATTTATAAAGATAAAAAGTCTCAGTCCGTAAATGAAGTATTTGTAAGTAGAGTAATCAACTGTACCGGTCCAAAGAATGATATCAACAAAGTGAATGACGAGCTTATAAAGAATCTCATAAGCAGAGGTCTTATTACGGCTGATGAAATGAACTTAGGCATTAACGCTCTGCCAGACGGAACCATCATACAGAAAGATCATTCTGTTTCTACGAAGCTTTTTACTATCGGCACTTTGCTGAAAGGAATACTCTGGGAATCTGTAGCTGTTCCGGAATTAAGGACACAGACTCAGTCTCTTGCGAATTTGCTGCTCAGACAACTGAATATCGAAAAAGAAGTCAATGCCTGATCCCTGAATGATATTTAATGTATGTTCAGATTTTTTAGATAATTTAAACACGCCGCTGATACTTTAAACTATTTTTGCAGGAATCAACGGCGTTTTATTTTACTATAAAGACATTTCAGAATTGATTGACTTAAAGTAATATTCCCGTAGGTTTAAATCTGTTTTTATCTGACAAGATGAATAAATTTCCGGTTCTCCTCAAACATTATTTCTTTATTTATTACAAGCCACTGTGAAAAAAAGTCCTTCATACATTTTGCTGTCGATACTTCCGGTATTCATGCTTATTTATTCTTTGATTCTAAGAAATGCAGAAGGTCCTTTCTATCTGAATACTGTTTATGATCCTTGTTATGTTTATCTGATAAGTTCACTCAACCTTGCTCAGTTTACGAGTCCTGTTCACTTTGATCATCCCGGAACACCGGTGCAGTTTATCGGAGCTGTTGTCTTAAAGCTGACACATTTAATCAGCGGCAGGTCTTCGGATATCTCCGGAGATGTACTCTCCGATCCTGAATTATATCTGGGTTATATACAGTTTGCTTTAGTATTGTTCAACTGTCTTATTCTTTATTTATCCGCACAGATAATTTACAAAGCCACAAGAAATTTACCTGCTGCACTGCTGATCCAGCTTTCTCCTTTTTTATCCTATACCGTTTCTTATGAGCTGTCGGTAGTGTCTGCAGAAAATTTCCTGATATCCGTTATAATGCTGTTTATTGCCTATTTAATAAAATACAATTCGGATTCTGAGCCTGAGAACGGAAGCAATTACATTCTGATATTTTCACTGATTTGCGGTCTCGGACTTGCAACCAAAATAACTTTCTTCCCGCTTTTACTCATTCCGCTTATCTTACTGAAAGGAATCACAAAGAAAATAAGGTTCGCTTTTTTTACTTTGATCTCATTCCTGATTTTTATTTTGCCGGGCATAAAAAATATAAGTTATTTTATTACCTGGGTTAAAAGTCTGTTCATTTACGATGAACTTTACGGTAAAGGCAACCCTGACATTATTAATCCATCTGCATTTTTTGTCAACATTAAAGAGATCTTCACGGATGAAATAGTTTTTACTGTTATTTATATAATTATATTATTCACTTTAGTATCAGTATACTTTTTAAAACAGAGGGAAGTTAAAATTACATCCGGAAGATGGTACAGATTATTATTATCAGTCTTTGTTTCAATGACATTGCAGGTTGTAATTGTATCAAAGCATTATTCCGGACATTATATGGTTCCTGCTTTAATGCTTTCAGCAACAGGTTTATATATATGCCTGAAACTTCTTTCTGAATCATTCCCTCTTTTTATCACCGGGCATAAAATAAAATATGTTTATGCAGTATTAATATTCATCTTTGCGGCGTATATAATTACCGGCGCATATTACAATAGTAAAGAACTGGTTTCTTACAGACAGGAAGCCGTTAATACAAATGAATTCATAGATAAGAGCAAGGTTGATAAAATTCTGGTATCATCCTACGGAAGTTCATCCAAGGCTTATGCGCTGGCATTTAGCACTACCTGGGCGGGAAGCAATAAGGAAAAGTATATGAGCATAATTAATAAATTACATCCGGATAATTTATATTTTGAATTCTGGCGAAGCGATATTTTTTCCATGTCCGGAAAAGAGAATTTGAATGAACTTATAAGAAATCACGATAAAATATTATTTCAGAATAATGATGAAGCATCGAACGAATTGCTGCTTAAAGATTTAAAAACTAATTATAATTTTAATGACTGCGCTGTTTCAAAAGTTTATTCTTCACTGTATGGCGAAAATGTTTATGAGATCACACTCAGGTGATTAAAAAATATTTTCATTCAAACTTTTTCATATTAATTTTCATTTCAGGAACGAGTTCGAATATCTCATCCGGCTTGCTGCAGAGCGAATCATTCAGAATAAGGTTCAGTCTCCAGAGATTATTGAAAATTCCGGAAGGAAGTATTTTCTCAAGGGCGGGAGTTTTCTGTATTATTGCACCCGATAAATTCCAAAGAAGAGATGGCAGTTTTACAGGTTCATATTTCTTATTCAATTTCCTGTGTAATATTTCCGAGATCTCTGAAAGGGTAAGTGATTCATGGGATAAATTGAATACAGAAAATTTTTCTTTGGATCTGTTCAGAGAGAAGTAAGTTATGATCTCCGCCGCATTATCAACATTCAAAAGCCCTGTATTCCCGGGCCAGTTAAGACGCGGTATTATGGAATTTTCCCGAATGAGTTTATTCATCTTATCAAACAAACCATCCTTACGCGTGCCTTCTCCCCAGACAGTATTTAATCTTATGACAGTAACACTGAATCCGAACTTATCTGAATATTCCTTTATTATTTCCTCAGCTTTTAATTTAGATCTTCCGTATTCATTTGACGCTGCAGGAATAGTATTCTGATCTATTGGTCTGTCAATATCTATTCTTCCTGAATATACTGCGGCTGTGGATGTAAAAATAAAATTCGTTTCAGGAGAAATCGGGGAAAGCGCATTCAGTAAATTTTTAGTGCCGGTGTCATTACAGGAATGATCTTTATCGCCGGACTCAGTACTCGCTCCGAGATGAAATACAATATCAGCTTTCAGAGAAATTTCCTTCAGTCCCCTGCCTGTCGGAAGATCTATCTCCCGGGTTTTTATATTCAGTTCATTAAGAATTTTTCTTCCGGAGATCTCGAGTTCATCATTGTCACTGATATTATCTTTTATAAGACA
>DAIPYG010000104.1:0-2474 GCA_036782875.1 Bacteroidota bacterium | reverse complement strand
TTTTATTGAATCTTAAATATGTCTTTCACAGATATATTTAACTGTTAACCAACATTTTTTACTATCATAAATACAACTCAAGACATCTCATCTGAACATCATTATTCCGGTACAAAGGAAAAGGTCATTGAACAGATGAACCTGATCGCATTGAACCGCGACAAATGGATAAAAAAAAATAAATATTATTATGAATATCTTATTGAATTTCTTAAGTTCAATATTCCGGAAGGAAGCAGGGTCATCGAGATCGGCTGCGGTACCGGTTTTATTCTTGACAGCTTAAAACCTTCCAGAGGAGTCGGAATCGATATTTCCCCTGAAATGATAAAAGTATCAAAAAATAAATACCCGGATTATGATTTTTATTTAATGGATGCTGAAAATATTACTATTGATGAAAAATTTGATTTCGTAATAATCTCGGATACGATAGGATATTTTGAGGATGTACAGAGATCACTGGATCAGATAAGGAAATTATGCAGTGATGATACCAGGATAATAATCACATATTTTAATTTTCTCTGGCTGCCGCTGATGAATCTTGCGGAAACTTTAAGGCTGAAAATGCCTCAGGTAAGAAACAACTGGCTGGACATAATGGACATTTCTAATCTTCTTGATCTCACCGGCTTTGATATTATAAGAGCCGGAAGAAAATTCATGATGCCGGTTTACATTCCCCTGTTTTCAGGATTCATCAATAAGTTTGTTGCCAATCTTCCATTAATAAATAAATTTTGTCTTACAAAATTTATAATTGCAAAGAAGTCCGTTCTTGAAAATTCTTTGGACACGGTCAGCGTGATAGTTCCGGCAAGAAATGAGAAGGGAAATATAGAACAGATCGTAAAGAGAATTCCGCAAATGGGTAAACATACGGAGATCATATTTGTAGAAGGCAATTCTACGGATAATACTTTTGAAGAAATAAAACTTATCTGCGAAAAATATTCTTCAGAATACGATCTGAAGTATGCGCAGCAGGAAGGTAAAGGAAAAGCCGATGCTGTAAGAAAGGGATTTGAGATGGCTAAGTGTAAAATCCTGATGATACTCGATGCTGACATGACAGTTCCGCCTGAAGATCTGCCGAAATTCTATGAAGCCATACACACTGGCAAAGGCGAGTATATCAATGGTTCCAGGCTTGTATATCCTATGGAGAAAGACGCAATGCGCACGCTGAATATTATGGGAAATAAATTCTTTTCGATGATGTTCACATGGATATTAAGCCAGAGGATCAAAGATACTCTATGCGGAACAAAGGTACTTACAAAGGATAATTACGAGAAGCTTAAAGAGGCAAAAAAATTTCTCGGTGACTTTGATCCGTTCGGGGATTTTGATCTCATACTTGGATCATCAAAACTTAATTTAAAATTCGCGGAGATACCGGTAAGATACAAAGCGAGGATCTACGGATCGACAAATATTTCCAGATTCAGGCACGGCTGGATGCTGCTGAAGATAACTTTCTTTGCTATGAGGAAATTTAAATTTACGTAATGGATTCATAAGATTTGTAAGATTTGTAAGATTTTTAAGATTAAAAGAATTTTAAATTTATACTTATCAAAAATTTTAAAATTATTGTAAAAACTATTCGCACTTAGATTAATCAATTTTATTAATGTATTAATGTATAAATTTATTAATTCATTTGAATCACACATTTCTTACTATTCTTATGAATATTCTCAAAATTACGAATCTTATGAATCTTACGAATCTTATGAATCAAGAACATGGAAAACATATTAGAAAAACATAAAAAGACCTGGGAAGAGAAAAAGATACTCAGAGTAATTTATGAAGAGTGGTATGAAAAGATCATAGACAGTCTGAGCAAGGTCGATGGAAAGACTGTCGAGCTCGGAGCCGGCAGCGGAAATTTCAAAGATTACATGCCGGAGGTTATTTCAGCCGATATAGACAAATGCGACTGGCTGGATATGTGTTTTGACGCGCACGAAATGCCTTTTGAGAATGACAGTCTTGCGAACATAGTAATGATCGATGTTCTGCATCATCTTTCCAATCCGGTAAAATTTCTTCACGAAGCCGGGAGAGTATTAAAGAAAGGCGGAAGAGTTGTAATGCTTGAACCTTTCCCGTCTCCATTCTCGCTGCAGATCTACAAGAGATTCCATCCTGAACCTTTCATTTTCGATGTGGATTATTTCACAAAAACCTATGTGCAGGAAAAGGATCCATGGGATTCCAACCAGGCGATTCCGTATCTTATATTTTTTAAGAATGCGGATTTGTTTGAAAAGAATTTCGGTGATAAATTTAAAATGATTGAAAAAGAAAAATTAAGTTTCATTTTATATCCTGCCTCCGGAGGATTTGAGAATAAGGCAATGATACCGGATTCTCTGATCAAACCATTTCAGATATTTGAAAAAATACTTTCTCCTGTGAGTTCACTTCTGGCATTCAGATGTTATGTGGTGCTGGAGAAG
>DAIPYG010000103.1:0-10177 GCA_036782875.1 Bacteroidota bacterium | reverse complement strand
TCGTAAGATTCGTAAGATTCGTAAGATTCGTAAGATTCATAAGATTCATAAGATTTTTCTATAAGATTTATAAGATTCGTTGTACAACTTAGAAAGCTTTCGCATTAACAAATTAACAAATTACCAAATTAACCAATTAACCAATTGACTCAGGAAGAAAAAAACATCGGGAAGAAGTCTGCAGCTGAGAAAGCGGTTGAATTTGTAAAAGATAGAATGACAGTAGGACTTGGTTCAGGCTCAACAGTTTTCTTTGCAATAAAAAAACTGGGTGAACAGGTCAGAGGGGGTTTGAATATTAAAACAGTTTCAACATCTGATACAACGACACAGCTTGCTCAGTCAGAAGGAATTAAATTAACTTCAATTGATGAAGCGGGAGAGATCGATCTTACAATTGACGGTGCTGATGAAGTTGACAGGTCATTCAACGGCATCAAAGGCGGCGGAGGTGCTCTTTTATTTGAAAAGATTGTTGCATTAAGTTCGAAGAAAAATATATGGATCGTTGATTCAACAAAGCTGGTTGATAAGCTTGGAAAGTTCCCTTTGCCTGTTGAAATAATCCCATTTGGATACAAGAGAGTTTTTAAGCTGATCGAAGAGATGAACTTAAATCCTGTGATCAGAAAAAAGAATGATGAGTTTTATTTTACAGACAGTGGAAATTTAATATTTGATCTTCACATTGGTGAGGTCAGGGATCCTGAAGATATGGATAAAGAACTGAAGCTAATAAACGGAGTTGTAGAAACCGGTTTGTTCATTAACATTGCAGACGTAATTATCTCAGGCAGGAATAATTCAACCGAAATAATTAATAAATAAATTTTTAATTACAAAAATGAGAAAAGAAAGTTTTGAATTCCTTAACAGATATCTTAATAATGCATCCCCGGTAGGACATGAATCTCCGGGACAAAAGATCTGGCTTGAGTATCTTAAGCCTTACATTGATACATACCTTTCTGATCCTTACGGAACTGTCGTCGGGATCATAAATCCTGATGCTAAGTACAGAGTTGTCATTGAAGCTCACGCAGACGAGATCTCCTGGTTTGTGAATTATATCAGCAGTGACGGGTACATCTATGTCGGCAGGAACGGCGGATCAGATCATCAGATCGCTCCATCAAAGAGAGTAAACATTCACACGAAGAAGGGCATAGTGAAAGCAATATTCGGATGGCCTGCGATTCACATCAGAGAGCGGGGAAAGGAAGAAAAACCTTCTCTCGAAAATATCATACTCGACTGCGGGTGCAGCAGTAAAAAGGAAGTCGAAGCGCTGGGAATTCATGTTGGATGTGTCATCACATACACGGATGAATTAATGATACTAAATGACAAGTACTATGTCGGACGCGCCAACGATAATAAAATGGGCGGATTTATGATCGCTGAAGTTGCAAGAATGTTAAAGGAAAAAAAGAGCAGGCTTGATTTCGGTCTGTATGTTGTCAATTCCGTTCAGGAAGAGACCGGCTTAAGAGGCGCAGAAATGATCTCCAGGAGAATCAAACCTGACGTTGCAATAATCACTGATGTCACACACGATACACAATCTCCATTATATAAGAAAGAAAAGCTCGGGGATGTTTCGTGCGGCAAAGGACCTACAGTTACTTTCGGACCGGCAATGCAGAATAATCTTCTTGATATGATAATTGATACTGCAAAGAAGAAAAAAATTGCTATTCAGTATGAAGCGGCTTCGGATCATTCCGGAACGGACACAGAGGCATTTGCATATTCATCAGAAGGTGTTGCTTCCGCATTGATATCACTTCCTCTTAAGTATATGCACACGACAGTTGAAGCGGTTCACAAGGATGATGTTGATAGTCTGATAAAGCTGATGTATGAGTTTCTGATTCAGCTGAAGGCGGGGCATGATTTCAGGGACATTAAGTAAATAGTACCGGTTATTTAGTATTAGGTATTGAGTAATTAATTATTTATTAAATTTTTAAATAAACTGATTTTAGAAAAAATATTATAAATAAAAATGGTCATTAAAAATTCAAGAATTCTTATTACCGGAGGCAGTTCCGGGATCGGAAAGGCTGCGGCAAAGCTGCTTGCGGAAAACGGAGCATTGGTAGGAATTACCGGAAGAGACAAGGATAAGCTTGAGAAAGTTGCAAAAGAGATCAATGCATTTCCTATTCATGCGGATGCGGGAAAAGAGAGTGACATCGAACCAACATACAAAGCATTCATGGATAAGTTCAGCGGGCTGGATTGTCTTATTAATAATGCCGGGATAGGTGAATTTCCGACGCTTGAGGAAATCACACTGGATGCATTTATCAGAGTTTATTCTGTAAATGTTTTCGGTGCAGCGCTTATGGCAAAGAAAGCAGCTGAGATTTTTAAAAAGCAGAATAAAGGCGGGAATATAATTAACGTTGCATCAACGGCATCTCTAAAAGGATTTGCAAGAGGATCAGTGTATTCCTCTTCAAAGTTTGCATTAAGAAGCATGACAGAATGCTGGCAGGCAGAGCTAAGACCGTTCAATATCCGTGTGATGCAGGTCAATCCGAGCGAAGTTACAACTGCATTTGCAAACAAAGACAGAAAAGAGCGCGATGAAGTTGCCAATAAATTAACCAGTGATGAGATAGCGCATACAATAAAGGCAATGCTTGAAATTGATGACAGGGGAATGATACCTGAGGTCACAGTCTGGGCGAGTAATCCGTTTGAGAAGAAATAGTTACGAGTTACGAGTTACGAGTTACGAATTACGAATTACGAGTTACGAGTTACGAGTTACGAGTTACGAGTGACGAGTTTAGAGTGACGTTAAGTTATAATAGATAAAAATATTAATAATGTATTTAAATTGATCACAAAACTCACGGATGTAGGGACGACGATCTTTTCCGTAATGTCCGCCCTTGCAGCTGAACATAAAGCAATAAATCTCTCGCAGGGATTTCCTGATTTTCCTGTAGATCCCGAACTATCAGAGCTTATTTATGATGCTTCCATTAAAGGACATAATCAGTATGCACTTATGGCAGGAGCTATGCTGCTTCGCGAAAACATTTCATCGCTCGTTGAAAATATTTATAAAAAGAAAGTTGATCCTGTAAAAGAGATCACGGTAACATCTGGCGCGACTGAAGCATTGTTTGCAGCCATAAGTGCAGTTATAAGTCCGGGTGATGAAGTAATAATGTTTGATCCTGCTTATGATTCTTATGAACCATCTGTGCTGCTCAATAAAGGTGTTCCCGTTAGGATACCACTGACATTTCCTGATTTTACAATTGACTGGGAGAAAGTAAGATCTGCTGTCAATTCTAAGACACGGCTTATCATTATCAACACTCCTAATAATCCGGCCGGTTCTGTGATCTCGGAGACTGATATTCTGCAGCTTAAATCTCTGGTAAATGATAATGATATTTATATTTTGAGTGATGAAGTATATGAACATATTATCTTTGACGGAACAAAACACCTGTCAATGCTTATGGACGATGAACTTTTTCAGAGGTCATTCATAGTTTCTTCTTTCGGAAAGACATTTCACATAACAGGCTGGAAAGTAGGATACTGCATTGCGCCGCCGGCTTTGACAGCTGAGCTTAGAAAGGTTCATCAGTTCCTTACTTTTTCCACATCGACTCCTTCACAATACGCACTTGCCCAATATATAAAAAATACCGAAATAGTAAAAGATCTGAAGATATTTTATAGGAAGAAAAGAGATCTGTTCCTTAGACTCATTTCAGAAACAAAGTTCAGACCTCTGAAATGCGAAGGGACATATTTTCAGCTTCTTGATTATTCGGAAATAACAGATGAAAATGATTTTGATTTTGCGTTAAGGCTGACAAAGGAGTACAAAGTAGCTTCAATACCTGTTTCTGTTTTTTATAAAGAGAAGACAAATAATAAAGTCCTGAGGTTTTGTTTCGCAAAGGAAGAAAGGACACTCGAAGAAGCTGCGGAAAGATTAAGGAATGTTTTGTAGAATTTTTTATTTAAGACATCAGTTCAATTTATTTTTATTTATAATTTTATATTCTCCAATTTGAGATTTTCAATTCCAAGAAAAGAAGCTGCATTCTTCCATAACAGTCTTTCCTTAGACTCCGCACTTAAAGAGTTTGCGGTTACAATGAGATTTCCCGGATGATGTTCTCCGAGAGGAAAGGGATAATCAGAACCAAGAACAATTTTTTCATCACCGATAAGATCCACAAGATATTTCAATGCCATTTCATCATGCACAAGTGAATCGAGATAGAATTTTCCCAGGTAGTCACGGGGATTAACATTATTATCCACTGCAACTAGATCGGGACGGACATTGAAACCATGTTCGATTCTCCCGATAGTAAAAGGAAATGATCCTCCGCCGTGAGAGAAGCAGACTTTAAGCTTTTTAAACTTTTCAAAAACTCCGCCGAATATCATTGAACAGATAGCAAGTGAAGTTTCTGCAGGCATACCGACAAGCCAGGGAAGCCAGTATTTCGGCATCTTTTCTTTACCCATCATATCCCAGGGATGCACGAATATTGCCGCACCAAGTTCCTCTGCAGCTTCATAAATTGGAAATAAATTTTCGTTGTCAAGATTCCAGTCATTGACATGTGAGCCGATCTCTATACCGGAAAGTTTTAAATCCTTAACACATCTTTCCATTTCTTTAACGGCAAGATCAGGCGACTGCATCGGAACAGTTCCAAGTCCCATAAATCTGCCAGGGTAATCATTTATCACAGAAGCAATATGATCGTTAAGATATTTAGAAAAGTCATGAGTATCTTCAGGTTTCGCCCAGTAGCTGAACATTACGGGTACTGTTGACAATACCTGTATATCAACATTAGTATGATTGCAGTCTTTGATTCTGACCTTTGGGTCCCAGCAGTTATCCTGAATCTCACGGAAAAATTTTCCGTCTATCATCATCTTCGCGCAGCACGGCTTGTAATGATCCAGCTTTACAAATCCGCCGTAGCCGTATTTTTCTTTCAGATCAGGCCAGTTTTCGGGAAGTATGTGTGTGTGGATGTCTATTTTCATTATGAGTTACGAGTTACGAGTTACGAATTACGAGTTACGAGTTATAAGTTACGAGTTACGAATTACGAGTTACGAATTACGAGTTACGAGTTATAAGTTACGAGTAAAAAGGTTATGATTAGGAAGTTCGAATATTGAAATAAGTTTACAAAGAATTTTTTACAGTAATTTGAATCTTCCCTAATATTCTTAGAAGCTCTTCAGAATCTGAATTTAACTCTGTAAACATACTTTCCTCAAGCAATTGTGAATCTCTCAATAACCTGAGCCAATAATTAGTTTCTCTTGCTTCCTTGTAAGAAATGGATATTTTACTTAGAAAGTCTTTCCGGGATTGACCACCTAAGGCTTCTTCAATATTGGCACAGATTGATGTTCCGCTCCTCAGTATTTGTTTAGAAAGTTGATATTCTTTCTTCTCATTTTTTAAATACAAGTAGAGCTTAATTATCTTTAATGAAAACTTATAACTTTTATTTTTAACAATACTATCTTTCATCTTATTTCCTTTCATTTAAAATAAATTCAACTGTAAACATACTTTTCAGTTATCTAAAATTAACTCAAACTAATCAACAACTCAAGACTTTTACAATTACGAGTTACGAGTTACGAATTACGAGTTATGAATTACGAATTACGAGTTACGAGTTCATATAATTCATAACTCGTAATTCGTAACTCAATTCAAAACTCGTAATTCGTAACTCGTAATTCGTAACTATTTAGCAGGCGGAAGCATAATTGTTCCGCACTTCTTGCACGTCCTCTTGCTTTCATCGCCCCAGTATTTTTCAAAGATAGGCGGAAGCTGTGTGACAATATTAGTGAGTTTTACAAATTCTTCATAAAGCTTTTCGCCGCAGTTCTCACAGTACCACTGAAAGCCGTCCAGCTCTTTTTCATCCCGCTTTCTTTCTATCACAAGTCCGATAGTATTTGCCGGACGCTGAGGGGAATGGGGGACATTCGGAGGAAGATAAAACATTTCACCTTCTTTTATATGAACATCTTTCGGCTTTCCGTTTTCTATGACTCTTACAGTGATATCACCTTCTATCTGATAAAAAAATTCAGCGCCGTCTTCATAGTGATAATCCTTTCTTGAATTCGGTCCGCCGACTACCATTACGATCAGGTCTCCGTCCACCATGCATTTGTTACCGACAGGCGGCTTCAGCAAGTGACGGTTCTCTTCTATCCAGTTTTTAAAGTTAAATGACTCTAACATTTTTTTTCTCCTTTTAAATAAAAATTAATTTCTGTGTTCAACTTAGTATAGTTTATTAACAGTTTCAAGTTACGAGTTACGAGTTACGGATTATCTATATTCCGTAACTCGTAATACGTAACCCGTAACTTCTAATTTAAGACCGCTTCCGCCTCTATCTCCACCATCATCTTCGGATCAACAAGACCGCTGATGCCGACTAGTGTCTGAGCGGGTTTTATTTTTTTAAAAGTTTCTCCAAGGGCTTTTCCGACTTCTTCCCATCTTGAAATGTCAGTTACATAAACTCTTAATCTCACGATATCTTCAAGCTCTGAGCCGGCCTGATTTAATACAGTTTCAATTTTATCAATAATAGCTTTTGTCTGTAAATACGGATCCCCTTCTCCGATAATTTTTCCGTCAATAATTGAAGTAGTTCCTGATATTAGAATCCTGTCTTCTAATTTAACAGCTCTGCTGTACCCAACAATATCTTCCCATATCACACCTGATGAGTATTTAATTCTGTCCGGCATTTTCTTTATTGTAAAATTTTTTGTGAAGTATTTTTATGATCTGATAAGATGTAAATGAAAATATCAGTCCGGCATACACATCAATTGTATAATGCGCTTTCTGAAGAATTACGGATATACCGACAGTAATTGTAGCCAGTAGAAAATATGTTTTAAGAAATTTATTTTCCGCAACCTGAAAAAGCATGAAAGCAGTTGAGGTATGACCGGAGAAAAACAGATCCTTAATTATTTTCTTTCCCGTACCCATAATAAATACCACCGGATCCTGAAGATCTATGCAGCCAACCGGAGGATCAAGCGGTATAAGCCACATTGCCAGCATTCTGAAAAGAACAAGCAGAGTATAGGTCTGAAAGGCAGTGATCAGCTGCTGCGGATCAAAGCTGAATGCAACAAGTCCGAGAAGTAACGAGGAATAAATTGTAAAGAACAGCAGTGAGTTAAGATCTATTGCATTAAAATACTGCAGCACGGGATCGTCGATAACAGCACCGGGCCGGGTCTCATTAAATATTAAATACCTGCTGAATGAAAAGACAACCAGTATTAACAGAATTACCGTAATGAGAAATTCAATTGTTTTAGATCTGCTGCGGAATAATTTTTTCCAGTTGGATATGAAATTTGTTTTAGACAAGTAAGGAGAGGATTAAAATAATTTAATTTAAAAAAATTCAGTATTTACTTTTACCTGCCTGCGAAACAATGATTCCCAGCTGTCCCGCGTGATAAAGCTGATGCAGATGCCACGCCATAATAACTCGCTCTTTTGTTTTAAAATAATCTTTATCAATGTCTTTTACCAAAGCATGAGGAAGCTGCAATTCTTCATCAGCAAGTTCTGAATAGATCTTACGGTTTTTATCACAGACTTTTTTCCAGGCGGATTTAAGCTCGGATACAGACGGATATTTATCAGGCGGAAGCAGTTTGCTTCCCTGTCCGAAAATTTCGTAAAACTCAGGAAATATTACTTCACCTTTTCCCATGAACATAGAAAAATCGTCATCACTCGTTACAAGATGACCGAGTATCCAGATGCCGTGATTTTTTCCGGGATATATTTCAAGTTTAAATTCCTCATCAGACAAAGGATCGATTGTGCCGTTCACCCATTCGATCATCATTTCATACTGACGAAGAAATTGTTTTGATAAATTATTTTCCATTTTTAAAATTAACTGGTTAAAGTTCCGGCAAATTAGGAATCAGTAGTTATGTTCTCTTCAGGAAGCAGGTCAAGAAAATGCCAGATATTACAGTAAAAATCCCCCGGTCCGAAATAATCTTTTGCAACTCGTTTGATTTTTCCCTCTGCACTTTTTTCAAATACAGATACACCTGGCCAGTAGTTATGCTTTCCGTCTTTTATAAAGTCATAACCCATATCAAAAATAAAATCAGTTCCCGCTGCTGAAAATGTCGGATAATTCCATCCGTGTAATTCTGCAAACTCTTTATGCACTGCCGGTTCATCGGGACTTACAAGCACAAATGGCGCTTTCTTTTCGATCTCTTTATAAGTATCCTTAAATCCGTCAGCCCACATTGTACAGTAGGAACAGCCTTTGCCCATATTGTGGACAATAAACAAGTATTTATTATCACCAAACATTTCGGACAGCTTTACATCCTTACCATTGCGGTCTTTCAATGTATAATCTTTTACATCCATTTCAGCAAGCCTGGAATTGAGTTCGATCTTTTTCTTTCTGATAGTTTCTATCTGCTTTTCTATACTCTTCAGTTCATTTTCAATTTTTGCTTTTTCTTCTCTGGTTAGATTATTGCTGCCCATAATATTTATTTTAGTTTTGAAATAAAATTTTTAACTATGCTCCGGATTTACAAGCTGAAACCAGTTGCCGTCCGGATCAGTAAAGGTAAGACAATATTCAGAACCGTCTGTTCCTTTGAATTCAAGTCCTCTGGAAATAAATTCTTCTTTTGTTTTATTAATGTCATCTGTATAAAGCACAAAGCCTGAATTTGAATTCTTGTATTCAGATACCTGCAGATCATTTTTCCCGGGTCTGAGTAAAAATAAATTATTCCCAAGTTTCAGCCAGACAAATTTTTCACTCTGAACTTCAACTAATTCAAAGCCGAGAATTTTTTCATAAAAGTCCTTTGATACCAATGGATCACTTACAAAAATTTCAGTATGACCGAATCTTATCATTTATTTTTCTCCAAGTCTCTTTATTCTTTCCAGCCTCTCCTTTTCATTTGCTGAGAGCCATATATCTTTGGAAAGCAGTTCGTAAGCAAGACTAAAATATTTTTTTGCGTCAGAATTATTATCCTTGATCAGATAAAGTTCTCCAAGCTCTTCAAATATATAACCGTCCTGTTCAAGTCCTTTCTCTTCAATTTCTTTCAGCAGTGTCAGCTGCATTTCGAGTGCTTCATCTGTTTTATTAAGTGACCTTAAAGCCCGGGCAACACTCCATTTTGCAATGATCAGCTGCATCTTTGATTCTCTTTTTGTATGAAAGTCAACATTCTTTCTGAATATCTCCAGAGCTTTTTCATATTCGTTATTGTCATGATAATTCCAGGCAGTGTTGTTGTAAAGAGATCCAAGCCATTTTTTTGCTTTTTCATCTTTAGTATTTTCAGCAAGCTTCATTGCAACTTCATTCCATTCCTGCGCTTCTTTGAATGGCTCGATTATACCAAGCATGTGAGCAGCGTCTATTGCATAATTATCTTCGTTATGTTTAACTGCAAGTTCATAAGCTTTGAGAAACAGGTCTCTGGATTTTTCCACCTGCTTGGATGAACGGAAAGTTCTGCCTCTTTCAAGCATGTATCTGATTTTAGCAACATAGAACTCATCGGTCATCATAGGTTCAACTTCATCCAGAAGTTTATGTGCTTCCTCGAATTTCATCTGAAGTCCCAGAGTACGTGCAGTCTGCGTAAGCAACTGCAGATAAGCGGACTTATTCCCTGAATCTTTTAAAACCGGTATTAATTCTCTGAATTTTTTTTCCGTTTCGGAAGGATTGTCGTAATCCCAGAGTTTATCAAAATCATAAACCGAATTGGGATTAGTATTTAAAATTTCTGACATTTAGAATTTTTTTTTAACAAAAATAAACTAACTGAACTTAACATTCAATTTAAACCAACCCTTCTCTCGGAAGAAAGAATGGTTTTGGGAGAATTTGAAATGATTCATTATAATATCAAAAACTATAAAATATGTTTGTATTTATTGACAGAAATAATATTTATGGATAGTATTGGATTACAGTACTGTCCAAAATAAATATGAATAGCTTATTATATGCATAAATTGGATCAGAATATAACTTAATTTTCTCATTTAAAAACAAACCCGCATGTGAAAAATTGCCGTTAAGAA
>DAIPYG010000102.1:0-10239 GCA_036782875.1 Bacteroidota bacterium | reverse complement strand
TTAATTAATTGACAAAATTTTTTACTCATTACTCATTACTCATTACTCATTACTCTAATATTTGTTAGGATTTTGTTAGGATTCAGATTATATTAAATCACAAATAATATTATTCTAAAAATGTTTTAGAAATCTGTTTTAAATTACCAATTTAATTCTTATCTTAAATCAAACAAATTATTTAATTTTTAACAGAAAGGAGATTCACAAAGATCTTTTTACACTTCTTTATATATATTTCTGATTTCCCAAAGGAAGACAAATCAGGAATTTATATCAGGAACATCCAAAAAATAACACGTAACAACAGTCTTCCAAAAATCAATATCATTTTATTAATCAAACAAAAACAAAATTCATGAAGAAATTGATTTCTTTATTTACAGTAATGCTATTTTTGTGCATGGGTATAAACTCAATTGCACAGGTAGCACCTTACACATTTACACAATCTCTCGGAACTTATACAGAGATTATTGGCGATACAACAGTGGCATTTGCAACAACTACAACAACATCCGGTCCATTAAGTATGGATGACAGTATCTATGCAAATAATTCACTGCCTTTTACATTTACTTACAATGGTGTAGGATATAATAACGTCGTGATCAGCTCTAATGGATTTGTCACATTCGGTGCATTATTACCCGGCATCACAAATTATACTCCGATATCTTCAGTAGGTTTAGCATATAACGTCTCAACAGGTTATGCCAATGATCTGATTGGAACCAGAGGCTTTACAGGTACCAGAGCTTCCGGAAACAATGTTGTAACAGCTGTAGCAGCAGCTCAGTTTGTAGGACTTGAAGTTGGAAGAGTTATAACAGGAACCGGTATTCCCGCAGGAACAACTATTGCTGCACTAAATTCAGGTGCAGGCACAGTTACCCTTTCTGCAAATGCAACAGCTTCCGGAACCTCCACATTACTTGTTGCATCAGGCAGTATCGTAAGAGGTACAACAGGTGTTGCAGGAAGCAGAATACATACGATCCAATTCAGGAATACCAGAAATTTTAGTACAGGTGCAAATGCGAACTGTATTAATTTTCAGATAAAACTATATGAAACTTCAAACAAAATTGAAGTGGTATACGGAACAAACTCAAATTCAGCTGCAGTAACCGGTCAGGTTGGCTTAAGAGGCACAGTTAATACAGACTTCAACAACAGAAATACTGCAACAGCAGGTTGGGCTACAACAATAGCGGGAGTAGCGAACACAGCTGCATTAGCAATGAGTTCAACAATTACTCCTTCATCAGGAAGAACATTTACTTGGACACCGCCGGTACCTCCTGTAAATAATGACATGGGAGTTTCAGCTATAGCTAACAGTTTAAATCCTGTAGCACTTTTCGCAGCAGGTACAACTGTGAGCATTATTTCAACAGCTAAGAATTACGGATTAACCACACAGAATTCAGTTCCTGTTTATTATAATGTAAACGGCGGATCTGCAGTGGGTCCTGTAAATACAGTTGGACCTATTGCTTCAAATGCAACAGAAAATGTTACATTTTCCGGAGCAAATGCTTTTACTCCTGCTACGCCGGGTACATATACTGTAAAGTCCTGGACAGTTTTAGCCGGAGATGAAAATCCATCCAATGACACAGCTACGATAGTTTACACCGTGCTTGGATCTGCTTCAGTTCCTTATGTAGAAAACTGGAGTACACTGTCAGCAGGCTGGACTGTAGTTACAGAAAATGTAGTAGGTACAACAGCAATTTGGGCTCTGGGAATTGGTACTTCGCCTTTAGGAGTTTCTGATACAATGGTAACAGGTAACTTCTTTAATGCATCTGCAGGCAGAAGAGAAATGCTCAGATCTCCATTATTGAACTTAACGGGAACAACAAATCCTGTGCTTAATTTTTATATCGCTTATAAAACATTCACCGGAGGTGAGCAGGATACAGTAGAGGTTCTTGTCTCCACGGATAACGGAGTAAGTTTCTTCCCTGCTTCGACAGTTTACAACAAGAACTGGAATCAGACTCCATCACTTGCTACGAGACCGCCATCAAGTTCAAGTTTCTTCCCGGATTCATCTTCACAATGGAGACATGAGTCCATAAGTCTTGCTAATGTTGCAGGCTTGAACAATGTTGTTATCGGATTCAGAGGAAAGAGCGCTTTCGGTAACAGAGCTTGGCTCGATGATATCATAGTTTCAAATGTTAACAGCCTGTGTACTGACGTTGTTACTGCTACAGGCAGCTATAACTGCAACGCTCTTGTTACTGCAACTTTTGTAACTGTAGGACGTCCTGCACCGTTTACAAATATTTATGATAAGAATGTAGCGAAACAGATCTCCAATGATAAAGAGAATTTAATCGGATCGATTGAATCAATTAATTCTTCAGATATAAAGATCATCAGCAATAACCAATCTGATAATCCAGGAGGAGGCACATTGTTTGTTTCTCAATATACTTCATTAGATCCCGGACAGACCATTTCTCCGAATGTCGGATTTACAAATGCAACACCTCCTGTTGGTCCTGCTTACGATCCTTCATTTGTTTATCATGATTACTGGTTCACAGTTACTTACACAGGAAATGACTACCTTGGATATGCAACTTATGATCTAAAGATAGATCTTGATGGTCTTGTATTCACAGACCCTTCAACACTTTATATTGTAAAACGAGATGACAGAACCGGTTCTTGGATCTGCCAGAATACAACAATGTCCGGAAATACTTTAATTGTTTCAGGCCTGACGGATTTCTGTGATTTTGCAATTGCCGGAGCTGAAGCTCTACCTGTAGAATTAGCTTCTTTCGTATCTACAATCAACGGAAGAAATGTTGAACTTAACTGGGCTACTTCTTCTGAAAACAATAACTCAGGATTTGATATTGAAAGATCTACTGTTAACGGAAGCTGGACAAAAGTTGGAAACGTTGCCGGAAACGGAACAACATCAACAGGTCACAGTTATTCATTCACAGACAGGAACTTAGCTTCAGGAAACTACAGCTATAGACTGAAACAAATAGACTTCAACGGAAACTTCGAATATTTCAATTTAAATAATGAAGTTAATGTTGGAATTCCTACAAAGTTTGATCTGTCACAAAACTATCCTAACCCGTTCAATCCATCCACAAAGATCAGCTTTGACTTACCGGTAGACGGAAAAGTTAGCTTAAAGATCTTTGATATGTCGGGTAAAGAATTAATGACATTAGTAAATGAAGTAAAGACTGCAGGTTATTATTCAGTCAGCTTCAACGCTTCATCATTATCAAGCGGAGTTTACTTCTACAGCTTGTCAGCAGATAACTTTACTGCTACAAAGAAAATGATGCTCATTAAATAATTGACAGTTAGCTCGTAACTCAACATTTATGTTGGGATAATATACAGCCGGGGAGAGAAATCTTCCCGGCTTTTTTTATATTTGGTGTTGGTATGTATATTTTATTTTTCTTCCATTATTTATTATTCAATGTACATCGTACATTGTTTATAGGTTTTTTTTTACGGTTATAATAGACTAAGTTGTAAACTAAATATTATTCAGAGTATTAACTCAACCCTGTTCTTTTCAGAATATTTTGTAAGTGTAAAATTAATTGAAACTGGATATAAAATTAATTGAGATTATAAAAATAAAGAGTATAAATTCTCCAAAACCTAATTCACTATTTTTTAAAATCAAATTACAAGAATGAAAACTTTACAATGTCACAAGAGTTCAGGTAACAGAAGTGAAATTTTAAAATTGAAAAATGTCTTCAGCATTTTGATTATATTTCTGTTGACAATTATCTTTATTCCTGATCCTGCTAATGCTGATATAGTTGGTGTATCTTCTCCGGCAGTAGATTTAAACCTGATCAAAGTATATGCGGATGTAACCTGGGCTGAAATTTCATCAAACTCTATGACGCTTAACGGTTTTGTAGTGAAAGGTGGGAATGCAATAACCTGGAATTCAGATAACCTTTTATTTTATGCAATTGTCCAAACTGATGAGCCGGCTCGCAGATTAGTTACAGTCGATCCGTCAACAGGCGTTTGCACTGATATTGGAGAAATGGACGGCGGATATTCATCGCTAACATATTCTTCCACTACCGGAACGCTTTATGCGATGGGAGGAGCAGGCGGAGGAGCAATATCCCAGAGACTGTACAGTGTTAATATTACAACAGCAGCTACGACATTTCTTGGCGGACCGTATCCTGTAGGGACAGACGGGGAAGTCATCGCTTACAATTATGATGATGGATTTATCTATCATTGGTCCGGAAATGTTACCGCTAATATGGAGAAAATCAATACCACAACATTTGTTGCAACACCGGTACCGCAAACCGGCGTAACTCATAATGAGATATTTGGTGCTGTCTATCAGGGAGGCGGTAACTTCATTGCAACAGACATAAACGCCAAGGCAATAAAAATTACTTCTGCTGGCGTCGTTTCTCTTCAGGCAACTATTGCCTTGTATCCTCCAAGAGGTTTAGGATATGTCGATCAGTTACTTCCCGTCGAGCTCACTTCATTCGTTTCATCGGTGGAAGCTAATAATGTATTATTAAACTGGACTACAAGCTCTGAGACAAATAACTCGCATTTTATTATTGAGAGGAAATCAATCATAAATAGTGAGTGGTCAGTAGTTGGCAATGTTCAGGGTAACGGAACTACCTCAAGTCCTCAAAACTATTATTACAATGACAGGAATATTTCAAGCGGAAACTACGGATACAGACTGAAACAAATAGACTTCAACGGAAACTTTGAATACTTCAATTTAAGCAATGAAGTTGTAATTGGTATTCCTTCGAAGTATGATCTGTCACAAAACTATCCTAACCCGTTCAATCCATCCACAAAGATCAGCTTTGACTTACCGGTAGACGGAAAAGTTAGCTTAAAGATCTTTGATATGTCGGGTAAAGAATTAATGACATTAGTAAATGAAGTAAAGACTGCAGGTTATTATTCAGTCAGCTTCAACGCTTCATCATTATCAAGCGGAGTTTACTTCTACAGCTTGTCAGCAGATAACTTTACTGCTACAAAGAAAATGATGCTCATTAAATAGCAGTTAATCAGTTAGCTGATGTAACGTAACTCAACATTTATGTTGAGCAATATTAAGCCGGGGAGAGCGATCTTCTCGGCTTTTCTTTTAATTACAAATTACTAATTACTAATGTCAAATAATCAGCAGTGTAACTCGAAACTCGAAACTACTAATAGTCATCATTCAATCATTCCATCATAGTTAGTTTCACAAATCGCAAAAATTACAATTTGCTTATTCAGGATTTAAGATATAACTTGTCATCGGTTATTTATTAACTAAAAATAATAAAACTATGACAACGAAAATTATCTTTATCGCGGTGTGTTTCGCACTACTGATGGTAGTTACAACAAAAGCCCAGCTGATTGAAGAGAGTTTTGACTATCCGGAAGGGGATTCTATCGGAGCTCACGGTTGGGTTCATTTCAGCCCCACAGGAACAGGTACATTGAACAGAATTTCAGTAACAACTCCCGGGCTTGAATATCTGGGATTTCAGTATCAGGGAATTGGAAACGCAGCAACAGTTTCAAATTCAGGTCAGGATTCCTATAAACCTTTTACTTCAGTTCAGAATTCAGGAAGTGTATATGCATTTTTTCTTGTGAGAGTTGATACAGTAAGAACGACAGGAGATTACTTCTGTTCTTTTCTGCCGTCGACATCAGCAACCAATTTTCTCTGCAGGGTTTATGCAAGAAAGATGCAGACTTCTGCCCAGAAATTTGCTTTCGGAATAAGTAAGACTACAACAACGGGAGGAATTCAATGGAGTGACACAGTGTATAATAAAGGAACGACATATCTTCTTGTTATGAAATATACATTCAACAGCAATACAAACACGGACGATGAAGTAAGTCTGTTTGTATTTTCTTCAGGTGTCCCTGCAAATGAACCTGCACCGACGCTCGGACCGTTAACAGGAACAGGCACAGACGGAAATGACATCGGAAGATTTGCAATAAGACAAGGTGCAGAATCATCTGCGCCGAATTTAAAAATGGATGAGATATTTACAGGGACAAGCTGGGGAGGTGTCCTGCCAGTAGAAATGAATTCTTTCAGTTCATTTGTAAGAGGCAGGGACGTGACATTGTTCTGGAGCTCAGATAAAGAAATTAACAATGCGGGCTTTGATATAGAAAGAGCGACAGAGCCGGGAAGATGGAATAAAGTTGGATTTGTATCCGGGTACGGAAATTCGAACTCTGTTAATTATTATTCTTATACTGACAGAGGATTAGCAACAGGAAAGTATTATTACAGATTAAAACAGACTGACCTTAATGGTAATTATGAATACTTTATTTTAAACAACGAAGTAAATATCGGAATACCGGTCAAGTTTGATCTGTCTCAGAATTATCCGAATCCGTTCAATCCATCTACGAATGTGGAGTATGGGATTCCGGAATTGGGATTTGTATCATTGAAAGTATATAATGCTTCGGGAAAGGAAGTTGCAACACTTGTAAATGAAATGAAGTCTGCGGGATATTATTCGATCACCTTCAACGGATCTAACCAGCCGAGCGGAATTTATTTCTATACTTTAAGAGCAGATAACTTTAATGTTACAAAGCGTATGATGCTGCTTAAATAATAATTAACAGTTAAGCAGTCAAACTCAGCTGTAAATGCAAACTCAACATTTATATTGAGTAATACACAGCCGGGGAGAGTTATCTTCCCGGTTTTTTATTTATATGTGTGAGAAATGCGAACTCAGCATAAATGTTGAGTTGTAATATTCTTGTTAGGTTTTTGTTAGGATCTGCATTATATTAAAAATATATATGCAATTTGAAAAAAAGTTGTTTCAAATTGATATTTAATTTTATATTTTTATCTAAAGCAACATTTAAAAATTAAGAAAGGAGATTGAACCCGATCAATTTTACTTTTTAAAATATATTTTTAGATCATTCAGGTTTTTAATAAAAGGAAGACGGATCCGGAAAGAATTTTGAAAAGGTTTACCCGCTTTACCCAAGTCTTCCTTACACTCAAAAACAATTTTTTTAATTAAACAAATTTAAATTTTATGAAGAATTTAATTTCTTTATGCGCATTCATGTTTTGCTTTACATTTTTAGCAATGAATGCAAATGCACAAATTACTCTTTCAGGCTCTGCGGGCGGAACAATTGACGGAACCTATGCAACATTTACGGGACCCGGCGCACTTCCTAATTCAGGCGGCGGTGTGTTTGCAGCTTTGAATGCTAACGCACAGACAGGCGTAGAAAATATACTTATTTCTGTAACCGGCAATACGGCAGAAACAGGCGCTAATTCTCTTAATGCAGGACTTTGGGCAACTATACTTGTTACTCCTTCCGGCGGCGCATGGACTTGTTCAGGATCAGTAGCTCTTCCTTTGATCAATTTCAACGGAGCTGACAATGTTACCATAAATGGTCTGAATGTCAGCGGTAATTCATTGACTATCTCAAACAGTAGTACAAGCACTACATCAGGTACCTGTGCAGTCAGATTTATCAATGGCGCTACCAATAATGTCATCACAAACTGCAGTATCTTAAGTTCTTCGCAGGTTACATTGGGAACGGCAGGCGGAACAATTGTATTCAGTACAGATGCTTCGACGACAAACGGAAATGACAATAATGAAATTTCTAATTGTAATATAGGACCGGCAAGCGCTACTCTCCCTGTTAAGCACATATTTTCTTTGGGAACTAATACTTCGGATGCAATAAGAAACAGCGGAAATTTGATTAAAAATAATAACATATTTGATTTCTTCGGATCAGGTGCTGTATCCTGCGCTGCTATGAATTTACTTGCAGGAAATGATTCCTGGACAATTTCACAAAACAGAATTTATCAGACAGCAACCAGAAATTTTACTACAACAGCATTAAGAATGTCAGGGATTGTGATAAACGGTGGAACAACTACCCCCGGGATATTCACAATTACAGACAATATTATCGGTTATGCCAGCAGCACACAGACCGGAACTATGACAATTACCGGATCTTCAAACGAATTCAGAGGAATTGACATGCCAAGTGTTGATGTTACAGTAGCAACAAGTCTGCAGGGAAATAAAATAACTGCAATAAATCAGACTTCCAGCCGTGCATCAACTGCTACCGCAAGCTCTATATTTATTGCTATTGCTGGTGGTTATACAACAGACGGTAAATTTGAAATCGGAAATATCTCCGGTAATCAGATAGGAAGTACTGACGGAAGTTCTACAATCGTATTAAATGCAAGCTCAACAACAACCAGCACTGTGCCTGCTTTGGGAATTTATGAATTCGGCGATGGTGCATCTAAGGTTTCCAACAATCAAATAGGCAACATTACAATTAATCAGGGTGTAGGACCTGCAGGAACCACAACAGGTTTCAGAGCAATATTAATTACAACTGTTGTTCAGGGAACCGGAACAGAAGTTAAAGAAAATGTAGTCACAGATATTACCGATAATCTGATTGGTGGATATATAATGTATGGTATAACATTATCCGGAAAAGCAGGTTATGTATATAAGAATACAGTTAAAAATTTCACAGCTAATTCAAATCTGGCAAGTACAGTAATCATGAACGGACTAACTGTATCTCATACAGCCGGAACAAGTATTCTTGAAAAGAATGATGTACATTATCTGAGCAATACATGTAATAATGCAAACCTGGTTGCAAATTACGGATATGATCTGACGTTTCCGGTAAATACTTCTAATGAAGTAAAGCAAAATTACTGCTATGGTTTGAATATAAATGCTTCAAATACAAGCTGTCAGATTTTCGGTATGCAGATCAGAGCTTCTTCCACTGTATCCGTATATAACAATATGATCACAATGGGACTCAAACCCGACGGCTCTTCTATTACAACTGCAACTAATATAAGAGGTATTCAGGATTCTGATGCAGGATCAACTGCTTCAAAATCATTTTATTACAACAGTGTATATGTCGGAGGAAGCAATGTAGCAGCGGGGGGGTTAAATTCTTTCGCAATGAACAGTGTATCAACCGGACCACGTTTATTCCTGAATAACATATTCTGGAATGCACGAAGCAATGCTGTCGGCGGCGGAACTGCTCATTATGCAGTTTCATATGCCGGAACTACTCCAAATCCAGCTGGTCTGACAAGTAACTACAACGACCTTTATGCTTCAGGAACTGACGGAGTATTGGGTCTTTATAATGCATTAAATCAAACAACACTTTTAGCATGGCAGACAGCAACTGGTCAGGATGCAAACTCTACTTCAGTACCTGTAAACTTTGTTAGCCCGGCTACCGGAAATCTTCATCTTGACGGAGCATCCGTCGGTAATATTGATCTTGTAGGTACTCCGATCGCGGGAATTACAACTGACATTGACAAAAACGAAAGAGATCCTTTGTATCCGTATATGGGAGCACACGAAGCACCTGAAGCTCTTCCTGTTGAACTGGCTTCATTCACAGCTAGTGTAAACGGAAGAAACGTTGATCTAAACTGGGCAACTGCAACAGAAACAAACAACTCAGGTTTTGATATTGAAAGATCTGCTTCAAACGGTGTCTGGTCAAAGGTAGGAAATGTTGCTGGTAACGGAACAACAACAACAGGACAAAGCTATTCCTTCACTGACAGAAACGTTGCTTCAGGAAACTATAACTACAGATTAAAACAGATCGACTTTAACGGTAACTTTGAATATTTCAATTTAAACAGTGAAGTAAACGTCGGAATACCAACAAAGTATGAACTGTCACAGAACTATCCTAACCCGTTCAATCCATCAACAAAGATCAACTACGACATTCCGTTTGACGGAAAAGTCAGCTTAACGATCTTTGATATGTCGGGTAAAGAAATTACTTCACTTGTAAATGAAGTAAAGACAGCCGGATATTATTCTGTTAATTTCAATGCTTCGAGCTTATCAAGCGGAACATACTTCTACAGAATCAACGCAGAAGGGAACGGACAGAACTTTGTTTCTACGAAGAAGATGATGCTCGTTAAATAGCATTTGACAGATAGTTCGTAACAAAAAATATATGTTAAGCAATATACAGCCGGGGAGAGAGATCTTCCCGGCTTATTTATTTGGCGGGGGTATGTGTTATCTCAACATAAATGTTGAATTACTGTCTCAACATAAATGTTGAGTTCCTGTCTCAACA
>DAIPYG010000101.1:0-10731 GCA_036782875.1 Bacteroidota bacterium | reverse complement strand
TCTGAACCAAATTATGCATATAATAAGCTATTCATATTTATTTTGGACAGTACTGGGTAAAATTTATAAAAAAAAAGTATTCCCATATTTTCAAATTAAATAAATTGCTATTTTATTGACTGAAAAAATTAAATGAATCAACCCTTAACCGTTACTGAGCTTACACGCGGAATCAAATCTGTCCTTGAAAATGAATTCAGCTTTGTCTATGTAGTTGGCGAGCTGTCAAATTTTAAAGATCATTCATCCGGACATTTTTATTTTACTTTAAAGGATGACAAAGCTCAGCTTAGCGCCATAATGTGGAGTTCAAGAAACAAAGAGCTTATCTTTGCTCCGAAAAACGGAATGAAGGTTCTTGTCAAAGGAAGAATTACATTATATGAGACAAGAGGTTCATATCAGATCGATGTATTTGACATGCAGCCTGCAGGGCTGGGAGAACTTCAGATTGCATTCGAGAAGCTTAAACAAAAACTGTTTGATGAAGGCTTGTTTGATGCTTCCATAAAAAAGAATATTCCCGGCTTTCCGGAAAGGGTCGGAATAATAACTGCAGAGACAGGAGCAGCATTACAGGACTTTATCAGGGTTACTGAAAAAAGATACCCGATTGTAAAATTATTTTTATTCAATGCAATAATGCAGGGATCAGGTTCTGCAGAAAGTATTGTGAGAGCAGTTAAATCTGCAAACAAGCAGAGGTATGATCTTGATGTTATAGTTATCGCCAGAGGCGGCGGTTCAATAGAGGATCTGTGGAGCTTAAATGAAGAGATCGTTGCAAGAGAGATCCGCCGGTCCGCAATTCCCGTAGTATCAGCTATAGGACACGAGATAGATTTTACAATAAGTGATTTTGTATCTGATCTGAGAGCGCCTACTCCGTCTGCAGCTGCGGAGATGATATTTCCTGACAGATCCGAACTCTCAAAACGTATCATTGAATATTCAAATGACCTGAATAACATTATATATTCGAAAATAGATAATCTTAAAAAGATCATTGATAATTCATCCACTAATTATTATTTCCGAAGGATATCAGATATAATTAATGAATACAAATTCCGGCTTGATGAGATTGATAAAAAAATATTATATAATATTTCTGGAAAGTTTAATGTTCTGAAAAGAAGTTTAGACTCAAGCGATAAATTACTTAACAGTCTAAGTCCGGAACAGGTACTGAAAAGAGGTTTTACGATTGTTACAAAAGATAAGAAGGTGATAAACAGAAAGTCAGGTCTGAAAAAATTTGACAATATAGTTATTAAATTTTATGACGGAGAAACATCCGCGGTAATTACGCAGTTAAAGAGATCTCAGGAAGAAAATAACGAAGACAGCAGCAGTGAAAAATTATTATAAATGAAGATATTCAGAAGAATGTCCTGCTAAAAATAAACTACACAAAACACTCTTTACTTTAATATTAATTAAAATGAAAAAGAAAAAAGATTCACTTGAAGAAAACGGCGACCAGACATTCGAAAGGTCCTTTAAACGGCTTGAAGAGATTCTGAACAAGCTTGAAACCGAAGTTGAGGATTATTCGCTTGAAGAAATAATTAAAAATTATCAGGAAGGATTGCAGCTTCTTAAAATCTGCAGAACCAAACTTTCAGAAGCAGAGCTGAAAATCGAAAAAATTAGCACTGAACAAGATAATTAAAACACTTATATTCAAGACAATAAAAATAAAATACATAATGAGCGAATATCATTTGAGCAATTCAAAATTTCTTAAAGATATTAATTATCCTAATGATCTTAAGAAATTAAATTTAATGGATCTCAGGGAACTGGCGGACGAAGTAAGGGAATATCTGATTGATACAATTTCTAAAATAGGCGGACATTTAGGCGCATCGCTGGGAGTATGCGAACTGACTCTCGCTCTTCATTATGTCTTCAATACACCCGACGACAGGATAGTATGGGATGTCGGACATCAGGGCTACATTCATAAAATACTCACAGGAAGAAAGAATGAATTAAAAACCATAAGGCAAAAAGGCGGCATCAGCGGATTTCTTAAAAGAAGTGAAAGTGAATATGATACATTCGGTGCCGGACACGCCACTACTTCCATATCTGCAGCTTTGGGAATGGCAACTGCCAGGGATTTTCTCGATAAGAAAAATAAAGTGATTGCAGTCATCGGTGACGGATCAATGACAGGCGGAATGGCTTACGAAGCAATGAATAATATCGGACTTCTTAAGAAGGATATTATAGTTGTATTAAATGATAATAAAATGTCCATCGCTCCAAATGTCTGGTCAATACAGAATTATTTTAATGAGCTGATGACCAATGACACTTACAATAAATTCAGAAGCAAGGTCTGGGATATAACAGGTGTGCTTGATAAAAAAACAAGTGACAGGCTCAGAAGAGTTGCTGCAAAGGTCGAAGGCGGACTCAAAGGCGTGATCACTCCCGGTATGCTGTTTGAAGCGCTTGGATTCAGATATTTCGGTCCTGTGAACGGGCATAATGTTGTGAATCTTGTAAAGATGTTTGAAGATGTAAACAAGATGTCCGGACCTATATTGATTCATATTTTAACTGAAAAAGGAAAAGGTCCTTCATATGCAACTGATCATCCGCAAAAGATACACGCTTTGAACCCTTTTGATAAACTTACCGGAATTGAACATAAGAAATCATCTGCGACAACATATACTAAAGTATTCGGAACTGCTCTTGTTGAGCTTGCAAAGAAAGATCCAAAAATTGTAGCTGTAAATGCCGCTATGCCCGATGGTACAGGTCTGAATTATATACAGAATGAGATCCCTCAAAGATATTTTGATGTTGGTATAGCAGAACAGCATGCGATAACTTTCTGTGCAGGACTTGCAACTGAAGGTTTTACTCCGGTTGCAGCCATTTATTCTACATTTCTTCAGAGAGCTTTTGACCAGATTATTCATGATGTTGCCACGCAAAAGCTTCCGGTTATATTCGTTCTTGACAGAGGCGGACTTGTAGGTGCGGACGGACCTACACATCACGGTGTATTTGATCTGACATATTTAAGATTGATTCCGGGTATGGTACTAATGGCTCCGAAAGATGAAAACGAATTGCGTAATATGCTTTATACTGCCACTATGTACAAGAAAGGTCCTATAGCAATGAGATATCCGAGAGGAAATGCGCTGGGTGTTGAAACGGGAGAGTTTGAAAAAATTGAAATAGGTAAGGGTGAGATAATCAGACCGGGCAGGGATATAGCAATTATAGCAGTCGGAAATATGGTGCATTACAGTCAGCTTGCTGCTGAGTCACTTGAAAATGAAAAGAACATCAGTGCAGAAGTGATCAATGCTAGATTTGTAAAACCTTTAGACAGGGAATTACTGTTTGATGTCTTTTCAAGATTCGATAAGATAATAACTGTTGAAGATAATACAATTGTCGGCGGTTTCGGCAGCGCTGTATCAGAATTTGCAGTGCAGAACAATCTGAAGAATGATATTCTTATACACGGCATTCCAGACAGGTTCATTGATCATGCAAAGCCGGAAGAGCTTTATCAGGAATTAAAGCTTGATGATGCTGGAATTGCAGAAATAGCAGAAGAATTTCTTTTAAAGGAAAAAAAGTATGAGAAATTTTAAGATAAGTTTCATATTAATATTGATAGGTATTTCATTTTCAGGTTGCAAGGATAATGCAGTCAATAATAATAATGAAACACTGATTTTTCAGCTTGACGGATTAATAGAAAATATCGGCGGAGACTGCTCGGCTGTACAGGTCAGAACCCGCACGCTCGGTTCTATAGATCTTACAGGTACGGATAAACTTAAATTCAGCTTCAACGGTATGTCCGATGCAGATCTCTCCAGCATAAGTATTTTTTATATTAATGATAGTGATGAGCAGGTAAATCTTGTCAATCTTTCACACAGGGATCAGATTAATAATACTATGAATGTCACTGTGGATTCACCGCAAATAAATACTGAATTGTATTCCAGAGTTACATTAAGATCATCAGTCTGCACCGGACAGATCTATTACCTGTCATTCAGAGATTTAAAAATTTATTCAATCACACAATAGCTTAGTGGAAATTACCAGTCTGATCTTAAACAATAATACGTATCCCGCAGATAAAAAAAGTTTCAATAAAAACTCTAACGATAAAAGAGTTTATATAGAAACTTACGGCTGTCAGATGAATTATTCCGATACTGAGATCGTGCTTAGTGTGCTTAGTGATTTCGGATATAACGAGACTTCAGACATTAACAATACTGATGTTATTCTTCTGAATACCTGCAGTATAAGAGAGCATGCCGAGCATAAAATATATAAGAGACTCGATGATCTGAAAAAATATAAGAAGAGCAATCCGAATCTGATAATAGGAATTCTGGGATGCATGGCAGAAAGACTCAGAGATGATTTGCTTTCAAAAAGAAAGATAGTCGACGTTATAGTCGGACCTGACGAATACAGGAAAGTGCCGCATCTCATTGATAATGTAATTGAAACAGGCGAGAAGGGGATTGCTGTAAAGCTCTCCAGAGTTGAGACCTATGATGATATCACACCTTTAAGAAGAGAAGGAGTCACTGCGTGGATTTCTATTATGAGAGGTTGTGATAAGTTCTGTACTTTTTGTGTAGTCCCTTTCACACGCGGAAGGGAAAGAAGCAGAAGTTTGAATAATATCGTTGAAGAATCGGTAAGATTATATGTAGATGGTGTAAGAGATATTTGGCTTCTCGGTCAGAATGTTAATTCATATAAATTCGGTGATAATGATTTTGCTGACCTCCTCAGACAGGTTGCACTGGCGGTACCCGGAATGAGAGTCAGATACACCACTTCACATCCCTATGATCTTTCAATGAAGCTGCTTGAGACCATGGCTGAACATAAAAACATCTGCAATTATATTCATCTGCCGCTGCAGTCAGGTTCAGATAAAGTACTAAAATCCATGAACAGACTTTATTCAGTCGAGCAGTATTTAAACGTTATGAAAAAGTCCAGGGAAATGATGCCTGATGTAGGACTTTCTACCGATATTATTTCCTGCTTTCCCGGTGAATCAGAGGATGACCATAAAATGACTATGGAAGTAATAAGGGAAGTAAGATTTGACGGTGCCTATACATTTGTTTATTCACCGAGAGAAAATACAAAAGCCATTTATTTGAAGGATGACATTGATGAAGAAACCAAAACCAGAAGGCTTGATGAGATCATTACACTTCAGAGAAAAATATCCGTAGAGATCAATTCAGAGCTTATAGGAAAAACAAAGCAGGTACTGGTTGAATCTTTAAGCAGAAAGTCTGATGAATTTTATATGGCAAGAACTGACTGCAATAAATCAGTAATTATACCGACTCAGACAGTGCACGTGAATGAAAGCGGTGAGCTGATTATGAAGAAGACTTATAAAATAGGCGATATGCTGAATGTAAAGATCACCAAGGCAAATTCCGCGACATTGTTCGGAGAAGCGGGTTAAACAATTAAAAATTAAAAATTACGAATTTCGAGTTACGAGTTACGTAATACAAGAAATTTATAATGCTCAAGAACTTAACAATATCTACTTCATCGAATAACTATTAACGAATAACTATTAACGAATAACATTTAACTAAAAAGGTTTTGGCAGATAAACTTAGCATATTTGTATTCTATACAACGGGCTTTATAGTTCGTCTGCTGCCGCTTGCACTTGTTCAAAGGCTCGGAAAACTCACCGGGTTATTTTTTTTTATCTCCTTCCTATCAGAAAGAAAGTCGCGCTTTATAATTTAGAGCTATGCTTTCCCGGCAAAGATATTCACTGGAAAAATAATATTATAAAAGAGTCGTATGTCAATCTCGGCATAAATATGCTGGAGTTTCTTTATTTCCCTTTGCTTAATAAAGAGAGTATTAATAAATTAGAAAGAATCGAGAATCCCGGTATTGTAAAAGAAACCGGATCAAATAACAAAGGAACTGTCTTTGTCAGTATGCATTATTCCAACTGGGAATTACTTGCGTTCTCTTTCCCTTTTTTCTTTAATCACAAAGCAAACATAATTACTAAAATACAGGCGAGCAAAGGCTTGAATGAAAAAATTAATAAGTACAGGGAACTCAGCGGTAATGAAATGACTGAGATTGGATTTTCTCTGAAGAGGATATTTGAAAAGCTTAAGAAGAATGAAATTATTGGGATACTTGCAGACCAGTCTGCGCATCCGGATTATTCGGCTTATATTGAATTCTTCGGAAATAAAGTTTCTGCTTTCTCAGGACCCGCTAAATTTGCTCTGAAGCAAAGAGCGGACCTTGTATCAGGATACATTTCGAGAAATGAAGATTATTCTTATGCAATAAAGTTTGAAAATATAACCTTCGAAGATCTTAAAGATTATAATGATGAAAATGTTGTTGAGCTCACTCAAAGAATACAATCACAATTTGAAAAGATCATCAGAGCTGAACCGGGACAATGGCTTTGGTTTCATAAAAGATTTAAACATATGAAGAGCAATGCCTGAAAGAATACTGATCATACAGACAGCATTTCTGGGGGATGTAATACTTTCTCTTCCATTGCTGCAGATAGTGAAAAAAAAATATCCCTTATCAGCCATAGATTTTTTATGCATTCCGGCGACATCACAGTTGCTAATGAATAATCCTTATGTAAATGAAGTTATAGTTTATGATAAGAGGAATTCCGGAATGAAAGGATTTATATCTTTGGTAAATAAATTAAGAAATAAGAAATACGATCTTATAATATCATCTCACAGATCATTCAGAACAGCTGTTATAAGTAAATTATCTTTCGCAAAAAAAAGCATTACATTTGATAAGTCTTCCCTGAGTTTTCTTTACGATGAAAGAGTCAGCTATGATAGCTCACTTCACGAGATCCAAAGAAATCTTAAACTGCTTCTGCCGCTGGGAATAAAGGAAAAAGATATTGCAAGACCTGAGCTGTTCCCGGGTAAAGAGGAGTGTGCAAAAGTCAATGAATTTCTTTCGGATGAGAATATCCGGGATAATGACAGATATATTTGCATAGCGCCGGGATCGGTCTGGTTCACAAAAAGATTTCCAAAAGAAAAATTTGTTAAGGTATGTGACCTTTTAAAAGATGAGGATATCAAAATTATTCTTATTGGAGGCGAATCGGATAAAAATTTATGTGAGTATATTCTTAAAAGCTCTGTAAATAAAAATATAATAAATGCGGCCGGGAAACTTTCCGTTCTTGAATCTGCTGAGCTGATCAGGCGTTCATCATTATTAATCTCAAATGATTCTGCTCCTCTTCACATTGCAAATTCAGTTGAGACAGATGTCATAGCTATATTCGGGGCTACAACTCCGGCATTTGGATTCTTTCCGTTCGGTAAAAATGATGTAATAATAGAAACAATAGGATTGAAATGCCGTCCGTGCAGTATCCACGGCGGAAATGAATGTCCGGTAAAAACATTTATATGTATGAATGAAATTGATGAAAAAAGAATAGTCGAATCAGTGTTGTATCAGTTGAAATTTAATTAAAAGAACAAAATGTAAAATGACATAATCATTTTTTCAGATCTTAAATAAAAAAAAGCCGGAAGATTTATCTTCCGGCTTTTTTATTATTGCCTGTTAATCCTGTTTAATGAAAATCATTAAACACGATTATTTTATCTTTCAAGCTGATTGATTGTTGTTTCTACTGCTGAACTATTGTTAGCATCCACAGATAGACCAACCGAATTTTGCCTGTTTGTATTTCTTGAAACTACAGCATTTGTAATTACCTGACCATCTAAAACCGGTGGTCTTACTACCTGAACGAAGGTACCGGCATTATTATAATCAAGAATCAGGTCACTAAGATCTGTAAATCCGTCACAGTTAAAATCTGTTGCAGGACTTGTTGTTGAAGAGGAGACATTTGCATATGTAAATGTTACAACATCTGTTCCGTCAACAAATCCGTCCTGATTTGCATCACCCTGATATACCGAAGGGATTCCGCCTTTTAATACCTGATTGCTTCCGTATGCCTGGCTGAGAGAAGTTGTAAAGTTATAGCTGGCAACGCTTGAACTGAATGTAACTGTCGATGCGCTCCAGGTTTCTACCATATTTACACTTTTAACTACCAGATAATAAGGTACTCCGCTTATAGCATTAGCAAAGTTAAAGTATGTGGTGATAGCTCCGCCTGCCATTCCTGAAACTGTTTCAACAACATTGTAAGGTGAAGTTGCGCTTCTCAGCTCAACTGTTACTGCGCTTACATCAGGGCACGACTGGAAGTTCATTGTAAGAGACAGTTTGTTTACATTGTTAAATGTAGTGTTAGCTTCATATGGAGCAGCATATGCTCTGTAAGATGCAATTGCTACATTTTTATAAAGTGTATCAACCCATGCGCCTGCAAAGCCCAGAAGAGTATCGGTCGCACTATAGTTATTAGAATCAATATCAAGAGTGCCTGTAGTATTTCCAATCCAGCTTCCAAGCTGAATCTGAATATCTGCAGTTCTGTCAACAAGAACATTATTATGCTTTTGTCTATATACTGAACCTGCATTGTTATCGGATTTCAGGATTCCATATGAATTTACACTGTTTACAGTTCCTCCGATATTGGTTCCTCCGATTCTGATTGAATTATAATATAGGTTTGAAACATATCCTACCCCGGCTGTATTGCCAACAAGAATTCCGAAAATAGCAGTAGCTGTATTATTCGGAGCTGTTATAGAAATGAAATTATTCCTAATATTTAAAACAGTACCTGCTGCAGCTAATGGCACGAAAGAAGAAATACCTCTGATATTTGTAGAAGTTGAAGAAGATAAATTTACAATATTGTTATTTGTAATATTATATGTTGTCGCTGAAGCAAATCCGGTGATTGCTATCCCTACATTGAAAGATGAAGCTCTTGATAAGGATATATTAGAAATTTCGTTATTTGAAAATGTTCCGTTTAATCCTGAAACCTGAGAAGAAGAAATCTGACTGATAAATGCTGTTCCTACAACATTTGTTACTTTGTTGTTTGTGATTTTAGAATTTGTTCCAAAGTCAACTAAAAGAAAGAAAGCTGTAGCTGCAGCATTTGAGGAAGCTATGCTGTCTATAGTATTTCCTGTTACCACTGCATTGACTGATGAACCTGCCTGAATACCGCCAAGCTGTGTGCCTGTAGCAACAGGTGTAACCGTATGAACGCGGTTGTTTGTAACAACACTTCCAAATGAAGCTGAAACTAAAATTCCCTGAGCATTGAACTGAGCTACATCATTGTTGGATATAACGTTGTTATTATTGATAAAGGTAGGAGCTGAAAATCCGAAATCCTGAATTCCTCTGAGTCCGCCTCTTACAACATTATTTGTAACTAAATTATTATTGCTTGGTGAAGTTACAGAACCTGAAAGATTTATAACTCTGCATCCTGATGCTGAAGAAACTCCTGTTGCGTTTATGAAACGGATAATACAGTTTGTTGCACCAACTGCGATAACAGCATTTGATGTTCCACTGGCTGTCGTGTTTGAAACATTGAAATAATTTGATGGAGAAGAAGTGACTCCCCCTGGTCTGCCGTCAAGAATTACATAACTGCAGCTGTCTAATCTGAATATGGAATTTGCGCTTGCCTTGGAAAGTGTAAGTCCGTTAGCACCGGCAGATGGTCTGATGGTAATGGTATTTGATGAGCTGACGCCGGTCTTAAATGTTAAAGAAACCGGAGCTGTCTCATTTGCTCCTGTGTATGCTGCGCTAAGCTCGATCAGCTGCGGACTTCCAACAACACCAATAGCCGTATAAGCTGTTGCAATGCTGTTATAAATAAAAGAACCGTTTAAACCTACTGAGTTTGCCTGTGCAAAAATGTTGTTATTTATGCTTAAAGAAATGGTGAGCAAAAATAACAGTGTAAGTACTTTTTTCATGTTTTTGTTTTTGGTTTATGATTAAGTTAATTAATAAAAAAAAGCATTTTTGAATATAGTCCTCCTACCTCTAAATTCAAAAAATAAACTGTATTATTTAAAAAATTGTAATGCAAATATATATTAAAAAATATTGAAAATCACCTAACAGATAATTATTATTTATCTTTTATAATTGACCGGTTTTTTTCCTTAAATTACCCCGTCTATTATAAAAAAGATATATTGTGATGATATTTTTCTTCTGTTATAATCTCCGCCGGTAAAAAATATATTATTCTAATTAAAAGTATAACCGGATAATTTATCTTTGTCTAAACCATTTATAAAATCCGAAGCACTCATTCTTTTCTTTCCTTCCGGCTGGAGTTCACATATTTCAAGTAATTTATCATCAGCATTAACATACAATCTTCTGCTTTCTATGAATATCTTGCCTGCAGTATCATTACTTTTATTTTCAGATAAGAGGGATTTTAAGATCTTAACGGATTTATTTTCAATATGAGTGTAAGCTCCGGGATAAGGAGATAATCCTCTTATAAGATTATGAATGTCCCGGGATTGCTGATTCCATCTTATGAAGCAGTCCTCTTTGAAGATCTTTGGAGCGGCGGATGCCAGACTGTTATCCTGCTCTGTTACTGAGTTATTACCTGATTCGATCATGCGAACAGTTTCTAAAACAACCTGAGCACCCAGGAAGGTTAGTTTGTCGTGCAATGTACCTGCATTGTCATCAGTCATAATTTCCGTTCTTTTCTGAATT
>DAIPYG010000100.1:0-10821 GCA_036782875.1 Bacteroidota bacterium | reverse complement strand
CCTGCGCATAAAGTATTTTCGATTTTGCCTTGAACTTTCTGTATCTGAAATAATAGTATACGGATTTTATTTTGAATCCTAATTTGCTTCTTGCATTTCTGATATTAGTCTTGATCCTTCTGCTTTTATACTTTACCTGTAAAATATTTTTATAGGAATTTGAAACAATTCTTGAAGGACTAAATGATATTTTTCTTTTATCTTCAATGAAATTTGAGACATACACTATTTTGGATTTCTCAATTGTTTCTCTTTTAGAAATATATTTGGGAGAAATTATATAGCATAAGATCAGGAACATATTACCTTTGAATGAAGATCCTTCTTTCCTTAATTCATTTCCGTAATAATTTAATTTGTGTGCAAATGAATACTCAGGATTATCTTTATACATATGATAGCCGAATCTCAATTTATCTGTAATGGTATTCCCTAAAGCAGAATAAGAAAATAGATTAAAATTTGATCTTTTCGTAATTGAAAGCGGATAAAACATGAATGATAATATCATTAAAATCGTTGCCTGAAAATTTTTATGAAAATAATATTTGTCACCTGCTCTTAAGAAATAATTATATGAAACCTCTTTGTATTTTTTGTATCTGAAGAAATTTATAAATCCTTTAATCCAGTTTACCGGATTAAGATAATAGAATAAACCACGGGTTCCGGATTTGCTGCTTCCATCGTTCTTCTTAAATGGAAATGTCGGCGAAATCAAATAAGTAAGAAAAAGTAAAGAATTTCCTTTAAAAGATTTTTTATTGTTTTTGAATTCTGTCCCGTAATAATACAGCTTATTTGCTAATGGTAACCCCGGAGGTGTTGTAAAGAAAAAATAAGCCAGCTTTGCTTTTTCAGAATATTTATGTCCGAGCAGGGAATAAAGAAACTGGCTTTGCCTGGATTTTTGAAACAATCCCTTTGGATAAATGATAAATGATGTAGATAGATTTGCAATGGAACGAATTCTTTTCTTCTCATAATATCTGTTCCTGCTTTGCTCAAATAATCTTTCCGAGTAATGCTTGTTCTTCTTTAAGGTTAATAATGAATAAACCCTTTTTAAATTTCTTTTTAATTTGTGTGAAACTTTGCCTAAATTATATGGCTTCTTTTCATAATAAAAGAACTTATAATAATTATATAAATAATAAGGAAGATTTTTCCTGTCATAATGCCAGCAATGGTACACTACGCGGTGATGTGTATTTTTTCGGTTATTTGCATTGGAGGTCTTGTTGTATCCGTTCATGCAGAATGTTCCCAGAAAATCTTCTATCTTTATTAACTTATGCTTCTGAAATGCTTTTAACAAAAACCAATAGTCCATTGTCAGGTGATTATCCAAAGGAAACGGACCAATCTCCGTCTGCACATTTCTTTTATAAAAGTAACTGACCGGATTTATCGGGAACATATAAATGAACGGAAGCATGATTTTTTTATACTCGATTTCAGATTTTCTCGTAAAAGTATGATCCCCATATTCAAAAAATAAATTACCGACTACCATTTCCGCTGAAGGGTTTTCTTCGAATGCTTTTGCAATCTTATGAAAAGCTCCTCTTTGAAAATAATCATCTACATTTAAATATGCGATAATTTCACCCGTCGATGAATTGAAGGCTTTATTCATTGCATCAGACTGACCTCTGTCCGGCTCTGAAACCCATTTCAAATGAGGATATTTTTTTAAGATCTCAACAGTTCCGTCTTTAGAACCTCCGTCATAAATTATATGCTCAAAATTAGGGTAACCCTGCTTCAGAACACTAAGAATGGCTTTTTCGATTGTTCCTTCCGAATTAAATGATGGGGACAGAATGCTGATCTTCGGAAAAGTATTTATTCCGTAATTATTAATATGAGTTTCTTCACCCCATGGCCAACCGTATCTGAAATCATTTTCACTCTCAATATATTTTCTGTGAGTTGCTTTCAGACTGGTATAATCTTTTTTCCATGGAGCTTTTATTAGTTCATTGAAATTTTTATCATAATCTTTTCGTACTCTTAAGAGTTCTTTAAGTCTTGAAATATTAAATTCAAGCATTAGAATATCGGTATTATTGACCTGCGGAAATCTTAATGAAAGGATCTTTTTTAATCCGTATTTTCTTAATGCTTTAATTGTTTTTTTGAATTCAAATCTCCAGTCCTGTTTCATGATCTCTTCTTCTGAAATATCAGCCCGGCCTAATTGTATGGCTTTTTCATAAGGTTCGAGCCCCACTGATGCCACACCAAATCCCACAAACAACCTTGTCAGATAATTCCAGTCAAGGCGGCCGGCCGGCATACAGTGTTTTAATTTTAATCTCGGATCATACCAGACTTCCCATCCTGCAAGTACAAGAGCATAACATGCTTCAGAATCACCTCCTGAAGACAGCTCAGCACCTTTTCTGCAGCTCATTGATGTTTTGAATCCGTCTGCAATTAATTTGTCCCAGGCACTTTTTCTTACAACCATCCCGGCTCCCCATACATATCCTCTTTTCCAGGTTATGTTGCCATCAGATACTTTACCGGTATGAATGTCTCCCTGAGGTCCGGCTGCATAATCCCTCTTAAAGTATTTGAACCAATCCGGAGGTTCGACTTCACACAAAGATTCCTATGTTTTCATTGCTGCTTAAAATTTCATATGTCAGCTGAACAAAATTTTCATCAAGCCAGTTGTCATCATCACAGGTTATTAAATATTCATAACTGGCAACTTCATATCCTTTTTCCAAGGCAAGCTGCTTGCCGGGAACCGGCTGATCTGTAATCTTGAGCCTTGCATTGCTCTTATGCTTTCTCCATTCATTTATGGTAACTTCCTTGGAATTATCTGTTGAAGCATTATCAACAAAGATAACTTCCCATAAGATATTCTTATCTACTTTCTGTAAAGCCAGATGTCTTATAGTATCGGATAATCTTTCTGCGCCGTTATATGTGCATACAATAACGGATACACCATTTAATTTTTTTATGATTTTATATCGAGGAAATTTTCCGCTGTAATCCCTGAAAACAGTTGAAAGATATTTCAAGTCTTTTTTACGGGCGGCTTTTTTTAATAATTTAATTCCTTTGTTGTATGTTCCTCTTGTCTTCAATAAACCTTCTATTCTTCCCAGACAATATTCTAACATTGGAATGTCGGTATCACCTTCGCGCTTCCGCTTAAAAGATAACAGCTTTTCATAACGGGTTTTTTTTAGAATGGAAAGAGTTTTATGAATTTCAAAACGCTTTGATTTAGGAATCAATTTCCGGTTTGAATTACGGAAAGGTTTCGGAGATTCTTTTAAATAAACATCGAGTCCGGCTGAAGCTTGTCCAAATCCTCTGAATAATTTTCTCAGATACATCCAGTCTAATCTTTCTATGGGTAAATGATGCTTGTATTTTAATCTTGAGTCATACCAGATCTTCCATCCTGCATTTCTTAAAGCATAACATATCTCCGTATCGCCGCCGGCTGAAAGTGAATTTCCTTTTCTGTCGGTAAGTATAGATTTAAATCCTCCTGATAATAATTTTTTCCATGCTTCTTTTCTAACCACCATGGATGCTCCCCATACATATCCTCTTGACCAGGTAATGTCTCCGTCATATTCAGCCTGCTTTCCTACTGCAAAACTATTCTTCCATTCATTAAACCAAGATGCCGGGGATATATCAAATTCAGATTTACCCTGGCCGCCTAATACTCCTATTTCAGCATGATTGCTCATTATTTCATAAACCAAACTGACAAATTTTTTTTCAAGTAAATTATCATCATCACAAAAAACAACATATTCATATTCAGCAGTATCAAAACCTTTCCGTCTGGCACTGCTTAGACCCTGAACCGGTTCATTAACAATTTTAAAATGAGTTAAACAATTGGAACTTTCATATTCCTTTTTTGCAACTGCTTGAGTATTATCTTTAGAAGCATTATCTACAATGATTATTTCCCACGGAATGTGCTGTGGAACATTTTGCTTAAAGATATATTGCAGAGTTAATGGAAGAATATCTACACTATTGTAACAGCAAATTACTATTGAAACGCCCTGCTTTCCATTTACCGTATCCCTGACATCCCTTCCATTCATTAATCTATTGCTACCGTTAATTCTTTTTCTGTATTCACGGGCAAGCTTGCCATAGGTATTCTTACTTCTGATCAGCTCACTTAGATTACCTTTTAATTTTTCTATCTCAAGGACTTCTGTGTCTCCTTTTAATTCTCCTGCTTCTGAAAATATTTTTCTTACAGAATATTTTGTTATTTTATTTAAAGTGGTACCTGCTTTATGGATCCAGGAATTGATATTTGAATTATAAGCATTATCTATCAAAGCGTTTAAGCAGGAAGATTCCAAGATTTCAGTATTTCCCTTATATCTGTATATCTTTCTAAGGTATTCCCAGTTAAGTTTTTTGACAGGAATAAAGTGCCTTAATTTTAATCTCTCCTCATATAAAATCTTCCATCCTGATAATTTAATGTTTGTTTCAAGATCCGGATCATATGGAAGTTCTTTAAGTATATCTGAACCATTATTATTAAATAAAATTAATCCGTTGTTCAGTGAATCCTTAAGTGCTGATTTTCTTGCCACTAATCCGGAATTCCAAAGGTGATGTTCGTGATCGTTAATATACATGGATTTTTCTGCGATCTTTCCCACAGAGTAATGCTCTTTATTCTGATCGAACCACTTTGGCGGTTTTACATTACTATATGCTTCGGTTTGTCCGCCCAAAATTCCAACATCTTTACTCTTACATAATATCTTATGAGCAATTCTTAAATAGTTTTCGTTTATAAAATCAGTTTCATTCAGGAAAATCAAATAATCATATCTGCTTATTTCACAGGATATAATTTTTAATTTGGTTCTGTTCATCAATGAATTTGACATGAATCTAAGCTCAGCTTTGCATCCTGAAGAAAACCACAACTTTTCTATGTCATTTATTGTATCGTCTTTGATAAAACTGCTTATGATTATGACTTCCCAGTTGAATTCCTTATATATCTTTTGTAATGAGATATTCTCTAAAGAACTGAATAATAAACCCGGAGATAAATTCGTGTAATTTAAAATAACAGATATTCCCCTCGTATCATTAAATTTTTTAATTCTATACTGGGGATACCGAAAATATCTGTTTTCAATTATATGCTTTAAATATCCGAGTTCTTTTTTGCCTGCATACTTTTTTAAGATCTTTAATTGCTTATTAGAGGATTTTTCTAACTTAATGTTTTCTGCTAAAACCCCCAGAATAAATTCGATCTTAAGTATATCCTGATCTCCATAAAGATTTTCAGAATATGACAATAATTTCCAAAGTTTGAATTTCCGGAGTTTGAGAATATTGGTTTTTATTAACTTTCTGTTTAACTTACGTTTAGGTAATTCACTGAAGCTTTCTAATTCATTTCTGCGAAATTTCAGATATGGAAAAATAATTACAGATTTTTCCCCCTTTAATCTGTACAATTTCCGTAAGAGTTTCCAGCTGACGTCTGCTTCAGTTATAAAATTCTTTAATCTAAGATCAAATGTGTAAATGATTTTCCATCCTGCTATTCTTAATGCAAGACAAATTTCCGCGTCAATTATCCGGATAGCAACTTTATCTTTTATATCTCCGGTTAGTGATTTGAAATTCTTCTTTTCCAGCATATTCCAGGCAACCTTTCTTATCGCCATACCGGAATTCCATAAATATCCCTTCGCCCATGTTAAATCACCGGCATATTCAAACTGCTCTCCTATCTGATAAATATAATTGCTATGTTCTTTAAACCATTCCGGTAATTTTATCTTTGATAACTCTTCCGTAATTCCGCCTATAGCACCTGCTTCCATGTTCTGCATCATCTTTCCGGAAACAGTCTCTATATAATCAGTATTTAAAAGGTTTCCAGGATTGCAGAAAACTATGAAATTAAATTCAGCAGACCTTACAGCAGACTTTCGTGCTTCGTAAACTGAAGAATTATTTAATTGTATGATTCTGAACGGAGTTCTACTTCTGTATTTATTCCAGGTATCTGAAGCTTTTTTAACTGTATTGTCCGAAGATTCATTGTCTATCACAATTACTTCCCACGGTATGTACTTTGGAACTTTCTGATTTACTAAACTTCTTAAAGTTATCTCGATCAGATCTTCATCATTCCTGCAATTGATGATCACGGAAACACCTGTGCCTTTAACCGGAATATTGAATTTAGAAAGGAAGTCTATATTCTCATAAACAGTTCCAGAATTCAATAATATTGTTTCATTTAGCTGAGCTGCAGCTCCTTCTTCATCATTGAATTCTTCATACATGCTCTTTGCATTATTAAATGAATAGACTGAATAATGCCTGTTTCTTATTAAAGATACTTCCTCTCTTTTCTTTTCCGGTAAATATTTTGTGAAAATATCTGCTGCTTCTCTTAAATCCTTTATATCTTTTCCTGTTCTTTTGTCATTACCCGTCATTGAAGACTTATGTATCCTGTATTGTGCAAGCGTCCAAATTATATAGCCGATTTCAACTTTTGAAGCGATCCTGACCCACATTTCCCAGTCTTCACATCCGATGTTTTTCCTAATGAATCCACCAACTTGTTCATAAACACTTCTCTTCACTACCATTGAACAGTATTGTATTCTTTGTTTCTCTGCAAGTTTTATTAAAGCATCTTTAAATATCCCTGACTCTTCCATTTCTAATTCAGAATCAAATAAATGATTACCATAATCATCAATATATTCCTGCCTGCAGAATGCCGCTCCTATTTCAGGGTTGCTTTCAAACATTTTTTCAAATCTGCTGTAAAACCCTTCGGCTACTTTATCGTCAGTATGAATTATATGAATGTATTTTCCTTTTGACTGTCTTATGCACTCAGTAAAATTAAATGAATGACCTATGTTTACAGGCTGTTTGTAAAATTCAATTCTGCTGCCCCAGTTCTCTTTAATAATTTTTTCAACGTCAATATCAGGTGAGCAATCATCTACTACTCTTATCTGCATTATTTCCTGTCCCGGATCCTGAACTAATATACTGTTAATTGTTTCTTTTAAATAATTTATATCGGGATTATATGAAGGTATCATAACCGACCAAAGCGGACGCTTGGTTCCTTCGGCTATGGGCTGAACTACATTATTTGATGTGTCTGCTTTTTCCAAATCAGAAATTAAATTATTTTATTTTCCATTTTACCTGCCTGTTAAGCAATTCGCCGAATAAATTTTCATCTGCACTTTCATGCAATATTCTATACAAATTTATAATATCTCTCCTGTTATTCTTTAAAAATTGCCGATCCGTAAGTATCAGCTTCTTAAAATATCTCTTTGCCTGAAAATATCTGTACCCCTTTATGTCAATTATTATCATATCAAAATACCTCTGAGCAAAAATATGCCTTATAAGTTCATCGTATTTATATCCAAGCTTCTCATTCATTACCCTGTAAAACTTCAGGTCTTTTAAAAGATTATTATAAACTGTTTCACCCTGCCATTGTCCGCCCGGATGGATCCTGTATATGCTCATTAGCTTATCAATATATTTTATCTTTCCCTTCTGTGAAAGCAAAAGATAAAGGAGCATGTCTCCATACGGCATTTCCGCATACCATTGCGGAAGCTCAATGATATTCCTTACCATTACTGTCGGTGTCATTACAGGATTATAACCGAGAAATAAAGATTTAACAGGAAGCGTATCTGAATTTTCCAGATAAACTGTTTCAAAGGTATACCCTGTGTCTTCATTCTCAACTAGCGCTTTGTGATAACACATTACAGAATCCGGATTTGCATCAAGAAAATCCGCCTGTATCTGAAGCTTGTTCTCATCCGTCCAGTAATCATCGCCGTTGAGCAGCGCAATGTATTCACCTTTGCATAACCCATGAGTGGCAACATCCATCTGCATCATTCCTATATTCTTTTCAGGTAAAAATAATTTAATCTTATCCGGATATTTTTTCTGAAAATCAATTGCTATCTCTCTCGTTCTGTCTTTGGAACAGTCCTCGCCTAAAATAATCTCAAAATCAAAATCAGTCTTCTGCATCAATACGGAATTCAGACACTGAGCAAGATACTTCTCATGATTATATGCTGTCATCCATACGCTTACTTTCATTTACAAAATTATATTAAATTACATCAATTTTTAATTCCGATATCCATGCCTCTCCCGAAAAGTCCTTCTTTGTCGTAACTAACTTCCAGTCCTGATTCTGTAAAAGCTTTTCTATATTGAGAATCATCAAAAAGACCTATCTCATGCCTCTCTTTAAAATGAGTAACTTCCTCAGGTGTCCCGACAAGATAATTTATATCAAGAATGGAAAGATCATTTTCTCTCTCGCTTGTGTACATCCAGGTTATTTTAAGATCATTTTCATCATAGTGATTTGCAGTTATGGTTCCGGTACGAAAATTTTCCCTGCTGAACCACGGTTCCACTATTACCAGTCCGCTTTCATTCAGATGCTTTGTCATATAGTTCAAAGTGCTGAATAATTTTTCAGCTGTTTTTACATAAGCGATCGAACTGAAAAGGCATGTAATGACATCATATTTTTTTTTAAGACTGAAATTTGAAACATCGGCAATATGAAATACTGTATCCGGACATCTCTTTTTTGCAATTTCGACAAGCTCTTCGTTTATGTCAAGACCTTCCGTATCATAATATTTCTGCAGATGCTCAATGTGCTTTCCCGTCCCGCATGCAGTATCAAGTAAAGTCTTAGCCCCCGGATTTCTTTCTGTGATTATATTATTCAACTTTTCTGATGCTGATTTATAATCCTTGAAATGATAAATCGCATCGTAAAATTTTGCGGACTTAGTGAACATATTATATTTAGTATTTAGTATTGAGTATGTAGTTTTGCTAACTGCCTAACTGCCTAACTGCTAACTGTTAAACTGCTTCCTGTATCCCGGAAAATATCCATTCATATCATCTGCTTCCGTTCCATTGATTCTGCAAAGATTATCATACAAATTTTTATCATAGACCTGCTTTAAATTAACAAATGGTAATTTGTATGCACCGAATCTTTCTTTAGATAAGGCTACACTGTCATCTTCTCTGATTCCTCCGCCTAAATTCATCACCGGTATTTTCTTCTTCTTAAAATATTTTACACCGCACCAAAGAAGATATGGTGAATATTCTCTTCCTTCAGGCAGAGCGACATTAAAAAGACAATCAGCTGTGTAAGCTGTGCTGCCGAATATATAAACTGCATTTATTTTTTCCCTGTTTCCTGCACCAACCATGAAAACATTTTCAAGTCCGCATAAATATTCAAGCGTCTTTTTACTAAAATAATTTGCTTTAGATGCATTTATTCTTTTTAAAAAGTCATCATAATTATTTAAAAAGAATTCAGTGAGTATATTTCTGTCATAAATAAAACCTGACTCTACATTCTTATAATTTTTTATTTGTTTCTTCCTGTTGGAATCAAGATTTTCGAAAAGTTCAGTCAGGCTGAGATTAAGATCTATAAAAAATAAATTTGTCGAACTGTACTCTTCTTTTTTTCTGAAATAAGTTTCATTTCTCAAAAGAGGATTCAGACTGATATATCCGCAGACATATTTTCTCTCCTTCACAAATTCATTCCAGTGATCCGGAAAGTCCGGAAAGTCCTTATTTCCAGTAAATCCTGAAAATCCATGAGGTGTTACTATATCAGTATAACCTTCAAAATCCCTTTCTGAAACAGGACAGATGATCCTTGTATCTTCATTTTCATAACAGTAAAGATATGTTCTGTATCCTGTCGTTAGGCTCATTGTATAGCAGTTCTCTCTCGTGTGTGCGTAAGAATGCTTTATTCCTTTAAGTGCGTTATTCCATTCGTCCGGAGCATCAAGTGAAATTTGTTTATGCTTTATCATATCAGTTCATAATCATTCAGAAATTCTTTGATCCGTTCTTTAGGATTGAACATCATTACATCAATAATGGATAGGGAGCCTGCAAATTCATTATTGAACTGTCTGTAAACTATTTTGTTAGTCTTAATAAAATACAAATCTATTTCGTTTTCCCGGAAAAGTTTCTTTGAATATAATTCCAAACCGCCTATGGGATTAATATATTCACCGGAATTTTCTTTTTTACAGATATCTATTATTCTATTCTGTTGCTTTAAAAGTCTGTTCTTATATATTGAAGAAGTTCTGACAATTTCCGTGTCAATATTTAAAAACCTGTTTATCTGCACTAAACTATGGTAAATATATCCGGAAATATTTATTTCAACATTGTTAATGATCCTGCTAATAAATTCGAATACCTCTTCATAGCAAGGTGCTTTCCTGTAGCTCAGTTCAATTGTTTTCAGAAGATCCTTTTTCCAGTCATAGATCGCTGAAATTTCTATATCTCTTATTAATTTATTCTGACTGGCATTTTTGAGTGGAACAGTAAATAAATTCGCCTTCCCGTTAACTAATATATTATTCCTGTTGATCCATCCCTTTTTTATGAAATTTACATCATCATAAATTACAAACCTGTCAACCGCATTTATCAGCTGAAAATAGCCGATATATGGAAATAAATACGGCTGCATCACAGCTAACTTCATTTTAACTTAATAATTATGCTTCCGGAAAAATTTATTGATAATAATACTCAATATTGGAATTATATAAAACGTAAAAAATGAATTAAAACTTAATCACCGTTTTGTTTCTATAACCTAAAAAGCCGCAGCAAATTTTTTTCGCTGCGGCTTTTGATAACAAAAATAAATTCAGACTAACTGTTTATCTG
>DAIPYG010000099.1:2940-11135 GCA_036782875.1 Bacteroidota bacterium | reverse complement strand
TTCCTGCGCTTTCTGCGTTAAAAATTCCTGCGCTTTCTGCGTTAATCTTTCTGAGCTTTCTGCGTTAATCTTTATTTAAGTATATTACTCATAAAAATCATTTAATCATTTAATCAAAGACCAAAATTTCTAGTGCAGTTGTTTATTAATCTGTTTTTTTGAATACCATAACCGCTTTGCCGTTCTGCATCAGATACAGTCTGTTGTTTTCTATCTTAAAACTTTCTGAATTATTTAATGCAGTTAAAAATTCTGATTCATAGTTTCCCGGACACATCATCCTTGTAGAAATCACAGGACCAAATTTAATATAATCTCCTTTCGATTCAAGCTTCCCGTTTATGCTGTTGCATCCGCCGTTTCCCGAAAATCTCAATTCATTAATGTTTATTTCAAGCATTGGCAGTCCTTTCATGTAATTCTTTTCATCAGCGGGAGTTTCATTTATGCTCTCAAGCACCCAGATATCATTGAGACGGTAATCCGCTGCTGTATCGTCAGCTGATGATTTTTCCCTGAGCTCCATTGTCGGGTCATAAAATACAAGAAGTACTTTATCAGAGTTTGCAAGCATCAACTGGTTTCCGATTATTTTGTAATTCTCAGTGCTTTCCAGCGCAGAAAAAAATTCCATTTCCAGATCGGAATTTTTACACGCCATTAATGTCGATGCAACCCTGCCAAACTTTAACCTGTCTCCCTCGGCTGTTGCATAACCCATAATTCTGTTGCATCCACCGCTGCCGCTGAAACGGTTTTTCTCGATATCAAAAATGATCTCAGGAGGACCTTTAATATAGTTGCTTTCAATAATATCTGTCTCACCTGTTTTTTTAAGTATCCATTTCCTGTTTAATCTGTAGTCAGAAACATACTTCCCGCAGCCTTCAAATTTTTTATAATTTTTATCTCCGGGATTATTAAATTCAACTATGACTTTGTATGTAAATGTATCGCCGGACATATCATCAAAACATTCCTGCTCTGACATCGTGAAAGTAAACAACCCCTTGTCAGTCTCGGCAGAATATCTTGTTACATTTGCGTCCATTGCTTTCTCGCCTTTTACGGAACCCAAATTAACGGAGATACCTTCAAGTTGATTGAAGCGTAAGAATTGATTTATTGACAGATCAAGATCCCAGAACGGCTCATTACCATGTGCATAAAAATCTATGCCTTCTTTGAATTTCTTCATGTTCAGTTCAGAACTGTCTCTCCTCATTTTCTCCGTATTTTTCATTTGACCGGCTTTCAGGCTGATAGTAAATGCTAAAAAAATTAGAATTGCTATAACTGATTTTTTAATCATGAATATTGTATAAATTTATTTTTTAGAATGAGTTTTTTATAATAATTCAATTACTTTTTTTATACTACCTAATTTACAACCGTATTCAGTACCGGAGCTTTATTGAGAACACTGCAGGAATGCTGATCTTTCAGTCCGGCGTTTTCTTTTATGACATCATATTAGACTCCTCATGTAAAATATTCCGCACAGATCGGCTCAACGGACTTCCGGCATTCTTCTTTACCTATGAAAAGAAGATTCTGATATAGAATGTTTAACCTGTAACATTTCCCGAGCGCGAGTCTGATTCAAAAACAGAGTGTCAGAACTGAGTAAAATATAAATCCCTTTGGAACCTGAAGGTAAATATTTCACAATTACTTTCAATAATAAATGAATTTTTTAAACTTGTCTAATTTTATAATTGCAATAGGAAATAAATATGTTTAGATTACATCAAATACATTCAAGTACTTCGTTACAAATATATAAAAACTAATTTTTACAAACCCAAAAAAAAATATTTATAAATTAAAAAAAAATAAAAAATGAAAAAAACTTTTGCTATTTTGTTTTTGATTCTTGGATTAAGTTTAAATTCTTTTTCTCAGGATAAAATCATTCAGAAGAATACCGCTGTTGATCGTGCTCCTGTTTCTAATTTAAACACTGATATAAACGGCAACAACAGTGTAATGAATTACGGAGCCAGATGGTTTGGTCAGAATGCAGCAGCTTCAAGTTTCTTCACTAAAGGATTTCTGAATTCTGCAGCCGCTCTTACTAACTTCGGTCCAAGCTCAGCAAGCTTATTCGGAGCAATGGAGTTTGATAACAACGGTGTGCTCTACTGTATTGCAGTCGCAGTCGGATCTCCGCTGCAGACTCTGGATACAACCACCGGAGCTCTTACAACACTGGGATCTATTACAGGTATCGGATCTGAACAGGTTTTAGGTATGTCTTTTAATCCAGTAAATAATAAAATGTATATCTCTACAATTACAGGTGCACTGGATAATTTATATACACTAGACCTTACTACCAGAGTTGCTACATTAGTAGGTAATACCGGACAAAATATGTTTGATATTGGTTTTAACAGTACAGGATTATGCTATGGAATTAGTATCACAGATAATCTGATAAGCATTAACCCTGCAACTGCTGTAGGTACAGTAATCGGACCTATAGGCTTTGATGCAAATTTCATTCAGGGTATTTGTTTCGACAGATCTACAGATACTTTATGGTATGCAGCTTATAATAACACAGCAGCAGCAGGTCAGCTGAGAACAGTAAATTTAACTACCGGTGCAACCACTTTGATCGGAACTTTCAATCCTGCCGCTGAAGTTTGCGGATTTACTATCCCTGGAAAAAAAGCTTACCCGTTAAGCGCTTTTAATCTGTTAACTCCTGCAGCTGGTGTTAGAGTTGTTACTGTTGCAGGATCTACTACACCTGTTATTATTACCTGGGATACATCTGCTAGCGGTGCAACTTATAAATGGATATTCGGTAACCCGGTCGTTCCGCCGAGAAGATTAACTTTACCTTCAGCTACAAATAGTATTTCCACAACTCTGGGAGCTCTTGACGCAATTCTTGCAGCTAACGGATTCACAAATAACGGAAGCGCTACTGACTCAGCCGTTGGACAATGGGATGTTTGGGCGTTTAAATCACAGGGTGTTTCTGGTCCGGATTCTTTAAAATCTTCTAATGGTCCAAGAGCAATTACTTTAAGAAGACAACAGGTTTCTTTAAATCCGTTCTCTCTTTTATCACCTCCAACAGGTACAAGAGTTGTTACTTCTCCAGTAGATCCTTCTCCTATTAATATAACCTGGACAAGATCAGCAGCAGGAGCTAATTACAAATGGCTGTTTAAAGTTGGAGCAACATATACAGACCCTGCTACTTTAAGAGTTCCTTCTAATAACGGCGGTCTTGATACAGTATTAACTGTCAGAAATTCACAGGTTGATTCTATTCTTGCAGGTCTTGGAATAGCCCCGGGTGATTCAGTCGTCGGTACCTGGAGAGTAAGAGCCTATGCATCACCTGATTCTTTAAATTCAAATGCTCCTGACAGATCTATTACTTTCAGAAGAGTTGGTCTTTTACCTCTCGATCAGGATTTTGTTGACGCAGCTTTCCCTCCTCCATTCTGGGGATTGGATAACGGCGGCGGTACAACTCAATACTGGACAAGAAATGCAGTCGGTGGATATATGACAGGCGTCGGATCTGCTAAATATGATTACTGGACGGCAGGTACTACCACTCCTTTACAGACATTAACAAGTAATCAGTTCCCTGCTGTTACTGCTCCGACTAATTATTTAAGATTCAATTATAGTCAGGCTTTCTATCTGTCAGGAACCACACTTGCTCCTGATTCCTGTATAATTGAAACATCAACAGATAACGGTACCACATGGACAGTGCTTGTAAGAATGGGTGCTTCACAAACCTTATCTTCCGGTACTAACTCCAGCCCTATATTAACAACAGTAGGCGGACCTTTCTCAGGTGCATTTACTCCTACTACAGCAAATCAATGGGCAACAAAAGTTTTTGCAATGCCTGTTGGTACAAATAAAGTAAGGTTTGTTGCAAAAAGCGGGTTTGGAAATAATCTGTATATTGACAGAATTACTTCAGGTACTGTCACCGGTGTTGTGAATAATACTTTGTCTTTAATTCCGGAAAATTATGAATTATCACAGAACTATCCTAATCCTTTTAATCCTGCTACACAGATCAATTTCTCTATTCCAAAACAATCTGTTGTAACACTGAAGATATATGATGTTCTCGGAAAAGAAGTTGCAACTTTAATCAATGAATCTAAAGCTGCAGGTTTCTATACTGTCGATTTCAATGCATCCAGCCTATCGAGCGGAGCTTACTTCTACAGATTGGAAGCTGGTAACTTCACCGATATTAAGAGAATGATGCTTATAAAGTAAATCTAATTTAATTTTTTACCAAGCCCTGATTTCAATATGAAGTCAGGGCTTTTTTATTCTAAAACAATTATTCAATTAATATCCTTATTTACTGATGTTATAAAAGAAACAATATCCTTGTATTATTTAGATCAACCGGTTGTGTCCTTGTAACTTCGTGGTTTAAAAGAATTAAAAGAAAATCCTTTTTCAAATGTTAATTGCTTAATTTCAAAGTCCGAAATGATCAACATTAAAAATGAACATACCTCTTTAAGAAATGATTCAGTAACGATTATTATTCTTTGCTGCATTCCTTTGTTTATGCATTTGTATGTTAATATTTTTGCCGGTTATGGATACTTCAGAGATGAACTTTATTACATAAAATGTTCAGGAGCTGATCAGTTAAGCTTTGGATATGTTGATCACCCTCCCTTTTCTATATATATTCTTTCTATCTCAAGACTCCTTTTCGGTGAATCTCTTTTTGCGGTCAGACTCGTTCCGGCTTTAGCATCCTCACTGACTGTGCTGTTTACCTGTCTGATGGTTTTAAAACTGAAAGGAAAGACAGCTGCTCTATTTATTTCTTCAGTTTGTGTAATATTTGCTCCGGTTTATATGGGAATGTTTGGTTTTTATTCAATGAACTTCATAGACATCTTTATCTGGTCTGTCGCGGCATATTTGATCATTATAATAATTGATAATGACAAACTGTCTGACTGGATTCTCCTGGGATTAACCTTAGGATTCGGTTTACTTAATAAAATTGGTATCCTGTGGCTTTGTTTTGGATTCTTCCCGGGATTAATTATTACTGAAAAAAGAAAGGTCCTTCTTACTTATAAACCTTATCTGTGCGCATTAATAGCGCTGCTTATTTTTTCACCGTTCATTATATGGAATTTTATGAACGACTTTGCTCATGTTGAATTCATACGAAATGCAACTTCAGGGAAATATTCTCATCTGGATTTTAAGGATTTTATTCTGGGACAGATTTTAAATATGAATCCTGCTGCTGTTTTCGTGTGGCTCCCGGGTCTGTATTATTTTCTCTTTAATAAAAAAGGAAGGAAATACAGGATACTTTCAATAATCTATTTAACTTCATTTGCCATTCTTTTAATAAACGGCCACAGCAAAGCAGAATATCTTGCTCCTGCTTATACAGCACTGTTTGCCGGCGGAGGAGTATTTCTTGAAAAGTTATCAGCAGAAAAATTCAAATGGCTGAAATATGCAGTGATCATACCTGTCATAATTTTAGGAATAGTAATTATTCCTTTGGCTATGCCTGTTTTATCAGTTGAACAATTTATCAGTTATTCAAAGAAGCTTGGTATGGCTCCCTCAACATCAGAGAGCAAAGAACTATCAGAACTTCCTCAGCATTATGCTGATATGTTCGGCTGGGAAGAACTTGCGCAGGATGTCTCAAAGGTATGTTTGAATCTTTCTGATGAAGAAAGAAAAAATGCAGTTGTATTTGGCAGAAATTACGGAGAAGCTGCTGCAGTCGATTTTTACAGCAACAAATATAAGTTGCCCAAAGCTGTTTCAGGTCATAATTCATATTGGATCTGGGGCTTCGGAAATTCCATCGGAAGCTTAGTAATTATAATTGGCGGGAATAAAGAAGATCTTCTGATACTATTTGAGAACGTCGAACAGGCTTTGATCCATACTGCTGAATATTCAATGCCTTACGAAAATAATATACCAATATTTATTGCAAAGAATCCGAAAGTCCCTCTCGATAAACTCTGGAAAGATATCAAACACTTCGATTAACTTTACTCGTAACTTATAACTCGTAATTCGTAAATTGTAATTCGTAATTTGTAATTTGTAATTTAAAATTATCTCTCCCACTCACATGCTGTATCACCATATTCAGTCAGCGGAGCGCCAAGCAATGTTAGATAAGTTGTCGTATGATGATTGAATGCAACATAACACTCATACTGATCAAGCGAGCCCGGAGGATATCCGCAGTCAGCAGGTGTAGCAGAAGGTAATGTGTATTTGTTTGCTACGTGTTTATAGATCAGATTGTACTTTATAAAATATGCATCCATGGCGAGCATCACAGCATCAACTTTATAAGGAAGCGTCGTCGGTATCTGTCCGGTTATTACATCTGAAATGTCTCCGTAAAAATACGGTACTAGATCGTTTGGATTTACAACTCTGTAGCTTTCTGCCCCTGCTGCTGTAAAGATGTTTGCATAGTGCTGGACAAACTGCTCATTGCCCGCGCTTGGTGCTGCAAATGTATATGTAGTCAGATCTAGTTTTGAAGTATATCCGACATCTACAAACCATGCCGACAGAACTGTCGCGAGCATGCCTCCCAGACTGTGCCCTGTTATGAACATTGAACTGAAAGTCGAATCTGTGTTATTATTCTCTATTCCATTCAGATAAGATATAAGTGATTTACCGGTAGCTGAGTCTATTAAATTCAGAAGCGTATTCAGACCGATCAGAGCCCCGTGTGAAATGGAATCATCATTACCTCCATAAGGATAAGGATCAAATTCAATAGCGCCGAGATCTTCTTTCCAGTTGAACGGAAAACACCAGTCAGTTCCCCTGACTGCTATAGCATAGTTGTATGGAAATACTGATGTATCTTTCACTGCATACATCATATTGCTCCCGTCAGAACTTAATGCAGGACCCCAGTCGAGCACCCAGTTTCCCTGTGTTGCATAGTTCGTTTTTGCAAGCTGTATCTTCAGAGAATCTTTCATGTAAGCAGGATTATTTTCATTTACATATGCAAGAGATGCAAGCGTCATGCATACTGATGCTTCAGAGTTAGCATATCCTTCACCTAATCCTGTGCCGGTTGTGACCGGATTCTTCAAGCTGTCATCACAGGAAGATAATGTGATCATTGATAATATTGTAAATAAGTACAATAAATTTTTCATGTTAGTTTTAGATATATTATGAGGAATTAAATTGACAAAGCAAAAATAATTAAATCTATTATTAATTACATCTTAAATAAAAGTATTTATATGTTCAGAGAATTAAATTTTTGAATATGTAAATTTAATTAACTATATCCTGATAACCTTGTCTCCTTCTTCAGAACCCGTAATAACAAATACATTATCACTTTCGGAAGGATTGATGATATGCTTACCCGTAAATCTTCCGAACGCAGGCAGTATGCCGATGCTTTCATTAAAGTAAAAACAGGAAAGTGTCAGCGCCTGTCTGGCTTTACCCTGCATCCTTACCGCAGGATGTATGTGACCGCATAATTTATACAATCCTCCGATCTCTTCCTCGTCTTCGAAATTATGTATAAGCATAAATTTATTTAATACCATAATTTCCTGTACTTTAATATCCAGTGCTTCATAATGACTGTCACTTAATATATCATGATTTCCTTTTATTAATATTATTTCAGGATCTTTGTTACGCTTTCTCCATTCCTCAAATATTCTCCAGTCCATATTTAATGCTGCATGAAAAAGATCTCCGAGCACTATTATTCTCTCAGTTTGCAGACCCGATTTACCCAGCAATCCATCCAGTATCTGCAGATCTGCAAAGGCAAGTTCTGCAGGTACCGCCATTCCAGCCTTTCGGAAGTGACCTGCCTTTCCTAAATGCATGTCGGCAATTATTAAGACCTTTTCTTTTTTATAATAAACCGCTTTTTGAGGAAGTAATAAAAATTCTTCGCCATATATAAGTATATCAAGTGAACCGCCGGTAATAGTTTTCATTATTGATTTAAAATGAATAAAATAGAAAACAAAAAAATTTCATAGTCATCATTCAATTATTTAATCATTTAATCTTAGTTATTCTTTCAATGATCATTTTATTTAAATTGAAGAAAATAAAAAACGAAAAAATTTCATAGCCATCATTCAATCATTTAATCTTAGTTATTCTTCCAATGATCA
>DAIPYG010000099.1:0-2840 GCA_036782875.1 Bacteroidota bacterium | reverse complement strand
AAAATTTCATAGCCATCATTCAATCATTTAATCTTAGTTATTCTTCCAATGATCATTTTATCTAAATTGAAGAATATAAAACCCAAAAAAATTTCACAGTCATCATTCATTCATTATATCTTAGTTGCATTTTCTTCACCCTGTCTTCCATCTTTTCTGAAGACATTTTTTCCCTCAGCCTGTCTACAAGTATAGGAAATGAAAACGGTGTCGGATTGTCAGGATTTGTAATTATTAACTTTTGTACCCTTATCCTGTCAAGCGCTCTCCTTAGTCTTGATTCCTCAAGCTGAAACTGCAGCATCTCTTCAAATGACTGTCTGATCAGAAGACTGTCCGGTTCGTATTTGCTGAACACGTCAAACAAAAGTTCGGATGATGCCTGAAGATTCTTAGTAGTCTTGTATTTTCCGGGATATCCCTGAAAGATCAAACCGGTTATTCTTGCTATCTGCCTGAATCTCCGCTTTGCCATCTCTGAACTGTTAATGCTTTTTAATATATCACTCACGAGTTCATCATCATTAAATAATTTTTTCGTAATCGCTTCCTCTATCGGTATCTCAATGTCCGAAAGAAGTTCGAATCCGTAATCATTCATCGCCAGTGAAAAGCTGATCGGCTTAAGTCTCGAAATCCTGTAAGCAAACAAAGCTGCCATTCCTTCATGTACAAGCCTTCCCTCGAACGGATAAAAGAATAAATGAAATCCTTCCTGTGATTTTAATTTCTCTATAAGAAATTCATTGCTGTTTGGGACTACTGATCTTTTTGCCTGCAGCTCGACTAATGGTTTTATCTTTCTGATCTCTATGTCTTTCGGATTCTCTTTGAGAGCATCGTTTAATTTAAGTCTTAGCATTTCAGAAAGCTGTGAAGATAATGGCATCCTGCCGCCAAGCCAGCTGGGGATCCTGCTGCTCTTTCTCTTTGTCTTCTTTACGTATGCTGTAGTCTCTCTTATATTTACAAGCTCTAAGTTTCTACCTGCAAAAGAAAAAACATCTCCGGGCTTGAGCTGTGTCAGAAAACTTTCTTCAACTGAGCCAAGACTCCCGCCTTTCATGTATTTTATATTCATGCTTATGTCACTTACTATTGTACCAATGGAAAGCTTATGAAAAAGTTTCTTCCTTCTGTCAGTTACTTTGTATAGTCCGTCAGTGAATTCAACTTTGGAATATTCATCGTAATTTCTCAGAGATTCACCTCCGCTTGTTATGAATCTCATAATCCAGTTCCATTCGTCTTCACTGATGGTCTGATAAGCAAATGTATTCTTTACTTCCTCATATATTTCCTTCTGATCAAAGCCGTCACCTGATGCAAGTGTTATTAAATATTGAATTAAAACATCATAAGGCTTTAATATGGGCTGACGGTCCTCTACCGAGTTAGTGTTCATCGCTTCTTTCAGCGCAGCTCCTTCTACAAGTTCAAGCGAATGTGTCGGAACAAAGTAGATCTTGCTTACTGCATCCGGCTGATGACCGCTTCTCCCAGCACGCTGCAAAAATCTCGCCACGCCTTTAGGACTGCCGATCTGTATTACTGTCTCTACCGGAGTAAAATCAACTCCGAGATCTAAACTCGATGTGCATACAACTAAACTTATCCTTTCGTTATGAAGTGATCTCTCCACCCAGTCCCTTATATTCCTGTCTATCGAACCGTGATGCAATGCAATCTTACCGGCATACTCCGGATAGAACTCAAGTATTTTCTGAAACCAAATCTCTGTCTGTGAACGCGTGTTTGTAAATATTAATGTCGATCTGCTTTTTCTAATGATCGGTATTATCTTATCAAGTAATTTTATCCCGAGATATCCTGCCCATGGAAATTTTTCTACTTCATCCGGTAAAATGGATTCAACTATTATCTTCTTTTTAATTTTTGATCTTACAATCTTTTTCTTTCTGTTTATATTTCCTGATTCACATCCAAGCAATACTTCCATTGCTTCTTCAAGATTGCCGATAGTTGCAGATACTCCCCATATCTTCAGATCCTTTCTCATGTTCTTTAGTCTGGAGACAGCGAGCTCAACCTGCACTCCCCTCTTTGAACCAAGCAGTTCGTGCCATTCATCTATTACAATTGCTTTCACGCTTTTAAACAGTTCAGTGTTGTCTTTCTGCGAAAGCATCAGATGAAGGCTTTCCGGAGTAGTTATAAGAACTTCAAACTGATTCTTCTTCTGTTTGAGCTTTACTGAAGCTGATGTATCACCCGTTCTGGCGCTGACTTTCCATGGAACTTCAAGTTCATCGCAAGTCTCCTGAATTGCTTTCTCAATGTCTTTGGATAATGCTTTCAAAGGAGTTATCCATAAAAGCTGTAAGCCCTTCTCCTTCTTGTTCTTATAGTCACCGGGATTATTAGAAATATACTCCATCAGCACTGCAAACCACATTGCAAACGTCTTCCCGCTTCCGGTCGGAGCATTAAGCAACCCGCTGTATCCTTTCGAATAAAGCTCCCATACTTCCTTCTGAAAATCAAACGGCGATCTTTTGTGTGATGTAAACCAGTCAGTTATGATAGCCAGTGCATCGGCATAATTCTTTCCGGATTGTTTGATTTTCAAGTTCCGATTTTTAATATTAATATTTTATTGAGAATTTGTAATTTGCAATTAGTAACTGAAGTTACGCAAGAGTAACTTTTTAATTCATTGACCACCTCCAAACCCCCTCCTTGGAAAAGAGGGGGTTTGGAGGTCTCGAGATGAGCGCTTATTCCTCATTTGTAATTGATATTATAAAAAACAAAATTTTAAGAGTGTTACATTTGCGTAACTTCAGTCTGTAATCTGTAATTTGCAATCTGTAATTAAT
>DAIPYG010000098.1:6044-11502 GCA_036782875.1 Bacteroidota bacterium | reverse complement strand
AAATGATTTACGATTTTAGATTTACGATTTTAGATTTGTTTTTAAATATCAGCTAGATATTTTAAGATGATATTTCTTAGGAATAAATCAAAAATCATAAATCCCAAATCAAAAATCCTTCGAGCCGCAACTTTAATCAACTTGAGTTCGTCAAAATAAGAAATTCCGAAATTTAAATATGCATATAAAAATACTGTTTGAAGTATTTATTCTTTTATTCATTCCGTTTTCCATTCTTTTATCGCAAGGGCAGGCTGACAGCAGTTTGAATGACTCTGTTTCAAAAGGTATTGTACTAGAAGATTCCGCGGCTACAGATACTACTTCTCTGTCAGGCATATTTAAACCTAATATAAAACCCGAACTCAATATTCCAAAATTAAATCCCGGAAAAATAAAAATTGACGGTATAATAAACGAAGATGTATGGAAGGATGCTGCCGAAGCAGGTAACTTCACGGAGATAAGTCCGGGAGATAATGTAATGCCGGAAGTGAAAACAGAAGCTAAAGTTTTTTATGATGATGAGAATATTTATTTTGCTTTTATTTGCTATGAAAAAGATATGACAAGCGTAAGGGCTTCTATTTCTGACAGGGACAGAATGTACGGTGATGACTGGGTCGGTCCTTTTATAAATACTTACGGTGATCTTAAGCAGGGATTCGAAACTTATGTAAATCCAAAAGGCATACAGGGAGATCTTTTGTGGTCAACCAATAATGAAGATTCTAACTTTGATATAATTTTTGAATCCGAAGCTATAATGTATTCGGACAAATGGACGGCCGAAATGAAAATACCCTTTAAGAGTCTCAGATTTCCGGATAAAGAAGAACAGATCTGGAGAATTCATATAATAAGGAACAGACCGCGCGGCTCAAGGCAGGAAATATACTGGGCGTCGGTATCGAGAGATGATCCGAACTTCATGGGACAGTCGGGTTATTTAAAAGGAATTAAAAATGTAAAACGAGGAACTGACATTCAGATACTTCCTTATGTTCTCGGAAATCAGATCAGCGGACTCGAAGATGAGTATGATGCCGATTCAAAATATAATCATAACGGATTACAGGGTGAGGTCGGTCTTAGCGCGAAGTACGGTATCAGCTCGACACTTACGCTCGATGCAACTGTTAATCCTGACTTTTCACAGGTAGAAGCTGACGCCCCGCAGATAAACATTAATTCTCCTTTTGCATTATTTTATCCTGAGAAGAGACCATTCTTTCTTGAAGGCAAGGATAATTTTTCAACGCCGATAAACGTAGCTTATACGCGTTCTATAAACAACCCGATCACAGCTGTAAAATTATCGGGTAAAGTTGAAAAACTTAACGTAGGTTTTATCAGCGCTTATGATGAAGACACTCCGTTCATTGTTCCTCTTACTTTCCGGAGTTTCTTTCTTTCAAGCAACAAGAATTCCGTTTCAAATATAATAAGACTGAAATATGATGTCGGCGGAGAAAATTATATCGGTGCAATAGTTTCTGACAGGGAAGAAAGTTCCGACAGCTCCGAGGCATTTAACTTTACAGGATATAACAGAAATTACGGCATCGACGGAAAATTTAATTTTGCTAATAATTATTATCTTACTTTTCAGGTCACGCAGAATAATACTAAGGAAATGAATGATACAAATTTTTATTATAACACACTAAAGTATTATCGTTTCGACAATAATAAATATACAGCTCTGTATGACGGAGAAAGCTACAGCGGTACTAATGCATACGTATCATTCAACAGAAATGCGCGCGGCTGGAGCTTCTATACTGAATATTTTTATCAGCCTTCGACTATACGAAGAGACAACGGATTCATTCAGAGAAATAATTTCCAGTATTTATTTATGCAGCAGGAATATAATTTTTATCCTTCAAACTCTTTTTTAAGAAGAATTGATCCTGAATTAAATTTTGAAGTTCAGTATGATATGAATGGAAAGCTGATGGAACAATACTTTGAACTGAATGTTGTAAATGACTGGACAAACGGATTATGGACTGCTATCGGATATACTTTTGTAAACAATCAGCTCTATGATGACATATTTCACAAAAATGTCAACACCTGGCATTTCAACCTTGAAGCAAATAATCTCAGCAAGATTCTCACGGGCGGCTTCAGTTATGAAGGCGGTAATTATATTGTGAAATTTGAATATCCGTCATACGTAGGATTCGGTCATAATCTCAGTGTTTACGGTACTTTAAAGCCATTTGACCAGCTGAGAAATGATCTGGATTTCAGCTATTCAGAACTTGCAAGAGAGCGCGGAGGAGAGCTGCTCTATGCGGGCTATGTTCTCAGTGATAAAATTTCATATCAGTTCAATAAAAATTTTTTCCTGCGTGTGTTAGTTCAGTATGACATGTTCAGCAGGGTATTCAATGTTGATCCGCTTTTAAGTTATAAATGGAATCCCTATACTATACTTTTCATTGGTGCATCTCAGAATATAAGCGAGCTCACCAATGCTGCAGGATTTTCAAATTATGTTGAAACCAACAGACAGTTCTTTCTGAAGTTTCAGTATCTGTGGAGCTTATAATATACGAGACGTAAGACGTGAGACGTAATCTGCAAGACGCGAGATATAGAATACAGACAGGTAGTCATAAATTCTGAATCTGCAATCTAAAATCCACAATTTAAAATCTAAAATCATTTTTATTGGACATCGAAAAATATCTGAATACGAACAAGGCGCACTGGAACGAGAGAGTTTCCATTCATAAGAAAACTGAATTGTATGATCTGGAAAATTTCAGGAAAGGTGTCAATAAGCTTCACTCTCTTGAAAGAGAAGAACTCGGAGACATTAAAGGAAAATCAGTTCTTCATCTTCAGTGTCACTTCGGAATGGATACATTGTCACTGGAAATGCTTGGAGCGGAAGTTACAGGAGTTGATTTTTCTGAAGAAGGTATCAAAGCTGCTGAAGAGTTACGGGATGAACTTGGAATGAAAGCCGAATTTATTCTGTCCGATATATATTCATTGCCTGAAAAGCTCAGTAAGAAATTCGATGTTGTTTACACTTCGTATGGCGTTCTGATCTGGCTTCCTGATATTGATAAATGGGCAAACGTGATAAGCAATTTTCTTAAGCCCGGCGGATTTTTTTACATAGCTGAGATTCATCCGTTCTCTTATGTATTTGATAATTCAGCCGGTGCAAAAAAACCGGAACCTACCTATCCTTATTTCAGCCGTCCCGAACCGCTGATGTTTGATGAAGAAGGTACTTATGCAGAAAAAAATGTGAAGACAGTTAATAATCTGACTTATGAATGGACACATTCCTTATCTGAAATTTTTATGTCGCTGATAAATACCGGTTTAAGAATAGATTTTTTTAATGAACACCGTTACACCGTATGGCAGCAGTTTCCCTGGATGAAAAAAAGCGATGACGGATATTACAGACTTGATGAAGATATACCGTTATTGTTTTCTCTTAAAGCTTCTAAAGAATAAAATTATTTAAATGAATCAATATTTAAACTCAATCGTAAATTTCATAACTTGTAATCAAACCAATAAATAAAAAAACAATATGCGTCACTTACTTATCTTTATTTTTATTACAATAATAAATTTCAATTTATACTCACAGGTTACACAGAATGATAACTATCAGTTCTTTGTGGATCTGAACAAGGTTGAAAATGACCGTCTTACAATAGAACTGATTACCCCTGTGATCACTTCGGATAAAGTATCATACAAACTGCCGGCAATGGTTCCGGGCACTTATAAAATATATAATTTCGGAAGATTTATTTCAGACTTCAAAGCTTTTGATAATGAGGGAAATGAACTCTCTGTTTCAAAAGGTGATGTCAATACCTGGGATATTTCAGACGCAGCAAAGCTTTATAAAATAACATACAAAGCAGACGATACTTTCGAAGACACAACCGGAAATCCTATTTTCGAACCTGCAGGGACGAGCATTGAAGATGGCAAAATATTTGTATTTAATAATCACGGGTTCTTCGGATACTTAGACGGCTATATAAGAAATGATTATACATTGACTTTTGAAAAGCCAAACGGATTTTACGGTTCGACAAGTCTTGATGTTTTGGAAAGAACAGACACGAAAGACATTTATACATCGCCTGATTATCAGTTCCTTGTTGATAATCCAATATTTTTTAATGTACCCGATACTGCAACAATTAATTTTGATGAAGCAAAAGTTTTGATATCCGTTTACTCGCCCGGAAAAGGAATCACGGCAAAAGATATAGCTGATGATGATAAGCCGTTGCTGGAAGCAATAAGAAATTATCTCGGCGGAAAGCTTCCGACAGACAGATATACTTTTCTGTATTATTTTTCGACCAATAAAAGAGGAAGCGGCGGATTCGGCGCACTGGAGCACAGCAATTCTTCATTATATTATATGCCCGACGTGCCGGCTTCAGCAAAATCTTTTATGCTTGAACAGCTGCAGTCAACAAGCGCACACGAATTTTATCATACAGTTACGCCGCTGAACCTGCATTCGGAAGAGATAGGAAATTTTGATTTCAATAATCCTGTGATGAGCGAGCACCTGTGGCTATACGAAGGTGTGACTGAATACAATGCAGAATACATACAGCTTCGTGAGGGACTAAAGACGCCGGAAGATTTCAGGGAAGACATTGAAAGAAAGCTTAACAGCGCATCAAGGTACAATGACACATTACCTTTTACGGTGATGAGCAAAGGAGCTCTTGATGAGTATGAGCCGCAGTATCAGAATGTTTACGAAAAAGGAGCGCTGATAGGAATGTGTCTTGATATACTTATAAGAGAAGGCTCGAACGGACAGCAGGGACTGCAGGATGTAATAAATAAGCTCTCTGAAAAATACGGTAAAGACAGACCATTCAAAGATGAAGATCTTTTCGGTGAAATTGAAGTGCTTACAACTCCAAAGGTCAGGGAGTTTCTTGATCTTTATGTATCAGGTCCGAACAGGATACCATATGAAGAAATTTTTTCCAAAGTAGGTTTTGAAGTAAAGAAGGAACCGTTTGAAATGTTAAACATATCCGGAGTATCTATGGGATTTAATCAGGAAACCTTCAGAATGAAGATCGCGAATATAGCATCTTCGGATAATAAATTTATAAATGATCTCGGAATAAAAACCGGAGACGAACTGGTCTCAGTGAACGGGCAGCCTATCTCATTTCAAAATATAAGAAGCATTTTCGGCTCTGCAAAAAACCAGATCAAACCGGGAGATAAATTCGAAATGGTTGTCGCTAGAAAAGATTCCAACGGAAAAGAAACCAAAGAAACATTAAAAACCACTGTCACCGAAACTAAAACTTCATACGATTTTAAATTAAGCATTAATCAAAAATTAACTCCGGAGCAGCAGGCATTAAAGAGCGCATGGATGGGGAAATAGATTAATTAGATTTGTAAGATTCATAAGATT
>DAIPYG010000098.1:0-5944 GCA_036782875.1 Bacteroidota bacterium | reverse complement strand
TAAGATTCATAAGATTTGTCAAGATTGAGATAAGAAAAACAATTTCATTGCCGTTGACTTTAGTCAACGGTAAGTCTTGAAATAATAGAACTTTATATCTATTTTTGAAAAATTTTTTTCATTAAACAAAAAAAATATGAAGCTCTCTCCTAAAAAGTTTTTTACATTCATTACGATTTTTTCGACAGTAATGATCATTGGCTGTTCGGGATCAGTCTCGCCTGAGTATGGGAATTATAAAATGGCTTTACGGAATCAGATGCAGGATATGGTGGATGTATTGTTTGCCGGACATTACACTGAATTTTTATCAACCTATGTTGAGCCGTCATACATAAGTTCAATGGGAGGTGTCAATAAAGCGCTTCTGCAGTTTGATAATGCCGAACAGCAAAGATTATATGCGGATCTTAAAATAGCTCAGAACATTTCTCCTTTCTATGATCCGGATAAAAATCAGATGGTCTATCAGGGGGCTATGATATTAAGACCGATAGCATTCAAACAAATAGGCGGTAAGTGGTATATGGAAGGTCAGTGGTTTAATAATTGACAGTGTCATTTAAAATCATATCAATTTCAGAACACGGACTTTAAATTTCAGTAAGACAATTTCAGAATTTGGAATTTTGTGACATAGCCGGACATTATCGTTGCCCGGCTTATTTTTTTATTTCAGAAAAACCATTCGCCTCGTCTGATAAAAACTCCCGCTGTTTAGTCTGTAATAATAAACACCGCTGGTAAAATCCGTGGCATTCCAGTTCACTTCGTAAGTTCCGGCATTCTGATCTTCACTGACAAGAGTCGTAACCTCATTTCCTAAGGCATCATAAACTTTCAGCTCGGTGAATCTATTTTCGGTTAATGAATAACGGATAACGGTATTCGGATTAAACGGATTTGGAAAATTCTGTTCGAGTAAATAACTCTGCGGGACTTCAGTTGATAATGTTTTTACGGAGGTAAGCCAGTTGTTGTACAAAACCTTCATAGAATCTATCGGATCTCTTCCGAAAGGAGCGTTAAGTACTTTAAGGTCTAGATAAAGAGTACCTGTCGTATCACCCGGCTTAGCAACTCTGATGAAAGCGGACTTCGAAGAAGTGTTCCAGCTTGCACATCTTGAATCTGCACCGACAACTTTTGCACTCAGCATTGCCGCCATGAGTTTTGCCGAAAGCGTTCCGGTAGTTCTTAGAAAAGCTGCCTGCATTGAATCGAGGATCTGAGGACCCAGAAGAATGTTTCCCTGAATTGAATAATTAAGACCGGTGATATGATTTTTGTAATTGGTACAGTTAACGCCCGTGTAAGCAGCGACTCTTCCGCCGTTTGTCAGGTCAACTATTCCGTACTGTCTGATGGTCGGATTGTTCTGTGCGTCGTGCATAACAAGCGAATCAATTATTACCTGCGGGGAAAGATGAAGATTCATAAGAGATCTTGCATATATCTGATTTGCGGACAGCCATGATGCCTGCGTATGAATGACTCCATAACCCGGATGCACATCAGTAAGTATTGTGCAGTCATTGACGCATGATGCTCCTGCGCTTCCGACCTCGCCGGTCAGAGGATCCATGGCGCAGATGGAAAATGTATCCTGTGCTGTTGAAATGTTATTTATCAGTAATATAACTGCTGTAAAAACTAACATGTATTTTTTCATAAACTATAATTTATTTCCTTAAGTGTGCTTGATGATTTATTTTAAAAAACGAACTTATTTTACTTCAATTGTCAGCAGATACTCACCCGCCCATGGTTCTCCTGACATCATATTCTCACTCAATACTAATTTCCAATCGCCGCTTTGATTCAACAAATATGTCATCCGGTCACCAAAAGGTCCGTCGGCTTTTCCGGAAGGATCAATGATCTGTCCGATTCTAATATTACCTTCACCTGTTTTTGGTTTAACTGAAGCAGTAAGATTCTGTCCTTTACTGACCTCAAAGACATAAGGAATGTTTTGTCCGAATCCTTTTATGTTTCCGTTAAGCGTGACCTGTGTTGAGCCGGCAGGAAACTTTACTCTAATATCATCCGGCTTTTCTCTTTTTTCTGATTCAGGATTTTCAGAAGATTTGTTTTCTTTTTCCTTTCCGTTAGTATTTGCAGCCTGCTCCTTTTTGTTATCAGGTGTTGTGCCTGATTCAGGAGTTTTGTTTTCATTTTGACCGCAGGAAAAAAAGAAGAATGATGTTAACAAAATAACTGATAGCAGATATTTCATAAGACTGATTTATTTTAATTTTAATAAAATTAAATCCGTCTGAAAATGTAAGTTAAAAATTATTTCTCGAAGTTGTTTTGCAAAATAAAAAAAGATCCGCGTGCTGATAAGACAGGATCTTTAAGAGTATTATAACTCGAAAATTATTTACCATAAGAACATTTGCCCAATGGATGTCAAGTATCTTAATCTATTTGTTCGACAACATTCTTATTACAAACTGCCGGTTTCAATTGTTTAAATCCCGTAGGGATTTAATATTGGTAGAAAATTATAGATAAGTATAAACAATCCCGTAGGGATTGAATGTCATAATGTCCAACGTTTCATTTCGTCCCTACGGGGCGATTCCATTTATATTTTTATTGCTACCGATATTTTATCCCTACGGGATTTTTTTAATATATTTAATCCACTAACAAATCTTAATAGAAGGAGCAGTTTGACAGAACAAACGTCCTTATTTTAACAGTATCATTTTTCTGACCTGTGAGAAATTTCCGGCTTCGATCTTGTAATAATAAATCCCGCTCGCTAGATTCGAACCGTTAAATCCTATTGAATATCTACCTGCTGTTTTGAATTCATTTACAAGCGTGGTTATTTCCTTTCCCGTTATATCAAAGATCTTTATTGAGACAAAGTTGTCCGAAGGCAGATCGTATTGTATGTTTGTAGCTGGATTAAATGGGTTAGGATAATTCTGCTTTAATGAAAATTCTTTGGGTAAGTTATTATCCGAATTCAACAAATAATTGTCAGGACCCTGACTTTCAGAACAGGAGTTGGCATAACCTCTGATCAATCCTCTTTCTGATTTTAAAGATCTGTTACCTCTGTTATCTTTTGAAAGTATTTTATAAGAATAAGCTGTCATGTTAGAATAACAGTTTAAAGGATTTCCATTATCAGGATCATAAAGAATCGTTAATGTATCAATAAATACCGTAACAGAGGAAGACACAGTAGTAATAAGACTGAATTCCGGAATGGTTCCGCAATCCGTACTATGACCTCTGTAAATTTCATATGCAGGAACGATACCTGTCGGACCGGCAGAAGCATTTAAAAAATCAGGTTCGATATTCTGATCCCAGGTAATTTTCGGATGGAATGCCGGACCACTGCTTCCGCCGAAATATTCCTTTGTTACTTTTACATTCTTTGGTTTGGAAGGCGGAAGATCAGCAAGCGCCTGAGCATCGTCATAATATATTTTAACTGAAATTGCTCCTGAAGTGTCCTGACTCAATAGTGTAATTGTTAATCCATTATTTGAATTTATGTTTTGACAAGACCGTGTAGTCGGATTGCTGTAAGGACTGAATATTTCATCATAGCCGATATTATAAGCATCCAGTCCGTCTCCATGAAAGTCTCCCGTTATATAATAATCATTGGGTTGTGAAGAGCAAAAGTCATCGGAAATTTATTGAGCTGACCAGAAGTTGGAATTCAATTTGTACTTATTATACTCCGAAACTCCTGAATCTCGGCTTCCTCTAATTTCCTTCATTAACTTAAAGTTGCCAAGATTAGCATCATAAACGGTTCTTAGTGTATCCCAATTATATTTCCCTTCAGCGTTAATTAAATCAAAAGGATAATGTCTGCTTCCGCTTGAATATCCATATATATTATTTGCACATCCATCACTTGATTCATGAAAAATAAAAAGTCCTTTTCCTTCACCACAATACGGATCCTGTTTGTACTTATTAGTCTGCCAGCATTCATAACTTCCCCGGGAAACACCGTCATACTTTGATATTTTTGGTGATTGCTGATCCAAAAATATTCCGCAGGATTCGTATTCGGAATTTTTACTTTCAGTTCATCTCCGGTTGCAATGAAGTCCCGTAATATGTAGTTTGATTCAAGATGATTCGAATCAACTGTGGTCGGAGTTGTCCAGTTCAGATCAGAAACGCTTCTCTCCATTGGAGTCAGACAATATGTAGAGTTGGAAGTGCCTTCAGTCAGCATACCCATACTAACATGTCCGCCATTAAATCCTGTATGATTAAAATTGTAAATATAATGGAAGAATTCATGTTCGTTTAAAACTTCAGTCTGAGTTGTATTGCCAAGATTTGCAATAGTCCAAATTCCTTTATAGATTCGTTTTCCGTCAATTTGAAACAAGGAATCATAACTAATTGGATCCGTGCTTCCTCCGGCTCCAACCCGATAATAAAACCATTCACCATTCCCCGGTACTCTTCTATACTGGAAAATAATGAAATCAACGTATCCATCTGAACCATAACTTGCATTAGAGTTATTCCAGTTGTCATACCGTGTAAAATCTACCCCGGTTGAATCTGCAAGATGCAAAGCTATTGAATCTAATTTCCTTAATCCAATCCAGTGTGCAGTATCAGCACAATATTCGGCAGAATAGGGTAATATTACTTTTACTTCATCACCTATGAAGTCAAATGTTCCTTTTGACATTTCACAGAAATAATCCGAATATGTATATTCACTGTATCGCGTCATATAAGAAATTGATGTATCAGCTTTCGCAGTATCAATCATTTTGCCGTCGGATTGATAAGGATTTAAAGGTTTAGTTGGTTGACGTGGATCACCAAAAGGTGCAGGTCAAATATTTTCGGATGGACCAGTTACTATATCATCATTGAAAGCAATATAAATAACTAAAACCCTAAAAAATCTTCCAGATCCCTGTGTATTAGTTGGAATTCCGCCAACTGTTAATTCTCCATTGTATCCACAGTCTAACTCTTGTGGATATAATCTTATGCAAAGATTAGAATATACAAGAAAGCTACTAAAATATTGATAATATTTTTCATTACATTATCTCCTTAATTTTCTAATTATTAAATGAATAAGTTTCTATTATTTTATCAGCGTGAATTTTTTAATCATGCTTATATCATCTGAACTTAATTTGTAAAGATAAATTCCCGAAGGTAGAGCTGAAGCATTAAATCTAATTTTGTAGCTTCCTGCATTTTTATTTTCATCAAAATTCAAACAAACTCGTCTTCCTTGTATATCAAATATTTCAAATTTATATCTGTTATTTTTTACTATTTCAAATTTTATTTCAGTTTGTGAATTGAATGGATTCGGATAGTTCTGATATAGTTCGAATTTATTTGGGATTGAATTATTTACATGCTCAATATTTGTAATATTAGAGTACTTAAGTAATACAATATCATCACCGTTTGATGATGAGTTAGTAATACCCGAAACATAAAGATTACCTAATGTATCATTCAAAATTTTTCGCCCTTCAGAGTTTACGAAAACAGAGGGAGTATATTCTGTGTGCCACTGAAGAATACCTTGATAATTATATTTTATTGTTACTATTCTGTTATTTATTAAATTAAAATCTGAGCTGCCTGTGATATAGATATTATTGTATTTATCAATTGACATTTCAGAGGGCTCATCATTAGCAAATGGAACTGATTGATACTTTTTTGTCCAAATTGAATCCCCTGTTTGGTCATCATATTTTATCAATACAATATCAGATCTTAATTGAGCATTCCTGCTTCGAACCAAAATATAAGTGTAATTTGCATTGTCAATTTTTAAATCGTATAAGTAGTCAGGTGAATTATCAAAATTATTATTATATCCTGAAATCCATGTTTTATTACCGATGCTATTCATTTTCAGCGTTAAAATATCATATTGTGTAGGAAGTTCAGCATAATA
>DAIPYG010000097.1:9907-11608 GCA_036782875.1 Bacteroidota bacterium | reverse complement strand
ACCACCATGGCCTGCTGGTCAACGGACATAAATGTTGAGAACAATAAATTTGATGTCGGATCAGGATTGCAATTACCGTCAGCAATGAACTTTGCGCAGAGATCAGCACTTGAAGTAGGCTTGTATCATAAACCGGATAATTCATGCCTGGGCAATCTGACATTCTTCATGCCGGTTCATAACCTTACACAGAACACATACTTCATGACAATCCAGTCAGCGATCAATTCAGCAAATTCACTTGATGTAATTGAATGCGCAGAGTATACATATAATGAAAGAGTGACAATAGATAAAACACTTACACTTCAGGGACTGGATAAAACAAATTGTAAAATAGACGGAACAGGACTTGGCAATGGTAAAGGAATACAGATAAATAACGGAATCACAGGAGTAACGATAAAACATTTTACAGTACAGAATTTCTCAGGATCCAGCGGTAATGCAGACGGCGGGATTTATGCAATAGGCGGTAACAATAACCTTCTGATCAGAGGCGTAATAATACAGAATAATGTAGGCGGGAGCGGATTTTATGCAAACGGTCCTGTGAATACAGTTACACTTGATTCAGTAACATCCTCAGGTCATACTACAGGCGCAAGAGGTATAGTAATATGGAATGGATTAAAGGAAAATATTACGGTGACGAACTGTGAAGTATTCGGAAACAACTGCTGCGGACTGGAGCTTCAGGACGGTCAGGCATCGGGAGTAACATTTGAAAATAATAATATACACGATAATGCAGATAACGGAATAGGATTAATGGGATTACAGGGACCGGGAGAAAATCTGATAAAAGGAAATACATTATTGAACAACGGACGATTTGGAATAGAAGTAAAGAATCCGAACGGATCAGGACTGACGACAGGTCCGGGAAGAATAGTTGTAGAAAATAATAATGTATCAAGAACAGTAGGTATCGGCGGTGAAGTACGTGACATAGCAGGTATAGCAGCATTCAGAAGAAGTGTCGGAGCAGGAAATGTGGATATTCCGACAGGTGTTGTAATACAGAATAATACAGTTTCGGGCTACACACAGCCAAGTACCAGTGACGGATTTGGAATAGTAGTAGAAGGATTAAATCATACCGTCAGCACAAACACAGTCAGCGGATGTGATGTTGGAATACAGAGACAGGCAGGACATACACCAGTTCCTCCTGCAGACGGAGATCAGAATAATTTAGCTGATACATATTTCGGAAGAGGAAATTCAGCACAGACATGCGGCATTATATTAACGGGAAACATTCTGACAAATACATTGAATACAAGGGATGTCGGAGCGGCAGCAGCAGGTCTTGTTACAAATTTAAATACAACAGAAACATTCTGTTCAATACAGTCTGCAATAGATGATGCGCAGACAATGAACGGTGATGTTATTGAAGTAAGTGCAGGAATTTACAATGAAAGAGTAACAGTAAGTAAATCTCTGACAATTCAGGGAGTAGATAAAGTTAATTGTATCCTTAACGGAACAGGACTTGGCAATGGCAAAGGAATACAGATCAATAACGGAATTACAGGCGTGACGATAAAGAGATTAACAGTACAGAATTACTCGGGAGCAGGCGGTAACACCGATGCAGGAATATATGCAATAGGCGGCAACAATAACCTTCTGATAGAAGGCGTAATAATACAGAATAATGTAGGCGGGAGCGGATTTTATGCAAACGGTCCT
>DAIPYG010000097.1:2458-9807 GCA_036782875.1 Bacteroidota bacterium | reverse complement strand
CAGACGGAGATCAGAATAATTTAGCTGATACATATTTCGGAAGAGGAAATTCAGCTCAGACTTGCGGAGTAACCTTAACAGGAAATATTCTCACAAATACTTTGAATACAAGAGATGTCGGAACCGGAACAGGTGGATTGGTAACTAACTTAAATACATCTGAATCATTCTGCAGCATTCAATCTGCTATTAACGATCCGCAGACACTTAATGGTCATACTATAAATGTAGGTGCCGGAAATTACAATGAAAGTGTGATCATAAACAAAGAGTTAGCTGTAGTTGGTAACGGAGGAGCTCCTAACACAAAACCGGAAGTAACAGGTGTTGCCGCTCAGACATTCTCAGTTACAGTTCCAAATGTAACCATAGATAATATAATGGTAAAATTTAATCAGACCGGAGTAACTTCAGGAATACTTGCTGCTACTTCGGGAAGTTTTAACAATCTTACGGTAAAGAACTGTACAATAAACGGAACAGGCACATCCGGAGTACCTGTATTTAACAGTTACGGAATACAGACCGGAACTTTCGGCGGTGTTTTGTATGATCAGATAAATCTTGACAATAATATTATTGATCACACAGGAACTTCTCCAATCGGAAGAGGAGTAAAAACATTTAATTGTTATGGTGAATGGAAGAACTGCAACATCAGAGGATATTATTCAATCCAGTCCGGTGATATCAGTGGAGGACTTCTGAATATCCATAACAATACATTAAAAGGAGTAAACGAGATAAACTCACTTGGAACAGGTGCACATATATTTGATCAAAACATTTGTGATCCAGCAAATGCGTTCGGTTCAGGTACAGACTTTGCAATGCTTGAACTTAAGAATATTACCAATGCAGGAGCAAGTCTTATGGTATCCGGGAATACATTCCAGAACTATGTAAATTTCGGAGTATTCTCAGGAAGATCTGCAAATGTAACCATAGATAACAATGTATTCTCACCGGATCCGACAGCAGTTAATTTCCGGTCGGTAAGAGTTGATACCAAACAGAGAACAACAGCTCCTCAGTCAGCATTTGTCAGCGGTGCAGTCATTACAAATAATACTTTAAATGGTAATGTTGCAATTAGTCAGGCTGGAATTTCTGTTGAACTTGCGAATTCCGATAACATTTCATCAATCGGATCAGTGATAATCGGCACAACCGGAAATGAAAATGATTTTAATAATAATGTAAAGAAGAACATAAGTCTTAATAATGAAACTACTAGTACATCGGGAGATCCTGCATGGTTCGGAACCTATATTTCAACCAAAGGAAAAGTTACTGCGAATGCCGACGGAACAAATAATAATTATGATGTTGGTGCAGGATTACAACTGCCTGCGGCAATGCCATTAACAGATCTGTTTATACTTGAAGATAAGATCCAGCATTCAATTGATGACAGCGGACTGGGATTTGTCACAGTCAAAGCAAATAATGATTATGTAACAGTAAACAGTTTTGCTGCTCCGGCAACTACTGCAGCATCTGTTCAGAGAGGAATTGACGCTTCGTCAAACGGCTGGACTGTTAACGTTGCTAACGGGACTTATAACGAGGACATTGATATTAATAAAGCAATAACAGTTGCAGGTTACTCAACATCTTCAATTATCCGCGGATTATATGCAGGAAATGCAAATACAGTATTCATTTCATCAAGTAATGCTATTCTGAAAAAAGTCACAGTAACCCGTGATTACGGAGTAAGTCTTGCTTCATGGCAGGCAAGTACTAAAAATCAGGGAATCAATGTTGCTCAAACAACAACCGGTATTCAGATAGATGAAGTGCTGTTAACAGGTAACAGGAATGCTATTTTTGTCAATAACGCACAGAATGTATCCATTACTAAATGTACTATTGAAGATAACAGAACGGGTATTCATTTCGGCAATGATATCAGCGGTGCTGAGGTTCATAACAATATCATTCGCAATAATTTTACTCACGGCGTATTGTTTAACTATGATCTGGCGCTGACTATTATAGCTACGAATGTTCATGTGACCGATAACAGCATTACCGGCAACTGGTACTCACAGGTCGATTTTCAACGTAACAGCGGACCTGTTCCTGCAGGGGATCATACAGGACTTTTATTTAGCTGTAACTGGTACGGAACAGCAACTCCAGCCGCAGTAAATGCAAATGCTGCAGAGCCGGGTTATGCTGCTCAGACACCTTCACAGTTTGGCGGTACAGATCCCGGATTGAACAGACAGCTTTACGGAATTGAAATTGCAAAATGCCCTTATAATTTATTCCTGACTAACGGAACTGACAATGATCTTGTTACTGCAGGATTCCAGCCTTCTCCGGGTTCCTGTAATGGTTTATCAGCTTCGACACTTAATGTGAAATTAATTCAGGAAGGATTTTATAATACGGGTACACAGACACTTAATAAAAAAGACACTGTAAGGGTATATCTTCATTCTATAATTTCACCTTACAATATAATTGATACAGCAGTATCTACAATTGATTCAGTTACTTTTGAAGGATCTTTCACTTTCTCACAGCCAAGCGGTGTTTATTACTATGTTGTAAAACACAGAAACTGCATAGAAACCTGGAGTAAATCTGGAGGCGAAGTATTTACGGCTGGCAGTATGATGAGTTATGATTTCACTGATGCTGTAACGAAAGCATATCAAAATAATTTAGTTCAGGTTGATAATTCTCCAGTGAGATTCGCAATATTCAGCGGAGATGTTAATCAGGATGGAATTGTTGACGGAGCAGATATAAGTAATGACGAAAATGATGCTACCAATGCTGTCAGTGGTTATGTAAATACAGATGTAACTGGTGATGATTATGTAGATGCTTCTGATCTAAGCATTATTGAAAACAACAGTACTGCAAATGTTCAGGTTTTAGCACCTTAAGAAATAAATGAATAAAATAATAATGGTTAAAGTTATTTAAATAACTTATAATCAGAAAATAGTTAAAGCCGGCTGCATTTGTTGCCGGCTTTTTTTATGAATTTATCAATAGTTATTCAGGACTTGATATACATAGGAAATTCTCCGAATTTCTTATCCTGATAATATTTATAAATTATCTAAATATGATGAATACAGAGAAAATCAGGAATTACTTTATTTATGAAGACAATCTGAGTAGGGTAGTAAGCAGAGTTTCTGGAGTATTGATTGTTATATTCAATTTTCTTTCCGGATTCATGATTATCTATATTCTTTCAAATGTATTTTTCGGAATTTCAGAACCGGGTAAGGCCGTTATATTTTTTTACTTTATTTTTGGAATTGTCGCTGGCGCTTTTATTTTAAAAATAAATGTTTCTCTTTTTAATTCTCTATTGAACGGAGTTGAAATAGAAAAATATTCATATCTTAGAATAATTCTGCTTTTGTCAATTGCTTCTTATTTTTTTATAATGTTTTTTTATACTGTGACATTTGCCTTTTCTGTTATTAAGAACAGTATTTCAGTTTTCTTTTAAATTTATAAGTTAAACAAAAAATAATTTCAATAGCTTAAACAATTAATTATGAGATCTTTTTTAATTTTTATTTTAGCATTAATAATTACATTCCCGGTAAATTCTCAGATCAGGCAGAATAGTCAGAAAATTAAGGATTTCGGGAATGATTCTATGTATCCGTTGCAATTCTATGGATTTACTTACAGCATGTTTGGAAACAGCGTTTCAGATGCAGGAGATATGAACGGAGACGGATATGATGATATTATTATCGGCGCTTTAGGTTATAACAGTAATACCGGAAGAGCATTCATTTATTTCGGCGGAGAGAATATGAACAACAGCCCGGATGTTACTCTCACAGGTGAGAATTCTGCGGATAATTTTGGCTGTTCAGTTTCAGGTGCGGGAGATATTAACGGTGACGGATTTGGGGATGTTGTGGTAGGAGCGCACGGGTATAACTTAGATCACGGAAAAGTTTATATTTATTTTGGCGGATCAGTGATGAATAACACCGCTGATGTTATAATTTCCGGTGAAACCGGAGCCGGGTCTCACTTCGGTCAATCAGTATCCTCAGCCGGAGATGTTAACGGTGACGGATTTTCAGATGTTATTACCGGAGCTTTTGTTTACGGCGGAAGTATTGGAAGAGCTTATATATTTTATGGAGGAGCGCTTATGGATACTGTTTCCGATGTAACGATGACCGGTGAAGGTTTAAATAACTATTTCGGATATTCTGTTTCTTCAGCAGGGGATATGAATAATGACAATTATGGTGATGTTATTATCAGCGCTTTGAGAAATAATTCATATACCGGGAAAGCTTATGTATACTTCGGCGGAGCTGCTATGAATAACATTGCAGATGTATCAATGTACGGCGAAACTGCAGGGGATAATTTCGGCTTGTCTGTTTCAGGTGCAGGTGATGTAAATGATGATGGTTATTCAGATGTTATAGTCGGCGCTCCTTATTACTCTTCTTATAAAGGACGAACTTATATTTATTACGGAGGTCCGGTTCCAAATAATACTCCTTCTGTTGTGATGACAGGAAGTGCTTCAAATAATTTTTTTGGAATCTCTGTTTCGACTTCCGGCGATGTGAATAATGACGGATATGATGATGTCATTGCAGGTTCTATCGGTTACTCATCATATCAGGGGAGATCCTATATATTTTATGGGGGAGCTGCCATGAATAATATTTTCGATGTTGCGGTTAACGGTGAAAACACTAATACAAATTTCGGAGGCTCTGTATCATCAGCTGGCGATACAGATAATGACGGATATTCTGATTTTATTATCGGAGCTTCTAGCTTACAGAACGGAATTTTTCCTTACACGGGAAGAGCATATCTGTACAGCGGCTCTACTATTTCCATGAATTTAAATCTTACATTGATTATTGAAGGATTTTACATCCCCGAAACATTCACACAGATCAGCGATTCAGTAAAAGTTTATTTAAGGAATATCTCATTTCCTTATTCAATTGTAGATTCCACCGTGACAGTCTTTTCGGAATACGGAAATACATTTCCTTCTTTCAGTAATGCAGCAAACGGAACATATTACATTGTCCTAAAGCATAGAAACAGCATTGAAACATGGAGCAAATCAGGTGGAGAAAATCTCATTAATGGTAATACTCTTAATTATGATTTTACAGCTTCTGCAGATCAGGCGTATGGAAATAATTTAGCAGAGATGTATAATTTTTATACTTTTTTTGCTTTATACAGCGGAGATATTGATCAGGATGGAACAATTGACGCTTCAGATCTCAGCTATGCTGAGAATGATGCAGCAAATTCCGTTTCCGGATATGTGCGGTCTGATGTAACCGGAGATGATTTTGTTGATGCCGGTGATCTGAGCATTGTTGAGAATAATGCATCTGCAGGAATAAGTGCGGTCACGCCGTGATTGTGTTTTTGGTTTTTGATTTCTGAGTCTAATCATATTGCATTTTATCTTCTGAAACAAGGATGTGAACATCAATTTACTTTATAGCATTTGTAATTTTAGTTTTTTGATAATTCACACAGCTTTTCCAAAAGCCAGCTCTTATGTCTGAGTCTGAGTAAACTGTCAAGATCAATATCTTCTTTTAATGAACTTAGTTTTTTCTGTTCAGGATTTTCTTTGCATGTCAAAAGCCTGTTCAGATATTTAAAAAACAGTAGATAGGATTCTTTTGTATTGATATCTATGGAAGGGTTTTTGCCGATAAAATGTTTTGAAGAATCAATAAAATAAAAAAGCAACTCAGTGTTGTTAAGTTCATAATTTGCTTTTGCTGATAAAATTCTGAAATGAAGCTTGTCTCTGAGATCAATAAATTCAACATTGTTCAGATATTTCAACGAATTAACAAAATCTTTTTTTGCATAACAGATATATCCCATTGCCATTGAGCTCATTGTTTTCTGATGTTCTTTCTTTAGTTTTGGCGTAAATTTTTTGACAAAATTTTCCGCCCACTTTATTTCTCCAAGTGACAAAGCGTTTCTGATCATCTGATGATAAAGAGATTTGTTAATTCTTCCGTTAAGATAAATCCCTATTTCCTTCTCTATCCGGAAATTATTGATCTCAAAAAGTATTTTCAGAAATTTCCTGTTACCGAGTCTCATTTTATGCGCGCAGTAATTGGCAAGTGTAATAATTGAATTACTCTGCTCTCTTTCATCAAATAGATGATAATTTTTATCAAAGTATTCTCTCATTTCAAAAAAATAACTTTCATTTGTTTCATCAAGAGCGCACATAATTTTATTATAATAAAAATTTATAAGGGGAGAATATTCATTCTTTTCTTTTTCAGCATTTTGAACAAACTTTTTAAGATCAAGACTTTTTATTAAACCAATAGCGGATTTTATTTCATTTCCCGTATTATACATTATATTCAGTATATGAAGATCCCATACCTGTACAGAAAGATCAACAAGAAACTTCAAAAGCAGATATTCAGTACTCTTTATTGTTCCTTCGAAAGTCTTATCCTGCCTGCCCTGAACTGAATTCCAGTAATCAGCTTTATTATTCTCAATGATCCACTTTAATGAAAAATACTCCTCTCCAAGTTTTATATTACTGATGTATTTATCAGTCCTTTCAATTTCTTTAAAGATCTGTTTATCAAGATTCCTTTTTGAAAGTTCCTCAAATACTAAAGTAAATCTCTCAGACCTGTTCTTTTTCAGTGAAGTCTGAAGCAAAAATTCGATTGCAAGTTTTTCAAGTTCAGAAATCTGATTCCATATAACCTGTTTGTTGAATTTTCTTCCGGGATACAATTGTGAATAAATATTTTCAGAAGTAAAATTGCCGTTCCTGTTTTCGAAGGAAGGATAATGCTTTTTAATTTCAGTCAGAAACGGAATGTAATTTCTGCCATTGTTAAAATACGGTGATGATACAAATTTTTCAAAAAGCTTCAGTTCATCTTTTGTAAATGTTTTTAAAGTCTGAATTAATTTTGAATCCTCCATAATTTTGCAGTTATAAATTTAAAATCAGAAGCCGGTTGATAGAAGAAGTAAGCTGAAATTCAATTAAAATTACCTCTAAATCAATGCATATAAGGATTTTCCTTATAAAAATCCTGATTAGTTTCCGGAAAATTTCTCTTTGCAATGGCGTAAGATAAAATTGTATTTTTGTAAAGTGCACCTGAAAGTGCACTAAAATTAAATTAATATGGATCAGGATAAAAAAAATAACAGCAGGCAAAAATCTTCAAAAGGTTACCGTCTAAAAAACTCCACTCATAAACTGATCGAAAAAATCCAGATGATAATGAATAACTCAAGCAAGGATACTGTCATTAGTAATGCATTAAGAATTTATTTATATAAGA
>DAIPYG010000097.1:0-2448 GCA_036782875.1 Bacteroidota bacterium | reverse complement strand
TTTATTAATTAAAACCAAACCCAAACAAAAATGAAAACAATAATCTTTTCAGTCTTAATGGTATTTACAGTTTCAGTTGCATTTACTCAAATTACATTAACGAGCGCAAACAATCCTTCAGCAGGTGATATAGATGCATACTCAATTTGTGATACCGTAAATATTTCACAGGGTAACTCCGGAGCAAATCAAAACTGGAACTTTTCTAATTTAACAATTCAGGACACTACTACAGTGTTTTTTGTTTCACCGGGATCAACTCCTTATTCAGCTCAGTTTCCGACATCTAATATTGCTTCTACAAATGATCAGATAAATTTCAATTTTATGACAACATCCGGTACAGGAATAAATATTAACGGAAATGCCGGTCCAGGACTAACAGTGAGTTACAGCAATCCGCAGCTATTCCTTCAGTATCCTTTCAGCTATAATACAACATTAAATGATAATTTTGCAGCGTTTTTTTCTACAGGAGGAGATGATATTTTCAGAACAGGTACAACAACGATAACAGGTGATGCATGGGGAATTATCACTCTTCCATCCGGTACTTTTACAAATTCCATAAGAGTAAAATATGTGATCAATACAAAGGATTCTTCAAGCACGGGTATTGTGTTAAATACAATTCTGACATCATACAACTGGTTTATTCCGGGAAGAAAATTTCCTGTTTTTGAAATAATTTATACAAGTATTCAGTTCAACGGATTTCCGTTTGGAGGCAGCAAGGTTGTAAATTACAGTCCGAATAATTCGATCGGAATATCTGAAGTTTCGTCAATAATTCCCGAAAATTATAATCTCTCTCAGAATTATCCGAATCCGTTTAATCCCGAAACGAATCTGGAATTCAAAATTGCAAAAGCCGGATTTGTTAGTTTGAAAATTTACGGAGAACTGGGAAATGAAATTTCTACATTAGTAAGTGAAAATTTAAATCCAGGAACTTACAAATATAATTTTAATGCTGCAGATCTGACAAGCGGAATTTATTTTTATACTCTGAATGTGAACGGTTTCAAAAAAACGAGGAAGATGCTCCTGATAAAATAATTCAGTTGCATTTTTTCAAAAAATTTAAACCATTTAAATATGAAAACAAATTTAATTATAATCTGGATATTACTATTTTTTGTTAAAACAAATAACTCTTATTCACAAGTAAGCCGGGAGTGGGTTTCTACATATCATTCCAGCTCTGAGGATGCAAAAGTAATTGTATCAGATAATAATGGAAATGTATATGTAACAGGATCCAGCGGATCAGATTATGCAACAATAAAATATAATTCTTCAGGAATTCAGCAATGGGCTGCAAGATATAACGGAACGGGGAACAGCGGAGATGGTGCAACTGCAATTGCAGTGGATGCTTCCGGAAATGTTTATGTGACAGGTTCAAGTACAGGAATAGGGAGTAGCTCAGATTTCCTTACAATAAAATACAACTCATCCGGTACATTGCTTTGGTCAGCACGATTTGACGGACCTGTACATAATTTAGACAATGCATATTCAATAGCAGTTGATTCATCAGGGAATGTTTTTGTAACAGGAAACAGTTACGGAGGGCTTTCAGATTATAATTATTTAACTATAAAGTATAACTCTTCTGGAGTAATTCAGTGGTTTAAAAATTATAACGGTACCGGAAATAATACTGACAATGCTTTCAGGTTAGTTCTGGACGGACAGGGAAATGTATATGTGACCGGATGGAGCCGGGGGAGCGGGACCAGTGATGATGACTTTGCAACCATCAAATATAATTCTGCCGGTGATGAAGTATGGGTCAGGATCTATCAGGGTCCCGGAGATGGATTTGATCAGGCAATGTCAATTGCAGCAGACAGAACAGGCAATATATATGTAACCGGCCGCAGTTTGGGAATTTCAACTCAGTATGATTACGCCACAATAAAATATAATTCATCAGGTGATTCTTTATGGGTGAACAGATATAACGGAGTGGAGAACAGTGCAGATAATTCTACTGCTATAGCTGTAGATACTTCCGGCAATGTTTATGTGTTCGGTCAGAGTTACAGCAGTGTGACAAATTATGATTTTGCAACAGTTAAATACAATTCGGCTGGAGTTTATCAATGGGACAGAATATACAACGGACCGGGAAACAGTGTTGAGAACGGAACCGCAATAGCATTGGATAAATCCGGAAATGTTTATGTTACCGGCGCAAGCGCTTTCAGCGGGCAGAATTATAATTATGCAACAGTCAAATACAGCAGTGCTGGAGTGCTGCAATGGAGTGATACATATAACGGAACAGCAAGCGGAAGTGATGAATCATTTGCGATTGCAGCTGACAGTACCGGAAATATTTATGTTACAGGAGGCAGTGCCGGACTTGGTCAGTTCAGGGATTATGTAACAATAAAGTATTCGCAAAAACCTTATGCAATTGTTAAAGGATTCATTGAG
>DAIPYG010000096.1:8294-11924 GCA_036782875.1 Bacteroidota bacterium | reverse complement strand
GTTTTTTTATTTTTTTACGGCTTCAATTTCAAAATAACCTATCATCGCTGGGTATATGCATCTAAAATGCTTTGATTTTACTATTTATGATGAATGGGCTATAAGTTTTTTAATTATTCTGTTTTGTAATCGACAATATTGAACACAGATGACACTAATCAGGCACATCCGTCCAAAACGTTTTATTTGTTTAGTAAATTTATTTAATATTCATTTAATGTTATTTGAAAATCTACCTATTTGATCACGAAACCCCTCCCAAACCCTCCCCTTTTTCGATGGGGAGGGTTTGGGAGGGGTTGTTTAGAACTGCTCACAACTTATTTTGATTTATAGTTAGATTAAATGTTTATCACAAAAAGTGAAATTGTTTTGGACAGCACTGCCATTCAGAACATGGCGTAAGCAAAAATCACTTGTCTGACGAGCGAGTCCTGATGAAATTGGTACTCGTGAGGAATTGTGATTTTTGCAGACATTGTTAGGAATTTCCGGCGATTTTTCTTTGCCAAGCTTTCTTTTCTTCTTATTTAAAATAGAAAAGAAAGAGGATGATATAACTAAATTCATTTTTAAAATAAAACGTTTTGGACGGATGTGAATTAGTATTGTCGAGTATAAAGTTATTTTACTTACTATTTATTCAATTAAGTTATAATTTGAATTGATTTTAAAACTCTTCTTAAGATAAGCATCACAATTATAATATGATTAAAAGTTCGGTACTTGAGATTCTCAAAACATTTTCTAACAAAGAACTTGATAGTTTTGAAGACTTTTTACTCTCTCCTTATTTTAATAAAATCAAAAATGTCATAAAGTTATATTCTGAAATAAAGAAATACGCACCCGGATTTGACAGCCCTGATCTTGCCAAAGAAATCATATGGAAGAAAATTTTTCCGGGAAAAGTTTATAAGTACGGCACTATGAAAAATCTAATTCATGAACTTTCTAAGCTAGGAGAGAAATTTATAACTCAGGAAACTTACAATAAAAATTCGATGCAGGAGTTTTCAAATCTTTATGTTGGACTTTTCAGCAGGAAGTTGTTCAGAATTATTGGGACAAAGGACACTTACATAAACAAAAAATTCAAGGACAGTGAAATTCATAAATACAGAAGAGATGCTTCTGAATATTATTATCATATGACTAATGTCTACCTTTATAAAATGTATAAGAATCATTTTCTTGATATGAAGGATGATCTTTCAGATGACAGGTATACTACGGGAGAGATTTATGCGTGCAGTACAATTGTAAATTTAATATTAGTTCATTCAATAGTAAAAACTTTTGAAGTGAATGATAAAAAAGCTCATCCTGAACTTAACGTAATCGAACTCATCCTTGCAGCTATTCCTGATGCAACTTATCATAAAATTTTTGAACATATAAAAAAAAAATCAGAAATAAAATATATAATCCTGCATTCACATTATCTCAGTTATAAAGCTCTAATAAATAAAGGCAGTATAGATGATTACCTGAATTATAAAAATTTCTTATTAAATAATTCTCATCCCTTACCTAACTCATCTCTGAGAAATCTTACCGCACTTCTTGATAATGTTTTATATTTCGTAAGCAGTTCGGATTTTGACAAACAAAAAGACCTGCTGGAAATATATGAGTTTAAGGTTTCAAGAAATATTTTCCTTCACAATAATGATGAAATCTCAGGAGGGGTATTTATTTACTGGGCAAAAATTTTCTTTTCCGAAATGGAGACCGCTAAGTTTGAAGAGTTTATACGGAAATACGGAAAAAACATTGTTGAAAAAGATCGAGAATCAACTTTGTTTCTGGCAAATGCACAGATGCTCTTTATGAAAGATGAATTTGAAAAATCTCTTTCCGAGCTTTCGAAAATAAACTTTGATGTGTTTGAATTAAAAATTGTCATGAAGAAACTTCAGCTTATGATTTATTACGAACTTGATGAGTACGAGGCATATTTAACTTCCTATGACTCATACAAACATTTTCTGAAAAATGTAAAATTTATCGAAAATAATCTGCGTGAAATTCAAAAGATAAGAGCTAAAGATTTTTTTGATGGAATAAATTTGATGTTTAAACTAAAGTCAGCATTCAATGATTATACTGCAAAAAAACTATATAAAGACATTAAGGGAAAAAATTATGATCATAAGAAATGGTTTCTGAGAAAGCTTGAGGAGTTAAAAGTTAAAAATCGTATGTAAGATATAAAATCCCAAATGAGAAACCCGGATGGCAATCTTCTCCACTGTAGGTGTTCTCAAAAGTTTATATATTTTAATAGAATTTATGAAAGCATTTCGTCGTCTCCGCAGAATTACTCCCTGCCTGCAATTTCAACGACCGGATAATTTCTCCGGGGGGACTCTGCGGCGGAAGCGCTTTCACAAATGGTCTATGCGTAGAGACGTTGCATGCAACGTCTCTACGCTAATATTCTTTTCCGCCGCTGTTGGTGTTCCAAAAAGTTTGCTTCATATATTTGATTTTAAGTTTACTCCTTCTGCAAACTTTTTGGTCACCAACAACAACGCTTCGGAAATGTATGCTCTCATCCACCTTTTGAAATTATTCTTGTTATATTTCATGAATAAAATTATTTTGGAAACAGTTATGAACATAAACCTCACAAAATATAAGATTAAAAAATCCCTTAATGTGAATTAATTTTATTTTATATGAATCTGGTATGCTATTTTCAGATCTTGTTTGAGAAAGTAAAAAATGATGAGAGCAGGGTAATGTTCAGTCAGAGCATGTATACAGATATGATGAAATTCACGGAGCAGTTCAAAAACTCCTGATGAAGGACCACCCTAATATTGTCATTATGTATCTGCAGATAAAAATGTTCCTTAACTATGATGGCAAATATTACAGGGAATCTCTTGAGTATTACAAGAAGAACAACAGAAAGTTCGATGAAGATCTCAGGAAGTTCTATTTCTTAGTTATGCAGCATTATCTGAAGATAAAGCTGAATGCAAGAAAAGGAAACCACGACGAAAATAATATTTTAACATTTGAATTCAATGATCTGATATTTTTAAAAAGCAATTATTATTTAAAATATCTCGGTGACGGGAGAACGTTTGACGGCTATCTGTTTCTGGATATTCTTAAAAACGCAGCTTACTTCGGCAATATAAGCTGGATGAAATCTTTTTATGAAACTTATTCAAAATTCATTACAAAGGAAGCATCAAAGGATTGTTTTTATATTTACAGTTCATTTATCTGCTTTCATAATAAAGATTTTAATAAAACCATAAATAACACCGGCAAGATCTCAGATAAGTCTCCGGAAATTTTACATGAAGGAAAACTATTATACTGCCTTGAAGCTTATGAAATGAAGTATTATGATTCACTGATATCTCACCTGAAAAATTTCAACGCCAATATAAAAGACAACAGTAATTTAAACAGTACTACTGTCAGAGAAACAGCTGCCTTCATCAGATATTTCAGGAAGCTCATAAAGATCTCAACATCAAAGGACATTAACTTTAAAACCGCACTCAGAAATCTGAGAAAAGAAATAGAAGAAGATGAAAAAGTAATTCCGTACAAAAAAATTGTTTTTATTAATTACAAATTAATAGTTACGAATTACGAGTTACG
>DAIPYG010000096.1:0-8194 GCA_036782875.1 Bacteroidota bacterium | reverse complement strand
AGTTACGAATTACGAGTTACGTTTAAGCATATATAAATTCCAAATCCAAAATCCCAAATTCCAAATCTGAATAAATCTTAAATTTGAATAAATCCTTACACATTAAACCTGAAATGCACCACATCTCCGTCCTCGACCACATATTCCTTTCCTTCGATCTTCAGTAATCCCTTTTCTTTCACAGCGTGTTCTGATCTTAATTCTATCAGATCTTTATACTTCATTATCTCCGCTCTGATGAATCCCTTTTCAAAATCAGTGTGTATCTCCCCTGCCGCCTGCGGGGCTTTGTATCCTTTCGGTAATGTCCACGCGTGAACTTCCTTTTCCCCTGCCGTAAAGAAAGTTATCAGATGCAGAAGTTCATATCCTTTATTGATAAGTCTGTCCAGTCCTGATAAATTAAGTCCCATCTCTTTTAAGAATTCTGTCTTCTCTTCCTTTGTCTCAAGCTGTGAGATCTCTGATTCTATCTGAACTGACAAAATAAGGAACTGCGCATTCTCTTTATCAGCGATGCTTTTTACAATTTCAGAATATGCGTTGCCGTTCAGGTCCTTGTCATCTACATTGGCTACATAAAGAAAAGGTTTGTCTGTGAGCAGATGGAGTTCTCTGATTATGTCTTTCTGTTCGTCATTCAGATCAACTGTAAAATATTTTGCAAGTCGTGAAGTTGCAAGATGTGCTTTTAAAGCCGTCAGCGTCTCAATTTCCAGCTTGATCCTCTTATCACCTGTCTTTAAAGACTTTCCTGCACGGTCGAGTCTTTTATCAATTGTGTCAAGGTCTTTCAGAATAAGCTCGGTCTCAATGATCTCTATATCACTCTTCGGATCAATCTTTCCTTCGACATGAACTATATTGTCATTATCAAAACATCTGACAATATGTATAATGGCATCCACTTCCCTTATATGAGACAGAAACTGATTTCCGAGACCTTCTCCTTTTGATGCGCCTTTTACAAGACCGGCAATATCTACAAACTCAATTGTCGCCGGGATGATCTTCTTGGCGTTGTAGAGTTCAGTTAATTTTGTTACCCGTTCATCAGGAACAATTACAGTCCCGACATTCGGATCAATTGTGCAGAAAGGATAATTTGCAGCTTCAGCATTCTGCGAAGATGTTAATGCGTTGAACAATGTTGACTTGCCGACATTCGGAAGTCCTACTATACCGCAGCGAAATGACATTTTATGTTAATTAAGAATTAGGAATTAAGAATTAAATTTAAGAATTTCGTTCTGACAAATCTTTTTAATTGTATAATGTTGTTATAAAAATATTTTCATTAATGAAATATAGACCAAACCAAAAAATATAGGAGTCGAAATGTTATCATCTATTTTTACAGGTAAAAGTTCAAATATGGTTGATAAAAAAACTGCTGCGAATCCGATATAGTATTCATTTACCGAAGAAGTGACTTTTGGTGTAAGTAATATGATGATCACTCCGGATACAAAAAATGCAGCGCTGCCTTCAAATGTTTTGTTTGATATAAAATGTCTACCCCAGTTCTTTCCTATGATAGCAGCAGATGAATCACAGAATATAACAACAAACATAGAAGTAATTGCGACCGGCTTGGGGAAAAACAACACACATAAAAAAAATGCAATGACTATGTACGTTCCGCCTGTGAAGACCTGTTTGTCATACTGAACTTCATGTTCCCGCAGAATCGGTTTCATGAACCTGTGATAAAAATGTCTGAATGGTTCATTGTTCTTTCTTAAAAGATCTATTGCAATCAGAATAAAAGCAGAGATCCCAAGCACGATAAGCGCAAACTCCCGGCTTACAAAATAGTATATCAACGGAACTACGGAAGAAGACAAATGAATGCTCTTTCTTATCAGTTCGTTTTTAAAACTTATTTTATTTCCGTGATCTTCCAAATCTTTTACACAATATTTGATTGAAAATTACTTTTTCTACCAATGCACTAAGATAATAAAGATTTCTGAAGATAATCAAAAACTAACTTCGAGATAATTTTTTTACTTTTCCGGGAATTTTCAGACAAACTTAATAAACCACGAAGACACAAAGACACAAAATTAAGATCAAAAAAATATTTAAATTACTTTTTTGTGATTTTGTGACTCCTTTATAAGTCTTTTATAAATCGTAAAGTCTTAATGAAAATGACTTATTTCTTTCAAAACATTTGGGAATGACATTTCGGTAATTCAAAGTTTAAAATAATGCGGTGCTTTAAATTCCTAATTCGAAATTCCAAATTCCAAATCCAGCTGCTTAGTGGTTAATAATATCTTCCTGTATTCCAAAAAAAAAGCGAGTTATCTGCTCGCTTTTTTATATAAAACATTTAATGTAATTAATTCGCCAACGCTACATCACCGGGAGAAAACTTTTCATCTTTGACTTTCTTCTCTTTTTCTTTCTGCACTTCACCATTATTTTTGACTTCACCTGCCGGTACTATTCTTTCAAACGGCGGCAGCTCCTGACCTCTCATTATCATATCTATCTCTACAGAATCGAGTATTTCCCTTTCGAGTAAAGCTTCCGACATCCTGTGAAGTATTTCAGCATTCTCATTAAGAAGTCTTTCGGCTTTATCCATACCGTTCTGAACAATCTTCTTCACTTCATCATCTATCATAATCTGCGTTGATTCACTGTAATCTCTGTGCTGGGAAATTTCCCTTCCGAGAAATATTTCTTCCTGCTTCTGTCCGTAAGCTATCGGTCCGAGTTTCTCGCTCATTCCGAATTCACATACCATCTTCCTCGCCATTCCTGTTGCTCTTTCTATATCATTGCTTGCGCCTGTAGTATATTCATTGAATATCATTTTTTCCGCTGCACGTCCGCCCATTGCGTAAGTGATCATTGCTTCGAGATATTCTTTTGAATATGTATGCTTTTCGTCAATAGGAAGATAAGTTGTAACTCCAAGCGCTCTTCCTCTCGGAATGATTGTTACTTTATGTACCGGATCTGCTTCGGATATCATCTTCGCAACTATTACGTGACCGCTCTCGTGATATGCAGTCGTCTTCTTTTCTTTGTCTGAAATAATGAGACTCTTTCTTGCAGTTCCCATCATTACTTTATCTTTAGCTTCTTCGAAATCTTTCATCGTTACATTATCAGAATTTCTTCTTGCTGCAAGCAGCGCTGCTTCATTTACTAAATTAGCAATGTCAGCGCCCGAGAATCCCGGAGTGCCTTTTGCAATTACATCTATGAGAACATCTTTGGACATCGGAGTTCTTCTTGTATGAACTTTTAGAATCCCCTCACGTCCTTTCACGTCAGGTCTGTCAACGACAACCTGCCTGTCAAATCTGCCCGGTCTTAATAAGGCAGGATCAAGTATGTCAGGTCTGTTGGTTGCTGCTATAATTATAACTCCGTTATTCTGTTCAAATCCGTCCATCTCGATTAAAAGCTGATTCAGTGTCTGTTCCCGTTCATCGTGTCCGCCGCCGAGACCTGCTCCTCTGTGTCTTCCGACCGCATCTATTTCATCTATAAAAATTATACAAGGAGCATTCTTCTTTCCCTGTTCAAAAAGATCTCTGACTCTTGAAGCTCCGACTCCGACAAACATTTCGACAAAGTCAGCTCCGCTGATGGAAAAGAACGGAACTCCTGCTTCTCCTGCAACAGCTCTTGCGAGCAGTGTTTTACCTGTTCCCGGAGGACCCAGCAATAATACACCTCTCGGTATCTTTCCGCCGAGCTTCTGAAACTTAGCCGGTGTCTTTAAAAATTCTATTATTTCAGAAAGCTCTTCTTTAGCTTCATCCGCTCCGGCAACATCCTGAAATGTGACTTTAGTTGCAGATTCGCTCAATAGCTTTGCTTTTGATTTACCGAATGAAAAAATATTCTTCGAACCACCGCCACCTGACTGCATCCTTCTCATAATGAATATCCAGAACACAATAATAAGTATCCATGGAAGTGTTCCGAGCAATGGAGCAAACCAGCCGCCGTCATCTTTTTCCACGCTGAACTGTATTCCGCTTTCATTCCAGGTCTTTACAACATTGTCATCTATATTTGTATAAGGAAGTAAAACTGTGAATCTGTCAACTGTAACAGTTCTGTTACCCATATTTACAGATTCAGGAGATTTTAATTTACCAAGAAATTCATAATTATTATCAGATTTTTTTATTACAGCGCTTTCAATTTTTTTCTCATTCAGAAATTTCATATACTGGTCATATTTTAATTCCGAATATTTTCCGTCAGTACCTTTTGTGTAGATCATGATCAGAAAGAATCCGATCAGTATTGCGCTCCACCCTAAAACAATCTTGAATACCCTGTTCCAGTTGAAGTCATCGTTATTCTTATTAGGAGTTTTCTTTGGGTTCTTGTTATTCATAAAATTTTCGTTTTAATTTTTACTATGTAACACGTATACAGCATTTAAATTCCTGTATTTCTGAGCAAAATCAAGACCATATCCCACAACAAATTTATTCTCTATCTCAAATCCAATGTAATCGATCTTAAAATTCAGGTTTGAAATATCCTTTTTAAAAAGTAAGGTTACAAATCTCAGTGATGCGGGTTTTTTATTCTCAATCAGTTTTTTTATAAATATAAGCGATAATCCTGAATCCACTATATCCTCAATTATAATAATATCCCGGTTCTCGATCTCACAGTTAAGTTCTTTGAGCATTTTCACTTCGCCTGATGATATTTTATCGTCACCGTAACTCGAAAGTTTCAGAAAATCTATTTCGCAGTCGATTTTTATTTCCCTTACAAGATCGGCAATCAGTATAAATGAACCGTTCAGGATTCCAATAAAGATCGGCTTTTTTCCTTTATAATCATTATTGATCTTTTTTGCTATTTTCCTGATTCTTTTCTGAATTTTCTCTTTTGAAATGTATTCCTCGAGATATGTACCTGATTTTTTTGACAATTGACTGGCTTTCTGTTTTTTATATTTTCCGAAAGAATTCATTTAAATTTTTAAATGAAAAACAATGCTGCAGAGATATCCGGCTCTTTCTTTACTGATTCAATATATTATCTTCCTGCTTCAAAAACTAAACACAAAAATTAAAAAAAACCCATTGATTATTATCACAATGGGTTTTAATAATTATTTGGTTTCGAATTAAACGTTTTCTTCTGCTAAAATTCTTTTATTCTTTCTTACTGCTCTTTCCTTATCCATCTTTTTCTCTACAGAAGGTTTTGTATAAAACATTCTTCTTCTGAATTCTTTCAGTAATCCTGACTTTTCGTATTTCTTTTTGAATCTCTTTAGAGCTTTGTCTATGGATTCACCTTCCTGAATGATGACCTTTAACACTTATTTTACCTCTTTTCTTTTTTTAGTTATGCGAATATACAGATTCTGATTTTTTTTTACAATGAAGTTATGTAAAATTATTAGAAAAATGATTCGCATCTGTCCAAAACGTTTTTATTCAAGGTCTTCCAATAATATTGGAAATTTAAATTTTCATTGAATGCTTTCTGATTTTTTTCAAAACCCCTCCCAAACCCTCCCCCTTTGAAAGAAGGTGTCTGAAAACCACCAAAGCACGAAGACACTAAGAATAATATATAGAAAATAGAATACTTTGTGCTTTTGGGTCTTAGTGGTTTCAATATTCTTCAAGTTTAGTGACAGACTCGAAAATGGGGAGGGTTTGGGAGGGGTTTCGTAATCAAATAGTCGCATCCGCCCAAAACGGTTTGTTCTTAAACAGCAATCTTTGACTCTAAGTAAGTCCGCTTTTCTTTTGAAAGACTGTTAATAAAACCTGAACGTTTTTATCCATTTTGGAGTGTTTTTTTGGCAAACCCTATGGATATTAATTAATCCGGTTAGATCCGTGAAAAAAGTACCGTGGATCCTGATGCCGGTTTGAATTTCTTTCTGAAAATAGAGCTTATCATCGCAATGGAAAAATACAAACATATATTTTGAATTTTAATATGAAGATATTTATTTGAGCATACTAACAGAAACCCATGACTTACTACCATCAACAAACAAAATTTACCTGCGGACCTGCTTCGATCAGAAACTGCCTTCTGGCACTTGGTTATCTGTATTCGGAAAGAAAGATAAGGAATTGTGCGGGAACGGACAGACATCACGGAACCAGCGAAAGAAACATCTTCCGCGCTTTAAGGATACTTGGATTTGAATACAAAGAGTTTTTTAATAAAAGCGAAATGGCTTTCAGACAGCGGATACTTTCCAACATAAAACAGGGAAATAAAATGATCATACTTACCGATCATGAAGATCACTGGATAAGTATCGTTGATTATTGCGGAAAAAAACTGGAGGTCATTGACCCGCAGGAAAAAAGAAATAAGATGTATCTTACTCCGAAAGAAATCAGCAAATGGTGCCTTAATTTCGATAAAAGAAATAAAAATACTTATTACTACGGAATCATAATATTTAAACCTGAAACTGACTGACTTAATCAGATCTGCATTAAAGTATAACTTACTCTGCAAATAAAGGAGTATTGTCAATATAGATCAGATAATCTGTAATCATATCGCCTTCCATATTAAAAATATTCACAAACTTAACAGCCACCTGTTTTTCATCCAGTCTTGTATATAAAACTTCCCCTTCCCAGATTATATGATTTCCTTCATCCCAGAGATTGATAATTTTGTGACTGCTGCTTTTTATCATTGTAAAAAAATAAGCAACATAGTCGCTTATATTTTTTCTTCCTTTTACTGTTTCTGCATTACCAAAACGAAACGTGCCGTCTTCTGTAATGAATTCGGAAAACTTTACTGCATCCTTTGCATCTATGGATTCAGCTATCTTTTCAATCAGTTCTTTTCTTTGCATTTTTAATTTAAAGTGTTAATTTGAATTTTTTAAAATAATAATTTTAAGAGATATGTTAAATATTATTTCTGATACGGAATTATCAAATTCTGACCCGGAAAATCTGATGTAACGAGGATAAAATTGATTTTGAAAGATTATGAATGTAGATTATTAAAAACAACTTTTGAAAGGTATTAAATTTTTATTCGGGTTTATTTAAATACTGAAGCATATATTTAAACATAAAAATTCTTAACTCCGCCTTTTCTGAAATCGGCAAATCTCAGAAATCTCTTTATACCCATTGCCTGAGTTATGAGATTAGCAACAGATACTACAAAAATTATTTTTTGCGCTATTGCCTGGAAAGTATTCCCTTCTTCAGTTCCGGCTTTCGGTCCGTTATATAAAAAATAAACATATATTCCGAGTATTATTGAATAAAGTATATTCGATACCATAAGATTTCTCATTTTCGGGTTTCCTGCCTGAAGGATTATTATAAGCAGAGTCCACGCCAGGAGAAAACAGAAAGCAGATTTTACGAACATTACGTGATATTCAAAGTATTTATTCCACGGAGTGAATGCGATTCCTATGAAGCTCAGTCCGCTTAGTATAAGTGAAAATTTACTTAAATATCCAATTACGCTCATTCTGTGAACCTCAGTTCCCATTGCCCTCCAGATCTTTGAAAAATAAATCAACACTATTCCCACACTACCGAGCGCTGTTATAAAAAGTATGTTTGAAACTGTATTTTGTTTTCCGGAAATTGTCATCGTGGCTCCGAGATCACTAAGAAAATTCTCGAAGAAATTATAATGTATTGATGCCCTGTCATTATATGATCCGCCCGGATATGCCATCATGGCAAACCCTAATATTACTACAAAAAAGATCCCGGTAAAAATCAATAATTTACAACTGCGGATTAGGTTTTTCTGCATTTTCTGATTATGATAATTCCCGGATTGTAAAAATGTTCAGGTATGAGAGGTTCATTTATGCAACTTAAATAGTATGAGTATTAGTATTTATAAAATTTATTAATTTAAATTCTAAGGGAAACTTTTTGGGTAGATTCTTCCGTGGAAGTTCATCCTTTAACTTTTCATTAATTTATTTATTTAATTGAACAGCCTGAACTTAATATATTTTTTGAAAAAGTATTAGTTAAAAATATATGCACTAAAAAAAATTCTTTGATATTTTCTGTACATCCGTTCTAAACGTTATTCAAAGACTTTACAATAAATTTAATCCGCTTTTCTTTTAATAGATCAAAAGAAAAGGTACTGTGTTAATAATCAAGTACAAACAACATACGCGTATGTTGTTTTAAGTGCAAATTGAGATATTATA
>DAIPYG010000095.1:0-12003 GCA_036782875.1 Bacteroidota bacterium | reverse complement strand
TCTACAGGATCCCATCCCCAGTAACCGCCCCATCCGAGTACACCATAAGCCCAGAAACCGCCGAGCATAATTCCTACACCAAGCACCATACCGGAAAACAACGTCCACGGTAATGCAAGTTTAAGCCATCTGCTGTAATTATTTTTAATAAGTGCAGCTATAGCAAAGCAGAAAGGTATTGCAAGTGAGGAAAATCCCGCAAACAAGATCGGAGGATGAATAGTCATCCAGAAATTCTGAAGCAGAGGATTCAGACCTCTTCCGTCTTCAGGAACGAACCCTATCGTTACATCTTTAGGAAAAGATTCCCATACATATAAATAAGGCGATTTGATTATCAAAATGAATAAAAGAAATGACTGAATCAAAGTAAATGTGAACATTACTAATGGTTCATATCTGTCACTTCCGTGATCTGTCTGATGATTTAATGTTTTATCATTATCCCTGCTTTTAAGATAACCCAGAAGGAATACTCCAAGAACAGCCATCATAAATGCCCAGAGATGAAAACTGCCTTCCTGTCCGGCATAGAAAGTCGAAGCAAGGAGATTAACAGGCAGATCCTTAGAACTATAGTTCCATACATAAGTAAACTGGAACTGATGAGTAATGATCAGATAAAGCAGATATGCTGCCGAAGAAATGGTCATTATTACGGCACCGTGAAAAAACAATCTCGCCGGTGCTATTGCTTTTATGTTCCCTCTGCTTGCAAAAAAATAAAGCACTGCAGACAAAATACAGGATATAAAGCCAATATAAACTATTGTTGAACCCATAAAATTAATTATTAAATTATACTAAAATTTAGATCCCTGATTTTTGTATGTCTTCGCCTTTCCCTTCATATTTTGAAGGACATTTTGTGAGTACTTCCTTTGCATAAAAACTGCCGTCTTTCACTTTTCCTTTTGCTACCACAGATTCAGCCATTTCAAAATTGTTTGGTCTGGCGCCGGCAAGCACAACCTTCATTTCAGTATTGTTTTCATCCAGCATATAAAATACAAATTCATTTGTGTTTGCATCAAACTTTGCTTCTTTATTCTTTAACCAGCTGCCTTTTACCTGACAGGTCTTGTGAATTTCAGACGCAGTCTGAAAGTTGGTATATTCTATTTTGCTTTCAGAAAATGAAAAAAAGCCTACAACTAAAAATATGGCTATTATAATAATTCCGGTTATTGTTTTGGCATTCATGATATAGTATTAATTTATTTATTTTTAAAATATTAATTAGGAATTGGTTTTCCCATCGATTTATAAATTTCTTCAATTTGTGTCTTGTTTGCTATCGCTTCTTCATTTTTTGGATCAAGCTCTATTACTCTGCGGTATCTTATCAAAGCTGGTTTATATTTTTCTCTCGGAGGAAGATCAGCATCGAACATGAGATAATTTGCAGCTTTGAGCTGCATTTCAATGCATAATTTCTTATCCGCTTCCGATTTGGATTTTTGATATTTCGCATCCGCCTCATCGGCTTCAGAAACATACTTGGAAGCGCCTTCACCGCTCATTTTTTCATTATTCTCTCCGGAATTGGTTTCTGATTTTTCTTCGGTAGAATGGAAACTGTTGTTCTGCTTTAAATTACGATGAATTGAATCATCGGGCATTTCTTTTTTCTCTGTTGTCTTCTGCTGTTGCTTGTTGCTTAAGAGCTCAGGTGGTACATCTTTCGTACATGCGCTTAAGCTCAATGTAAGTAAACAGGTAAATAGGATTTTCATTATATTAGGTGTCATTTTTTTTATTTATTTATAAAATTACATTATTCATACCAAATAATTATGCTGTATTTTGTAAATTTTCAGCATTTTTTTTAAGCAGTCCCAAAATTCCCCACTCATGAAAAAAATATTCCTCAAATATTCGTTTTACTCTTTCATCCTTGCTTCAAGTTTCATCCTGCTGCTCATAAATACATCAGAAATCGGATAATTCCATTTCAATATACTTTTATCAGAACTAGTAGCATTAGATGATATTATCTCGTAAGGGAATTCTATTTCAAAATTAATATACCCGTTTCCGAACATTTTTGCCATACCTAATTTCATTTCTTCCATTGTTGAATCACTTTCTGGAATGTCTTCCCCCGCAGGCTGTTCAAATATGTAACTGAATACAATTTCTTCCCCGTCTTTATTCATAGTCACTACAGCAGAGGATTTTTTATTGTTATCTTCTTCAATTGTTTTTTCCAGTGACGAACCGATCTTGCTTATGCTGTCGAAACTGTATTTTATTACAAAACTGTTTGAAGAATCCGGATTACGCGTGGAATATATGTCTGAAATTTTTAAGCCGGGTATAGAATCATATCCGATTCTAGTCTTATTCATAAATATTTCGTCGCTGTAGAGAGAGTCCAGAAAATCCTGCTTTCTTGATGAATCCATTATCGAAGCCATGGATGACATCATAGTATAAAATTCTTTCATAAAACTGATTTTCATGATTTCCTCACCTGTGCCGTCTTTATTTATTCTAATTTTTCTGTCAATTGAAATGCAGGAGTTCATTGAATTACACAATAGTAATAATGTAACTACAAATAAAGTTGCTCTGAAAGTTTTCATTTATTTAATTTAATTCATTTATACAAAATTAAACAATTTTATACTTTATTTAGAGATATAATAAAAGTATGTTTTAAAAAACTTTATTAGGATATATTTGTTCTGAAAGAAAGTTATTTCTGCTACAAATAATTATTAATGAAAAAATCCCGTATCTTACTTTTAGCATCAGTCTCGCTTGTAATATCAGTCTGCTTCTGGACCTTTGCAGGATTCAATTTACTAAGCTCATCTTTTAACAAAAAAATCATCAGAGAACGGGCTATGGTTCTTGCCGACAGATACATTAACTTTAAATATTCAAATCTGGAAAGAAAAGATGACTCATATATTAAAGATTATCAGAATCTCTATGACGTAAGCAATTATAAATTAAAATTATCATTTGATATTCCGAAAAAATATATTTACGGAAATCTGGAAATGAAAGCCCTGAATCTCTCAGATACACTTAATAATTTATACCTGAATTTTTCAGATGATATGGCTGTAAATAAAATCCTTTTAAACGGTTCAGATGCAGTGTTCATCAGGCAAAATGATTTCATAATAGTAAACACAAATAAATCTCTGAAAAAAGAGGGGGACTTTCTTGTGGAAATCAGCTATGAAGGTTCACCAAAAAATAAAGGTTTTGATTCATTTGGATTCAAAACATTTGACGGAGAACCTGCAGTTTATACTCTGAGCGAACCTGAATATGCGCCTCTGTGGTGGCCCTGCAAGGATATTACTACTGATAAATTTACTTCTGAAGTGATTCTGACTGTGCCAAAAGAACTGACTGCGGTATCTAACGGACTGCTTCAGGAAGTAAGTGATGATACTGACAGCACAAAAACTTTTTACTGGAAATCCGGGTACCCAATCACCACATACCTTGTATCTATTGCAATTGGTAAATATGATAAGTGGACTGATATTTATACAACTGCTGACGGATCAAAAAATATGAATGTAGATTATTATTCCTATCCATCTTACACTGACAAAGCCAAATATGACTGGAAAAACACAGTGAGCATGCTGGAATTTTACTCAAAAATATTCGGAGAATATCCGTTTATCAATGAAAAATACGGCATGGCTATGTTCGGCTGGTCAGGTGGAGCAATGGAACATCAGACAATCTCAAGCATGGGTTATACTACAGTCACTGGAGATCAGAGATATGAATCGATAGTTGCGCATGAATTGGTTCATCAGTGGTTCGGTGATGCTGTCTCGCCGGAATCGTGGAAAGATATCTGGCTTAATGAAGGATTTGCTACTTACGGAGAAGCATTATGGGAAGAACATACCGGAGGTAAGGAAGGTTATGACAGATTCATGAAAAATCAGGATTATGGGTTTTATAAAGGTACTGTATATGCACCGGAAGGATTTATATTCGGTCCGACAGTTTATAAAAAAGGAGCGTGGTGTCTTCACATGCTGCGCGGCGTTACAGGAGATTCGGTCTTTTTTAAAATTGTAAGAACTTATTATGAAAAATATAAATATAAAAATGCCGGAACTCATGATTTTAAAAATGTATGTGAGCAAGTTTCGGGAACTGACTTGACATATTTTTTCAATCAATGGATATTTACCGGCACCGGAAGACCTGAATATAAATATTCCTGGAAGTATGATGATTTCATGGATCAGAAGAATACAGGAGTATATACATTGAGGGTAAATCTAAGGCAAACGCAGAAAGAAGAACTGATATACAAAATGCCGGTAAACATTTTAGTAAAAACTGATAAAGGTGAAGAGAATTTTACTTTTTTCAATGAAATGCAAATACAGCAATTCGAACAGCCTGTCAGCGGCAAACCTCTCGATGTAATAATTGATAATGATAATATGATCCTGAAGAAAATTCAGAAGGAGGATTATAAAGATAAGTTATAAATATACCTTCTTTGTTCTGTCTAAATATATTCATATATCAGAAATATTTTTAAACCCGTTAAATCCTTTAAACCCTTTAAATCTATATTATCAGAATTAACACATTAATGATGAAAAATTCCGGATTACTGCTTCTGGCAGTGATGTTTCTTGCAAATACAGCTGCATTTTCCCAGTCAAAGAGTATTATAATTAAATTTAAAAACAGCACTCCGCCGGAAATTATAAATAATTTCAAAAACAATTCACCCGGAAGAGGCAATAGTTCCATTTCAAAAATAAGCAGAGATCTCGGAATAGAAAATTCGAGAGAAGCTTTTGGTAAATTAAACAGGTCTTATTCCGGAAATGAGAATTTCACAAAGATCGGACTGGATAAAATATTCATATTTAATGCTGATGTAAACAGATTGGAACAGCTGCTGAGCAGAGCAGGCAGGAATGAATTTGTTGAATATATACAGCCTGTCGGTTCATTTAAGGTTGAAGGAATTTCTGATAATAATGTAATTCCCAATGATACATATTACGGAACGCAGTATTATCTGGATCTTATCGGAATGCAGAATACCTGGGATATCACACAAGGAGATTCGAATATTGTGATCGGTGTGATTGATACAGGTCTGGATTTTCTGCATCCTGATCTTCAGAAAAGCTATAAAATAAATTACGGCGAATATGGCAACGGAAAGGAATCAAACGGAATTGATGATGACAATAACGGATTCATAGATGACTGGAGAGGATGGGATTTTACGGATGAGCCGTATACAGGTGATCCAAGAAGAGGAGATTATCTTGAACCTGATAATGATCCTACTGATGACAACAGGCAGTCTCACGGTACTGCAGTCACCGGTATCATAAATGCTTCATTCAATAATAATCTCGGCATTTCTTCAGTTGCTCCAAAATGCAAAGTACTTGTGATGAGAGCTTTTGATGCTGAAGGTTACGGCGAGGAAGATGATGTTGCAAATGCCATATTGTATGGTATTACACAGGGAGTCAGAGTGTTTAATTTCAGTTTCGGGGATTATATATTCAGTAATCTGCTGAGAGACGTAATAAGGTTTGCTTACACAAAAAATGTCGTGATAGTATGCTCCGGAGGAAATGACGGCAGCGACAGACTACATTATCCTTCGGCTTATGATGAGGTCATATCGGTAGGTGCTTCCGATCAGACAGATAACAAAGCGGGATTTTCTTCATACGGTGAAACAGTGGATATATATGCTCCGGGTTTTCAGAATCTTACAACAGTAAGAACAGGAAAAGGCAGCACAACTTTCAACGGTGATTATGATAAACTTAACGGCACTTCTTTTGCCGCGCCTATTGTTGCTGCAGTCGCAGGTTTGCTCCTGTCAAAAAATCCTGAACTTACAAACGAAGAGATAAGAGGTATTTTAGTATCGACTACAACATTGATGGCAGGACAAACTTCGTGGGATCATATCCGCGCTTCAGGCAGGCTGAATGCACTTACAGCAGTTCAGAATGCGGGAAATCCTTCGGTATCAAGAATTAATTATCCATTTCAGGATTATACATTTGAAAATGATATTGTACCGGTTTGTGTATCAGCAGCTTCACCGATCTTTTTATCTTATTCTCTATATTACGGCGTAGGTCAAAGACCGTCCTCGTGGATTCCCTTACTGCAGAATCAGACTTCACAGGTTCTGAATGATACAGTCGCCCGATGGAATACTTCAGGTATGCCTGATACTTCATACACTTTGAGGCTTGCAATAAACAGCAACTCCGGAAGGACGATTGAGCACAGAATGATAATTTTCAAAGACAGGAATCCGCCTGTAATTACCGATATTGCTTTCGGAAATCTTATTGATAAGAATAATTATTCAGAGCTCATACTTTTTGCAACGAATAAAAGAACACTCGGAAAGATTTATTACAAAAGAAAGAATGTAAGCGAACCATTCAGGTTTGTGCTGGCTGATGTCGGAACCCCGAATATTGGATTTGTTGCAGATGCTCATTTCGGGCTTCTAAACGGAAATGATCTCGCGCCGGATACGGAATATGAATTTTATGTAGAGGCAACATCCCTTAACGGAAAGACAGCCGTTGTAAGTGACACTTCATTTTATTTTTATACTCAGCCGCAGATAAATAATTACGGCTATATTACTAAAGATTATTCTTTGAATTATTCTCAGTCAAGCAGCACTATTTATGATTTCAACGGAGACGGAAAGACTGACATTCTTTTGAATGACATTAAAAAGAATCTTAAGCTCAATGTTTATGAATTCAGCGCCGGGAGCTTCAGCAAAGTATCCAATGATAACTGGAGTGATTTTAAAGTTGGAAGAGATATCGGAGATATAGACGGAGATGGTCTGAATGAACTCCTTTTGTCTAAAGGTAGAAACGGATTCCTGTATAAAGCTGCAGCGCCGGGACAGCTTCCCGTAAATCTGATATGGAGTGATTCTGTCAACGGAAATTTCTGGTCTGCAAGAATTGCAGATACAGACGGGGATAATAAAAAAGAAATACTCGGCTTTGGCACTACAGGCCTGAGAATTCTCGAATCCACCGGTAACAATAATTTTAGTCAGACAGCAAATCTTAATTATTTCGGAATAGATTCAACTCCAAATTCCCAGAATGTACTTGTGGAAGATTTTGACAATGACGGAAAAAAAGATGTTGCATTCATTAATGTATATTATGAAACGCGCGGTTCGGCTCTTCCGAAAGTTGGTCTTTCTATTTATGAAAATTCATCCGACAATAATTACACAAGAGTTTTTAAAGACAGTCTTAACAGGCTTGTCAGAGGTGATAATCTTACAACAGGTGATTTCAATGCAGACGGGAAGAAAGATATTGCCTTAGGTGTGGTCAGTAAGGACGGTGATCTGATACAGTACTATAGCCTGTATGTTTACACTGCGGATTCAGATAATAATTATTCAGTACTTGATGCAATTGATATATACAACTATAAATCTTACGCTGAGACTTCAACAAGAGCTGCGGATATTGATAATGACGGTGTCGAAGAGATACTTATAAATACAGGTACACTGTTTTATATTATGAAGTTTGACAATTCTGCCGGAAGATTCAGACCTGTGTTTTATATGAAGGATATAAATACTTTCAATCAGATAATTTATGACTTTGACGGTAACGGCGTAAAGGAATTCGGGCTGAATACAGTGAATGACACTCTGCTGTTCTTTGAAAAGGATATTGCATTTGGCGGACCTGCTACTCCGCTGGGGCTTAGAGGAAACAGCATTGACTCAAATAAAATAGAATTGAACTTTGAAGCCAATCCGGTAGCTAACTATTACAGGATATACAGAAGAGATTCGTCGGAGAATTATGTTTTGTATGATTCTACTTTCACTAATCAATATCTGGATGTAAATGTTACAAACAGAAAATATTATTCTTATAAAATTTCCGTCATAGACCTGGAAAATATTGTAAGGGAAAGCAAGCTCACACAACCTGTTTCAGTTTACTGTCATAATCTTTCAAAACTGGTATCAGCACAATACGAAAACAACGGTTTTTTGACACTGAGATATTCAGAGAGAATTCCCTCAACGATACCCTCCCCTGGATCTTTTATATTAAGTAATGGCATCGGATTCCCGAAGAATGTAGCCATTAAAAATAATTTCGAATATTTCCTTTCATTTGACAAAGTTATAACAAACGGGAGCTATTCCGTAAGAGCTACGGGTCTGAAAGATATCTATGATTCACCTGTGGATTCTAATTCAGTTACGTTTCCTGTCAGTCAGTCTGATACTGCAAAGTTTTTTATTGCTAAGCTGGAGCTTATCGGAAGTACAAGGCTGAAAGTGGAATTTAATCTTGAAGTGGATTCGGTAAGCATAAGGAACGTGAATAATTATTCATTCGAACCGTTTGATATCAGGGTCAGTTCTGTCAGTATTGAAAATACGAACAGAAAAATTGTATATCTTGATCTTCAGAACAATGCTGTAATCGGCGCAACAGGAAAAAATTATCTGCTCAAGGCAAACAATGTATATTCTTCAACAGGAATAAAAATAGTTGACGGAGCCGGCAGCAGTTTCGGACTGATTTTTAATAAAGAAGATCTGAGTGAAATGTATGTGTATCCTAATCCGTTCAGTTTCAGCTCGTCACAGGATTACATTACATTTGCAAATACTACGCGTGATGCAACAGTTGATGTATATGATCTGAGAGGAAAATTTCTTGTTACAATAAAAGAAACAAATGGAAACGGCGGAGTGGAATGGAATTTAACGGATCAGAGCGGAAATAAAGTCCCGACAGGTATTTACATATTCAGAGCAACAGGAAAAAATTCCACAGGTCAGGAAGTAGATGATAAGACAGGAAAGTTTGCAATAGTAAGATAAAAAAAAGGCGTCTTAAGACGCCTTAAAAAAATACCGGTTAGAATTATTATTTATTCATATATTCAACCAAAGCTTTACCGGCTTTGAATCTTATAACAGTTCTTGCTGCAATTTTGATCTCTTTTCCGGTTTGAGGATTTCTTCCCATTCTGGCTTTTCTCTTTGATTTAACAAAGGAACCGAATCCAACTAATGAAAGTCTTCCTGTTTTCTTTGCTGTTTTTTTAATTCCATCGATGATAGATTCTAATGCGGCTCTTGCCTGAACTTTTGATATCTTAGCATCACCTGCTACTTTGGTTACTAGTTCGTCTTTTGTCATTTTTGTTTGGTTTGATTTATAAAAATTATTCTAACAAAAATAACATTGTATTTATTAAAAAGCAACTTTAATTATTTCTTGACTTCAAGGAAAGTGAGCAAAATCAATTATCTGCACGTGTCCTGTTTTTAAAATGAATTTATTCCTCTCTGAATTATTTATGCGGAATATTTTTTTCAGACAAATTTCAAGACGTCTTCAGTTTTTATTCCTTCTTCAAATCTGCATATTTCCTTATCTGCGCTGCAGCAGCTGTCACAATATTCACTGCTGATTTCAATATTAACAGCTTTTCTTCCTTTTGCTCCCCATAGCTCCGCGCAGTTCATACGTCTGTGACAAAATAATCCGATGGTCTTTTTGTCAAGTGCTGAAGCCAGATGCAGGGGTCCTGTGGATGCGGCAATCAGCAGATCAGTCTGTGCAATTATGCAGATAAGATCTCTCAGACGGCGAATTTGGTTATCTGCAAATACTATCCGGCTTTCATTCTGGCTCAGTATACTTTCCTTAAAAGTATTGCTCATCTCTCTTGCTGTAAGTATTATCTTTGAATGTTCCTTCTTTAATAAAATCTCTCTGATGAGTTTTAAGTATTTTTCTTCACTCCAGTTGCCTGAAGATTTACCCGAACCGGTATGAACGATGATCTTAAAATCTTTGTCATTAACGCTTAGTTTATTCAATATATCTTTTCCGTAAGCTCTTTCTTCATCAGTAATAAAAATTTCCGGAATAAGATCACCTGTCTTCACCCCGATTGCCCTAGCGAGATCCATGCAGTAATCTGACTCGTGCCGGAGAGGAACATATTTATTCCTCGAAACACTTTTCATGAATGTTATCACTTCATATAATTTTTTCCCAACGCCTATCCTGTTTTTTATTCCGGCAAGAAACATCTGATACGCGGCCCTTTCGGTCGGCAGAACAAGCAAGCCGTCGGTAAATTTATTTTTCCTTATCTCTTTCACGACTTTCCGGAATGAGCTCTTCTTCAGATCGTCTGTCAGTATAAGATCGAGATGAGGATTATTTAAAAGTATGTCAGCAGTGTTAGGATTTGTGAGAGTTGCAATGAATGATCCGGGAAATGTTTTTCTGATTTCTCTTATCATCGGAGTGATCATGACGACATCACCGACACGGTCTGTTCTGATAATAAGGATGCGCTTCAATTGGTATTATGAATTAGATAGTAAGTATTTATAAATTTAAATAATTAAAAAAATATATTGTATGGTCAATTGATAAATTTAATTTTATCCGATTCAGCATTTAACATTCAATTTCAAATTCAATTCTCCACAAGCAGCGGATCCGGCAATGAATCCCTTGTCTGAATGTAACTTTCAACTTTATATCTCATAGCTAAAAAAACAAATGCGACAGCCGTAGCAAACATCAGTATTGCAAAGAACCAGAAGTATTCTGAACCTGTAAGCTTGAGCGTTCCGTCCGGATTTAAAATGATCGCATTAACAAGCGCGGTGATTCCGTTTCCGAGTGAGACACCGAGAAACCAAAGTCCCATTATGAATGACTTCATGCTGTTGGGTGACTGTGTATAAGAAAATTCAAGCCCGGTAATTGAGACCATTACTTCTGCAGCAGTTAAAATAACATAAGCCCAGAACTGCCATATAATGCTTGGCTTGCCTCCGGCGAGTATTGATGTCTCGGCTACTGCAACAATGACAAAAGAGAATCCGGCTAAAAGCATTCCGATAGTTATCTTTCTCAAAGCTGTCATTCTGAAAAACTTATTTATCTGAGGATATAAGAAGTAAGTAAAAAGGGGAATAAAAAGCATTATAAGCAGGGGATTGATCGCCTGAATCTGTGATGCAAGAAGTTCAAATTTTACGAAACCGAGATCAACCATTCTGTCCATCTTCTCTGACTGAAGAACCCACGAAGATCCTGTCTGATCAAACAAAGACCAGAAGATCGAAATGAATATGTACATTATGCTTAAATTGAATATTGCTTTCTTTCCGGCGGGACTAAAAACATCTTTCTTATAAGCCTGCCAGCCTACAGGAGGAATTGCAATGAATACCTTTCTTCCTCTCCAGAAAACGATAGTTGCAAGAAACATTAAAAATCCCGGCACACCGAAAGCAACGTGAGGTCCGTAATCTTCAAGGAGTACCGGTATCAGCAGAGTCGAGACTGCTGCTCCGAGATTAATAGAAAAATAAAAGTATCCGAATATTTTTTCCAGTAATGATTTATTTTTTTCTTCGAACTGATCGCCGACATGAGCCGACACACACGGCTTTATTCCGCCGGCTCCGACTGCTATTAATGTTAAACCTATGGTCAGTCCTATTCGTGATTCATCAATTGCAAGTGCAAGATGTCCGAGAACATAGACTATGGACAAAAGAATGATAGTCTTGTATTTCCCCCATAACACATCCGCAACTACAGCTCCTATTATAGGAGTAAAATAATTTACCATTGAAAACAAATGATACCAGGTAGTAGCTTCATTCTCGCTCATCGGATCCGGCTTGCCATGAGACATTAAATACTGTGTCATAAAGACAACCAGTATTGCGCGCATTCCGTAATAGCTGAATCTTTCTGAAAGCTCATTCCCTATAATATAAGGAATGCCTTTGGGATATTTTAGTTTGACTTCTTCTGCCATTTATTTCAAAATTTGTTTCAGCAAAATATCTAATATAATTTTAATTAAAAACGATTTTAGTAGTTAGTAGTTAGTAGTTAATAGTTAGTAGTTAGTAGTTAATAGTTAGTAGTTAATAGTTAG
>DAIPYG010000094.1:0-12376 GCA_036782875.1 Bacteroidota bacterium | reverse complement strand
CTGAACCAAATTATGCATATAATAAGCTATTCATATTTATTTTGGAAAGTACTGACAGACTCTGATTTTTGTTTAAAGATTAAGTATTTCAGTCCTGATAACTCTTCCATCAGTCCTGATAACTCTTCCATCAGTCCTGATAACTCTTCCGTCAGTCCTGATAACTCTTCCGTCAGTCCTGAATCCGAATTAAACGAATTAAAGAATTACAGGAATTAAATGACCGAAAACAAATTCTGTAAATTCGCTAAATTCCAGGAATTCGGGTTAAAATTATGCTTACAAAGATTTACATTTCCAATACATCTCTGCAACGAACTTCACGTATATTTGTATGAATCAAAAAATAAAAAAGTCCGCAATGGGCGGGCAGGGAGATTTAAAATGGATAACACAGAAAACATACTTCAGGAAAACAATAATCCTGAATGTAAGAATTTTAAAAGAAAGAGCTGCAGATCACGAAGGATAAGATTTATCATTCCGGTATTAGTTCTTGCATTCATACTGACTTCAGTATTCGGAATAGTTTATGCAAAGAAGAAATTCCGGGACGGACCTGATGGTTTCCTGATGGGTATGATAGTTGAGAAACTTGATCTGAACAGTGATCAGAAAGCTCAGGTAGAAAAATTGCGTGCAGAGATCAGGGAAAAAATGGACGCAAAGAAAGACAACAGGGAAAGTATGATAGATGAATTTGCAAATGAATTCAAAAAAGATAATATGGACAGAAACAAACTGAAAGAACTTGATCAGAAGCGTGAACAGAACATGCAGGAAATGAAGGATTTTATGATGGATAAAATGATCCAGTTTCATAATATTCTGACTCCGGAACAAAGGATTAAAGCCGTGGATGCAATGAAAGAGATGAAAGATAGATTTCATGACAGAATGGACAGACCAAAGGAAAGAAAAGAAAAATATTAAAATTAATGCTTGAATCAAAGCAAGGGAAGATCTTCCCTTGCTTATATTTTAATTTAATTTAAAATTCTGCAAATGAAGAATATACTGGTCATAGATGACGACATAAAGCTCACCGACCTTTTAAAAGATTACCTCGAAAAATATAATTACAAATCTGTTTCGTTCGATAATCCTGTGGATGCATTGAAGCATCTCAAAAATAATCTGTATGATCTGATCATACTCGATTTTATGCTGCCTGAAATGGATGGATTTGAAGTACTCAAAGAACTAAGAAAGACAAATCAGGTACCTGTAATTATGCTTACTGCCAGAGGAGAGACAACTGATAAGATAGTTGGTCTTGAGCTTGGAGCTGATGATTATTTAGCAAAACCGTTTGAACCGCGAGAACTTGTTGCAAGAATTCAATCTATATTCAGAAGGACGGACGGTAAGCTTGTATCCGAAAGCAGGATACAGTTCAGAGATCTCGAGATCAATGAATCCAACAGGACTGTAAAATTCAACAAAAAGGAAATTGAACTTACTTCAACAGAGTTCGATCTTCTGCTTTTATTTTCAAGACATAACGGAAAGGTTCTTTCACGGGATGCAGTAATGCAGAAGATGAAAGGCATATCGTGGCAGTATTATGACAGGAGCATTGATGTAATGGTATCAAGATTAAGAAATAAACTTAAACAGAAAAATAATCAGCTCATTAAAACAGTTCAGTCGATAGGATATATATTTTATGCAGAGCCTGAAGAAAATTAACTTTTCGATATTTTTAAAGCTCATATTACTGGTAATTATATTTACGGTTCTTGTAAATATTTCAATCGGTTTTATTATCAGAATGAACTTCGAAGGAGGACCTTTCAAGCCACCAAATAAACTCTCATATATGTTCAATGATTATTTCATCAAAGATATAGGAGATCCTCCCGATACAGTGAAAGCCAGAGAGGTGATGAATGAGCTGGGACTAAACATAAGATTCGAAACGTCTGAATCCCGGTGGACAAGCAGTTCTGAAGTGCCTACAATAAATGAATTGAAGAATGAAAGTGATTTCGACAAAAATAAAGATAAGGATAAGTTCACGGTAAGGAAGAAGACAAGGTTTTATGAAATTGTGAAAACGAAAAACGGATTTATTGTATTTTCACCTCCGATGCCGAGAGACGATATTAATCTGGAAAAAATTATAATCCCCCTGATAATAATGATCACGATACTGGCATCATTATTATACTTTTCATTACGGTGGATCTTCGGTCCGATAAAAAAATTATCTGAAGCTGTCGGACAGATAAGTGCGGGAAATTTTGATACGAAGCTGGATGTAAGAAGAAATGATGAACTCGGTAATCTTGCAGATTCAATAAATGAAATGAAAGATAACATCTCAAACATGCTGAAATCCAAGGAATCGCTTCTTATAGACGTATCTCACGAGTTAAGGAGCCCGCTTACGAGAATTAAGCTTGCAAATGAATTTGTAGATGAAGAGAAAATAAAAAACAAGATACATGAAGATGTAATAGAAATGGAAACGATGATCTCGGGTCTGCTGGAAACATACAGGGACGATAATCTGAATGTCGGTCTGGTAACAGAGTCTGCTGACATTATTTTCCTGATCAGATCTGTTGTCTCAAAGTTCATGGGTTCGAACATCAATTTTAATACTGACAGAGAAAAGCTGGAAGTAAAGGTCGACAGAAAAAAGTTTGAAACAGCTCTAAGGAATATTATAGATAATGCTGTAAAGTATTCAGAGGGTAAACCTGTCGAAATATGCGTCAATAAAAATCCTGCTGATACAAATGAGACTATAATATCCGTTAAAGATTCAGGAAAAGGAATAGACAAAGACGAGCTGAGCAAAATATTTGAACCATTCTACAGGATTGATAAATCCAGGGATAAAAAGATTTCCGGATACGGTCTCGGCTTAAGCATTGTTAAAAAGATACTTGATTCACATAACATTTCTTTTGAGATAATAAGCCAACCTTCATCCGGTACGGAATTCCGTATAACACTCCGTAACCAAATAAAATAAACTGTCTGAAGTGAGATCTTTAAGTTTGGAAAGTCCTGGGCTAAGAGGGCGAAACTAAAAAATGTTCTAAAGTCAAAAATTAAAGAAGCAGAATTCAACAGCTGTCACAGCTTTGAGTTTTATTATAAATGTTAATAATGCCATTAAATTTATTGTATCTTAAAATCTTATATTTGATTAATTTATCAAAACATGAGAGGGAAAAAGATACTATATATGTGCGGTTCTCTGAACCAAACAACGATGCTTCACAGAATTTCGAAATGCCTTCCGGGGTATGAGCATTTTTTTACCGCATATTATTCAGACGGTGCAGAGAGAGTTGCAGCTAAGCTCGGGTTTCTGGACTTTTCTGTATTGGGAGGTAAGTTCCGTGAGCAGACAGAATCCTATCTGAGAAAAAACAATCTTGCGCTGGATTACCGGGGTGAAAAAAATAATTATGACCTCGTAGTTGTATGCAGTGATCTCATAATGCCAAAAAATCTCAGGAAGAAGAAAATGGTAATGGTACAGGAAGGGATGACTGATCCGGAGAATATTTTTTATCACCTTGTTAAAAAAACAGGAATACCCAGGTATTTCGGAGGTACTGCAACAACAGGACTATCTGACTATTATACTTATTTCTGTGTTGCTTCCGAAGGATACAGGGATCTCTTTATACGGAAAGGCGTAAAGCCGGAGAAGATAATAGTTACAGGAATACCGAACTTTGATAACTGTGCTGAATTTCTGAATAATGATTTTCCTTACAGCAATTATACGCTTGTCTGCACTTCAGATACACGGGAAACATTTAAATATGAGAACAGGAAAAAATTTATTGAAAAAGCTGTCCGCCTTTCGGAAGGAAAAAAGATAATCTTTAAGCTTCACCCTAACGAAAAAGTAGAAAGAGCTTCGAAAGAAATTAACAGATACGCTCCGGGTTCAATGATATTTTCTGAAGGCAATACAGATCATATGATCGCCAATTGCGATATATTGATTACACATTATTCGACAGTTGTCTATGTGGGAATGATACTGGGAAAGAAAGTATATTCGGCATTTCCGCTCGAAGATCTCAAAAAACTTTTACCTATCCAGAACAAAGGAATATCTGCAAAGATCATTGCAGATATCTGTCAGAAGGTTCTTAAAGAAGAACCCGTCACAGAAAAAAATTATTCACCGGAAAACAACAAAGACAAGTTTGATCTGACTTATCAGACAGCTTGATTTAATTTGATTAAAATCACACCAAATATTTTAATTGTTATTCAGTCAAGAACGGGTTCCTATCGCTTACCCGGCAAGATCCTTATGCCGCTTTCCGGTAAGCCATTACTTGTAAGAATGTATGAGCGGGTTGCTTCTTCAAAAACTGTAAAAGAGATAGTTGTTGCAACGACTATTGACGAGTGTGATAATGAAGTGGAACAGCTGTGTAAAGATTACAGCATAAATTTTTTCAGAGGGCATCCTGCAGATCTTCTTGACAGGCATTATAAGGCGGCAATGGAATATGAAGCAGATGTCATTGTGAAAATACCCTCCGATTGTCCATTGATCTGTCCGGACGTGATCGATAAGGTGCTCGAATATTTTATTGAAAACGAAGATAAATTTGATTTTGTAAGTAACCTGCATCCCGCTACTTTTCCTGACGGTAACGATGTCGAAGTGATGAGTTTTAAAACTCTCGAAACAGCATGGAAAGATGCAGTGAAAGATTTTGAAAGAGAGCATACAACACCTTATATATGGGAAAGACCGGAATTATTCAGAACAGGCAACGTAGAATGGGAAACAGGACTTGATTTTTCCATGAGTCACAGATTTACAATTGATTATTCTGAAGACTATGAATTTATCAAAAAAATTTATGAAGAGCTTTATGATGAGAACAGAGTATTCACTCTTTGCGATATAATGATGCTTCTGGATAAAAAACCGGAAATAAAAAAGATAAATGAAATGTATGCCGGAGTTAACTGGTACAGGGATCATCTGGATGAGCTGAAGACGATCTCTTTACGCGAGACGCGAGACGTCAAACATGAAACGTGAGATCCAAGATGCATGATGCAAGATGCAAGATGTGATACATGGGGAATTAAATTTTAAATGTTAAAATGGTTTTATGTATTTAAATACCTGTTAACAAATAACGATTAACGATTAATAGTTAACGAATAACAAAAAACGAAATGGATAAACAAAAATTACAGGACCTTAAAGAAACAGCTTTCAGAGTAAGAGAACATATAATACGGATGTCCGCAGACGGAGGGTGTTTCATCGGCGCTTCATTGTCGTGTGCTGATCTTATAGTTTATCTTTATAAAGATTTTCTTAATGTAAATAAAAATAATCTGAATGATCCTGAAAGGGATTATTTGTTTTTGTCTAAAGGTCATGATGTGCCGGCATTGTACGGAACATTCGCAGAGATTGGTCTTATTGAAAAAGACAGGCTGAAGAATCATCTGAAGACTAATGATTTTATTTACTGGCATCCAAACAGGAATATCCCCGGGATAGAATTTCATTCCGGTTCCCTGGGACATTCACTGGGTGTGGCAATAGGTGTAGCGATGGATTGTAAAATTAAAAAGCAGAGCAATAAAATTGCAGTGATACTCGGTGACGGTGAACTTGACGAAGGATCGATCTGGGAAGCTGCTCTTGTTGCAAGCGCAAAGAAGCTGGATAATTTAATTGCGGTAGTTGACAGAAACCATTTCCAGGCAAATATAGAAACTGAAAAATTAATTCCGCTGAATCCCATTGCTGACAAGTTCGAGGCATTCGGTTGGAAAGTAAGATCGTGTGACGGACATGATTTTGACGATATAGAAAAATCGTTTTCTAAAATTCCTGTTGAAGAAGGAAAACCAACTGTCATAATAGCAGAGACAGCGCGGGGTAAAGGTCTGCCGAGTATTGAAGCGAGGGCTGACAGGTGGTTTGTTAATTTCACAGGTGAAGAAGTAGAAATGTTGTTGAAGGAACTGCACGGAGGAAAGGTGAGTGAGCTTACATCTGAGACGATTGTTGCGCGGTGAAAACTATTATTTTAATTAAGATGAAATGATTTTATGATAACTATGACTCAAAAACTCGAAGAACTTAAAGAACACAAAGAACTCATAAACTTACAAACATTTTGACATACGAAGAATTACTGAAAGAGCTTGTAGATAAAGATGAACGCTATATGATCCTTACTGCGGAGAACAGAGCTGCTATCAGAAATCTGCCGGATCAGATCGGAGACAGATTCATAGATACGGGAATAACAGAGCAGACGATGATCGGTGTCTCTGCAGGGCTTGCATTGAGAGGACGAATACCTGTCGCTCATGCGCTTGCTTCATTTCTTACAATGCGTGCGTTTGAATTCATAAGGACGGATGTCGGAATTGCTGATCTTCCTGTTAAACTTGTCGGTGGATTTCCGGGATTTTTATCCGAAGCGAACGGTCCGACTCATCAGGCGATCGAAGATGTTTCCATAATGAGAGGTATCCCTAACGTGAATATATTTTGTCCTGCCGATGAAGAGGATATGCTGATAGGATTGAGAAAAGTATTAGAGAGTCCGAAACCGTTTTATATAAGGTACAATAATCTTAAACCGGTTTATAAACATTCATCGGAATTTGAAATCGGTAAAGCTGAAATTATCAGCGAAGGTAAAGATGTAACGATACTGGTTTACGGAGTTTTGTTTAAACAGGCAATTGAAACAAAAGAAATTCTTGAGAAAAAAGGAAAGTCTGTAGGTCTGATAAATCTCAGAACGCTTAAACCAATTGATGAAGCAGCGATATTAAAAGCTGCAAAGAGTTCAAAGCTTCTTGTTACTCTTGAAGATCATTTTATTACAGGCGGGCTCTATTCTGTAGTTGCTGAGATTTTTTTAAAAAATAGAATTGCAGGAAATGTATTGCCGGTTGCTTTAATGGATAAGTGGTTCAAGCCTGCACTGATGAATGATGTACTGGAGTATGAAGGTTACACCGGTGAGAAAATCACCGACAGGGTTTTAACTATGATGAAATGATTGAATGATGATTATGATATTTTATTTATTAACTTTATTAACTCTAATAAATGGCAAATAAAATCAAATGTAACAATGATTTTCCTATCATAACAGAGTCAAACAAACTTTTCGAAAGAAGCAAAGGACTGATCCCTGCTTACACACAGACTTTGGCAAAAGGTCCTACACAATGGGTGAAAGGGATTGCGCCAAAGTATCTTAAAAAAGGAAAAGGTTCGCACGTATGGGATGTGGACGGAAATGAATACATTGATTATAATATGGGAATAGGTCCGGTAGTACTGGGATACTGTTATGATAAAGTTGATGATGCCATAAGGAAACAGCTTGAAGACGGAATTACTTTTTCTCTGATACATCCTCTTGAAGTAGAACTTTCGGAAAAGATCAGGAGCATTGTTCCGAATGCAGAGTCGGTAAGATTTTCAAAAACAGGATGTGATGTAACCACTGCTGCAGTCAGATTAGCAAGGGCTTTTACCAAACGTGAAAAAGTTTTATGCTGCGGATATCACGGCTGGCACGACTGGTATATAAGCGTTACTGACAGAAATGCCGGAATTCCGGAAGCAGTGAAAGACTTCACATACACATTTAATTACAATGACATTGAATCATTGATACAGTCAATTGATAATGATACAGCTTGTGTAATTCTCGAGCCGTTTGTATTTGAAGAAGAGAAAAATAATTTTTTAAAGGAAGTTCATGAGGTTTGCAGAAAGAACGGAACGCTTTTAATATTCGATGAGATGTGGACAGGTTTCAGGATCGCTGCCGGAGGAGCGCAGGAATATTTCGGAGTAAAGCCTGACCTGGCATGTTATTCCAAGGCAATAGCCAATGGAATGCCTATAGCGGCGATAACCGGCAGGGAAGATGTAATGAGGCTTTTTGATAAAGACGTTTTCTTTTATACAACATTTGGAGGTGAAGCTCTTTCAATGGCTGCAGCGATGGCAACCATTGACGAGATCACAAAAAAGAATGTTCCGGAGTTTCTGTCAGCTCAGGGTAAAAAGCTGAAAGACGGATACAATAAAATTGCAGGTGAACTTGGCATTGGATTTACAAAATGCAATGGTTATAATTGCAGAACGATAATTACATTTGATGCAGGCGCCGGAAATCCACTGGAGATGAAATCACTGGTTCAGCAGGAAATGATAAAGCGGGGAATACTCTGGGGCGGGTTTCATAATATGTGTTACTCACATTCTGATGAAGATATTGAATATACACTGAAAGCTTATGAGGAAGTTTTACCTGTTTTGAAAAAAAGTGTTGAGGAAAAAGATATTCAGTCTTATCTTAAAGGTGAAGCGGTAGAACCGGTATTCAGAAAAACAAGCAATTTTAATTTAAAGCCGAAGAAAGTCAGTTAAATATAGTAAGAAAGCCGGTCAATAATTTTTTTATAAAATGTAATATGTAAGAGATTAACGCAGTGTTCAAATTTTTAAAATTTAAACTTAAGCAGCCATGTCAGGCATAAAAATCGGAAGTAAATATATCGGAAATGGTGAAAGAGTTTATGTAATAGCAGAGATCGGAATAAATCATAATGGTTCATTCAGTCTTGCAAAGGAGCTCATCAAAGGAGCGAAGTTTGCAGGCTGTGATGCTGTGAAGTTTCAGAAACGGACGCCTGAGCTTTGTGTACCTAAGGATCAGTGGGACGTGGAGCGTGAGACTCCATGGGGAAGAATGAGCTACATTAATTACAGACATAAAATAGAATTAAACTATGAGGATTACTGCAGAATAGATGAGTTTTGTAAGAAAGAAAACATTGTATGGTTTGCATCCTGCTGGGATGAAGAATCAGTTGATTTTATTGAACATTTTGATACTCCGTTATACAAAGCTGCATCTGCTTCTCTTACCGATCTGAAACTTTTAAACAGAAAAAGAGAAACAGGCAAACCTCTTATGATCTCCACCGGGATGTCAACTATAGAAGAAATTAATTCTTCTGTAAAAGCGATCGGAACGAAGGACCTGCTGATAGCACATTCAACTTCATCATATCCTTGTAAACTCGAAGAGCTTAATTTAAAGGTAATAAGGACTCTGAAGAATATTTACCCTGAAGTCCCTGTAGGATATTCCGGTCACGAAACCGGTCTGTCTCCAACATGGGCTGCAGTGGCTATTGGTGCAGCATTTATAGAACGGCATATAACACTTGACAGAGCAATGTGGGGAACAGATCAGGCGGCTTCAGTTGAGATCGGCGGATTTAAAAGATTGGTTGAAAATATCAGAGATGTGGAAAAGGCAATGGGTGACGGAGTAAAAAGATTGTATGAAAGCGAAATGAGTTCAAGGAAGAAACTCAGAAGAGTTAATTTTAGCTGATCAATAATCTCTTGGATCGACAACCAGTAATAATGTGCATCCGTTTTTTGTCCTGAGCGGTTCGTGATCACTGCCCCCTTCGGCATGATGAAAATCACCCGGACCTAAATATTTCCCTTCGACATAAAGATCTCCTTCGAGAACATAGCATTCTTCAGCTCCGCTGTGATGGTGAGAAGGATATTCCGCTCCTGCGGCAGCTTTCAAAAGGATCATAAGATAACCTTTATCTTCGTTTACCGCTAATTGTTTAATTTCTATGCCTTGTATCTGAGGATGCTGCATCCAATCACCTGAATCCGAATAAATAAAATTAAATCCTGATTTATTCTTTAAGGGTTTATTTTCCTTTTCAGAATTTATTTTTTCAAAAAGCTTATCTTTTACTTTTGAAGACGGGGATAATTCTTTATTCTGAAACATCAGAATTCTTGAAAACAAAGATGTTAAATTATTATACTCTTTTATCAGTACTCTTTCATCTTCTGAGGATTCGTCTGTCAATAATCTGAAAGCTTCCTTTTCTTCAGCTTTAAGAAGTCCCAGGGAATTCTGAATTGCTTTCTCCTCGAAATTATTCTGACCGGCTGTATTTTTCATGACACTAAATTTTTAAGTTTATCACGCAACTGTATCATAGCTGCTCTCATTCTGGTCTTTACTGTTCCAAGCGGAATGTTAAAATGTTCAGATAGTTCGGACTGCGTAAAACCTCTGAAATACGCAAACTCAATCAGATCTCTTTGATTCTGATTCAGTGATTTTAAAGCATTCACGATCTCTTTTTTCTCCTGACTTAGCTTTAAATTATTGTCAGGACTTGATGATTCATCTTCAGAAGACAGATCAAAGAATCTGTCAATGTCGGTCTCTGAGGATCTGTTCTTGAAGCTTTTGCTTCTTAACCTGTCAATGGATTTGTTTCTCGTGATCCTGGTGATCCAAGCCATTGGATTTCCCAGGTTTTCATCATAAGAATCTGTTTTATCCCAGATCTGTAAAAACACTTCCTGAAGCAGATCCTCGGCTTCAGATTCATCCTTCAGGATATAATAAATGATAGTATATAAATATTTAGAGTGAATGTCATAAAATTCACTTAGCGCTGACATGTCTCTTTCAGAGATCCTCTTAATCAGCAAATTATCATTACTTGTATCCATTTCTTAGAGTGGTGTTTCGAAAAAACATCAGTTAATACAAATTCAGAAAGTTGATCAGATAAGTCTTTCATTAAGTTCATAAAGGATCTTATTCAGATCATGCCCGAAAATATTATATGCTTTGGAAGCTCCGCCTTTATTTACAAACGGAGGCTGATTGAAACTTGTCATGTTGATCTCAAGGAAAGTAGAAAAATGGTTTTTCATCATTTTCAGCCATTCGAGTTCTTCGGTAGTATATTCCCTCCCGCCGGCTCTGGTTTCATCAAGCCATTCATTGAACTTCTTGTCAATTCTTTCTACATATGGTTCGAGAGTATCGATCTTACCGAGCGCATATTGTACAAGAATAATAATATTTGCATTACTTTTAAGATCACCCAGAGGCTTTACCTTTGTTCCGTCAATCCTTTGATATGCACTCCAGATCTCTTCTATAGTAATCTCATATGGAGGTTTCCTTAATTCTTTTGATATCATTTTTAGTTCATCATAAGTCAGGTCAATATGGCTGTTCGCGGAGTTTGCAATTGTATTAATCACGGGAATATCTGTTTTGTGTGATTCCAGGAAACTGTTAAACTTGAAAATAATATCGGAAGATCTTTCCTTGGCTGCTTCTTCCAGGGAATTTGTATTTATGATCTGAGTATTATTCTTTTTAATTTCAAGAATTACAAACCGGAATTTCGGATTGTCAAAAGGTCTGCACGCTATGCTTACAAGCTCTTCGGTAGCACTTTTAAGATCCCGGTCAGAAGGTATGTAAGATTTTTCACCTGCACTGAACATTTCCTTTGCCTTTTCGACATGCCGTTCGACGCTGATAGACAAAATTAAATTGTTTATAACTTCTTTCAGAGTTTTAACAGGCGGGTTTAATTCTGCACCGATCTTCTTTATCTCTGCCTTGTCATTATCGGTGAGATTTTTTTCAATTCTTGTCAGACCTTCTATCAAAGATACAAGGGTGCTTTCATCCCTGATACCTATTGCAACGGACTGTATGAGAGACTCAAGTGTAAATGCTTTTACAATTTCCTGAAGTGTTTCGGTCTTTACCTTTACGGTTGATATTTTTTTAGCAGCTGCATAACTCAGATATGCAAGAGGTATAGCTACTATAACATCAACGGCATAAGCCATTTTCAGGAACATAGGAGAAATTACAATTAAAAAGCACCAGATAATTATAAGAACACCTCTTCTGAATTTCATTTTAAAAAAAACAATGGCACAAAGTACCGCTGTAGCAGCATGCCAGCTTGGGAGTGTTCTGAATGGTTTTACTCCGGTATAAAGACTTTTTACAGCTTCAAAGAAAAATCCGGTTTCGGTAATCTGCGGTCTTATTGTATTCTGTGTCGGAAAAAAACCGTGCGCAAAATTCACCAGACTCCATAAGAGTATAACAGCTGTAAGAAAAATAGTCATTTCCCATGATTCTTTATTCCTGATTATAAGTATAATCATAAGTATGAACAGAATGTAAACAGAATAATAAGGAATGAGAAAACCGGGAATCAGTTTTAACTTAACATCAAAGTCCAATGATGTTGTAATATATGTTTCACCTGGTGAGTTTAAAGGAGCCAGTAAATAATACTGAATTATTGCTATTAACAGCAATAAAACATTGAAAAAATTCATTGCTTTGAATTTTGCGGTCATCTTTGGTCGTTATGTATTTATTATTTTAAATTACCTATTATAGAAATGCATTTCAAGATTGAATGTGATATAAATTATCACAACCGTCCAAATCGTGATTCAAAGGTTTTACAATAAATTTAATGTGATGGGGCTGTC
>DAIPYG010000093.1:5823-12497 GCA_036782875.1 Bacteroidota bacterium | reverse complement strand
GAAAAGCGGATTAAATTTATTGTAAAGTCTTTGAATAACGTTTTGGACGGATGTGCTGATTAGTATTAATTTTATTAAATTATTCAATTGAAAAGGAATTTTGATTTAGGTATTTTACGTCAAAATAAAACCCAAATGAATTATATTAAAAAATATCTGATCTTTATTTTTCTTATTGCATATTCAGCATCATTTGCTCAGGATGCACAGGAAATAATAAAGAAAGTGCAGTCTAAATATGAAAATATTACAGATGCAAAAGCAACATTTACACAAACTCTGAAAGGTTCCGGAGGTAAAGCTAATTCTTCTTCTGGGGTAATTTACATAAAAAAGACCAGCAAGTACAGAATTGAAGCAGGTGGACAGATAATAATTACAGACGGACAAACATCGTGGGCATATTCTCCTAAAAGAAAGCAGGTTGTAATAGACAGTTATAAAGATGACGGAAACTCTTTTTCACCCAACAAATTCCTCTTTAACTATCCCGAAAATTTTTATTCTGACCTTGAAGGCGAAGAGAACATCGGCGGTGTGGATTGTTACGTTATTAAATTATCTCCCCGAAGCGGAGGTTCCGTAAAATCTGCAAAAATCTGGATAGATAAAAATGAAGACCTGATCCGTAAGATCAACATAGTAACAACAGAATCAACAAACACTTATTCCTTAAAGGATATTTCGCTTGATGCCGGTATCAGTTCATCAAAATTCAGCTTCACCCCTCCGGAAGGCGTTGAAGTCATTGATCTTAGATAATAAATTATAATAATTCATTAATCAGAAGTTAAACACATATTCGTTTCTGTGTTTAACTTTTTTATTACACATTGAATAATACAGTTAAAAAAACTCTGAAGTCGGTGCTCCTAATTTCACTGACTTTCTTTTTCCTTTACCTGGCTTTCAGGGGAAATGACTTTAATGAATTATTTATAGTATTAAAGAATGCAAATTACCTGTACGCTATTGCCGGTGCTGTTACAGGGATTATGCTCGGAGGTTATTTCCGGGCGCTTAGATGGAGATACTTTCTGAATCCGCTGAAAAAAGATATTAAAATGGATATTCTATTTTCTTCAATGATGATAGGATATATGATGAACAGTATTATTCCCCGAGCCGGTGAGGTTTACAGACCAGTTATGCTTGCAAATAAAGAAAAAATCTCAAAGGCTTCTGCATTCGGTACTATACTGGTGGAAAGGGTTTTTGATCTGCTTAGTCTGCTTATATCTTTCGGTATCTGTATGATCTTTTACAAGAATAAATTATCTGCTGCATTCGAACAATATAACCTGGAAACAATATCGATCTATACTTCGGTCATTACTCTTTCATTTGTTATAATAATTGTCATCATAATTTTCAATCTTGAAAAATCAGAAATAATAATTGAAAAAATCACTAAGAAGATCTTACCTGAAAAATTCCATCAGAAGGTACATAATATTTTTATTTCATTGATCAATGGATTTTTATTCATTAGATATCCTAAATATTATCTTCAGATATTATTGCTTTCAGTGATCTTATGGATTACGTACGTCTTTTCAACATATCTTACTCTGCTTGCTTTTAATATAAACATAAGCATGTTTGATGCAAACCTTGTGCTTACAATGGCTACCTTTGCCATGACTATTCCGCTGCCTGCAAATTCTGCAGGAATTTATCATCTTTTCTGTACAGCAACTTTAGTGAATGTATTTGGTATCGACAGAGAATCTGCATTCGGATTTGCGACTGTAAATCATCTTCTTGGACTTCTGGGACTAATTATTGTAGGTGCATTCTACTTTGTTAAAGAAAATCTCAGCATTAAGAAAGCTAAGCAGATAAAAGATACCGAGGTGGTCTCTGATGAAATTAAACCTTAAGATTTTAATCCGGTATCAGTTTTATTTTCTTTTTTGTGTTTTAAATAACCAATTACTACCGGCAGCAATGACAAAAGTATAACACCGATTATCACATATTCAAAATTCTTTTTTACAAAAGGTATATTTCCAAAATAATATCCGGCAAGCGTCATTGACATAACCCATAGAATTCCTCCAAGTATGTTAAAAGAAGTGAATTTTCTGTAATCCATCATTCCAACACCTGCTACGATTGGAGCAAAAGTTCTTGCAAACGGAACGAAACGAGCATAGATTATAGCCTTACCACCGTATTTTTCATAGAAATGATTTGCTTTGACAAGATGATCTTTTGCAAAAAATCTGGATTTCTCTCTCTTGAATATTCTCGGTCCCGTCTTTCTTCCGAATAAATATCCTACCTGATCACCTATAATCGCAGCAGCTATCAGAGAAACATTCAATACATATATATCAAGAAATCCCTGCGCTGCAATAAGACCAGCCGTTATCAGCAATGAATCGCCCGGAAGAAAAAATCCAACAAGCAGCCCTGTTTCTGCAAAAACAATAATTATAAGTACTGTCAGTCCGCCCCATTTAATAAGATCTTCCAGATTTCCAAGCTTATGAAAAAATTCTGTTACTACTTCCATTCAGTTATTTTAGTTTTAGAATGTCAGCAATTTAACGATATTTAAAATAAGATTTGTGTGAAAAGAAAATCTCTGTTTTTCACTAAGATGAAATTATTGAATGATGGCTATGAAAGTGTATGCGATAATTTTCTAACTTTCCTGAGAGCAGATTTATAAAAGTAAATTGATTGTATTTCCAAATTCAAAAATTTATATTTACAAACTTTAATTAATATCCTTTAAGATTTGCAAACTATACTAACTATACAAACTAATATATGTCAGAAAATCTGCTTGAAGTAAGAGGTTTAAAGAAATACTTCCCGATAAAGACAGGACTTTTTTCCAAAACAGTTGGTAATGTAAAAGCTGTAGATGATGTATCTTTTTCCATCAAGAAAGGTGAGACACTGGGACTTGTAGGTGAATCAGGCTGCGGTAAGACAACAGTCGGAAGGTCAATTCTCAGACTCATTGAGCCAACAGCCGGCGAAGTCATATTCGACGGAAAGAATATTACAACAATGGATCATAAAGAGCTGAAAAAATACAGAAAGCAGATGCAGATTATTTTTCAGGATCCTTATTCATCTTTGAATCCCCGGATTACAGTTGGAGGAATGCTGACAGAAATATTTAAATTCCATGAAATTGCAGAAGGTGATGCTGCAGAAAAGAAAGTTGAACAGTTACTTGAAACAGTTGGACTGAGAAAAATTCACGCAAGAAGATATCCGCACGAATTCTCAGGAGGACAAAGACAAAGAATCGGAATTGCCCGTGCATTATCAGTCGAACCGAAATTTATTGTTTGTGATGAACCTGTTTCTGCGCTTGATGTATCAATTCAGTCACAGATCATAAACCTGCTTCAGGACCTTCAGAAAGAATTCGGACTGACATATTTATTTATTTCTCATGATCTTTCTGTGGTCGAACACATATCTGACAGGGTTTGCGTAATGTATCTCGGACAGCTGGTAGAAGTTGCTGAGAAGTCCGATCTTTATGCACATCCTAAACACCCATATACACAAGCTCTGCTCTCGGCAGTTCCTGTTCCTGATCCAAGGAATAAATCAAGACGGATTATTTTAACAGGTGATGTGCCTTCTCCTGCTAAAGTTCCGTCCGGATGCTATTTTCATCCGAGATGCCCGAAGGTATTTGCTGATTGTTCGACGATTCATCCCGAACTTGCAGGAGCAGGCGGACATGAGCAAAGTTGTCTGCTTTATCCTGAAAGCTATCCCAAAAATGTGAAAGCAGCTTAGTGTAATTATATATTTCAAATTACAAATTTCAAATTTTTAAAATGAGTTTAAGATAATCTTAATTGAATTTAGATGCTTACGAAATCCATCTTAAATAATTTTAGAAATTTTAATTGCAATTCCGGTAAAATGTAAATTTCTTACAATAAATTCTAAATAGATTTAATGAATAATAAATTTAATTTGATATCAAATTTTAATTCTAAATTTTACCTGGAAGAGAGATAAATGATAAAAATCACAGCAAGCTTAGTTTTAATATTCTCGTTTTTTATAATCAGCGGATGCGGAAAAAAAGAGGAATCTAAATCAGTTGAATTAAAAGGTGGGATAAAAGGGGGAGGAACGTTTCGTATCAATGAACTTGAAAATGTCCGAAGTCTTGATCCGGTTGGAATAAACGATAATGTTTCTCATCACGTAGCGCATCAGATTTATGATCTTCTGATAGATCTTGATTCTTCGCTGCAGCTTATACCCGAACTCGCAAAAAGCTGGGAAATATCAGAAGACGGACTCTTATATACTTTTCACTTAAGAAAGGGAGCTTACTTTCAGGATAATGCCTGCTTCCCGGGCGGAAAGGGAAGGGAATTCACGGCAGCAGATGTAAAATATTCATTCGACAGAGTTTGCGATCCTTCTACAGGAACACTGGGATTTGATTTTTATAAAAATTACGTTTTTGGGGCTTCCGAATATTTCGAAGAAGTTTCAGCTGCAAGGAAGGAATCCCGTACTCCAAAGCTTACGGATGTTTCAGGCTATATTGTAAAAGATGATACTACATTTCAGATAAAATTAAAGAAACCATTCGGACCGTTCATTTATTATATGTGTCTTGGATTTGCTTACATTGTTCCAAAGGAAGCCGTTGAAAAGTATGGAAAGGATTTTTTCCAGAACCCTGTGGGAACAGGACCTTTCACATTTGTAAACTGGACTCCTGATCTCGAATTAAATTTAAAAAAGAATCCGAATTACTGGGCAAAAGACTCTTACGGGAATCAGCTTCCGTATCTTGATAATGTAAAATTCAAATTTCTCAAAGAGCTCTCTCAGCAGATGCTTGAATTTCAGAACGGCAATCTTGATGAAAGCTACAGGATTCCAAATGAATCTTTTAAAGCAGTTGTAAATCAGGATAAAAAACTTACACCCGAATATTCTCAGTTTGTCCTTCAGAAAGTACCTTCAATGTCACTCCAGTTTTACGGTTTTCTTACTACAGGTAAAATATTTAATAATGAAAAAGTCAGGCAGGCTTTTAATTATGCAATTGACCGGGATAAGATCTTAAAATTCGTCTTAAACGGTCAGGCATATATGGGAGCTGTTTATGGTATTGTACCTCCGCCAATGCCGAACTATGATGTAAAAAAAATTAAAGGATATACTTTCGATCTTCAGAAAGCAAAGCAGCTAATGACAGAAGCGGGATATCCTGACGGAAAAGGATTTCCTGATGCTGTGCTTCAGATAAATTCAGGCGGAGACAGAAACATACAGCTGGCAGAATCAATTCAGAATATGCTTAAAGAAATAGGTGTGAATATGAAATTAAACATTATTCAGTTTGCGCAGCATCTGGATAATATTGACGCCGGGAGAGCTGATTTTTTCAGATTAGGATGGATTGCCGATTATCCTGATCCGGAAAATTTCCTCAACCTTTATTACGGTAAAAATGTACCCAAAGACCCGAAGGCAATAAGTCCGATAAACAGTACGCGTTATCAGAATCCGGAGTTTGATGCGCTTTTTGAAAAAGCAATTGCTACTACTGATCAGAAAGAAAGATATGAATTATATTATCAGGCAGAACAGATAGCAACTTCCCAGGCTCCTATGCTGCTTATTTTTTATGAAGAAGATTACAGACTCATACATCCTTATGTAAAAGGATTTCCTCTTGATCCGATGCACAGATTGAATTTCAGACATTTATGGCTTGATAAATAGAATAAGAATTTATAATTTAATCGAAATTTATAAAGTAAGACTTTACAGTTCTTTAACAGTTACATATTTATTAAATTAAAAAGGAGAATTAGTTAATGGTAAGACTAAGACTTTCCAATTTATTGTCATTATCGATATTATTATTTTCGGTAATGTTATTAGTTGGATGTTCGAGTACCAAAGATATTTCCCAGAACGACAGTGACGAAGGTTACGGTAAAGATGTTAATGGATACAAAAACTCACAAGAAGTAGTATCCACCAGCACCTTAACAAACAAGACCTCAATCAACAAAGACAATTTAGAAGCCATTTCAAGCAGTTTAGCTGGTTTCATCTCAAGTTCAGAATTTGCAAAAAATATGGATAAAGATGAAGTTATGTTCAAATTTATTGAATATATTAACACTCCGTATTTATGGGGTGGTACTTCTAAAAGAGGTATTGATTGTTCCGCATTCATTCAAACAATGTTTTATCAGGCGCTTGGTGTAGAATTACCAAGGACTTCTCTTGAGCAATCAGGAGTAGGAGAACCTGTTGATAAAGCAGATCTGAAATTCGGAGATCTGATATTCTTTGATACAATGCATAAGGGAAGAGTCACTCACGTTGGAATGTATCTGGGAGACGGAAAATTTGCTCATTCAGGTTCAAAAACCGGTGTAGCAGTTGCCTCTCTCGATGATGAATTTTATACGAGAACCTATTTGAAAGCAAAAAGAGTAATAGGTAATTAAAAAATTTAAATGTAAGTTTAAATTTATAAAACCCGGTATCTATATTATTTAGGTATCGGGTTTTTGATTTTTTAGCTCTTTTCCTTAATTTCCACTCATACTTTTGAGTATTAGAATATTGATATTAAATATTCTAATGTTTCAGAACTTGATTAAAATGCTTGAGCAGATGCCAGTGCAAATTATGCAGATGCC
>DAIPYG010000093.1:0-5723 GCA_036782875.1 Bacteroidota bacterium | reverse complement strand
GATGCCAGTGCAAATTATGCAGATGCCCGAACAAGTTATGCAGATGCCCGAACAAATTATGCAGATGTCCGAACAAATTATGCAGATGCCTGAACAAATTATGCAGATGCCCGAACAAGTTATGCAAATGATCAGGCATATTATTTAAATGTTCAAAAATGTTTTTGTGAAATACAATAATAAATAGGCAAGAGTTGATATAGTATTATTTATTTGAGGGAAATTAGTATTAAATGCAGTTACCCTTTATTTTTATTACATTATTTAAATTTTTTCAATTGTAATTTTTAATCAGACAAATGCTTTCATACATAGTCAGAAATCTTATTTATTCAATATTCATAATAATCGGAGTTCTGACTGTCACATTTTGTCTTCTTTACATAATCCCCGGAGATCCTGCCAGAATGATGCTTGGTCAAAGAGCGGATGTAGCCTCTGTAGAAGCAGTAAGAGAAGAACTTGGATTGAATAAGCCGATGTATGTTCAGTATGCCAGATTTATGGTAAATGCGTTTCAGGGAGATTTGGGAAGATCATATTCATCCAACAGACAGGTGGTTCAGACAATATTAGAAAAGCTACCCGCAACTGCTTTACTGGCATTCAGCGCATTGCTTATTTCTTCAATACTGGGTGTTCTCATCGGAATAATTTCAGCAACAAAAAAATATACTTTAACGGATAATGCGGCTATGCTTTTTGCATTATTCGGGATTTCTTTTCCGACTTTTGCTTTCGGATTAATTATGGCACTTGTATTCGGGCATCTTCTGAAATGGTTTCCTATATCGGGATATATCAATGACGGCTGGCAGTATCTGATACTTCCTATGCTAACGCTTGCTTTAAGACCCCTTGCAATTACCGCAAGGATCACACGGTCATCTATGCTGGATGTTATGAACCAGGATTATGTCAGAACCGCAAAGGCAAAGGGTCTGAGCACTTATTCAGTTGTATTTAAACATACATTGAGAAATGCTTTGAATCCTGTAGTTACAACAATCAGTGCATCACTTGCTGCAACTCTTGGCGGAGTTTTTTTTATAGAATACATTTTTAACTGGCCAGGAATAGGACTTCTTGCTATTGATGCAATTTTTAAACTTGATTTTCCGATGATACAGGGAACAGTTTTGTTCAGTGCGATTGTATTTGTAATAATTAATTTTTTTGTTGATATAATTTATGCGACACTTGATCCGAAAGTGAAACTCAGTTAACAATTAATGATTAACATTTAACCATTAACGATCAACGATTAACGATCAACCTATTTAACCCTTTAAAGATACTTAATATTTAACATTAATAAAAACTTGCAGGCGGAAACAGCGGTAGTAGCGGATGAAATAATACAGGATGAAAAGAGTCATAATCTGTATTATTATTCATGGAAAAGACTAAAGAGAAATAAACTTGCAATGGTGGGTTTATGGATACTGGTGTTTTTAATAGTCGTAGCGCTTACTGCTCCCTTAATTGCTCCGTTTAATCCAAATCAGCAGACACTTGAGTATTCAGCGAAGCCAATAGGATTTGAGGGGGAAGTACTGGTAAAAAAGTCAGACGGAAATAATGCCGCTGAAAACAATTTTATTCCGATCAAAAGTTTTATAAAAGAGGAAAATGGAAAAGTTTATTATATAGATTTTGAAGATAAGGAAGCAGTGACTGAAACCGGTCAGCTTGAAAAGACAGACGGCAGCTGGACAAAAAAGGTAAAATATTATCTTGGAACTGACAGGTTCGGAAGGGATGTATTAAGCAGGCTTATATACGGCAGCAGAGTCAGTCTTGCAGTCGGATTGATCTCGGAAAGCATTTCAATATTCCTTGGGATTATACTCGGTTCGCTTGCAGGATATTTCAGAGGAAAAACAGACGTTGTGGTTATGTGGATGGTAAACGTTATTTTTGCTTTTCCGGCAGTGCTGCTGATAATTGCATTATCAGTAGTATTAGGAAAAGGACTATGGCAGGCATTTGTTGCAATTGGACTGACAGGATGGGTGGATGTAGCAAGAATTGTGAGAGGACAGTTCTTTTCATTGAGAGAAACAGAGTTTGTCGAGGCAACAAAAGCTATAGGATTTAAACCTGCAAGAGTAATAATAAGACATATCTTACCAAACTGCATGGGACCTGTGATCGTGACCGGAACTGTCGGACTTGCAGCTGCAATAATTTTTGAAGCAAGTTTAAGTTTTCTTGGACTCGGCGTACAGCCGCCTACAGCAAGCTGGGGGCAGATGATATTTGACGGTTACAAATATATAGTCGGCGGCACTAACTGGGGACTTGCGATCTTTCCTTCAATAGCAATCATGTTAACAGTTTTCGCGGTGAATCTTTTAGGTGACGGTCTGAGAGACGCATTCGATCCAAAGCTGAAAAGATAATTCTTAATTATTCTCTGAAATTGTTTTCACTTCGTTTGGTTAATAAAAATTAATCAGAATAAATTAGAATCGTATTTTTAAAAATTAAAGGAGTTATTTTCACTGAGATGAATCTTAAGGATTGAGTTTTGGTTAAATTGATTTATGTAAAATTAATTTTTATCAATTCAAAATAATTTATTTAAAATCCCCTTTAAGTAAAAACCATATTATGAATAATTCTAATTTTATACCGGAAAATTTTTTAGTTATGGATTCCAATTTTGAAAAATTCATGGAAAGTAAAGTTGTAGAATTCCCGTTCAGGACATCGTTGAATTTCAGTTTGTTAGCCGAACATATTAAGTCAGTATCTCTTACCGGCGACAATATCAAAAAGTCATTTGCTAGTTCAATAATGGAAGAATATAATAATTCACCGGAACTGCACGGTGTTATAAAAGACAAAAGCGAAATTGCGAAATATGAGAAGCTGATCGATAATATGATGATGTTCATATTTCCAAGTGCATTTTATGATAAGCAGACCTATGCAGCATCCGAGCCATATTCAGACGAAATGTTTTATGCAACTCCTAAATTCAGGAATCTGATAAAAGTAACTGACGGAAAGGTAGAAGGGGAGCTGAATATTGATCTGGCTTCATATAATTTCGGTAAAATTATCAGCGGTTATGTCCACATACTTTCTAAATATTATCATATGTTTTTTAATTTTGATTTTCCGCTAATTTATAAAATAATAGATCCTGTCAACGGGCTTGACAGATATTTTAAGATCAACGGAGCAGCGGAATTTGTTGATATTCTTAATAAGGGCAAACTGAAAAAGTTATCTGAAAAAGACAAAGCCGACATTAAAAAAAATATTTATGATCTGGATTATTTAAGGAAAGTACTGGTCCCGGAGAATTTCGAATTCAGTGGTGTTTATATTATGAACGTCATAAATATTACCAATACAGAAATAATTTCAGCTATAAAAAAAGAGCTGATTGAAAAAGATTCAATCACATCTTTAGCCGGATTTTTAAAGCTTCAGCACCATCTTAAGTCCCTTCTTCAGTCGCCTGACCTGCTTTTAGGAATCACTGATTATTCCGGTAATATAGAAGAGATTTTTAAATACGGTCGCAAAATTGGTAACAGTTTTCTGATGAATGATAATTGTCTGAAAAATTTAAAATCAATAAAAGGATCAGTTTATGAAAAGGCAATAATTTTAAAGAAAGCTATAATCATTGATGATCTTGCTGCTTACAATGAAAGAACCACAACAGAAGAAGAGATTTTAAAACAGGGAGTCAGGAATTTACTTGTTGCTCCGCTTTTACTTGGTGATGTTGTAGTAGGAATACTGGAAATAGGATCTCCGTCTCCGGGACAGATAAACATGATAAATTCTCTGAAGCTCAGAGAAATTCTGCCGCTGTTCGCTATTGCTATAGACAGAAGCAGGGAAGACATTAATAATAAGATCAGGAATATTATAAAAGAAAAATGCACTGCCATTCATCCTACACTGGAATGGAAATTTCAGAAGGCAGCGATAAACTTTCTTAAAAATGAAAGCAGCGGGAAAAAGACTGAAATGGAAGAAATTATATTTAATGAAGTTTATCCTTTATATGGACTTTCGGACATAAGGAATTCTTCTCTTCAGAGAAATGATGCGATAAGGGATGATCTGATAGAGAATCTTGAGCTCGCTAAAAGAGTGATCATCACAGCAAGAAAACATAAGAAGCTCAGGATATTCAATGAATTTATATATAAGATGGACAAGAAAATAGGTTCATTAAAATTTGGAATCTATTCGGGAGATGAATCCGAGATAATGAAATTTTTAAGCAGGCAGATAGTACCGTTGTTTGAGCACATGCAAAATTATGATGATGATGTAAGATCAGAGATAAAGAAGTATAATGAGTCACTAAATAATGAACTGCTGGTAATATACAACAGAAGAAAAAGTTATGAAGAAAGCGCAACAAAGATCAACAGCGTCATTGTATCATATCTCGATGAAGAGCAGGCAGAGATACAGGAAATTTTTCCTCATTATTTTGAAAGATATAAGACTGACGGCGTTGATCACAATATCTATATAGGAGCTTCACTGGTAGAGGATATTAAATTTGACAGGATTTATCTTCGCAATATCAGACTATGGCAGCTAATGATGATGTGCGGTATTGTCAGAAAGACAGAAGAAATTAAAAATGAACTGAGTATACCTCTTGAAACAGCTCATCTGATACTCGTTCAGGATTCGCCGCTTTCCATAAAATTCCGGTACGATGAAAAAAAATTTGATGTTGATGGTGCATATAATATCAGGTATGAGATAATGAAAAAGCGGATAGACAAAGCTGAAGTGAAAGGAAGAGGGGAGAGGCTAACGCAGCCTGGTAAGATCGCAATAGTTTTTTCTCAGAATTCGGAAGCCGTTGAATATATGGATTATATAGATTATCTGAAATCTTTAAAATATCTGAAAAACAAAATCGAAGAGCTGGAAGTTGAGGATCTGCAGGGGATAGCCGGATTAAAAGCTCTGCGCGTGGAAGTAGATACGGAAAATGTAAGCTTCGGAGGAAAGTCAGATACTGAAAATCTTAAAGAGGTTGTAAAGAAAATGGTTAACTGAGATAGTATAGTTCTTATAGTTAATATAATTCTTAAAGTAAATTTATTGAACTTTATCTAATATATTAAACTGGGTTGGTGTATGAAAAAGTTAACAATTCAAACAATATGTTACTGACAAAGAAATAACGTTTTTGCTTTTGCATTCAAAGTATTGATCTGAGACTGTATTCTATTCTTCTGTTTTTGCCATTACTGATCGCCTCAACCACAGCAAGCAATGAACCGTCCTCTTTCTTTTCGTAAGTTATCTTCTGAGGAAAATCATGTTCCGGGTTTTCAAAAATGAAAATATTATTTTCATAAGAAGTAAGCCTGAAGGAAACCGGAGAAGGATTATGGCTGACTTCGGCAGTATAAAAAATGTTGCCATTACTTAAATGAATTTTAAGTTTCTCCGTGTTTAATATTTCACCTTTCTTAATTAAGTAAGCTTTCCCTGTTAATCCGGATTCCTCGTTAAATTCCCATTCCTCATGATATATACCGTGACCCTGCAAGCCTTCCCATCTTCCAATAAGCCATTTTAATTTATCAAGATCTTTCATAAAATTTTTTATCAAGATAATAAAAGTAATGTATTTAAAAAAGTAAAGTAGTTATATAGAAATAAAATCATTTGCACATCCGTCCAAAACGTTATTCAAAGACTTTACAATATATTTAATC
>DAIPYG010000092.1:0-12610 GCA_036782875.1 Bacteroidota bacterium | reverse complement strand
TTTCAATTTACCCCTTTAATATCAAATACTTATTGGACAGCCCCAGCTTGGCAAAAGAAAACTCTCCCGCTGGTGAAAAATTGCCGGAAATTCATTCGTATTGGCGGCAAAAATTTCAACTCACCACCTGTCAGAAGAGCACTGACAGGTGGCTCAGACAGGAAATTTTTGCTTCCCGCCAATACTCTGAATTTCTTACGGCAATTTTTCACAGGCGGGTTTGTTTTTAAAAAAATATAATTGCTTCGATTCAGATTTAATTTAGCAGAATAAATCTACTCATCAAAATGTTTTGGACAACATTGTCTTACAACAGTAAAATATTTTCTGCACATATTTTTATTTTACATAATCTTTTAAAAAACATTTGAGCAGAGCTACCAATTTTCAGACTGGATTAGACTACATCTTACTTTGACTTTTCTTTATCGCATAAAAAAAGCCGGATAAAAAAACATCCGGCTCTATAAATTCTTAACTCTTTTATTATAACTATTTTACTACCATAAGCTTTTTTGTATTCACAAAATTACCTGAAGAAATAGTATAAAAATAAATTCCGCTGGATAACAAAGAAGAGTTCAGATCAACAGTATAATAACCTGCTCTTTTTTGTTCGTTCATCAGCTGTAATATTTCCTTTCCTGATATGTCATATAAATTAATACTGACATTGCCTTCTGAAGGTAATTGAAAATCTATCTTTGAAGAAGGATTAAACGGATTCGGATAATTCTGCGATAGGCTGTATTGAGCCGGAATGCCTATATTAACTTCATTCAAAAGACTGAAGTATTCATAGTTTCCGTTGAAGTCTATTTGTTTTAACCTGTAATTGTATGAGCCTATATTCAGATTTCTGTCAGTAAAGGAATAATTAACCGGTGTAGTTTTGTTTCCGCTGCCGGATACAAAACCGATTTTAGTCCATTCGGATTTTCCGGAAGATCTTTCAATGTCAAAGCCGGTATTGTTTTGTTCAAAAGATGTAATCCAGTGAAGTGTGACGGTGTTGCTGTTTATCACTGAAGTGAAACCTGATAGCTCTACAGGCAAAGGATTATCAAGATACATCTGATGCCGTATTTCTCCTCCCGGAAAAACATTGGAATGAACATTTACATACATGGAATCTGTCATAAGCCAGCCTTCCTGCTGAGCTGTAAGAACATACGAATTAGCATAAGCTCCGTTTGTTACACCGGTCGGAAATCCTATAAATCCTATACGAACCGGCGAATTGGATGTGAGTCCTGAAGCTGCATGAAAGTGAGCTGCTGTTGTCGTTCCTACTAAGCCGCTGAAAGTCAGATTAAATGAAATAGTTTTTGTAACATCGTCGTATGTACCGGTAATATTACCTGTTGCTGTCGATGCATTGGGCGGATTTTCAAAAATTCCGCTGAGTGTATGGTTAAAAGGAAAAATTAAAGCAGAAGAGCTTTTTGGAAAAAAACTTATAACTGCGAAAACCAAAAAACAAATTAAAATGTGGGTGCTGTCTTGTTTCATTTTTAAATCTCCTTTTTTGTTAAAATTAAAAAATTATTTTAAAAAGAATTTATAAGCAGTTGACCTCCTTCCGGGTAGAAATTGATTTATTAAAATGGTTTTGTGAAATATGTAATTTTATATATAAATTCAACTTGTTATGAGTTTTGAGTAATAAGTTTTAAGTATTAAGTTTTGAGTAATTCAATTTCTAACTCAGTACAAAATCTTTTTATCTAAACTAACTACTAACTATTTAACAATCATCATTCTCTTTGAAAAGACATTTCCCTCGGCTTCAAGTCTGTAAAAATATATTCCGCTTGGATAATTAGCTGCATTCCATTCAGTCTCATAACTTCCAGCATTCAGTTCACCTTCGACAAGCGTCTGAACCAATTTTCCCTGTACATCAAATACTGAAAGTTTAATGTCAGATATTTTCTGCAGATCAAATTTTATTTTTGTTGTGGGATTAAAAGGATTCGGATAATTTTGTTTCAAGTTGAATGAACCCGGGATTTCCGAACTTAAAACTGTTACATGTGAATTCGGATTTGGTTTGTATTGTATCAGCTGACCCTGTATAGTATAATGCGGTTCTGTATGACCATTGTAATTATAATTACAGTCAGAACAAGTAGTACCCGTGATGCACAAAGGATTATTCGGCCGACAAAAATTTTCATAAGGCTGAAGGTCATAGTCTATTATAACATTATTACCGGGAATAACGCTGTTGGTAGCGTCCACTTCAAACGGAATCACGCTTGCGCCCGGACACCAGCCGGCTCTTGCATACTGCCATGTGCCGCCCTGAGGGCTGCATGGATTGACAGAACAGTCACCTCTCCATAAATTCTGATTTGTTATATCATTACCAACTTTGAGCTGATGTATTTTAAATGAAAACTCAGAAGCGTTATCAGTATTTCCCTGACCGTGTCCGGTATTGGTAATTCTGACTTTTGCTTTAGAAGTTACAGGATCTATCATAACCGTCTGAGGTGTAAGATAACTTTCCGGATTATCAGCCGGATCTCCGTATATCACGTGATTGTTCTGCCAGAGATTTATTACTTTAAATGGTTTATTCTCCAATTCACCTTCTATGTATGCAAACTTAACCGTAACTAACCAGCCGCGTGTACCGCCTATCCAGCTTTCAATATAACTTCCGAGTCTGACATTATCATGCAGGAGCGGCATGTAATCAGTTACATCAAGTGTAAAAACACATTGTCCCGGATATCCGCCTCCTACTATATTATAAGGGGTGATAACCCTTGCTATTTCATAACTTGTGTTTGAATCCACGTACAGTCTCACCCAGCCAAGTCTGTCCCAGGGATCACAGCCGGCAGCAGGACATCCTATTGTATAATACATTAATATCTGTTTATAATGAGTATTTGTATCAGGCAGTTCAAAACTGTTATAATGCACATCTGCCCAGTTCTGAAAATTCTGATTGAATGTTGTGACCCAGGTTGTATCTCCGGGAGAAGAGAAAGACTTATTTACTGAAAAGATTAATATCAGGAGAAATAATTTAACAGCTTTTTGGAAAATTGATAATAAGTATAATAATTCTTTTTTCATTGTGAATTTACTGATTTATGTAAATTAATTTTTTACAATGTAAAAAATATATTTTTAATAAATAACCTATTTTTAGTTCTATAAATTAAAAAAGCAGCCGGCTTCATTCTGCGGGCTGCTTTTTAATTAATAATTAACAATTAATAATGTTAGTTAATACTCAGTTAATAATATTTCTTGTTATACATTTTTTTTGATTACTTGGTCAGACTGCCTAACTGCTATGGTTTTGATACAGTAACAAAAGCCGCAGCATTATTATAAGTAATAAGCAGATCGGACAGGTCAACCAATCTGTCACCGTTGACATCTGTTCTTACATAACCTGTCATGAACGCACTTGCATCATTGTTGACCAGTATTATATCCTGAAGCTCTATAAAACCGTCCTGTAATACATCTCCTTCATAAAACACCCACTTCGTTCCGGATTTCTTCATGTTTTTTCCGTATGCCTTTGCCGAGTCAGTTGTAAAATCATAATTCAAAGCGCCTCCGAGTGTGTATGATTCTCCTCCCGTTTTACTCCATGTCTCAAGCGCATTCCTGTGTTTTGTCTGTATGTAATATGTACCTGTCGGAGCATTTGCAAAAAGGAAACTTCCATTGAATGTCACAGAATCAATAACTGATTTTGCTGAATCGACTACTGCAAAAGGAGTTGTGGTATTTCTCAGATATGCTCTTACAGTGTCACGCATATTCAATCTGCCTGTTACTGTATTGTAAAATCCTTCCAGTAATATCTTTATAGTAGATGCCACTGAATTCGGTGCACCTGCAGACCACCTTGAGAATGAACCTATAGAAGTAAGTGTGATATTGTTTGCTGCTGTGTTTACTGTTCCTCCCTGTATTGTCCAGGTCGAGCCTGTATTTGTTGATTTATATAAAGAGAGTGCTGCTTCCACTTTACCGTTTAATTCAGACTCATCATAATTAAATACCATAGTAGCATTAAGTCCGGTGTTTGTTGTCGGTGTAATGTCGTAATATCTTAAAATACTTGTGCTACCGTTTAACCCGTTCTGAACTGCATGACCTCTTCTGATCTCTGTGCTTCCGAGATTCACTCCGGTAGTCAAAACTGCACCGAGTCCGCCGACATTAAGCGCAGACGGTGCATTCAGACTTCTTGTAGTCGTAATATAACCTGAAGTTCCGTTTATAGTATTGCCGGGTGTCTCTGTTAAATATCCTGCCGGAGCTAAAGTCAAAATGAATCCGTTAAGGTTCAGATCTCCCAGAATAACTGAAAGAGAATCATTTACCGTAGTTGCATTCTGAAGAGATGTACCTGCAGCATTATTTATCCTGAGTTTATTGTAAGTAATGTTAGCAGTGGAAATGCTTTGAGCTGATGACCCTTTATATTCAATGGTTCCTGTGGTTGTGTTGAATGTTCCGCTGTTAGAAATAGGATTAGAAGCGGTTAATGATAATTTAAATGTGCTGAGATTAAATGTCCCTCCCGAATTTACAGTGACACTGCTCATCTGATGATTAGATGCCAGTGTAACTGCTGATCCTGAAACTACATTTGCGTTTGTTGTCCAGCTGCCTGTTCCCTGAAGTACATGCGAGGAAGTATCAAATAAGAAAGTCGGAGCGCTTACTATACCATTATTTGTAAGATTTGCTCCTGCAAATCTTAATGAAGCTCCTCCACCGTTTGTAAGTGTTCCGTTATTAATTAAATTGTTTGTTAATCTGAGAGTATAACCACCGGCGGTAGTAGAAAGTATAGCTCCCGAATCTATGGTAATTGCACCTTTCAAGGTTCCAATGTAAGGAGGATTATCATCGTTCGACAGTGTTGTACCGGTATTAACTTTTAATGAGCCGTTGAAATTAGAGCCTGCCCTGCTGTAAAGAGTAGTTGAACCCTGAGTCCTGAATGTTCCTGAGCTTGTAACAGTTGAACCGTTATTGAAATAAAAATTTCCGATTGCAGTAAAGATAAATGAATTCGGATTTAAAACAGCACCACCCGAGAGAACAAAATTTCCTGTCGGTGTAAATGTCACATTTCCTGAAAGTATAATATTTCCTGAGCTACCTGCGCTCATATACGAACCGGAATATGAACCCGCACCGGATACATTTGTTGTGGTATCAAAGTTTACATACGTGTTATTAATAGTAGAATTATTAATAAGCGCAGGTCCTTTCACTCTGAACGTGCTGCCGCCTGTAATGGTACCGTTGTTTGTAACTGTATTGTTTGCCTGGAAAGTATATCCGCCATTATTTGTATGTAAAGTAGCTCCGGCATCTACCGTTACTGCTCCATTAAATAAGGCATAATAAGGAGACTGATCATTATATGTATATGCTGTACCCGTATTTACTTTATAAGCAGAATTAAAGTTTGAATTGTTTCTGGCAATGATATTAACTGAGCCCTGAGCCTGAATTAAACCTGCACCTGAAACCGTTCCCCCGCCATTAACAGCAAAATATCCGGAATTAATTGTGAGTGTTCTTGTATTTGGATTTAATAATCCTCCGTTAGTTACTGTAAAGCCTGAAGTAGGAGAGAATGTTACATTATTGCCTAAAGAAACATTTCCCAATGATCCAATTGAAATACCTGATCCTGTATATGTTCCGCTACCGGATATTGTGGTTGTAGAATCAAATGATAGACTCTGGCAGGTTACAGAACTGTTATTTATAAAACTCGAACCTTTCATACTGAAAGCCGCGCCACCACCGGTGGTTAAGGTTCCGTTAACTGTCACCGAATTATTTGCCTGTGTGGTATATCCTCCGGCCGGACTCGTAAATACTGCACCTGCATCTACTGTAATTGCTCCGTAAAATATTCCTATATACGGAGGCTGATCATTTCCGGCATTCAGAGTTCCGGTATTGACTTTTACAGCGCTATTGAATGTAGATCCGTTACGAAAAACAAACGTCACATTGTTCTGTGTCTGCAATGTACCTGCATTAGGACCAACCCCCGAAACTGCTCCGCCGGTATTTATGATAAATGATCCTGAATTAAATGTAAAAGTTTTACTGCCCGGAAAAAATATTCCTCCGTTATTTATAGTAAAATTTGAAACAGGTGAAAAGGTTACGTTTGAATTTAATGTAACATTCCCTGTTCCTCCGATTGTAATAGTATTACTTGAAAAAGTGACTGTACTTGCAACAAGAGTAACGGAATCAAATTGTAAATTAGTCGAATTAATAGTTCCGTTGTTTGTCAAAGACGGACCTCTGACAATAAAATTAGTTCCTGAAACAGTACCGTTAATAGTTGCATTTCCATAAGCTCTGTTTGAATATCCTCCTCCCGGAGTAGTCATAATTGCGCCTGCATCCACTGTCATTGAACCTTTGAAATCAGCAATGAAAGGTCCTCCGTCATCATAGGAAGTTGTAGTACCGGAATTCACCTTAAACGGAACATTAAAGTTGGAACCGATTTTGACTATCACTGACACAATTCCCTGTGTCTGAAATATCCCTGAATTTAAAAAATTAGATCCGCTGACTGCAGTAAACGTTCCGGTGTTGATTGTAAAGGTTCTTGTATTCGGATTAAATACTCCGCCACTTGCAACAGAGAAATTTGGAGTCGGAGAAAATGTCAGATTATTTGCAAGAGATACATTTCCTGTCGATCTGATTACAATGTTATTAGGAGTATATGCGCCAGTACCTGCTAATGAAGTAGTCGAATCAAAATATAAATTCGAACCCCTGATAGAATCATTATTCGTCAGAGTTGCTCCTCTCATTATAAAATAACCACCGCTACTTGTAATTTTTCCGTTATTCACAACATTATTATAAGCTGTAACAGTATATCCCCCCGCCACAACCGCAAAGGTAGTCCCTGCATCTATTGTCATAGTTCCGTTGAATTTAGCAGATGCTACTGTGGCATCATTTACACTTGTTTTGCCTGAATTGAGTTTAAAAGCGGTATTGAAACCATTTCCCCTTATATCCATATATAAATCCGCGCCTTGAGTCTGAAGAGTTCCTGCACCGGATATTATTCCACCTGAAGCAAGAGAAAGATCAGTTCCGCTTCCATCCTTTACAGTCAGTACAACGGCTGCATTGATGGAAAGAGTTGCACCATTGTTTACATTAAGCTGATCTGCGCTTACGCTGACCGTCACAGTTACTGTATTCGGACTCTGAATTGTGATGACGCCGCTCGTGTCAGTCGGAGTTCCTGTAGCGGCGATCCAGGTGCCGCCGGAATTTGTTGACATCTGCCAGGTGCCAGTTGCATTCCAGTTTCCTGATGCAACGCTTCTGTAATATTCATTAGCTGAATGAGCATTTCCTAAAAATAAAAAAGATATCAGGAAAGATCCGATAAAATAATGTAGTGATTTTTTCATTTCAATTCTCCTTTCAAAAGAATTTTTATGCATATAAAGTGTGATTTGTTTTTTATTTGAAAAATTTTTTTCTTAATCTTTATTCGTTATTCGGTATTTGTTAATGGGTATTTGTTAATCGTAAATCGTAATTTGTATCTCGTATTTCGTAATTTGTAATTTTTAATTTGAAATTTATTAAAACCCCCCGGTACATTAGTTCGATAAACTTAATCTATTTATCAGATTAGTTCGTAATGGCGTTACGATGAATGATATTAGATTTGTGTACAGGGGGTAAAAAATGTTCAAGACTATAATTTTCGTTACGCCATTGAATCAAAAATATGATTTTTGGTATGCGATGTCAAAGAAAGTTTTTTCGGTTTTTAGAAGAATATATATATGAATTATACTTGGGAACGAACAAATATTATAATTATGATTCTTTTTTTAACAATTTAAATTATTGCTTTTAGAAATAAATTTTAAAAATGTTTTATGTTAATATTTAAAAACAGCCGATGTTTCCGGTCATCGGCTGTTTAATTAATTATAGAATTAGTTTTAACCAGACTTTTTATTTTTTTTCTCTGTTTACATCATAGATTTAAAATTTCTTTCATTTAATAATGACTATCAATTGTCACGGTCTTGAAACTGTTACGAATGCTGAAGAATTATTATATGTAATTATCAGATCAGTCAGATCTACAAGTCTGTCTCCATTTATATCAGTATTGACATAGCCTGTCAAAAATGCACTTGATGCATTATTAACTAAAACAATGTCCTGCAATTCTACAAATCCGTCCTGTAATACATCACCTTCATAGAACACCCATTTCGTTCCGGCTTTCTTCATGTTCTTTCCGTATGCCTTTGCCGAATCAGTTGTGAAATCATAATTCAAACCGCTTCCGAGTGTGTATGATTCACCGCCTGTTTTACTCCATGTTTCCAGAGCATTCCTGTGTTTTGTCTGTATATAATATGTTCCCGTGGGAGCGTTTGCAAAAAGAAAGCTTCCGTTGAATGTTACGGAATCGATTACTGACTTAGCCGAATCAACAACTGCAAAAGGAGTAGTAACATTTCTCAGATACGCCCTCACAGTATCACGCATATTAATTCTTCCGGTTCCTGTATTGTAAAATCCTTCAAGCAAAAGCTTGATGGTGGAAGCAACTGCATTCGGAGCTCCGGCTGACCATCTTGAGAATGAACCAATAGAAGAAAGTGTGATATTATTTGCAGCCGTATTCACTGTTCCTCCCTGCACTGTCCACGTAGAACCGGTGTTTGTTGATTTGAATAAAGACAGAGCTGCTTCTACTTTACCGTTTAGTTCAGATTCATCAAAATAAAACACCATTGTTGCGTTCAGCCCTGTGTTTGTTGTGGGTGTTATATCGTAATATCTTAATATACTGGTGCTTCCGTTCAGACCGTTCTGAACAGTATGACCTCTTCTGATCTCCGTGCTTCCGAGATTTACTACTGTTGTCAGTACTGCTCCGAGTCCGCCTACATTCAAAGCTGAAGGCGCGTTCAGATTCCTTGTTGTTGTAATATATCCGGATGATCCTCTTACGGTATTTCCCTGTGCCTCAGTTAGATATCCCGTTGGTGAAATCGTGAGCACCTGTCCGTTTAAATTTATACTGCCGAGAATTACCGATAATGTATCATTAACGGTTGTTGTGCCGGTCAGAGTTGTTCCGGCATTGTTGTTTATTCTGAGTTTATTATAAGTGACGTTTGTAGTTGAAATATTCTGAGCAGAAGAACCATTATATTCAACTGCTCCGGTTGTTGTGTTAAATGTTCCGCTGTTTACAATTGGATTTAATGCATTGAGTGAAAGCTTAAACGTTGACAGATTAAAAGTGCCTCCTGAATTTACATTCACAACTGACATCTGATGATTGGATGCCAAAGTAACATTAGCTCCTGAAAGTATATTTGCGTTTGTATTCCATGATCCTGTTCCCTGAAGTGTATGTAAACCTGTTTCGAAATAAAAAACAGAACCTGAAACAATTCCGTTTTTGTTAAAGTTGATCCTGAGAATCTTATTGTTGATCCTCCGCCTGCTGAAAATGTTCCGTTGTTTGTTACATCACTGTTGGTTTTTACGAAATACCCTCCACCGACGGTTGTAAGTGCTGCTCCGGCATCTATTGTTACAGTTCCGTTATATACAGCAGTAAAAGGACTGCCGCTGTCATAAGATGAATTTGTCCCTGAATTTACTTTGAGCGGCACATTAAAGTTAGAACCGTTTTTTATATCCATGGTAATATTTCCCTGTGTCTGAAATATTCCGGAATTTGATACTGTTGCTCCGCTTGCAAGAATGAAAGTTCCGGTTGACAATGTTACAGTAAATGAGTTTGGATTTAAAACCCCGCCTCCGTTAATTCCCATTGATGAAGACGGAGTTAAAGACAAGCTGTTTGCTAATGATACATTTCCTGAACCTGCGATAATAAGATTTATTGGTGAGTATGATCCTGCTCCGGATAAAGTTGTAGTAGTATCGAATTCTAAGTTTGCAGGAGTAACTGTACCGCTGTTAGAAAATGAAGAGCTTCTAATTAGCAGAGTTGAATTTCCGCCGGATGTAAATGTACCATTGTTGATCACATTTCCGTTAGTTTGTATAAAATATCCTCCGCCTACAGCACTAAGTGTGGCTCCGGCATCTATGGTTACTGATCCGTTGAATTTTGCAACATACGGACTTCCATTATCATAGCCTTGCGTAGTTCCGGTATTGACCTTTAAAGGTGTATTAAAATTGGATCCGCTTCTGACATTCAGTGTCACAGTACCCTGAGTCTGATATGTTCCCGAATTAGAAGTAGTTGCACCGGAATTGGAAATAAATGTTCCTGAACTCTGCGTGAAGATCTTTGTATTCGGATTTAGTATTCCCCCTGAGTTTATTGTGAAAGTTGAAGCCGGAGAGAATGTTACATTATTAGACAGAGAAACATTCCCAGTACCGTTTATATTAATAAATGTACTTGTGTAAGTTCCGGTACCGGTTAAAGCTGTAGTGGAATCAAAATTTAAATTAGTCAAAGATATAGAACTGTTATTTGTCATAGTAGGTCCTTTCATAATAAAAGTAGAACCGGACCCTGTAATTGAACCGTTGTTTGTAACAGTATTTTTTGCCTGAATATAATAACCTCCGTCCACAGTATGCATTGTAGCACCGGCATCAATTGTTATAGGACCGAAAAAAGTAGCTGTATAAGGAAAAGCATTTGCAAAAGCATTAAGAGTACCTGTATTGACTTTTACAGCACTGTTAAATGTTGAACCGTTCCTGAAATCAAAATTAACATTTCCCTGTGTCTGCATTGTCCCTGCATTTGGTCCTATTCCGGAGACTAAAGCGCCGCTTTCCAGAATAAATGTTCCTGATGTGAATGTGAAAATTTTATTTCCGGGAGAAAATACACCGCCTGATACAATTGTAAAATTTGAGGCAGGTGAAAATGTTACATTATTTACTAATGAAAGATTACCTGTACTACCGATTGTAATAGTATTGCAGGTAAATGAACCCGATCCGGTAAGTGATGTTGTAGAATCAAAGCTGAATGCGCTTACTGATACCGAACCGCTGTTTGTTACAGAAGCCCCCTTCATAATAAATGTTGACCCCCCTCCGGTAATTGCTCCGTTGTTAGTAACAGAATTATTTGCCTGAGTATAATATCCTCCATTCTTAACTTGTAATGTTGCGCCTGCATCTATTGTGATCGCTCCGTTAAACTTTGCATTATATGGACTGCCTTCATCATAAGTTGTAGCCGTTCCGGTGTTAACTTTTAAAGGCGCATTGAATATTGAACCGCTTTTTACAATGACATTAACATTATTCTGTGTCTGGATTATTCCAGAGTTTACTGTTGTTGCTCCTGAATTAAGTATAAAACTACCGGAAGTAAAATTTAGAGTTCTCGTGTTTGGATTTATAACTGATCCGTTAACACCGGTCATATTTGTAGTCACCGAAAATGTCACATTATTTGCCAATGAAATATTTCCTGTACTTCCGACCGTTACATATCCGCCTGAATAAACTCCCGTACCTGATAAAGAAGTCGTTGAGTCAAATTCAAAGTATGTGGGTCTGATAGAATCATTATTGATCATAGAAGCGCCATACATTAAAAAAGTAGATCCGCTTCCAGTTATTCTTCCGTTATTTGTAACAGTGTTTCTTGCCTGAATGTAGTAACCTCCGTCATTTACATGCAATGTTGCACCGGCATCAATTGTTATCGTACCGGAATATTTAGCAATATAAGGAGATCCGTTATCATAACTTGTTGCCTGTCCGGTATTGACTTTCAATGGCGCACTGAAAGTTGAACCGCTGTTAATAATCAGCATGACATTAGTACCCTGTGTCTGAAGATTCCCGGATCCGGAAATTGTTCCACCAGGCTGAAGCAGAAGATCTGTTCCGCTTCCATCAACTATCGTCAGATTTATGAGATTGTTAATGGAAATTATTCCGCCTGAGTTTACATCAAGCTGATCAGCATTTACACTTACTGTAACTGTAACTGTGTTTGGACTTCTGATAGTAATCACACCGGCAGAATCATTTGGAGTTTTAGTGGCAGCTATCCAGGTTCCTCCGCCGTTTGTTGACATTTCCCAGGTACCGGTTGAATTCCAGTTTCCGGATGCATTACTTCTGAACATTTCATTTGCTGAATATACCTTTCCGTTCACAATAATAATAACTCCGAACATAAGAGCAGTCAATAGTAGTAATTTTTTCATTTTAATTCTCCTTTCAAGGAAATATTTATATGGTTAAAGTTTTGTTTAATTTTTTTGATATTAATTTGATACCCTTTGTTAGCTATTCGTTATTCGTTATTCGTTATTCGTTATTTGTTAATCGTTATTCGTAACTCGTAATTCGTAATTCGTAATTCGTTATTCGTAATTCGTTATTCGTAATTCGTAACTAGTAACTCGTAATTCGTAACTCGTATCTCGTAATTCGTAACTCGTAACTCGTAATTCGTAACTCGTAATTCGTAACTCGTATCTCGTAATTCGTAACTCGTAACTCGTAACTGAAAAAACCCCCTGCTACATTATGGAGAGCAGATTAAATCAACTGC
>DAIPYG010000091.1:0-12707 GCA_036782875.1 Bacteroidota bacterium | reverse complement strand
TTCGATTCAGATTTAATTTAGCAGAATAAATCTGCTCATCAAAATGTTTTGGACAACATTGGATTTATTTACATCCATTGACAGACGAAGATAGCAAATTCACATTTCAGAAAAGTTCACTTCACCCTTACGATCTCTTTACTTACCGCAGTTCCTATGTATATTGATGTGAGTCCTGCTGCTATTCCGACCATTACAGAAGCGGCGATATGGCCTGTATATAATACTCCGATATATTTTTGCCATAATACTGAAATGATCATCAGGAGTCCGATCGCGCTGAAGGTCTTGCCTAAAATTAAATTAGATATACCGGGGAAAAAAGGTTTGCTGAGTGTTTCTGTATCCGCAAGATTTTCTTTTTTTGCAGTTTTCTTGAAAGTAAAATAATTAATGATGCCGAGCATGATACTAAGCGATATCACAACAGGAAATACACTTCCGAAGACTGTTACTTCCTTATTGGAAATATTGTCCAGCGTGAACGGAATTTTTTCCATGCCGTTTAATTCGAACCATGTAGTAAAACCGTTAATGACAGCGCTTACTATTCCGTTCTTTAATGCAGTACTATATATTAATTTGTCAGTACTCTTATTGCTCATTACTCAATTCGATTAATTTATTTTTTATAAAATGTGTACGAAAAATGCAATCTGCAATGTCGTCCAGGGATCTGACGGGGTATTAAAAGACTGTTTAATTGCATTGCCAGGAAATGCAGTCGAAATGACAGACAGCAATGTATATTTATTTGATATATAATATTTATAGGTGAATGTTAATTCCTGACCGTAGATATTATCAGGCAATCTTGATAAGTGCGGAAGACCTCCTAAATTAAATAACTGCGGTGCCAGCAAATAAAAGTAATCTATTGATAACAGCATGTCAGATTTGGGATGTAGATCCAGCTGCACTCTGTGTGCAGCAATATTTCCGGTGCCGATCACTTTTCTGAAATTCAATCCCTGTATCCAGTTTCCAAGACCGCCTGTGAGCATGGGATCAAATCTTTCATACCTGACAGTGGCTGAATCATCTCCGCTCATATAAGAATATCTGTAAGATATTTTCGGACTAAACTTTACATTATTAAACTGATATCCCGCTGTTGCATAAAATGCATACGCTCCCATTTCGAAATTCCGGTTGCCCTCATATACATATTCTCCGCGCAGGTTTATGTTGTAATTTTTTTTTGATGTGCTGAGCCATAACTTCGGATTGTATGCGTACAATCCTTCTTTAGTCATATTTATATTATTTACATTCGCATATTTCGAATCCGAACTGACTATGTTGATATACGAAAAACCTGCATTAACTGTGGAATTATTATTATAACCGATTGAGCCTAGCAGATACTGTGTATTGGAAGGAGAAAAATCCAGCTCTTCCGGTTCGAGAAAATCACCTTCAAGTGTGAACTTATTATATTTTAAATTTAACATTACGGTTTTTTCAAAAGTGGTTCTGGCTGAAAGGAAAAGGCTGGCTCTTTTTCCGGCATTAGCTGAACCTGAATATCTTGAAAATAATAGTCCGTCATTCAGAAGGAAATTCTGCCTGCCTGCGGATAAATTTGCCACAAATCCTTTTTTAGAATTTTCATATATGATCCCGAGATATGCTTTCTCAAAATCTGTAAAACCTCTCGTCTGTGAAGTATATAAATCCTGTCCGGTTGCTCCGGTCATCAAACCGCTGACTCCGAAATACGGATATACCGGCTGCGATCCTAATTGTATCAGTCCGCCTATTCCTAATTCCAGATATCCTTCCCCCCATGTTGAATTTCCCGGACCCGCCGGGGTTTTTGCTATGGGACTTCCTTTAGTAAATATTTCTCCGTGTCCAAAGAATGCGTCAATATCATTAAATACTCCTGCACCGCCTGTGAGGATCAATGATAACTTTGAATAGTTATTTTCAATTAAAACGGGAAAGTCTTCCAATCCTTTACCTTTAACAAATATACCTTTCGATTCATTTTTCTTTTTCTGATCTTTTGTGATCAGATCAGCATTTATGATCACTGTAATATTATCTGAAAACCCTGAAGAATATAATTTGTATTCAGCTTTACTGATAAAATCCAGTTTTCTTACATTGCTTATTGCCAGATCGAACACGTTTATTTCAAATGTCGAGCCAGCCCCGACAGCAAATGTTTTTTTGATCTCATCTGATCTTGTTTTATACTCTGCTGACAAAATGCTGTCATTATTAATTTGTACCGTTACATTTGAGATCAACAATCCGCCTGCTGCAGCTTTGGATATTTCAATTCCGTAGTTCGTATTTTGAGAATATAAAAATCCCGGTATGCTTAACAGAATAGATACAATAATGAATTGTATATTCTTTATAATTATTTTAATCATAAAATATCACAATTCTATATTTTTCATAATGAGAATATTCAATCTGAATTTGCTGTAATTACTTTAGTTTTAATAATGATTTTAGAATAATGAAAAATATAGTATTTTATAAATGCAGCTGCAAAATTCTATGCACCTTCTCTTTAAAGATTACTTCAGTCATTTGTTGGCATTTTACTTTTGTAAGTGCCGCCGCCGTCTGCATACAAATGAATACCTGTGATCCATCTTGCTGCAGGTGCTGCCAGATACAAGAAAGCGTATGCAATATCTTCCGGATATCCTCTTCTCTTCATTACCATTGAGTTGTTTAACCTGTCAAGCATTTCCTGCGTATAGCCGGCGTCGAGTGTAGCAGCTCCGTTATCGACCGAGCCGATCATCACCATATTTACTCTTATTTCAGGTCCCGTTGCAACAGCTAATGATCTTATCATATTGAATAATGCAGCCTTAGCATTACTGTAGGATAAGAACTCCGGAGAAGGTGTATCTCCTACTCTCGATCCCGAAAACAAAATACTGGCATTTGGTTCTTTCTTAAGATATGGAGCAAATAAACTCGACAGTTCATATGTGCTTACGGTATTTAGTTCATAAGATTTCATCATATACTCTTTTGAAATTCCGAGTAAAGGAGTATATTCACCCCATCCGACATTATTTATCAGTGTTGTAATTTTTCCGAATTTCTTTACAGCAGTTTCAACCAGAATTTTTTGATCTTCACTTTTTGTCACATCAGTTTTAACTGCAAAAGCTCTGCCGGGATGAATTTTGTTTATTTCTTCAGCGGTCACTTTTGCAGTTTCAAGATTAAGATCTGAGACTACCACATTTGAACCGGCATGAGCAAATATAATTGCCGTGGCTCTGCCTATTGCTCCTCCTGCTCCGGTGATCACAGTTGTGTATCCTTCCAGGGAAAAGGGATTTTTTAATAATCTGTCTGCTATGTTTTCCATTTTTTATATTTTATTTTTTTAATTAATAAGTATTTTATTCAAGTGATTGTATTCCGCCGCCGTTCACGAAAAGTATTTGTCCGCTTACCCATTGTGAAGCTGGAGAACAGAAATATAATACTGCGCCTGCAATGTCGTTAGGATGTCCAAGTCTGTTTAAAGGCGTACCTTTCAGCATTTCTTTTTCAATTTCCGGGGTCAGTACTGATGCTAAAGCATCAGTCTTGATTGCGCCGGGTCCTACTGCATTAACTCTTACTTCCGGTCCGAAATCCATTGCTAAATATTTTGTCATCTGATTCATAGCAGCTTTTGCGCTGCCGTAGGCACTCATATTATGGCTTGCCATAATACTGGACATGGATGAAACATTCACAATTGATCCTGTTCCGTCTTTCTTCATATGAGGAACACATAGCTGGCAAAGTCTCCATGCGCTGAAAACATTCAGTTTAAATCTCCATTCAAAGTCTGAAACTGTTATTTTAAACGGATCTTCTTGTCCTCCCCCGCCGCCGCCTGCATTGTTAACTAAAAAATTTACCTTTCCGAATATTTTAACAGTTTCATCCACCAGGCTTATAAGATGTGCATCTTCGGTAACATTGCATTCTGCAGCAAGAGATTTGCCGCCGGCTGCAATTATTTCATCTGCCACCTTCTTAACATCTTTAAGTTTTAAGTCCGAGACCACCACTGAAGCCCCGGCTTTAGCAAGCATTAAAGCAGATGCCTTGCCTATTCCGTTTCCTCCGCCTGTTACTATTGCTGCTTTTCCAGCAAGCGAGAATAAATTTTCTAAATACATTTATTTCCTTTCTGTTTATTTATTAATATTTATTTAAGATTGAGTATAATATACGTTATATTGTATTTTACTTACTTATCGTTTATGACGTCTGAATATTAAAGGAATATTCATTATTATTCCCATAATATCGGCCTGTAATGGCATACGAACTCCGCGTGTTACCGTATCAGCGTTACAAATATATACAAATATGTTTTAAAGTAAAATATAGTTGTACAGATATTTTACTTGTTATCCGGAAGATAAATATTGCTTTGGCAGTTTTATTAAAGGCGGTAAGAAAAGCTTGGGTTTTAAGTTTAAAAATACTTTTTTGATATGGTATTTATTCCGGCATATTTATTTTACCGCGGAATAAATCACTGCTTCTTGCCGGGAGGCTGATTGACTGGCAACTTCATGTCGGTAAGTTCGGGAAAGTAATTTTTTGAAGATTCATTGAATTTTATTATTCCTTTCTTTGTCAGCATTCCGAAAGAAATGATCCTTCTAATTTCCAGATACACAAATTCTTTTGAAAATTCTTTACTGTTTAAAAATAATTTATACAGAGAATTGAAAACCGATTCCACAATATAATACGCGCACAGGTTTTCATTTATTTCCTTCCTGTATAAACCCATTTTTTTTCCTTTCCGGATATTATCAATATAAAATGCCGTAATATCTTTAAACACAAAATTATTCAGTTGCTCAAATTGTTTGGGAAAATACTTTACAAGGTCCATAAAGAATTGATTGCTCATGTTTTTTATTCCCGGATAAGTTGTACTGATAAATATTACATATGCATCTATAGGATTCTTTATTTCCTTAGTCACCATTTGCAAAGCCAGTTTATTTTTCTTTATACCTGAAGTAATAATATAATCAATCACCATTTCCTTGCTTTTGAAATACCGGTAAAATGTACGTGTGGATATGTTAGCGGATTTTACTATATCATGAACTGAAATTTCGCGGATGCCTTTTTTAACAAAAAGCTCAAGAGAGCTTCTTAATATTTTTTCTAATATAATACTTTTCATTTTCAAAACTATACTGTGGTTTATAATCTTGCAATTCTATTTTTAAACTCTGTCCACAATATTATCTTCCTTCACTGCTGAGTGGATATTTATTTGGAATTTGGAATGTCGGATTTGGAATTTATTTTATTGAACATTGAACATTGAACATTGAACATTGAACATTGAATATTGAATATTGAACATTGAACATTGAACAATCTGCTTTTGCCATGTTAATATTTCCTTTCATAATTAATTTATAAATATTTTTGTCTGCGAGAACCGGCTCTTTTATTGATTATTCAATTTTGATTAATAAATCGATTTTTTATGGTCATTTGTTCATCCCCGGACTCCCCCGGTAAAGATCTGAAAAGTCCGGGGAAACGCAGGAATAAATAATATAAAAATTTGAAAGATCTGAAGATATATGCCATCATTACGGAACATACTCTAAGAGATTCAGGTAATTGAAAAAATATTCCGCAGTTTTCTATGACTGGTTGAAAATAATTTCCATGAATGTCAGGGAAACTTATTCCCGCTAAAGAAATATTTCTTAACGGATTTGAAAATACCCTGACTGACTTAGAGCAACTTATTAATAAATCGGATTTTCTTCTGAAGAACAAAGAAGTCTTTCCGGAAGAACCAGTGGAAATTCTGAATGAACCGGAAGAATTTCCCGTTCGCATATTCATTTCCCTGCCTTTAAAAAAACTCCATCTGCTGAGTTTGATCCCGCCTGTTTGGGATTTAAAACTAAATTCAGTAAGAGCTTTTATGACAGCATTTAATCCTGATATAAATTTGTCTTTCATGAAAATGAATATACAGTATGTATTTCCGTGTCCGGAACTGTTATCTCCATTTTTGACTGAATCATAAGTTTCTGCCTTTATGCCGCTTATGTGTTTCAGTATGGCTACAGATCCCATATATGTGTTTGCTGTTTTCATGCCTGCTTTATATTTCCATCAGGAAATTATATTTCTTTTCCGGAATAAATTATTAAATTTGTTGTGAATGAATTTACTACAAACATATTTCAAATGAGTATTTTTGTCAAACGACAATTTTATTAATTTGTGAAGTAAAATGAAAACAGGTGTCATGAAAGCCCTGTACATAAGGGTTTGCCGAAATCATCCGTTCGCAGTATTAAGTATTGAGTATTAAGTATTGAGTATTAAGTATTAAGTATTGAATATTTAGTATAGATAATATTTCAAATACGGTTTCTTTTGAATCAATTGATAATGCAAGGAGGGGGAATCATGATATTTTTTTTCACCCCCTCGCACCCAATCTACTGATTGGGAGCTGGAGTTAGAAATCTTCGCTATTCCTTGAAACGACCACCCCCTATCCCCTTCCTTTCAAAGGGGAGGGCAGGGTGGGGTTGTTTAGAACTGCTTACAATTTATTTTGATTTTATAATTGAATTAAATATTTCTAACATATTTGAAATAGTTTTGGACGGCAATGGAATACACCTGACTTTAATATCCCGAGGACTATTTTCTTAAAATAATATTATAAACGATAGGAGGTGTTCTTCAGAAGCAAACTCCTTGGAACACCAAACAGCGGCGAAATTTTATTCTTCAAGTTTTATTGATTGCGACTTTTATCACTAACAAACTAGGGTTTCTTATCTCTTATCATTTCGCTTTACTTAATTTCTCATTCATATATTTTTTCAATTCTTCATAATTCATATTCATAGTTTCTTCACTTATTTTGTCGCGAATGTCTCGCATCATATTGACGGCATCAAAATCTTTTTTTTTGTTTTCATTTTATAATAACTCCTTCGGACTTCGAATTTCGATTACCGAGTATCCGTTTTTAAATTCACAGAATTATACCCTCTTATTTTATCTATATTTACAAGATGTCTAAAATTCCAACTGGCTAAAACATCCACTTTATTAATTGTAGCCAAAGCAATATGACGACAATCTTCAATACTTGTTTTCCCTACAATACCTTCTAATACATATGAGTCTGCAGGCTCTATTGCTTCTACTGTTAAATAAGTTTCTTCAAACAATTTTTTCGGAAATTTATTTAACAGGTCCCTTACATTGAGTGGAGCATTCAGGTGGGGTTACTTCTAAGGTGATTTGTATCCCGGTGCCTTTGTGTTTTTAAAGAATTTTCAGGTAGTCTCGTTGTATTCTAAAAAGTTTGTCAGTATTTATATAGTAGTTGAATCAAATGCACTATGAATTTACACAGATGTCTGGCAAACAAATGATTTTATTTCAATAGAATCATTTTTCTTGTTTCAGTAAAGCCTCCAACTGACAATTTACAGAAATAAATGCCGTTAGGAAAATTGTCTCCATCAAAATTGACTTTATGAATTCCAGCGGACATTGTTTGATTGAGCAGTACTGTTAATTCTTTACCAATGATATTATAAACCTTAAGTTCTACAAAATCTTCAGATGGCATTTCGAATGTAAAGATCGTACTGGGATTAAATGGATTTGGATAATTCTGATAAAGCGCATAATTTATCCTCTTTTCCTTCCCATCACAGTTTATATTTTTGAAATAACAGGGTTTGGATCGATAAACTTATTCTTTCGATCGCTATCTGTTATCCTAAATTAACGATTGCCTGACATACATTTCAATCTGAAGATTGGGAATGAGAAGTTTGAAAAAAGCTGAAGCAAATGATCCTATTTAGATTATCACACGGGAGATCATGAACATTTCATATTTTAGTTTGAACATGCTGCATTGAACAATCAAGCTCTCTGCATTTCTCCAGCATCCAGTGTTTCAAAAAGGAATTCATTTCATTTGATTGCCCGATCTTTTTTTCGAGCAGATGTAATTTGTATTCATCAAATTTCATTTTAAGCGAAACGATCTCTTTAAGCAGATTAATGAATTTATGATTTCTCATTCTTATATCTTTTGGTATGATCCCGGAATAATTAAGATAATGCTTGAAAGAATCAATTTGAGCAAGGGCAGTTTCAAGATGTCCAAGTTCTATGAGACATACTATAGAGTATTTCTTTACATCGATCTTGAAATAAAGGTTATCATCAACCGATTCAAGGAAGGTGTTAAAATTGATCTTGAACAGAAAAGATAAAGCCCTTTCAAAATCATTCAGCAATATATTGTATAATGAGTTTGCATATAAAAGTATTTCTTTCCTCTGCTCCGGAGGCACTATGGAATTGATCCGCCTGATAAATGTTTCAAAAGGCTTCTTCTCTTTTAAATTCAGATGCAGATAAATAATATTTCTCACTGCGATAAGATCAATATATCCGGTTCTTGTATGGGATAAATAATTATTGTCGATCATATCATTATAGATCTTTAAAGCTTCGCGGTAATATTTCCCCGGTTCGTTATTATTTTTTATACCGTAATAAGTAAGTATAAGGGAATTTATATTTCTTTTATCTATATGTGAAATGTTTTTTTTATTTAAATTGTAACTGCTGATGAACAGGTTAAAATATTCATTATCATAATTATTCAGAAAACACATGCATGCATAATAATAGATCAGAATGAGAGGTTCTTTTTTAAATCCGGGGATGTCTTGTTTTATATAATCAAGAAAATATTCAAGCATCGTAAAATCATGCTCTGTGTCTGCTCTCTGCCTTTCTATAAAAGTCTGGCAATAGCTTTCCATAATTGAGAGGAGGAAGAAATAAAACTTATTCTCAATATCTTCCTTTTTAATATTCTCGATGAGTTTTTTATTGACTTTGGAATTAGTTTTCATTTCAGTGACAAAAGCCCTGTCATGATAATAAGTGGGCGATCCGGATCTCTCTTTCTGCACTGTCAGTTCAAACTTTCTCAGCTTTTTTTCAAAACCAATTGTATCGTCCCTGTTGTACAGCTCCTTTAAAAGGTGAATATCATAACTGTTGTCATTCTTATAATTAATATAACTAAGAAAGTCTTCTGCTTTTTCTTTCAGATCTGAAAAGAGATTCCGGAGGTAAGCATCATTTGATTTTCTGTTTTCCGGTAATTTCACTTTCAGGATCTCCTGTGAGAATAACGGACCATCGAGATGAAAGTCAAATTTCCTGATAAGCTTGAAGAGCCGGATGATAGGTATATTTTTATTCAGGAAAGGGGAGTTTAAAAACTCTTCGAATTTCTCCAATTCCTTCTCGGAAAATGAACTCAATATCTGCAATACTTTACTGTTGATCATAGATGTGATAAAAAATAAATATTCTCTTTAGATTTCCCCTCTGATCTTCTTCGAAAAATACCGGACTACAATTTATGAAAATTCTCTTTGCAAATAAATTAATTAATGAACTAAATTGCATTTGAAATTGAAAGGACTCTCCATTGATGAGTATCAGATCAGTGAGATGCTTACATTGTGAGACCTTCAATTTATATTTTTTAATTAATAATGAAAGGTAAAACCTAAATGAAAAACATTTTCATCATTTGTATGATCTTAATTCTGTCATGCAGCGCTAATGCACAGTACAGCGGAAATTACGCCGGAAATTTTAATGGTACGAGCAGTTATCTGGCTGTTCCCAATAATACAGAACTTGATCCGCTCGGGGCAATTACACTTGAAGCCTGGATAAATCCAACATCGATAGGCAGTGTTTTAATGACAGTGATCGGGAAAAATACATCGACATCTTATTTTCTTGGAATTGGGACATCGGGCAGAGTTTTTTTTGGTCCGAGGGGCGGAGTAACATTTAAAAGCAGGGCAGGCAGCTCAATACCTACCGGAGTGTGGACACACATTGCGGGGACTTATGACGGCATTGTAACGAGCATTTATATTAACGGCCAGCTGGATACATCTACAACTTCTATCACCGGCAGCATCGGCGTGAATTCAGATTCATTATATATCGGAGCGGACCGATCGGGAACTACCCCTTTCTTTTTCTTCAAAGGCCAGCTGGATAATGTACGTATCTGGGGAACTGCAAAATATCCGGAAACGATCTATGACCAGGAATTTCAGCCTCTCGAAATTTATGATCCGATGGGATTATTTACAAATTTAAAAGCAAGCTTCCAGTTCGATAATGACGGATCAAGTACAAGCGGTGTGATAAATGATAACGGCTTTCCGAGAAATCTGACTTATATAAACTACAGCGACAAAGCTGTCAACTACATGGACTACAACGGAAGCCTTGTGCTCAACGGCACTACAGATTATTTTACATACGCAAATAATTTTGCATTCAATGCCACAACTGCACTGACTATCGAAGCCTGGGTAAGACGCGATACAACCGGCGCATGGCCTCCTATCCAGCATATTGTAAATAAAAGCGGTTCAAGCAAAATGGATTATGCATTGGGTTTGAACGGATCTGACGGCAGTATAAGATTTTCAATCAATTCTCCCGGAGGACCGTTGGGATTTAATTCCGCTCCCGCAATAAAAGACGGCCAGTGGCATCACATTGCAGCAAGCTATAATTCAGATTCGGGTACTGTAAAAATATACCTTAACGGAAATTTACTGTCCGGTACAATTTTCGCCGGACATCCGGTTATAAATAATAATTTTGGCAACCTGTATATTGGAGGAACCGGTTTTTCTGCAGAGACCATGTATAAATTCAAAGGACAAATAGATGCTGTAAGAATATGGAAATACGAAAGAACCCCGACCTCGGTCAAAGCTCTGATGTTCCGCGACGTAACACTTGAACAGGATCTGGCATGTTTTGATTTTGATAAGCTTACTAATGTGGTCCGCTTGTTCGGACCGGTTCCCATGTCCAACTTATTTGCGGGTCTTGCTCACATCAGCTCATCACATCTGAATTATAATAAAGAACTTACATCTCCGGTTCTTTCCTCCGCAATCATGTCAAAATTTTTAACTAATCAGAAAAGTTTTTTTGTACCGGACGGTTCGCCCACAGGCATCAATGATTCTATCTTCATTTCCTCAAATACAATAATTACAAATTTCAAAGTATGTGTATTAATGTCCCACAGATTTATATCTGACATGAAAATACAATTAACATCACCTGCCGGCACGGCTATCACTCTATTCGATCGAAAAGGACAAAGCGGTAATGATATGATGACCGTCTTCTCAGATGATGCGGATTCTGTTGCCGCCCAGACCGATTATGCCTACGGAAGCGGAATTGTTCCTCCTTTCAGTCCGGGCATTAAACCTGAACAGCCGCTTTCGGCATTTAACGGGACAAATGCGGGAGGCTGGTGGAAGATGAAATTCATTGATAATCTTATAACCAATCCGGGCTATGTTCACTCCTGGGGAGTTGACTATACAGGCATTGACTCAAAATCAATACAACTCTCGGCGCTCATTCAGGGATTTTATAATAAAGCAACTCATAAGATGGTAAAAGATACCGTTCAGGTCCTGCTCAGAAATTCCGGCGCACCATACGATATTATTGATTCATCTAAGTCAATGCTCGACTCGCTTGGCAACGGTTTATTTCCGTTCGGTTTCATTCCGACAAGCCGGTCTTTCTATATTATTGTAAAACACAGGAATTCAATTGACACCTGGAGCCGCTTCAGCACAAGCTTTGGTTCGGGTATTTTAAATTTCGATTTTACACAGGATGCTTTCAATGCATTCGGATCAAATCAGATACTTGCAGATTCAACACCAGTGAAGTTTGCGATCTATAACGGCGATGTAAACAGGGATGGCTTTATTGACCTGACGGATATAACGAATGTTTATAACAATTCAAACAATTTTGTTACAGGCTATGTGAATTCTGATGTTACCGGGAATAATGTGACCGATCTTACCGATGTTCTACTTACTTATAATAATTCTGTTAAGTTTGTAAAGGTGATTAAGCCTTAGGTCCCGGTTCGCTGATTGTGATGATTAAAGATACGCTGATAAACAATGCCATTGTTGTGAACTGCAAAAAACTCTTCGCATGTTGGTGACCCCGTTTCGCTCGGAACACCAACATGGGCGGGGAGTTTACATGTTTATTCAATTGGTTCTGGTAATGAACATTTAATCTGCCAACACATCCCAGTCTTTAGCGCGATCTATTATTTCATTTTCATATTTCTCCCAGTCGTGTAAAATTGCCGGATCAAAGTCTGCTCCGTTAGGCCAGACTATTGTAGAAACTTCAGGGTCAATAGAAACCCGGCTGAAAAATTCAGGGTCTTTTAATGGAAAATACATTTCACCTTTGAGTAATTTTTCAAAATTGATTTGCTTACTCTGACCATCATTAAAAGTGATTTCAAGTGTGTATGGTGCTATTACCTTACAGGAAGTTACTTTAAAGATTAAATGATTCATTTTGAGTTTACTTTAATGGCTCTATGGGAAATGGTAATCTTCCACTCTGTAGAAGTTTCCAATCTTTCTTCAATTCTTCTTTATGCAATTCTGCCCATGCTTCTACCAAACGATGTTGTCTCTTAGGCCAAGGAGCCTGCTAACAATTCCACTTCTTCTATACTGAATACTGCAACATCATTCTGATAATATGAATGAAAATGAGGAGTA
>DAIPYG010000090.1:0-12907 GCA_036782875.1 Bacteroidota bacterium | reverse complement strand
AGAAAAGCGGACTCCTTTAGAAGTCAAAGCATACTGTTCAAGAACAAAACGTTTTGGACGGATGTGATCTTTTATTCCGTTGCATGGAAATTAATTATAATAAATAAATATCACTGCGGACAGGCTATTGACTGTGTTTCTTAAAATTGTATTATTCTCGCGTGTATTCCTTAATATTAATTATTTAAAAAATTAATTCTCCTGCCCTTCAAGAGATTGACACAAAACATTTACATTGTTTCTCGCAGAGTCTCAGAGTTCACTAAGAAGATAAAATAAGCAATCTTTTTTTCTGTCTTTAAATAAAAAAGCCCGTCTTGATATATATCAGACGGGCTTTGATAAAAATATATTTAAAATATTATTTCACGAGCATCAGTTTCTTTGTGCTTGTAAAACTACCTGCAGAAATTGTGTAGAAATATACTCCTGAAGTTAAGCTTGATGCAGCTGTGAAGTCAGCTGAATAATTACCTGCATTCTTGAATTCATCAACTAATGTTGCAACTTCTTTTCCAAGCGCATCATATACTTTCAATGAAACTTTGGAAGAAGTTGGAATCGAGAAGTTGATAGTTGTTGTAGGATTGAATGGATTTGGATAATTCTGTGAAAGTGCAAATTCACTCGGAACAATGCTGTTAATTGGCGTAACATCTGTTACTACATCTGATACTTTTAAGATTGCGCCGCTGGCAGTTGCTGCAAATCCATAAACAGTAGTACCTACTCTTTTAAATTCCATATGAGTTATTCCCGTTAATCCTGAAGTTGTCATGGTTGTCCAAGTAAGTCCGCCGTCTGTGCTTTTCTTTACTACACCTGAAGCTCCGGCATTTGCAGAAATATAACAGGTATTAGTTCCTGTAATCCATTTACAGTTACAATATCCTGTAAAAGCTGTTCCGACATTTACGGCTGTCCATGTAAGTCCGCCGTCTGTTGTTCTGCCGATACTTGGAAGAGAAGCGCTCGATGCACCGATACCAACTAATTTATTGTCACTGAAAGCCAGTCCTGAAGTAAATCCGCTTGCAGTTCCGATTGCCGACATATTACCGACGAACCAGCTTGTTCCGCCATTGCTTGTAAGATATGCTCTTGGTGGTGCAGTATTTCCAAGTCCGAATCCATAAAACTGATTATCAATTACAACAATGGAATTTTGCGCTGATGCCTGACCTGTAACTCCCGGAGGTGCCGGAGTTAATGGTGACCAGGTTGTTCCGCCGTCAGTGGTAATTGAAATGTAATATGCAGTTCCAACTCCAGCTGGAGGATCGCTTTGTGCAATTCCGATTAAAGGATTAGTTTTAGAAAAAACTATACCGTTGAAAAAGCCTGCAGATCCGCCTGTAGATGCTACAGTTGTCCAGGTAGTACCTGCATCTGTTGTTTTATAAAAACTTGCATTTCCGCCTGCGCCGCCTGCTGCTCCGCCGTTTCCGACATAAGCGGTATTGGCATCAACAGCCCATACGCAGAATACATCCAGTGGAACTCCGGTTGTAGGCACTGTTAACCAGTTGGTTCCTCCGTTTGTTGTTCTGAAAATAGCAGGAGTGTTTGTACCGCCTGCTACCCATACATTATTCTGATCCACAACTGATATGCTTGGAAATGTTCCGACTCCGGAAACCGATCCGGCTATTGTCCATTGGGAATAAGAATTTTGTGAAACAAACAGCATTAAAACTGCGGTGAGAATGATGACAATCTGTAGATTTTTTCTTTTCATTTTTTTCCCCTTGTTTAGTTTTTTAATATAATTTTTTGTCATTATAAAACTAATTTTTAAAAGAATCAAGATTAAATTCTATTTAATAAGATCCATTTTTTTTGTTTCAGTAAATTTCCCTGCAGTAAGTTTATAAAAATACATTCCGCTGGTGTAATTTGCACCGTCAAACTGCACTTTATACTTTCCCGGAGCAAGTTCAGAATTCAATAGAGTTATTAATTCTTTTCCAAGCATATCGTAAATTTTCAAAGTAACAAATCCCGGATCCGAAATTCCAAATTCCAGATTCGTAACCGGATTAAAAGGGTTGGGGTAATTCTGCATCAATGTAAACTTATCCGGCTGTTCTGAAGAAAGTGAAACTATATTATCTACATAATTATAAATTGAACTTATTTCTGTTCCGCCCGCTGTCATCAGTAAAGTCGGAACTAAGTTGTTATTCCCGCTTACAGGTCCGCAGTAATAATTATATGGAGCGGGCTTTGTCCAGTGAACTGTCTGAAGGTCTTTGCTGAATGCAAAGAATTTACCTTCGGATGGATTGTCTGCTCCGTTACCAACAAATATAGTCTGAAATATTCCCGAAACAAATCTCGGATTTATGTTTCCTGAAGTCACCAGATCAATAGAAGAATCTCTGATCTCTCCTGAAAGATGATTTAATCTGCAGATCTTTTTTCCGAAAGGAATATAAACAGAACTGTCTCTTGCTGTTGCGATCTGTGTATATGTGCCGACAGGCTGAATAACAATCCTCGACCACAGCTGAGTAAAACCTGTTCCGTTGTCTTTTAATGCATACATAAGTCCGCCGTCCCTGATGCAATATACAACACCGTTCGATGAAACAGTAAATGGAATTTCCTGATCACCGTCACCGGGTAAGGTAGCAGATGAGTATTTTTTAATTCCGGTTGCAAGGTCTATTGCAATGATTGTCTTAGGTGTTGTAAGTCCTCCCTCCCACGCATAAAGAGTATTTCCGTTTATGCACATTGTCTCCGCTCCTGTGTTTGGAATGATCCGGCTGTTAGTCCAGACAGTGTCGCCGTTAAGATGATTGATACGCATTATTCTTTTTGTTCCCGAGCCGGGTAGTATCAAGTCTCCGTTAGGAGCAAAAACGGCTGTCCATATTATTCCCCTTTCAACTGTAAATCTTGATTTCCAAATAAGCGAACCATCAGATGCATTTAAAGCAAAAATAGTATCATTTCCGTTCTGCTGAAAATCCCTGACATAAATTTTATTGTCTCTGAAGCCCATAATAATATTTACTCCGGAATTTTCTCCGTAAGTCCATATTGGATTTAAAACATTATAATCAAAAGCAGCAATCATTGCTTTCAGCGGGCTTAATGAAGTATATCTTGTAGTTGCAAAATACTGCTGATTTGAAAACACCGGCATTCCCCATATTGAATACGGCGCATTGTAAGTTCTGCTGAATCCGGTCGGATGATCAAAAAATGTAGACTTATATCCGGTCCTGTTATTATTTCCTCCAACTGTATATGTGCTTAGATCTAAATCAGATTGTGACTTTATTCCTGATGTGATTAAGAAAATCAGAATGAGTACGATTAAATTTTTCATGACCCTTTAATTTTTAATGATGAAAAAATTTAAAAATATTTGAGAGTTGTATCTTTTAGAAAGTATTAAATTATATTTTTTAAAGTAAGTATAGAATTCTTTCTTATTGTAAAATTTGAGATTTTTAAAATTTAAGAAGGACAAGAACTTAATTCTACTGGACTGGAACTTAATTCTCGAGGTTAATAACTTAATTCCAAACTTGTCCAACCTTTTCTATAAAAAAAGTTGTCTCAAAACCAAAGATCACAGCTCAGATACTCAGATAAGCAAAAGAATATGATCAAAAATTAAATGCTCTGTGCTTCTGCGTATTCTATATTACATAAAGACATTCAATACCGAAGCTGTCATCTTCGTATGTTATTGGTGGGGATAACCACAAGAGATGGAGCTTATACTTTAATAGTTATCAATTTAAAACACAGTTAACTCTATCGGGAGCTCTTCAGTAAAGAGAAATAGAATGTTTAGAACAGACTCAAAAAAATATAGAGGTCAAGAACTTAAAAGTAAATCTTTCAAAAAATTAATCCGGAAGTCAAATTGTCAGAAACACTAAAGCTATATAAAGAAAGCGGATCAGTTACGATCCGCTTCTGCAAGTAATGATTTATTTTTAAAAAAAGTTATTTGATAAGATTCATTTTTCTGGTTTCAGTGAAACTGCCTGAAGTTAATCTGTAGAAGTAAATTCCGCTTGAATACTTTGATCCGTCAAACTCAACGCTGTAAGTTCCGGAATTAAGATTTCCGTCAACATAAGTTTCGAGTTCGTTACCCAGAATATCATAGAACTTAAGACTTACATTCTCACTTCTTGGAATTGAGAAGCTGAATGATGTTGTAGGATTGAAAGGATTTGGATAATTCTGTGACAGATTGTAAGTCAAAGCGTTAGAATTATTATTAACAATTCCTGTAGTAGTTGTTACAGGCGTTCTCATTGCCTGCTGTACATTAGAATTTGTGGAGATTCCTGTTCCCTGTTTATAGACAAAAATGTTGATATCACAATTATCAGGGTTTGCAACCTGCGGACTTTCAGGTAAGACATAATTTATATTCCTTGTAACCTGCTGACCTGTTGTCCAGTTACCTGAATTTATCATTTCGCCTAAATCTCCGTTAAGCATGCTTTTTACAACATGATCATGAATATAATTACTTGCTCCCGCGCATGAACTGTTTCCTGTCTGTGTATATATGAGATTATTTTCGGTCAGCACATAATTGATATAATAGCTGCCGGAAAGATCTGTTAATGCAGTAACTGTCACTGTTGCGGAAAGTGTTCTGGTTGTAGCATCATAACTTTTGCTCGAAACTGAAATACTTACTCCGGGTTGTATGAGCAAGGACTGAAGTACAACTTCATTATTCCATGCATCTCTGCTAATAATTCCGGTTTTTCTGCCGACTGTACCTGAAGGATAGGAACTGAATCCGAACTGACCTCTGATTCCCGAAGAGTATGTCTGCCAAGGATCGCTTCCTGCACCGTGATATGCAAGTACTACGGTGTTTGGATAATTACCCAGAATATCATGAATTATAGTATGACCGCACGGGCACCACTGGCACCAGGTACCTGTACAGTATTCAAGCAAAGCTACATTCTGATCTGAATAAGATTTGTTTGTACTGAAACCTGTAAGAATTACAAGTAAAGAAAAAACAGTAATGAATTTTTTCATTTTAATACCTCTTTCGTATTGGGGTAATTGTTATTAAATAATTTTGTATGTACAATATTATACCTTAAAATAATTAAAAACAATAGAAGAATTGAATCTTTTTTAAAAATTCTTTACTTCCATTTTTAAATTTATTTTGATATAAAAATATAATTGTATTAAATAAAGCTGAGAAAACTTTCCAGACATTTGAAAAATTTTGCCGGATATCTGGAGTTCATAAATTATACATATCTGAAACATCAATCAGATTATGCTCTCTAGTTTCCTGACCAGCTTGCCGAAAATCTTTTCATGTGAGCTGTTTGATGATGTAAAATTTTTCCCTGTAACACATTCGTCAAGATTATAAAAGATCTTACTTGAAAATACCTGTGAATGGAATAATTTGACCAGCGCGCTGAATTCCCTGGAACTTGTAAATACAATGCAGGACTGTGTATAGCTGTTAATGCCGTCACAATCTATGCTTAAAAGATATTTAATGAACTCTTCCCGGAATTCATTATCTGTATAATTATAATCCTTGGTTTTTATATCATAGGAAATCGTAAAATGTTTTTTTCTGGCAATCGACTGCTTCAATATAACATTTATTTCGTTTGCTTTATCCATTATTATTGTTGTTTAGAGTTTATTGAAAATTATTGAAAAGAATTCGTGAAGTCAGGTAGGTCTTCACAAAGTGAAATGAAAAATATATGTTCAATTCGTATGCTCATATACCATCAATATATCTGCTTTACAATGTATAAATACTTCCGGAGTATAAGCACTGATCAGTACTGTCCAAAATAAATATGAATAGCTTATTATATGCAAAATTTGGTTCAGAATAAAACTTAATTTTCTCATTTAAAAATAACCCCGAATGTGAAAAATTGCCGTTAAGAAAATCTGAGAAATGGAGAAAGCAAAAATCACCTGTCTGACGAGCGAGTGAAGCGAGTGAGGAGTTGTGATTTTTGCTGCCATTGTGAAAGAATTTCCGGCAATTTTTCACCAGCGGGAGATTTTTCTTAGCGGATTAAATTTATAGTAAAGTCTTTGAATAACGTTTTGGAAGAATGTGAGCACTGATAATTGTACTTCCCGTTTCAGTCAGGAAATACAAAAAGCAGAATCTGATTTATTAAATTTAGAATTACATATTTTGTGTGTAATATCAAATCCCGTTATAATTTTTCCGGTTACAAATGTTATTGAATAACAATTATAACTTCAATAAATTCATTTAAAATATTTAATCAAACATTATTGAGTCAGATTATGGAGGAAAAAACAGGTTTCAATAAACCAGAAGATGACGGATACATATATCCGTCAATGTTTAGAAAAATAATCGTTCTGGTTGTTTGGTATTTGATCACTGTCATAGTTTTAATGTTTATTGCTCACTTCATCGCCGGAAGCATTTTTAATATACCTGTAGATGACAATGAAATGACTCCGGGATGGTTCAAGTTGATAAAGAATATTATACAGTTCGGATCACTTGGCATACTCGCATTATTGGCATTAAGAGGGAAACTGCCGGGATCCGGGATAAAGCGGAAAAATAGTTAATAGTTAATAGTTAATTGTTAATTGCGTAAAGATTTCCATAACAAATTTTTTATTTCGCGTTTCGTATCTCGCGTCTAGCGTTTCGCGTCTCGCTTTATGGTTTCATGACACTGACAAACAAATTCGAATTATTAAATGCGAGCAGAACATCACTCAGATCAGCAATATAGTTTCCAGTAACATCAGTGACGATATAACCGGATGCAAAAACATTCGCATCATTGTAAACCTGTATTACATCATCTAAATCTACTGCTCCGTTTTGATTTACGTCTCCGTTATATATTGCAAATTTCACAGGAGCTGAATCAATCTGTATCATATTATTGCCGTAAGCTTTTGAAGATGCATCGGTAAAATTATACGAAGAGCTGTCTCCAATAAAAGGTATGGGACCCGGGCTCCATGTTTCTATTGAATTCCTGTGTCTGAATACTCTGTATCCGTTGTTGATCTTATTGAAATAAAAAACAGCATTTCCATTTGAATCAAGTACTGCTTTTGAGGAATCAACAAGCGGATAAGGAGGCAAAGGTATCCTGAAATAAATTACTGCTGTGTCAGCTTTCATTTTGTTTGATGATGCATCATAAAATCCCTGAATCAAAGCAGTTACATTGAGAGTTTTATATGAAAGTAAATTTATTCCCCAGCCGTGAACATATCCAATGTCACCCCCAGCCAGGTCAACACATTTCAGCTTCCATAAACCGTTTCTGCCTTCACCGTTGAATGAAGAAAGAACCTGGTCAGGCTTAACGGAAGGACTGAATGAAGGTGTTATTCCAAATGCCGGAAGCAATGCAGATCCTGAAGATGCTATTGAATCTGCATTGTCAGAAAATATTGTCATAATGTCATTTTTATTACCGCCTTTTACATTGAGTAAATTTATTGTTGTTCCGGATGGAGATGTAAGCGACAATATGAGGTCCTGAGTTTGTGTGTGAGTCATCATCAGGTAAACTCTTAGATTATTTACAGCACCGACTCCGTTGATGTAAATGGAATCTGTTATACCCGGAATATTTCCGTCAGGAATAAAGAATCTTCTGTAACTTGAAGTAAATGAAGAGGAGAAAATAGAATTCTCTGCATCTGATAGCATAGGCGAGCTTGTCAATGGAGTATTAGTATGAGCTGAAGTAAGTGAAGCAGATCCAATGTATTTTAATCCATAGTTATAGTTGGTTGCTCCTATTTGAAAACCGCTGTGCAGATTGTCGAAATCAAAAATTATTAAGCTGTCATTGAGAGATGCCGGATAAGGCGGACGCTTATGCATAAATTCTTTGATCTCCTGCTGGGTTCTTGATTTTCTCCATATTCTTACTTCATCAATCTGTCCTCTGAAGCGGTTTGCCGATGAACTTGTTGTTCCGGCTTTACCTGCTATATATAAAGAATCATTCCCTGAATTATTAATAAGCGGATTTCCTGAAAATGTACCGCTTGCTTTGAGTTCTCCATTGATATATATTGCTGCACTGCCTGTGACCGAAGAATATGATGCAGCAATATGTGTCCATTGCGCATTGGTTATTAACGGAGAAGTAAATAAAATATTACTGCCGTTGTTGATCCCGAATATTAATGCTCCGGAGTTATAAAGCTGAAGAAAATAATCGAACTGAGATATGGTTTTGCTTTTATTGATAATATATCTGTCATTAGTTGGACTGCTCGTTGTATCCCGTTTTATCCAGCATTCCAGAGTCAAAGCAGTAGATGGAGTAACAGGATCACCTATATTGTAATGACTGCAGTAGTCAGTTGAGCCGTTGAAAGAAAGATTATTATTGTAGTCAATATGATTGACGGTTTTGTTATTATAATTAATGTAAGTGACATTTCTTACGAATCCATCATTTTGAGTTGGACCGCTGATATCTTCAGTCGAATTGTCAAACTGATAGCTTGCCGACAAAAAACTATAGCTCCCGCTTAGCTGATACATATTCAACGGAATGAACATATTATTGGATATTTCAGTTGAAGTCCGAGCGCTTTTCCAGATTCTAACATTATCCAGTCTTCCTGTAAAAAAGTAGAAAGGTGTGGTGCCGCCGGCTCGGTCACACCCGATATATAAAGAGTCTGAATTCGATCCAACCGCGCCGTTAATTCCTGTTCTTGATGTATCAAGCGTTCCATTTAGATAGAGCCTTGTTGTTGTGCCGTCGTATGTTCCTGCAATATGATTCCATTGATTCACTTTTACTGTACCTGTAACCCTGCTTCTTAAGAATCCGCCCGGCTGATTTCTCGGTATAAAAATAAATCTCCCGGAGTTTTCTATGCCGAAATAAAAACTTGTCAGATAATTTTTTCCGACAATGCAAGCTGACGTAGATGGCAGTGAGGTCGGATAAATCCAGGCTTCCAGAGTAATTGCTGTCGCCGGTTGTAATTCACTATGTGATGGAACAGCGACATAGCTGTTTGCTCCATTAAAACCTGCAGCATAATTTTGTGTGTACTGCGTGTACCCTGATTTCAGAATAAAGAAAAATATTAAATGTAAGTAAATAATTTTTTTCATTTTGAATAAGTTAAATGTTGAATGATAAAAGTTAAACAAATTTAACTGTTTCATTTACTTCTCTCCAAAGAATTTTTTTGAATTATGCATCCCGGTTTTAGTAGAATTCCTTAGCTTATAATTTTCCGGGAAATAATAAGGCTGTACTTTTTTAAAACACAAATGAAGCTCAATGATACAAAGCTTTGCTTGTTGAATGAATTTCAATTGAACACAATTTCAGATATGTAAAAAATGTTATATGATTTACTTTACTTAAGAAATGAAATTTTTGATTTTTCGGGTTTTAATATTTTCGCCGGGTTTCTGATTCTCAAACCGGAATGTGATAACAGGGAAAGTAATCTATTAAATAGATATTTCTATGAATTGGTTTTTTGTTTTTTAGTTAAAAGGAATCGGAATCTTTAGATGGAGTTAATTAAATTTAATTAAACTGCCGTTCACTACAGCTCTTGCTAATTTACCTGCACACTCAGGAGCTAAATCAAAAAAGAGTATCGGCTCGATAAGCTCAACTTCGATAACTGAAAGCTTTTTATCAATACGGAGAAGATCCAGCCTTACATAAATGTAATCCGGAACGAGCTTATTAAGAATGTATTCCGCCTGCCGGATATCTTCTTCATCAGGAATTACTTTCTCAATTGAACCTCCGTACATTACATGAGATAAAAAATTATCGGCGGCAGGTTTCTTAAGAAGTACATGAGATAATTCCCTGCCGATATAAACAAAAGAATATTCTCCTTCCGTCATGACTGATTCAACTAACGGCTGAATCAGATATTCATAATGTGGTAGTTTTTCAGTTAGGGTCTTGTGTCTGTTTATCATTTCCTTTATATCTGTTCTGTGAACATCTGCTCCGCCGCCGCCGATCACCGGTTTAAAGATAATCTCACTGATACCGTTTTTTTCAAATGAAGATTTTAGATCTATGAGATCACTTCCTGTTGTTTTATAAGTTGGAACAACAGGTATTCCCCATTTCCCGAGATCAAAAATATAATTCTTGTCGCTGTTCCACAGGATCGTTTTATATGGATTGTATAGCCTGCATGTTGAATCATTAATTTTTTTCAGGACTCTTATAAATTCTTCAAACCTGTCTATATAATCCCATGTACTCCTTACAATTGCAATATCATACTCATTCCAGTTAACTGACTTATCACTCCATATTATATTAAAAGCTTTATGTCCAAGGGATTCAAATTCTGAAATGAGAAGATTTTCATCGCTTAAGATTTCATCTCTTTCAGGAACTTTCCAGGATACAAATGATGGAAGCTTTTCAAAACACAGAATCGCTATTCGCATTGTTTAAACTTCTTTTGAATTTTCGGATTATTTTACTTATCTCAGAAAAATTGTATTATTATTTAATTACAATTCTTTTATCATCCATATATTGCACGAACCGTGACCCGAGCTTCCCATTGGTTTATCAAGTCTTTCAAATCCTGACCTTTCATACATACATACAGCTTTTGAAAACTCAGGAAGACTTTCAAGATAAAGTTTTTTAAATCCAAGATCTTTGGCAGACTGAATGCTTTGCTGCATAAGCGCTTTACCAATTCCCTTACCTCTTGCATTGCTGCTTAAATAAAACTTCACTAGCTCTGCGCAGTCTTTATCAAGACCTTTTGTAGGATATACTCCGCAGCAGCCGAATATCTCTTCATTCTCTTCTGCAACCCACAGAACAGATCTTTTTTCACTGAATAAATTAAAGAGATCATTTGTCGTCGGATCGGAATAAACAGTACCCTCTCTGGGAGAATTGAGCTCTTCAAAGACCTGTTTGATGATTGATTTCAAATTATCATTATCTTCCTGCATTATTTTTCTTATGAGATAATTTTCCATTGCAGTTTATTTAATACTCAGATATTTCAGTTAAACGATTTTTTTCATCTCTGAGAACTATTGAAGAAATCCAATCAAAATTACTCCTGAAATAAGAAGACTGACCATTCCTGTCAGATAAAATTAATTATAATTATTTTGTTATTTCAGCAGGATCATTTTCCTTGTCTCAATAAATTCCCCAGCTTCAATCCTGTAATAATAAATTCCGCTTGGTAAATTACTTCCGTTAAATTCTGCATCATAATATCCTGCAGGCTTGATTTCATTTATCAATGTTTTAATTTCATTTCCAAGCACATCAAACACTTTCAATGAAACATATCCCAATTTTGAAATTCCAAATCCCAGATGTGTAACAGGATTAAACGGATTCGGATAATTCTGATAAAGCTTATAGTCAGACGGAACTGATTCATTGAGAGGGTCAGAAGTAGTAACAGTTGAGTCGATAATTTTATATACCTTTCCCGCTGAGGCAACAAAGTGAATGAAGTATAAATTTTTTGCAGTGTCTTCCGCAAAGGAAACTACTCCATATGGAGTATCAAACAGCTCTGTATTTGCCGGCGGATTAATTCCGTCCCAGCTCAGAGCCCATATCCTGCCTGAAGTATAATCCGCGTAAATATATTTTCCGTAAAGTCCCGGCATCTTACTTCCTCTGTACACATATCCGCCAGCTATTGAAGAACCAACTGAGTGACTGTAAGCATAAAGCGGATCAGTCGGTGTAAAGCCCGATGTATCACAGTTCACCGATGGATTATAACAGACAAAACCTTCCTTTCTTCTCCATCCGTAATTCTTCCCGGCTTCGACAATATCTATTTCTTCCCAGCTTACCTGTCCAACATCTGCCAGCCACAGCTTTCCTGTGACCTGATCAAAATTAAATTTCCATATATTACGGAAACCGTAAGCGAAAATTTCTTCTCTGAATCCTGAAGTATTCTGGTAATATGGATTCGTTGCAGGAATAGAATAATTTCTACCACCTGAAGCTGAGTCTATATTTATTCTGTGAACTTTACCGAAGAGCTGGGCTCTGTTCTGAGCTTTATTTTCCGGATCACCTCCTGAACCCGGACTGCTGTCACCGAAAGCAAAATATAAATAACCGTCAGGTCCGAATTTTATTACGCTTCCGTTATGATTTGAACTCGGACATGGAGCTGTCAGAATATCTAATTCTGATTCCTTTAGTGCTGAATCCGGATTCGTTGCGCTTGCAGTGAATCTGGAAAGATGCAGTGTAAGAGTTGCCCCCGTACCGCTCATATAATAAAGATAGAAGTACCTGTTACTTTCATAATCAGGATGAAATGCTATACCGAACAATCCCGCATAAAAGTATTGAGATACTCTGTCTGTAATATCGAGAAATGTTTTTTTAGTAGTTACATTAGTATTGTTTTCAAATACAATTACCTTACCGCCTTTTTCAAGCAGGAACAGTCTGTTGGTTCCGTCACCGGGTGTTACCATTTCAATGGGATATGCAAAAGTCAGATTCGGGAATGCATCTTTTATTAAATATTGTGAATAAGAAGAACCTGATGCTAAGGTAATTACTAAAACTGCAATAAATATATACTTTTTCATTATATAATTTTATTATGTTAATTTGTAAATATTATATTCGCATGTTAAAAGATTGACTCAAAATATATATTTGACATGAGATTAAATAATATAAAATATTTATCAATTATATAATTTTTCATTGCTGTCTAAAACGAATTTTAAATGATAATTAATTATTTTATTTAATTCATAATTAAACTTATTTCTGTTTTTTTAAAAACAATCCCGCCTGTGAAAAATTGGCATTAAGAAATTCTGAGAAATGGCGAAAGCAAAAATCACCTGTCTGACGAGCGAGCG
>DAIPYG010000089.1:0-13178 GCA_036782875.1 Bacteroidota bacterium | reverse complement strand
CAAGTAAGGAGTTGTGATTTTTGCAGTATTGCGAAAGAATTTCCGGCAATTTTTCACCAGCGGGAGATTTTTCTTTTACCAGGCTTTTCTATTGATCTATCAAAAGAAAAGCGGATTGAATTTATTGTGAAGTCTTTGAATCACGTTTTGGACGGATGTGATTATATTAAACATCTCCATATCAAGTTCGCCTTTGAAAAGTATATGAGGTATTCGATTCGATTTTTTTTATTAAGTGTTTAAGAATATCCTAAATAACACAATAAATAAGTACTGCGCCAAACAGAAATGCAATCACCGAAATAATTTGAAAATACACCGGCTTTATAATATCTGCACACTTTGATGAAAAAACATGGTGAATTTTTCTTGGAATAAAATAAAGGACGAATGATGTGATCAGCATAAACCAACCAAAAATATTGAATGCTGACGGGTATGTGGAAAAATCTGAATAAATAATTAATCCGGCAGCAGGTATCAGTCGTAAAGTGATTTCAGAATAATTTATAAAATTGGTGCTTCCTGCTTTTCTTAAAATCTGCCTAGCTTTAGCAGGAGTAAAAAGCATAATGAATCCGGAACAGATAATGAATATTCCGAAAATGATTATGATCCATTTTGATATTAATATAATCAATGGCTCATATACTTTAAGAATTAAAGAATCGACTTTTCTGAAACAGATGATAAATTACCATAGAACTTTACAGCCAAATCACTGCTGCCTTAAATACAATTTTAATGTTAAAGATCTAATTTGATTCAACAGCAATTTTCATATGCTGATTCGCAATGCTCTGATTTTGCAATTATGATTTAGGTTCTTCGTCAAAACTTATCATCCAGTTTATTCCGAATTTGTCAGTAAACATTCCAAAGTAAGAACCCCAGAATGTTTTGTTCATCGGCATTGTTTGTTTACCCCCTTCGGAAAGTCCTTCAAATAATCTGTCAGCTTCAGCTTTGCTGTCAGTTGTAACTGAAACAGAAAAATTATTCCCCTTCGAATAATGCACTGCCCATTCACCTGCTGTATCACTTCCCATCAGAATAGTCTCTTTGCTGATTGGTAAAGACACATGCATGATTTTTTCCCCGTCTTCAGGGCTCATTGCTTTCTGTCCTTCATGCGTCGGCATATCCTTAAATCGTCCGATATAAGGGTACTCGCCGCCGAAAACCGATTTGTAAAAATTAAATGCCTCTTCGCAATTGCCGTTGAATGTAAGATAAATGTTAACTGTTGTCATAATGCTTTGATTTAATTATTGTTTAAAAATAAATTTATTAATTGTTATATTTTGAACACATATATTTTATTGTCTATTACATTGATACTTTTAGTTTCAGTATGTCTATATCAGATAGTCTTTTTATAAAATACATGATTTTCCCATTTTGAAATTACCATTTCCATTTAGTCTTTGTCTCTAAATTCCTGCTTCCTATTAAGAAATATTCTTCATAAGATCCAGTTATTCAAAACTATCTTTTCTCTTTTTTTCTGTTTCAGCAAATTCATATATAAGGTTATTCACCTGTCAGAATAAAATCAATTTTATGTTGGCAGCTTGTTATTACAACCTCCGGAAAACCTTAATTACTGAACTCCAACATTGTCAATTCTCTACATTAATTTTATCCTGTTGCCATTTTACAGAATTCACCCATTTTTATGTTAAGAGTTTACGCAGATTTACATACGGAGTCTAAGTTAAAATTGTTTTCCTTGTTTATCGCAGATTTATTTTCAAATTTTTAAATCCTCATCATAGACTTAATAAATTAATTTATTGATTATGTATTTTCAATATTTATAATTACTTGACAAAATTTTTACAACTTGATTCCCTGGCATCACACCATCAGTATAAATTTTATTTATACAAAAACGGCTGATAATCCAAGATGATCTGTAATCAATTTCTAATACAACCTGCATTCACAGGATGCAAATCGAAAAAAATTTATTTGCGCAAATAATAATCCTCTGTTAATTTTGCAATGTGTTACTGAAATTAAAGTAACTCTGTCTGCAGGAAAGTAAAAGGAGTAAAATTAATTAATCAACTAAACTAAACAAAAAAAAAATGGAACAACAACTGGAACAAATCAGTCTTCAGCAAAAAGAATCGTGGAATAAATTTTCTTCCGGCTGGAAAAAATGGGATGAACTGTTTATGGATTTCCTAAAACCTATGGGTGATGAGATCATAAGCATGCTCGATCCGAAAGATACAGACATAATTCTCGATGTGGCATCAGGAACCGGCGAACCGGGTTTGACGATTGCCAATAAATTAAAATTCGGTAAGGTTGTAGTCACAGACCTTGCTGAGGAGATGCTTGAAATAGCTTTGGAAAATGCTCAGCGAAGAGGGATCAGTAACATTGAAATTTTCCCCTGTGATGTCAGCGAAATGCCCTTTAGCAATAATACTTTTGACGCAATAAGCTGCCGGTTCGGATTTATGTTCTTTCCGGATATGCTTTTAGCAGCTAAAGAAATGGCGAGGGTTCTTAAACCGGGAGGAAGAATCGCAACTTCAGTATGGAATGTACCGGAGAAAAATTTCTGGATCACTGCCATACTTGGTACAATAAACAAAAATATGGAACTTCCGCCGCCGCCGCCGGGAGCACCGGGAATGTTCCGCTGTGCTGAAGAAGGTCTTATTTCAGATATATTCCATCAGGCAGGACTTAAAAATATTTCTGTTAAAGAAGTTGCCGGAAAAATGAACTGCAGAACCGCAGATGTTTACTGGAATTCAATGACAGAGGTAGCCGCACCGGTTGTTGCTGCTCTGAACAAAGCGGATGATTTTATGAAAACAAAGATCAAAAACGAAGTCTTTGAAAAAGTAACTGAAAAATATCCTGACGGAAATGTTTTGATCGATTCAAACGCACTTGTGATCTATGGAGAAAAGTAACTGAAGTTATTCAGATACTGAGCTATTGCTCATCCTTATTAAATTGATAATATTTCTCCTTCATTGAAAACAGATAAACTTCCCCTCCTTTGAAGAGGTTGTCTTAAAACTTTCTATTTTTCTTCAACGCAGTAAAGCAGAAGCGCAGAGAGTTTAATTTCGTCTAATATTCCTCTGCTTCTTATCTCTCTGTGATGAGATCTTAAATTTTGAGACACTCTCCCAAAAGGAGGGATTAAAGTGAGATAAATTAATTATCATCCGGCTGTCCGTCCCGGTTATCATCTCTGATAATACTTCTGAATGAATTTTTAATGTTATTATCTATTTTGTTTTCATTTGAAGATTCCCGTGGATCTAAAATGCTGTTTCCGTCAATAAACCATTGTGACGGATTTATGATCATCGTTAAATTTCTTGAACCTTGCTGTATTAACAATGAGTTGCTCAGTGAAAAAACAAGATTTGCAGACTTTCTTGACTTATAAACAAAACTGTTTCCGTTGAAAATACCTTTTACAATTACTGAAAACCTTTGATTGCCGCTTTCGCCGGTTTTAAATTCAGGATCAGGCGGTGTTTCATTGTCTTCCGGCTTATGTATCTGGAATTTTATTTTGTTGTAAGTGCCTTCGGGAATATTAACTGAAGCAACGAGCTGAGCAGAATTTAAAGAGTTAAGATTTACTGCGAACGGGCTTATTTGTAAGTGAATGCTTTCAGAAGATGGTTCGGTTTCTAACTCTACTTCACCTATCAGACATTTTGCTTCTGTTATAATAATTTCGCCTGCATCTGTTACTGATTCATCTGACATAACACTCAGTGTCAGATTTCCTTCTGTGTTTAAGCTGCTGGCAGATGGACTTATGGAATCATTACTGCAGCCGGCGAAGAATCCAATAATAAAAATAGAAACCAGTCCGGCTAATTTCTTATTTATTTTTTTATCTTTCATTTTTTTCCTTTCAAAATTATAGTTTGATAAATTTTTCATTTATACAAACTTAAAGGAAAAATAATATTTACTTCAATTCTAATTATTCATAAATGTAGAATTCAAATCTATCCTGACTTTATAACCTGAGATTACACTTTCGTAATAACCCGGAATTCAACAAAACTTACATCAATCAATCCATTCACTAATTTATATCATGCGAACCGTTCCCCATTACATTATAGATATGCAACAGGTATGGAAACAGCGCATCCATACTTTCGGCTGCTCCTCTTACAGATCCGGGTAGAGCAAGAATGAGAGTGTTTCCCTTCACTCCCGCAAGACTTCTCGATAGCATAGCATAAGGCATCTGCTCCTGTCCGTAGTTTCTGGCGGCTTCACCAATACCGGGAATCTCACGATCCAATAATGGTCTTATAGCCTCAGGCGTGACATCCTTTGAAGATAAACCTGTTCCTCCGGTAATAATTATCAGATCAGTTTTTATTTCACATAGTTTAAGAATTTTTTCCTGTATTTTTTTTATATCATCCGGAATGATACTGTAATCTTCTACTGAAATATCATACTTTTCGAGCCTCCCGATGATCACTTTACCGGAAACATCCTGATACTTACCCGCAGAAATACTGTCAGAACAAACCAGCACCGCAGCTTTTATATTACGTTTAAGTTTTTCTTTGAATTGAGATTTGCCGCCGTTCTTAATTATAAGCTTAATACCTGTAATTTCAATCTCTTTATCTATTGGTTTGAGCATATCATAAATTGTAAGTGCAGCAACCGATGCTCCGTGCATTGCTTCGACTTCAACTCCTGTCTTGTAAACTGTATGAACTTCCATTTCAATTTTTATTTCATGTCCTTCTACAGTAAATCTTACCTGTGCAGACTCTACCGGCAGAGGATGACAATCCGGGATCATGTCGCTGGTTCTCTTCACTCCGAATAATCCTGCTACACGGGCTGCCTGCAGTACATCGCCCTTAGGAACAGTTTTATTATTTATCGCATCGATTGTATCCTGACTGCTCACTTTAACAATTGCCTGCGCAACAGCAGAACGGTGAGTTTTTATTTTACCCGATATATCAATCATAATTATTGTTATTTAACTGTTAACTTTCCACTGATGACTCTCATCATCGAAAATTTCCTTTCCCCAGACCGGTACTTCACTTTTAATTCGTTCTACAATTTCCTCACAGGCTTTGATTGCATCTTTCCTGTGAGCAGAAGATGTAAATACAAACAAACTTATTTCTCCTGAATTTACCTTTCCAAGACTGTGATATATATGCAGACATGTCAACGGATATTTTCCGAAAGCTGCTTCACGTATTTCATGAAATTTTTCTTCAGCCATTCCGGCATAGGCAGTATACTCAATGGCTTTCACTTCTTTATTGTTTACAATATCATTTCTCACCTGCCCCAGAAAGATACTGTGCGCTCCGATATTTTTATTTGTTCTGTGCTTAGCAATGGATTTTCCTATAAATTCTGATGTGATCGCTCCGTTTACAAATGTTTTCCTGCTTTTCTTTTCATCCATATTATGTTCTAATATCCTTTTGATGTTTCAGCAATTTTTCTATTCCTCCGCTAAGGCTGTATGCTCTGCAGAGAGAATCTTTCTTTCTTAGAATTTCTACCGCCTTTAAACTACGATTTCCGGTCTGACAGATTAGAACAATTATTTCGGATCCTTTTAGTAATGAAGTGTTTTTCTTAAACAAAGACATTGGGATCTTTTCTGATTTAAAATCATTTATTTGAGGCAATTCATCTTTTTCACGGACATCTATGATTCTTACATTCTCCTTTAATTTCAGATCATAAAACTCTTCAACTGATATTTCATATTCGGTTTTACTTACTCCGCAAAACCGGTCGTAGTTGTAATTTAAAAATTCAGATTCGGATTTTGGACTTAATGATTCGTTTTTTTCTGATTTTGAAATGGTGAATTTGTAAAATGTATTTGTCAGAATATTATAAGATAATATAGAATTGCAAAGCACATCTCCGATACCGGTTATTATTTTTATTGCTTCGGCAGCCTGCATTGTTCCAATTATGCCGGGTACAACACCAAGCACACCGTCTTCATTACAGGAAACTGCTGAACCTGCATCAGGCGGATCCGGAAACAGATCACGGTAATTGGTTTTGATTCCTGTTTCATCATCTCTATAATTAAAAACGCCTGCCTGCCCTTCAAATCTCATTACCGCTCCGTAAACTAAAGGCTTGTCAAGTAATACGCAGGCATCATTTATTAAATAGCGCGTTTGATAATTATCAGTGCAGTCAATTACTAAATCGTAATCTGATATTATCTTAAGAGCATTCTGATTATCAAGCTTCAGATCGTATATCCGGAATTCAATTTCCGGATTGAATGATTTCAATTTTTTTGCAGCTGTTTCTGCTTTGGATTTTCCAATATCATCTACTCCGTAAAGTGTCTGTCTTTGCAGATTTGAAATATCTGCGACATCAAAATCTACAATACCAATATTACCGGCACCTGCAGCAGCTAGATATAACAATGCCGGACAACCAAGCCCTCCTGTACCGGCTACCAGAACTTTTGCATTTAGCAATTTCTCCTGAGCTTCTTTGCCGAACTCTTTTAAAATTGTTTGTTTGTAATATCTGCTGATTATGTCTGACGAATTCAATTTTTAAATATTGCTTATAGATGTGATGACTAAATGCAGTAATTTTTTATTGCCGGATCCTGAAAATCTAAATCAGCAAATTCAAATAAGATATAATGAAATTCAAGCGTGAATATTTAAAATCAAAATTCTCCTGTCTGAATTCCTGTATAGATCATCCAGCATGCGGCAACTGCAAATACAGCAATTAAAAAAGTGAATACAAGCATAAAAATAAAACCTCTACCGGAATCCAGCTGAATTTTACCGGGATCATTTTTATCATAATAGAGTGGAAGCTTATCTCCTTCCTTATAAGGCAAACCTGCTACTGATATTTCTTTTTTAATAATAATTCCGGTTTCATTTATTCTATATTCAATTAATACTTTATTAATACCTCTGAATGTACCGGAAGGAGTTTGACTGACAGTACCTGTAGTTTTTACACCATTTTTTTCCATCCTTCTTTTTCCATTTATTCTGAACAGAACAATTGCAAGAGGCAGAAAACCGATAATTATAATTACTGCAAATATTAAGTTCATAAAAAATTAATTCTTAATCATAAAATATTCTTATTATAAAGCAAAGAATCAAAAATACACTGCCAGTATTTATTCCTGATCTTTAATTGTTACTTCAGGAATATTCGTCAAAGACATTTCATTGAGATAATTAATTTTTTCGTCTTTGAGATTTTTTAGAAACGGAGTGATATCATCCCCGTAACTTCTTTTGGAATATGCATAAACCAGAAATCCTTTCTGATCATTTCCCGGATCTGCCTGCTTATACCTGTAAACATTGAATTCTGCTATTGACATATCATCTCCTTTACTTTCGCTCAAAAGGAAATCAACCATATATTCTTTTCCGTCAGGGCTTTCAGTGATCTGATAATTACATAACGGATCCGTGTTTTTGCGGCTTGTCAGCTCTTTACCTTTTTGCTGAACTGCTTCATTTACACTCATGCCTGTTACAAATAAATGTATAGTCATCATCTCATTAAAATTTTCCGGCTTCTGACCTTCAGGCAGATATTCCTGAATATAATAATTGTCCCTAGGTCTGTCTGACCAGGCAAGATTATATTTTACTCCGTTAAATTCCAAAGGACCTTTTACTCCGATTCTGTCTGTAACATCATCGGATACTGTCAGGAATGAAAGTAGCAGTGATGAAATTGTTAATAGAAGTAATTTCATTTTGAGTAATATTAAATTATTGATTAAAAACCTATAAAAATTAATCAGAAAAAAAATGATATGGATCTTGCTGTATATATTGCCGGTTCAATTAATTTCTTCTGTCAATAATAATCTGACGTTCCTTTAAAAGTTTCTCCAGATTATATTTTCTTTTTCTAATAAATATTCCGGCGGCCTGACCTTCATTCACCCTCAGACCATCTTTATCTTTTATTAACTCACCGGCTGTGTTAAGTATAAAAAGCTCTGAATCTTTTAAGTCGTAATTTTAACTGTACACATAATACAGTATTTTCCCGAATGCCGGTATACCCCGCTTGTTTCTAGAGTAATGTTCGGCTATGTCAATCTTTATCTGAACAAGTTGTTCCCGAGAGTATAATTTGCAAATTCTTTATAATAAAATACAAACCTTTGGTTATGCACCAAGTTTCCTACTATAATTGTAGAAGGAACGTTTCTTTCTTTGATTGAATAGAAATATTGTTTAAATTTTAAACGATCTTTATTTATTTTCATCTGCTTTTCCTGCTCTTCTTTCATCTTATTCTCATTTTCTGTTTCAATGATAGAATTAATTACCAGCTCAGACGGTATCTGCAGAACTCTGGAAATATTGTTTATACATTTTAAAGGAATTTCTCCGCCTTCCATAATTCTGTCCAGCATTCTCAATCCTTTATTTATGTTCTTATAACCTGACCTTCATCTGCGAATTTGCTTCGGCTTATTTTGAGTTCATTTAATCTTGATTCTATTAGCTCGTAACTTTTCATATTATAATTTGCTGCCCAAATTAATTTTTTAATGATTTATCAAACTGATTTTTCGAAGTAATTTTCTTTAAAAATTCAATTGAACGTTCAAGTGCAAGCTGTCCGGCTTCAGTATCCAGATCAAACTGATATTCGTGCGGTAATGCCGGTTTAAAATCTGATTGAAAAAAGAGTGTATCTGTTTTCACATTCAGACCGGAGAGCTTTTCAGCAAACGCCTGCGACTGCACTAATAACGGATCTCCATTACCGGCTGAAATAAAACAAGGAGGAAAATCCGCATTTACATAATTTATTATTGACGCTGTTTTAAAATATGGATCACCGGAAAAATCTTTCTTCCCGCTGTAAGACCAAAGCACTGTCTTTAGAAAATCACCAAATCCGCTTTTCAGATTAACGTTATCAATATCATAAGGTCCGCAGTAAAGTATGAGTCCGGAAAGCTCTTTAGAGTTAAGTGACGGTATTATGCCAAGCAGCTTTGAGTAACTGCTGTCAACTGTAATATTTCCCATTTGAGCTGCAATGTGCGCTCCGCCTGAATCTCCTGCAAGAATGAAACTTCCCGAATCAATATGCAGTCTGACTGCATTTGCTTTTAAGTAAGCCAGTGCTGCATTAGTCTGAATCAAAGGTTTCGGATATTTACTCTCTGGCGCTGTAGAATAGTCAATAGCAACGACAACAAATCCTTTCGAAGCTAAAATTTTACAATAGTTTGCTAACTGATCTTTACTGCCTGATATCAAAGCTCCGCCGTGTATCCAGACAATGACAGGGAGCAGACGGTCAGTTTCATTTACTTCAGAAGGATAATAAATATCAAGCTTTGAATCTGCATCTTTAATATCATATTGAATATTAAGTATTTCTGAAACTCCCTGCGGTACATGCTTTAGTAATTCGCTGTTTGTATTTACGGCGGTTTTATTAAATGAATACCGGATTATTAATGCTGACGGCCAAGGAGACAGTCTGAATGCAAGAAATGAAAAGGTTGTAAATAAAATTATTAGAATTCCGGAAATGAGAATTATTTTCTTAACTCTTTGTGTCTTGTTTCGGTCTGATGTCATGTAATATGGTTTTTCATTTCTATTATATAAATTTAAAATTAATATGCCTAATGATGTTATAATTGAATTTATACATATCATTCAGAAATATGAATATTTTTAAATCTGGAAATAAATTCAGAATTAAATTAAAACTATATGTAATTAAAAATTAACGATGCTGATCTATGAGTATATCATTTCCGTCAGGATCCTTCAGAGAAATATAAGCCGGTCCGGATGTGTTCTCGTCGGCTTCAGTGTTTAACAGGATACCTCCGTTTTTCAGCTGCTTCTGAATTTCCCGGACATCATCAAATGGATCGACGTTCTTCGCGTCTTCGTTCCAGCCGGGATTAAAGGTTAACATGTTTTTCTCAAACATTCCCTGGAAAAGTCCGATCAGCGAACTCCCGTTCTTCATTATAAGCCAGTTCTGTTTTATATCGCCTCCAAACACCGTGAATCCAAGTTTCTCATAAAATTCTTTTGAAACATTAATGTCCTTGACGTTAAGACTGAGTGAGAATACTCCAAGCTTCATTTTATCTCCTTTTTATTAAATGATTTATGTTTATATACTGATTGATTTATATTGCACTCAAAAAATCTTTTTTCAATTTAATTTTTTGCATATGTAATTTCAATATCAATTAATGCTATATGCTTTTCAGCTCTTTACACGATGATTTTTCGGAACGCGGATAACGCTGAAGTTACGGAAATCCGCTGATTTTAATAAAGAGAATTAAAAAACTTAGAACAAATATTTATCAAGTAAAGAAGATGGTTTGAATTATCACTTTCTTATGTCGTCCAGCTCTTATGAGACCATACTTAATGAAATCATTTAGATACAGATTTTAAGAAGTATCAGAATTGCTTTTAAACAAAAATTATCCGTTATTTTTCAGCTCAATAAGCGTTATCCGCGTTCCGTTTTTCCCGTGTACATAGGCTTTTCAGTAATTTTTAAAAAGAATATAATTCAAATATTTATTATATATAAAAAAAAGGCTGCTTCATAAATGAAAACAGCCTTTAAATGTTCATGAGTTTGAAACTATTTTTTTACATCAAACCGGTCAAGATTCATGACTTTAGTCCAGGCATTTATGAAATCTTTTATAAATTTTTCTTTTGAATCACTGCATGCATAAACCTCGGCAATTGCCCGCAGCTCTGAATTTGAACCAAAGATTAAATCAGTTCTTGTTGCGTTCCATTTTGCATTTCCACTCTTACGATCACGTCCTTCAAACAGATATTTTGAATCGTCTGTCGCTTTCCATTCCGTATTTATATCCAGTAGATTGACAAAATAGTCGTTAGATAATGTATCGGTCTTATCCGTAAAAACTCCGAGAGCTGAGTTGTCATAATTTGCACCTAACATACGCATACCTCCGAGCAGAACTGTCATTTCGGAAACAGTTAATGTAAGAAGCTGAGCCTTGTCAATAAGAAGATATTCTGACGGAACAGATGATATGGCTTTCATGTAATTTCTAAAACCATCAGCGAAAGGCTCCATTTTTTCAAAGGAAGCCACATCAGTTTGCTCCTGTGAAGAATCCATTCTTCCGGGAGTGAATGGAATTTTAACTTCATGTCCAGCTTTTTTTGCGGCTTGTTCTACACCTGTATTTCCCGCAAGTACTATCAGATCAGCCAGCGAAATTTTCTTCCCGTCTTTTTGCAATTGATTAAATTCCTGTTGTATTTTTATAAGACTGCTGAGCACTTTTGATAATTGTACCGGATTGTTAACTTTCCAATCCAGCTGAGGAGCCAGACGAATCCTTGAACCGTTAGCGCCGCCTCGTTTATCTGAATCCCTGTAAGTCGATGCTGAAGCCCATGCAGTGGAGACCATTTCAGATACTGTTAATCCTGAGGCAATAATTTTCTTTTTCAATTCCGCTGTATCCTTTTCATTTACTAGTTTATGGTCAACAGCCGGAATAGGATCCTGCCAGATCAGTTCTTCACCGGGAACTTCAGAACCAATATATCTGGATTTGGGACCCATATCACGATGAGTGAGTTTAAACCAGGCACGTGCAAAAGCTTCTTTAAACTCTTCAGGATTCTCATAAAATCGTCTGGAGATTTTTTCATAGTCAGGATCAAAACGAAGTGAAAGGTCTGTAGTAAGCATAGTCGGCAAATGTTTCTTATCAGGTGAAAATGCATCGGGAATTATTGCTTCGGCATTCTTTGCTACCCACTGATTTGCTCCTGCTGGGCTTTTTGTAAGTTCATATTCATATTCAAATAAATGTTTGAAAAAATCATGACTCCATTTGCTTGGTGTTGTAGTCCAGGTAACTTCAGGTCCGCCTGTCAAAGTGTCAGGTCCTTTTCCTGTTCCGTTTTTACTTATCCAGCCAAAACCCTGCAATTCAATTCCTGCTGCTTCCGGTTCGGGACCAAGCAGATCGGGCTTACCTTCTCCGTGCGCTTTGCCAAAGCTGTGTCCGCCTGCAATCAGCGCAACAGTTTCTTCATCATTCATCGCCATGCGTGCAAAGGTTTCACGAATGTCTTTTGCTGCTGCTACCGGATCGGGATTACCACCGGGTCCTTCGGGATTAACGTATATTAAACCCATCTGAACTGCTGCAAGAGGATTTTCCAGATCACGGTTGCCGGTATAACGGTCTGCATCGCTGAGCCATTTCTTTTCTGCTCCCCAGTAAATACTCTCATCTGGTTCCCAGACATCTTCGCGTCCACCCGAATAGCCAAAGGTTTTAAAACCCATAGATTCCAATGCAACATTTCCTGCCAGTATCATTAAATCAGCCCATGATATTTTGTTGCCGTATTTTTGTTTGATTGGCCAAAGCAGTCTTCGCGCTTTGTCAAGGTTACAATTGTCCGGCCAGCTGTTAAGAGGTGCAAATCTCTGCAGCCCTTTTCCTGCGCCTCCTCTCCCGTCGCCAATTCGATAAGTTCCTGCACTGTGCCAGGCCATACGGATAAAAAATCCTCCGTAGTGTCCGAAGTCAGCAGGCCACCAGTCCTGCGAATCGGTCATAAGATTCTGCAGATCCTTTTTTAATCCATCGTAGTCCAGTGTTTTAAATGCTTCTCTGTAATTAAAATCCTTATCCATTGGATTAGATAATTCTGAATTCTGTCTTAACATCAGCAGACTTAAACGGTTAGGCCACCAGTCTGCATTTCTTGGTGCGCTCATCACTCCGGTAAATGGGCATTCTCCGGATCTGTTTGTTTTAGTTTCCATATTTGTATATTTTATTGTTTAAGATTTATTAAAAAAATAACACAATATATCTAATCAATCAAAATGATTTTTACGGTCTTTATTTAAATTTAATATATAACAAAAGATTCTGCAGCTTACGGGGATACATTTGCTGCCGCTGCGGAACTTTGTTTTGAAATTCAGGCAGCAATAAATATTTTGAAGATTTAACTTAATTTAAGAATATTAGACTGAAAGAAATATACAGATTTTCCTGCAGTGACAGATGAAAAATCAGTACTGTCCAAAATAAATATGAATAGCTTATTATAAGCATAATTTGGTTC
>DAIPYG010000088.1:0-13263 GCA_036782875.1 Bacteroidota bacterium | reverse complement strand
TTAGATGCATATGTAAACAATTTAGATGCATATGTAAACAGGTTAGATGCATATGGGAATAAATTAAATGCTAAAAGGAGAGAAGTAAATGTAGATGAACATAGTGTAAATGAAAATAAATGCCGCGTAGATCAAAAAATAAATGAAGTCGATGCAGTAGAAAACTTTTTCAGGAAGGTCAGAAAAAAAGTATTTTGAAATTTACTTCATAAAATTGAAATATTTTTCACTGCCGTTGGTTAATTGGTTAATTTGTTAATTGGTTAAAATTAAATTGAGTAAATATAATTATCAATTTTAAACTGTAAAATTTAGAGTCTCACGTTTTTACTATTATGTATTTGGTATTTATAAGTATAATCCGTTTAAAGGTTAACAATTAACGGTTTACGATTAACGTATCACGATATTTTTTTAATAACAACACCGTCCTTTTTATCAAGTATCTCATAGCCTTTTTCTTTTATCATATCCCGGATCTCATCGGACAACCTGAAATCTTTATTCTTCTTTGCCCGGGTTCTTTGATCTGCGAGTTGTAATATCTCATCAGGTATATCTGAGATATTTGAATCATCTTTTATTTTATCAAGATCCAGTCCGAATATCCTGTCAAAGTCATATGCTAAATACAGCTTTTCTCCTGAATCCAGATCTTCGGCTTTAAGCATGTCCCAGAGGACAGCCATTGCTTCCGGCATATTGAGATCATCATTGATGACATTTAAAAATTTATTCTTCCATGCATTGGCGGATTCATTTGCTTCCGGAGCTTCTTTTCCCGTAGCATTAAGTCTCAGATTATTTATTTTGTTCTTTAAATTTTTATAGCCGCTCTTTGCCGCTTCCATCGCTTCGTTTGAAAATTTCAGCTTCTTTCTGTAATGCGCCATCAGCAGAAAATATCTGTAAACCAAAGGATCGTATCCGTTACCTATAAGTGACTGAAGAGTAACAAAATTACCGAGGGACTTTGACATTTTCTCACTTCCCATATCAAGAAAATCTCCGTGTATCCAGTAGTTGACATACTTCACTCCGTTACAGGCTTCCGACTGCGCAATCTCATTTGTATGATGTATAGGAATGTGATCTATAGCACTTGCGTGAATGTCAAAATGAACTCCCAGTTCCGCCTTGCTCATTGCCGAACATTCTATATGCCATCCGGGAAAACCTCTGCCCCAGGGTGACTCCCATTCCATCTCCCTGTTCTTATCTTTTGGCGAAAATTTCCATAAAGCAAAATCGGTAATGTTTTTTTTCTCATCCGAGAATTCGACCCGAGCGCCTTTCTGCAATCCTTTTATGTCAAGCCTTGCAAGTTTTCCGTAATCAGAAAATTTCGATGTATCATAATACACCCCGTCTTCAGTTATATAAGTATATCCTTTTTCCTCTAGACATTTTACCATGTCTATCTGCTGACTGATATAGTCGGAAGCTTTAGTATATTTATCCGGAGGTATGATATTCATACGTTTTATGTCATTCAGAAAAGCGTCTGTATAAAACTCAGCAATATCCCACACACTTTTCCCTGACTGCTTCGCCGACTTTTCCATTTTGTCATCACCTTCATCACTGTCAGATACGAGATGTCCGACATCGGTTATGTTCATTATATACTTCACATCATAATTATTGTATTTTAAAACTCTGAGTAAAATATCTTCAAATAAGAATGTCCGAAGATTTCCTATATGCATAAAATTATAAACAGTAGGACCGCAGCTGTACATGCGTACCTTTCCCGGTTCAATGGGAATGAATTCTTCTTTGGTTCTGGAAAGTGTGTTAAACAGTTTCAGCATTTATGGCTTTATAAAAGTATATTATTTTTTTTATCTTAAAAAATCCGACCGTTATATTTCTTTCTTTAATTTTTTGAAAACATCTGAAGGTAAAACAGATTCAGCAGCTTTCAGAACGGCTTCATAAAATTGTTCCGGAGCAGCGGCAGAAATAGATTTCAGCATTTCAATTCTCGAACTGTTTGAAAATGCCGGGAACATATATTTAGCCCAGAGAAGCATTTCTTCAGGTGGTATAGAAGATCTGATTTCAATTTCCTGCTGCTTAAGTTCTTCATCTGTAAAATATTTCCACAGCAGCGGCTGTGTTTCACGTTCTTCCTCAAGCATATGCTGAAGATACTGTGCATGAAAATCCGAGAACTGTGTATAAAAATCATTTCCCGGATATTTGAGATCCTCTCCATCACCTGATCTCTTATAGAGATCTTTGAGAGTTTCTTCCAGTTTATACATTTCAGATTCTATCCTTTCGTGATCTTCCTTATCATGTGCTGACCCTCCGGATAATTTCATTTCAAGATATTTGAGCGGCACATTATTTTCGTGATTGGCATGAGAATCAAGCATTTTAAAAACTTCATCTGCCAGAACTTTTAACTTTTCCATTTCATCCGTGTCATTATAATCAGTATTACCTGCAAGGAGTGAAAATTGAGATAAGGCATACCTTATTGCCTTATGAGGAACTTCGTATACTAATGGTCTTTGATTTTCCATACAACACTATTTTAAAATTGAAATAATATTATTTTTGATTTTCAGCAGTCACAGTTCTTGGTTTCGGTTTGGCATTCCATAATTTCAGCATAAGCAATGCTCCAATAAAAGCAAACCCAATCATGCTCGGGCTCCATGCGCCCCATCCGAAATTATCCAGCAGCCATCCGACTCCAATACCAACGGTAGCACCGCCGAGATACTGCATACCGTCAAACATACCTGTTGCAGTAGCAGCCGCCCGCTGCCCTCCGAAATCCATAGAAGCTGTTCCGGAAAGCATTGAATGCACCATACTTATCCCGAGCGAATTAGCAATGAATGCTACTATTACAAAATTTATATTTCCCGCATACCATATTACTGACAATGAAAATATGATAAGCATATATCCAATAAAAGCTACAGGCGTCCTTCTTGATCCGAACAAATAATCCGACATATACCCCGCTATAAATGCTCCGGCTATTCCTGCAAGCACTACTCCAAGGGCTCCTTTCTGAAAAACAGGTGAATCAAGCGCAAGCTTCTGATACTCCTGCATATATCTGGGAAACCATTGTTCGAATCCGTGTCTGACAAATCCTGTACAGAATTCCGCTATGGCAATAGTAATTGCTATCGGATTGGATATTACTTTATGGAATACATATTTAAAATCAATTTTACCAGTATCGCCGCTTGTTGCATCTTCCGTATCCAGAGCAGGAAGACCCGCATCCGGAGGAATATTCTGTACGAATAGAAAAGTCATAAATGACATTACTGCAACTATCGCTGCGGGGATAAAAAATACCCACTGCCATTCAAGAAAGGTAACTGCCCAGCCGCCAATAATGAAAATCAATGCTCTACCGCTTTGTATCATCGATCCGAAAATAGCGGAGAATACTCCCCGTTCACTTACCTTAAACCAGCCTGCATTTACTTTGATTAGCGATAATGCGCTGAATGACTGAAAATATGAATTAAGTGACCATACACTCGCGAAGTATGTTATGAGCAATGTTCCTGTTCCGAATAATTTCAGGTAAGCACCCAGCCCGAATAATAAATTGAAAACCACCGTTCCGATAGACCCAATCAGCATTGCTTTTCTTCCTCCGATCCTGTCTGCGATCGGTCCGTTGAACATTGCAGACAAACCGTAGATTGTCAGGGCAGCCGTAATTATTGCGCCTATCTGTGTTTTATCCCAGCCGTAAGTATCGGAAAGAGATTTATTTGCAAATGAAAGATTATATCTTCCCATATACATAGCAGCATATGTGAATCCAAGAGTAAGCCAGTTTAATGCCCTTCGTCTTTTGAATTCGGGTGAGTAATTGTTTCGTTCAGGTCTTGTGATCATTTTTTTATACCGGAGAAAATTTTTGATAACATAGAAATCTTATAGTTTAGTTGAAAGATAGAAAATGAAGGGGAAGGAAATTTTACAATTTATTTACACTATAAATTAATTTATTTAAATCTTAAAAAATACTTTCCGGACATTTATCCGGTGTTCATTCATAACATTTTTTCGAATTTTTCAAAAGGATGCAAACTTAAAAAAATTTTATAACTCCCCGATATCTTCAAACCAGAGTTTTGGATTTTTTTCTATAAAATCTTTCATAAGATCCTTGCATTCTTTCAGATCAAGATTGATGACCTCAATCCCATGCGACTGCATAAATTCCTGCGCACCGCTGAATGATTCATTCTCTCCTGCTATGACTTTTTTTATTCCGAACTGAACTGAAGCCCCCGCGCAAAGATAGCAGGGCATTAGTGTCGAATACAGTATTGTATCTTTATAGACTCCTATCCTTCCTGCATTTCTCAGACAGTCTATCTCCGCGTGTATCACAGGATCATTTTCCTGCACTCGTCTGTTATGTCCTCTTCCGATTATAATTCCGTCCTTTACCAAAACCGAACCTATCGGTATCCCGCCTTCTGAGAAGCCTTTCCTGGCTTCGTCTATTGCGGCTTTCATAAATTTGTCCATGGTTTTAAGTATTATGTAAGTTTTTCTATAATTGCTTTATGCCCGGGAAAAAGTTTAAGAAGCTCATTCCTGTCTCCCATTTCAAATTCATCAAAATGAAACCCGGGCGAAACAGTACATCCTGCCAGACAATAGGAATCCGGTTTATTTACTGTTGCTCCGAACCAGTCACCTGCTTTTATCAGCACCTGAGGATTTTCCCCGTTTTCAATATCAAGTCCTAATTTATTTTCAGTTAATTTTCCTTTACCATCTATTGAATATATGATCAGACCCCGGCCGGCATAAAAGTGCCACATCTCATCAGATTTTATTCTGTGAAGTTTTGAACATTGACTGCCGGCAAGCAAATAAAATATTGACGTAGAAATGTTTCTGTGACCATTAAATCCGACAGGCAGATGCTCGCGGCTGATGAAAGTATCCGAACGATAAGTCTCTTTAAAATATCCTCCTTCAGGATGTGGAAGCAGTTCTAATTCTCTGACCCAGTAGTCTGCATCTTTCATTTCTTCGGATTAAAATTAATAATGCACAGCCAGCCAGATGCATGGCGGTTCAGCGCTTGTTCTTATTATTCTGTGTCTGGTGTTTTTCGGAATGTGAAGATAATCTCCCTTTCTTAATATTTTAACTGAACCGTCAGGTAAACTGATTTCCGATTCTCCCTGTAACAGAATTACCCATTCATTTTTATCCTGTTCAAGCCACTGATCATCAGGAGTTTTCTGTCCGGTTGAAATAATTCTTTCTATACTTATTTCAACATCCGATAATACAGTCTGGAATAATTCAAAATTTAAGGGGAGATCCTGAGGTATTTCAAAAAAATTTCCGGAAGAAGGGTTCATCTGAAGATTTTTTATATTTCTGAAAGACCGGATATTAAGTTCAGAGGCATATACCGCCTTAAAGTTTAACATCCGGAAAATTATGATACCAAAAAACTACTTTCCTACTACTACAGATTTTGATTCTTTTTTTTCTCTGACCTGTTGCGGAACTGTACCGAAGACATAATCCCATAAAGGATTGCTCACTCCGTAAGCAGTATGGTCATCACCGTAATGATGACGAAGATGATATGTCTTTAAAAACTTTCCTGTCTTTCCTTTCATCTCAAAATGGTGAGTTGCATAATGAATGGAATCATAAGATACATATCCGAAAATAAATCCCGAGAAAATATTCAGATAATATGCGCCGAATATAGCCTGGAATAAAAAATAAAAAAACACTGCAAGCGGAATGCTGACAAGCAAAGGCATTACTAATCTTGTGGCATCTCTGGGATAATCGTGATGAATGCCGTGAACAAGAAAATGAACGCGTTTACCTGTTTCAGATTTCGGATGATAGTGAAATGCCCATCTGTGAATTACATATTCGGTCAGCGACCATAATACAATCCCGATTATAAAACTTATAATTCCGTTAATTATACCTATCTCCTTGAATCCGAAATAGGAAAGTATAATTAATAAAGGAACGAATACTATAATTGGAGTTACGGGATGAATGTGTGAGAAATATTCTAACACAGGATTTTTGAAAAGCCTGATAGTTTCGTTTTTGTTAGATACAAATTTTGCCATGACTTATGTTGATTTGTTTAAAAAATTAATATGTGTTAATAATGATATAGGTCTTTTGAAAACTAAAAAGTTTAATTTGCAGTAAACTGATCAATACTGTATTTCTATCTGCCTGTAGGTTTACTACAATGGCTTTATTTATTTGTGCTTGATTTCAGCAGATCCCTTATCTCAGTAAGCAATTCCTGATCCTTTGTCGGAGGAGGGGGCGCTTCTTCTTTCTTTGATTTAAACTTATTTATTAATTTTACTAAAAGGAACAGTACAAAAGCAATTATGATAAAATTAATTATGGACTGAATGAGCTTTCCATATGGAAGTACAGCTCCTCCGACTTTCACTGTTAAACCTGAAAAATCTATTCCCCCGATTATTATACCTATCAGCGGCATCAAGAAATCCGCTACTATTGAATTTACAATCGCTCCGAATGCCACACCTATTATTACCCCAATGGCAAGATCAATTGCATTTCCCCTGGAAATAAATTCTTTAAATTCTTTTAACATTTTGATTAGTAAGATTAATAAACAACTTTTTATTGGGTGGATTAAATTAGGTTTATATTACGAATTATTAAAGTCTGAAATATTTAGTAAAAGCCCGTATCTCAAACCTTTTGCCGAAACCGTTATCTGATCTGCGTTAAGGTATTTCATCGTTTCAATTAATATCAGTGTTCCCGGTATTATCACATCGCTTCTTCCATTCATAAATTCTCCCAGCTCCAGTCTCTCTTCAGCTGTCATTGTCATAAGTTTATCAAAAATGTCCTTGATATCAGAGATCAGTAAAGTGTCCCCGTGTATGAGATGTTCATTGAATATTTTCAGTCCGCTTTTTATAGCCGATAATGTCGTAATGGTACCGGCTACTCCTACAAGAACTCTGTTCCCTCTTTTCAGATCTGAGGAATTGAGTTTATTTCGAATTGAGATCTTCATGCTTTCTAAGATGTGGCTGTTCATTTCATTCTTTAAATAATCCTCAAATAATCTGACTGATCCTATATCAAAACTTACTGAACATATTGCGTCCAGAACTTTGTAACAGATCTCAGTGCTTCCCCCTCCGATATCAAGAACAGCATATTCCTTTCCCTTATCCAGATCAAATACAGCGCCTTCGTAACTGTATATCGCTTCCTGTTCTCCGTTAATTATCCTGATTCTTATGCCTGTTCCGTTCTCAATGTAGTTTATGAAATCTTTGCTGTTCTTTGCATCTCTCATAGCGCTCGTTGCGAACGCAAATATCTTTTCCGATCCGTATTCCTGAGAAACGGTATTATACTTTTTGAATATGTTCAGTACATTTTGAAATGAATCATGTGGGATCATTCCGGTTTTGTAAAGATCCTTGCCGAGCCTTGGAATTTCCTGAGCTTCATAAAGCTTTGTAAGAGTTTCATTCTCAAGTTTTGCTGTAAGTAAAAGGCAGGTGTTGGTTCCAAGGTCTATTACAGAAAAAATATTACTATCTTTTGACTGCATATATGCCTATCCATTCTGCGCTGCTGATTATATCCTGAACCTCAAAATAATACTGAGTAAGGTATTCGAGTATTTCCTGATCTTCGGATAATAAAATTCCGGATAAGAACAGTTTACCGTTTGGTTTTATCTTGCCGGAAATATGCTCTATGTTTTCTATTATTACACTTCTAATGATGTTAGCGCATATAACATCAAATAAATCTTCTTTTATATCCGAAATATTAGATTTGTAAAGTTTTACTTTTTCGTAAACTGTATTTCTTTTAAAATATTCCGCCGCATTCTGTATAGAATCTTCGTCTATGTCGATAGCCACAGCACTCTTCACACCTAATTTAATTCCGGCTATCGTTAATATCCCTGTACCTGTTCCGTAGTCAAGCATCATTTCATCATCACTTTCAATATTATCACTCATCAGCTCAAGCACAAGCTGGGTAGTCTCATTGTGTCCTGTTCCAAATGACATCTTTGGATCGATCTCTATTAAAATTTTACCTTCAGTATCTTTAAGTTCATCTTTTTTCCATGAAGGATATATTATCATTCTGTTCTTTATATAAACCGGTTCGATCGTATTCTCCCACTCTTCGTTCCAGTTCCTGTTCTCCAGTTTTTCAGAAACGAAATCCTTTTCTTTTATTACCTTATTGCTCAGCAGATCCTTTTTTATAAAATCAACTTTACCGGAATCTTTTTCATCAAAATATATTTTGAGCATTCCGTTTTCCTCAAGTATGTTCTCTATTCCGTTCAGATATAATCTGTTATATATTTCTTCGTAATTTTTTTTATTAAAAGATATCTGCACTTCAAAGTAATTATTTTCCAAAGACCGCTCCTTTTGCCGAATCAAGTGTGTTTTTCATTAACATCGCTATCGTCATAGGACCCACTCCTCCGGGCACAGGCGTGATCATTCCGCATTTATCAATACAGTCTTCATAATCCACATCTCCGGTGATCTTATAACCGGTCTTCGAATTTTTATCTTCGACCCTGTTGATGCCGACATCTATAATAGCGCATCCTTCTCTGATAAAATCTTTTGTAACAAAATTTGCTTTTCCTATGGCTGCAATCAAGATATCAGCCTTTGATGAAATTTCACTGATGTTTTTTGTCCTGCTGTGACAAACCGTAACCGTTGAATTGAATTCATATCTTAAGAGTAAATTTGCTACCGGTTTACCGACTATATTACTTCTGCCAATTACCACTGCATTTTTTCCTGAAGTTTCAACATTGCTTCTCTTCAGCAGCTCAATGATCCCGTATGGTGTGCAGGGTATAAAACATTTTTCACCTATTACCATTCTCCCTACATTTACAGAATGAAATCCATCAACATCTTTCTTATAATCTATAGCTTCAATTACTTTCTGCTGATTTATGTGTGCCGGCAGAGGAAGCTGTACAAGTATCCCGTGAATATTTACATCATTATTAAATTTACTGATCAGCCCGAGGAGTTCTGACTCGGGGGTGTTTCCGGGAAGTGATTCCGTGACCGAATAAAATCCGAGCTCTCCGCAGGCTTTTCCTTTGTTCCTGACATATACTCTCGATGCCGGATCTTCACCGACCAGAATAAATGCCAGTCCGGGAGTGATTCCTTTTTCTCTTTTTAAAATATCCGTTTCAGATTTTACTTCGGACTTTATCTGTGAAGAGATCAGTTTTCCGTCAATGATTTTAGAAGCTATGTTCAATACCTTTTAAAATTTTATTAATATTTAATTATAAACTTATTTATTTCCGGTACTATATTTATAAGAGGTTCTATTTGAATTACGGTAGAAAATAATTTATTAATATAAAAACTGGCTGCAAAATTAGGATGCTATTTAAAAGTAACAAAACAATGTTTGTCATTCCCGCGTGCTTTTGGCGGGAATCCATTCATAAAACTATTCATAGTATAAAATCCTGATCAAACATTTCTCCCGTTCCTCCGATATCAAAAAACAGATCTTTCCATTCCGGATTTTCCTTTTCAATCAATCTGATCTTCCATTTTCTGTTCCATTTTTTGATTTGTTTCTCTCTTTCAATGGCAATCCTTATATCACTGGTTTGCTCATTCCATACAAGCCTGTTTACTTCGTATTACTCAGAAAATCCCTCCACTTCTTTTATGCTGAACAACGCGTTTAATAAGATTGTTAGTAACTCCATTGTATAAAGTCACATTTTTTCCGCTAGCAAGAATGTAAACATAGAAATTATTCATATTATCGTTATTAAAAATTTCCTGATTGGATTCCCGCCAAAAGCACGCGGGAATGACAAAAGTGCAGGCTTAATATTGAAATATATTTCCAACAATAAATCATATTCACAGTATTTCATAAAGAACCTTTTCTATATATCCTTCCGGTTTTGGTTTCTGTCCGGGTTTCATACTCTTTTCATTTAATCTTCGCTTTGAATTTTCCATAAATTAAGTATTTCATTTCTTCATCATTTCCATAAACTCAGCAAACAGGTACTTACTGTCATTCGGTCCCGGAGAAGCTTCAGGATGATACTGAACGGACATCACAGGAAGTTTTTTATGACGCAGACCTTCGTTTGTCCCGTCATAAAGATTTGTATGTGTTAATATTACATTTTCAGGATCAAGACTTTTTTCATCCACTGCAAACCCGTGATTCTGCGATGTGATCTCGATCTTATTCTTCAGATGATTTTTTACTGGATGGTTTCCTCCACGGTGACCGAATTTTAGTTTATAAGTCGTGCCTCCGAGTGCACGGGCTATAATCTGATGTCCGAGACAAATACCGAACATGGGTATGTCAGAGTCAAATAATTTCTTTGTATTTTCTATTCCGTATTTCACAGCTTCGGGATCTCCCGGTCCGTTTGAAAGAAATATTCCATCGGGTTTATATTCAAGGATCTCCCTGCTGTCGGTTTCAGCATAGAAAACTTTTACTTCCACATCAAATTTCAGAAACTCATTCAGTATGTTCTGCTTTATGCCAAAATCATAAAAAGCGATTTTATATTTTGGGTTATCCGATCTTAAGACATAACTTTTTTTTGTCGAAACATATTTTACCAGATCCAGCCCCTCCATCACGGGAGTTTCCCGGACCTTCCGGATTAATTTTTCATCACTTAATTTTTCTTTTGTTATAAGACCTCTCATAGCGCCTTCGCTGCGAATGAGCTTTGTCAATGCACGCGTATCTATTCCGGAGATGCCAATAGTTTTATTTTCATAAAGGTAATCGCTAAGGGACTTCTGACCATTGAAGTTACTCCACTCATTTTCATAATGTCCGGTCACAAGTCCTGCTGCCTGAACTTTTCCTGATTCAGTATCCGTATCATTAGTTCCGTAATTTCCTATTAGCGGATAAGTCATGATTACTATCTGACCGTAATAGGACGGATCCGAAAGAATTTCCTGATAACCGGTAAGTGATGTATTAAACACTACTTCACCTGCAGCTGTTTCATTAAATCCAAATATATATCCTTCGAATATTATGCCGTTCTCTAAAACTAACTTTCCTTTATCCAAAGATTCTTTTGCTTATGATTTTAAATATTTATCAAGGAACTTCAGCTTTTCTTCAAAGACCTTTATCTGATTTGCGACTTTACTGAAGCCGTGACCTTCATCTTCAAGAAGTATGTATTCGTATGGTTTATTTTTTTCCTTAAGCTTGTTTACTATCTGAATTGACTCTTCCTCCACTACACGCGGGTCATGTTTTCCCTGAACAACAAGAAGCGGGCAGTTGATGTTGTCTATGAAATTTATCGGAGACCTTTCGGTAAGTAATTCCTTATCTCTTTCAGCATTTCCTACCAGCTCTTCAATCCCTTTCTTCCAGTGTTCAGGCACTGAATTTATAAATGTAAATAGATTCGCCGGTCCGAATATATCAATCGCACATTTCCATATTTCCGGTGCCTTGGTAATACAGGTCATACACATAAATCCGCCGAAGCTTCCACCCACGACAGCTATTTTTCCCGGATCCACATATCCGGATTTCTTCAGATAATCTACGCTGCCGAGTACATCTTTAAACTCCGCTCCCCCCCAGTCTCTGTATATCATTTTCTGAAATGATTTTCCGTACCCTGAGCTTCCTCTGAAATTCGGCGCAATAACAATGTATCCGGCGTTCACCATTACCTGTACATATTTGCTGAAGTTATGCATTTCCTGATGCTCGGGACCTCCGTGAGGCCAGACGACCGCAGGATTTTTACCGTTCTTCTTTAGTCCTTTTGGAATGTAAAGAAGCGCGTGTATCTTCAGTCCGTCAAAGCTTTTATAAAAAATATCTTTTGGTCTGGTAAGACCTTTTCGTGTAACTCCTCCGACAAGAGAATTAGTGATCTGCTTTGAAGCTTTCTTACTAAGATCATATACAAAAATATCACCCGGGTTTAGCGGGCTGTCACAGACAAAAACAATTTTCCTGTTGTCTTTTGTAAATTTTATGCCTGAATAATTTCCTTTTTGTAATTTTAATTTATGCACTTTTCCGGATTTCATATTCATCAGTTTCGGAGAATTGTTTCCGTTCTCATTTACAGTCCATACTAACAGTTTGAAGTCAGGAGAAAATTTAAATGATGTAATGTCCCATTTTTCCTTAATGACCCAGACAGAAGTCTTCTTTTTAATATCATAATACTTTATTCCCTTGAACTCTCTGCCTTCATCTGATATGTAATAAAATCCTCTGTTCTTCTTGTCAAATTCCGTATGTCCGTTAAATACATTATGACTTATGTCATGTTCTGTAATATTGACCAGAGTATTCTCTTTCGTATCAAAAAGAAGGATGTCAATATTCAGATTTCCATAGAACTTTCCGAAAGTAATGTATCTTTCATCACTGCTCCAGTTCTCTGCATGTGTAGGATAGTGATCTTCAAATCCTTTTATGAGTTTGTTCTCTCCGGTTTTATAATTCTGAATATATATATCATAATTATACTTCAGTCTTTTGTTTGTTGAGAAAAGAAATTTGTTTCCCTTTTTATTGAACAGATGATAGAAGCACTGTGAATTTTCAAATCCTTTTGAAAGATGTTTTACTTCTCCGCCGCTATCCGGCATACTGTAGATCTGAAGATTTTCATTTCCGCTGGTATCACTCATAAATATGATCTCTTTGGAAACCGGATTGCAGTCTATGTATTTTACAGATTCTTTCCACGTTGAGATCTGGTCAGTCCATCCGCCATCAATGGAAATGCTCCATATCTGCGGAGTGCCTGAAGTGTTAGTAATGTAATAAATCTTTTTGCCGTCCGGGGAAATTGTAAATCCGAATATAGTTCTTATGGAAAAGAATTTTTCGACTGGGTATCTCTGTATCTTATTCAATTTAAATTTGATTAAAGTTACTTAATATGAATCCTGAACAAGATAATCTTTTTGGAAAACTTTTATTAGTCTAAAGCGGAAGATATAGGATTTTAGATTTTTGATGGGTGATTTCAGATAGTTTAAAATGATAAATTTAAAAATTAATTCTAATAGAAAATCAGAAAGAAAAAATATTTCCGGAACAATTTTCAATTAAGATCTAAAATCATAAATCTAAAATCTAACACATCCGTCCAAAACGTTATTCAAAGACTTTACAATAAATTTAATCCGCTTT